>LBOO01000008.1:13950-50914 GCA_000989565.1 Candidatus Peregrinibacteria bacterium GW2011_GWA2_33_10 | reverse complement strand
CTTTAGAAAGCCTTTTGAACGAAGCTAAACTACAGAAACCCGAATCGGATCTTCAAGAACCGCTTCCCCTAGCCATTCCTTGACGCAACACTAGTGCGTAATCCGTAATTCGTAAATTGAATTTTAATATTATAAAATTATTCCTTTTACGAATTACGGATTACGTATTACGAATTACTCTTCCTCCTCACCCCATACTTCCAATATCCGCCAAATTCATAATCGGCCCCATGATCGCGTAAACAATCACTGCCACGATTCCGCCGACAATAATCATAATCATCGGTTCCAATGCTTTTGAAAATCCTTTAGTTTTCTCATCAACTTCCTCTTCAAAAAAATCCGCCAGCTTCTCGCACATCGTATCAAGCTGCGCGCTTTGTTCCCCGATTGAGATCATGTAAACCACCATCGGATCAAAAAGAGATACTGATCCGGAAAGGTTTTCCGCGAGAGGAATACCTCTTTGCACATCCTCGGAAGCGGACATAATTCTTTCCTTATAAATTTCATTGCCAATTGAATAAGCCGCGATTTCCAATGCTTTAACAATTGAAATTCCGCTTTTAATCAAATTTCCCAAACTTCTTGTAAATCTCGCGATTGCCATTTTTCTGTTCATTTCGCCAAAAATAGGCAGTTTTAAAATAAAAGCATCCAAAGCATATTTGCCTTTCGGTGTTTTTTTCCAAACATTAAAAAGCACGAAAGTTAGAACCAATCCGCCAAAAACAATATACCAATAACTTTTCAAAAACTCGCCCAATTTTATCATATATTCCGTTAAAATAGGCAAATCCTTACCTGTCGAACCGAATAAACTTTTTAATTTCGGCATAATAAAAGCCAGCATCGCATAAACAACCAAACCAACTGCGGTAAATATAATAATCGGATACATCATCGCTCCTTTCACTTTTTGCTGAACCGAATAAGATTTCTCCATTCCCGTAGAAATTTGGCGTAAAATCACATTCAAATTACCCGCGATTTCTCCGGAACCGATCATCCCAACTTCAGCTTCTGAAAAAGTATCGCCATAATCCGCCAAAGCAGAGGAAAAACTTTGCCCCTGTTCGATTTTCAGCTTAACTTGCTCAATGATTCTCTTTAATTTTGGATTCTGAGTCTGACTTGTCAAAATTTGCAGCGATTTAACCAAAGAAATGCCGGCTTTCACCATTGTCGCGAGCAAATTATAAAACACCATTTTATCTCTTAATTTTATTTTCGCGCTTTCCGCAAACTTATTATTAACTTTATGATAAAAATCAATTACCTTATTCCCGCTTGATTTGAAGGTGCTATCAACAACAGTCCTTTTGCTCATCATGTCGCTGATTTCTCCAATATCCAATTCGATCCGATCTTTCAAATTCTGATCCAAATTAGCTTTATTTTCAACCATAAATAAAAAAAGTTACAATAAATCTTTATATTATACATAAAATAGAGAGAAAATGCAAAAGAGAGTGATCAGGAATCAGTGATCAGGAATCAGCGATCAGTGATCAGGAACGATGCATTTCATTCCTGATCACTGATCGTTGATGTCTGATCACTCTCATTGGCTCCTACTCTTCGCAACCCTGAATATCTCCTCCATCGTGGTTTCGCCGCGCAAAGCCTTAATGATTCCGCTTTGAAAAAGATTTACCATACCCTCTGAAATGGCTTGTTTTTCAATTTCTAAAGTGGATTTTTTATCGATAATCATTTGTTTGATATTGTCTGTAAGTTTCATCACTTCATAAAGACCGACTCTTCCGTGATAACCGCTTCCCTGACATTCGTCGCATCCCTTGCCTTTTAAAAATTGGAGTTTTTGCAGTTTTTCCTGATCAATATTCTCAGTTGTCGGAATCAAAGCCGATTCTTTTTTCAATAATTCAAAAGTACGAGGATCAGGAGTTTCCGGAGCCGCGCATTTGGAACATATCCGTCTGACCAATCTTTGCGCTATAATCGCGTTTATCGCGCCAGTCATCAAAAATGGCGGAATACCCATATTATCAATTCTGGTCAAAGTCTCAACCGCACTGTTCGTATGAATTGTGGATAACACCAAATGTCCTGTTAAAGCCGCTTCAATGGCAATATTAATTGTCTCGCGGTCTCGAATTTCTCCCACCATTATAATATTCGGATCCTGACGTAAAGCTGTTCTCAAACCCGTAGCGAAAGTATACTCAATATCCGGATGAACTTGACTTTGATTCAGTCCATCCATCTGAATTTCAATCGGATCTTCAATCGTCATAATATTTACTTCAGGTTTATTTAAAATATTTAAACATGAATAAAGCGTAGTTGTTTTTCCTGATCCCGTAGGTCCTGAAGTAAGCATGATACCATTTGGAACACTCAAGCCGTATAAAATATTTTTTAAACTTGCTCCTTCAATTCCAAGATCTTCCAGCTTGGGAATTTCCTTGGATTCATCTTGAATTCTCATTACAACTTTCTCGCCGTTCGGTGTTGGCAGTGTGGAGACGCGAAGATCCATTTCTTTTGCTTCCTCGGTCGTTACATGACATCTGCCATCTTGCGGAATTCTTTGCTCATCAATTTTTAAATTGGACATAATTTTTATTCTCGAAACCACAGCCGGATGCAAGTTATGAGGATATTCCACAATCTCTCTTAAAACACCATCAACACGGCATCTCAGACGAATGGTATTTTTTTGAGGTTCAATATGAATATCCGAAGAACGGATCGAAATCGCGTAACTGATAATATTCATAACCATTGACGGTATGTTTCCCGCTAAAATAGCATCCTGCAATAATTTTAGTTTCTGATCCGTCATTTAAATTCAGGCAAATTATAAAGAAAAATCTTATATTTTTTTAATATAAGTTTTGAGAGTTACATTATATTGCAATGTTTTTGGCCCCTCAATAATTTCAGTTGGTTTTTCTTTACTTGTAGATTCCTGAAATTCATCGGGAAAACTGATGTTTATCGATTCAATGCTCATTAATCTGGCAACTTTTTTATTTTTTGATTCCAAATCAATATATCCTGAATTCTCCACCCATTCCATAAATTTATAAAAATTTTCTTCCGTACTCTCGATATTCAAAGGAATTGTAATTACACCCGCTCCCAATTCTTCATCAAATGCCGGAGCCGGAACATTCAAAGTACTGACAATCATAGGTGATTTGGCCGTATTCAAAGATTCAAAGAAATCTTCCAATTCCCGATATAAATCAGTGGTAAAAGGCAAGGGAGGTAAAATTCTTTCAATATGTTCTCTTTGTTCAATTTTTCCTTTTGTATTTTTGGCTTCAATTAAAGCTGATTTGGAGTCTTCAATTTCATTTTTTTCAAAATTCGCGATTATTTCATTTCCTTGCGCGATATTTGCTTTTATACCTTTTAACGCGGAATATTTCGTATAACTATAATAGGATATCCCCGCGAAAAGAATTATGGATATTAATAATGATATTGAGAAAGTACGATTTTTCATATTATTTATTAAAATTTAAATTTATTATTTCTTGTTAACTTTTGCTGTTTTGGAATCATCCGTTTTTTTATCATCATCACTTGAATCTTGTGTGTCTATATTGAAATTTTCCAAATATTCTTTAAAAGAAACCATTGTATCTCGCGAGTCAATGCCATTCTGAATTTTAAAAGTCATATTGATTGGAGCAGTATAATAATCTCCTTGCTTGCTTTTATTAAATCCGCTCATTACAACATCCTGAAAAACTCCGGATTTCTCAAAAGTATCAATCAAATCAGCTAATAAAGTAAAATTATAAGGTTCGAATCTGCGACTCATGCCTGTTACTGATATTGTTTTTTGTTTTGAATCAAATGAAAAGCTGGAATAAAAAATTCTTCGAACTTTATCATCATAATAATAAGCATCCAAATCCTGAGTTAAATTATTAATATTGGTAATAAATTCAGTCCATTTAATACGATTTTCTTTTATTTTGGCGACAACGGAAAAGTCATTCTTGGCGAAACCGTTAATGTCTTTGGATAAATCCTTTAAGGTCAGATAAAAATCGCTTTCACGGAAAAGAGTTTTTTTCTTGGAATTTTTTTCCGCAAGATACTTCTTATATTCTGATTTAAGAGAGTCAATGTTCATAGTTTTTAATTTGATGATTAATGCCTTATCAATAAGCAATCGTGAAGCACCATCATACGTTAATTCATCACTTAGAGTTAAAATGTCCAAACCATTCTCTTTTTTGGTTTTCATCTCGCTGATTTTATTTTTTGTTCTATTGTCAATATCCTGAATCAAAGCGGTTTTTTCTTCTTCACTCAAATTGATATTTTCCGGATAAAGAGATTTTTGCATTCTCGATTTAACAAATTCCAGTGAAGAAAAAATTTCCTCCGCAGCTTTTTTTTGTTCAGTCACATATACATCATTGATTTTCTTTTCCAGTTTTGCTTTGGCTGCTTCGTTTTTTTCATATTTGATTTTTTCCTCCAAATTTTCAATTTTTTCTTGATAATAATTGAATAAATCATATAAATAAGCGAAACGATCAATCTTTATTTGCGCCGCGACAATGTTGTTGGCATTTGTCTCCGATTGCAAATCTTGAATTTTTTCTTTTGTGCTTGTAAGGGTATTTATTGAGTTTTTACCCAAAGAAGTATTGTCCAAATATGTAAAAGAAGGGGATAACTCATATGAAAAATAGCCAAAACTTAAAAACGCGACCAAAACCACAACTTTTAAAATTGTCCAGCCAAGACTTAATTGCTTGCGCGTGTTTAGCATTCTGGTCAAGGATAAATCCTTTTTATTCGGAATATTCAAAACATTTTCAGAAGCCTTTTTTTCCAAAATCCCATCCAAAATCTTATTTTCATTCTTATTTTCTTTTTCTTGCTGTTTCTCTGCATTGGCTTTGGCAATTAAATTATCAAAAATAGATTCGGAACTCTTACTTTGATCTTGATTTTGAGGATTTTGGTTATTTATATTATTTTCCATAAATATGAGTTTTTTAAAAGTATTCTTAATATTTTAACAGAGAAACCAAAGAAGGTAAAGAAAATGGGAAAACTTTGCGAAATATACAAAAAAAAAGCGACCGATATCGATCGCTTTTTTTATTTCGTTTTTTAGCGCTTATTTAAACTCTACAGTTGCGCCGACTTCAGCTAATTTTTTCTTCATTTCTTCAGCTTCTTCTCTCTTTACATTTTCCTTCAAAGTTTTTGGTGCGGCATCAACTAGGTCTTTAGCTTCTTTTAAACCTAAACCTGTTAATTCGCGTACAACCTTGATAACCGAAATTTTCTGAGCTCCTGCTGAAGTTAATTCAATGGTTACAAAAGCTGATAGTTCCTCAGCTGCTGCTGCTGCTGCGGGTGCTGCTGCTGCGACTGCAACCGGTGCTGAAGCGCTAATACCGTATTCTTGTTCAAGGAATTTCACTACATTATTTACCTGAACAATGTTTAGCTTTGTTAAAGCATCAACTACGGCTTGTTCCTCTTTGGAGAGTTCTATTTTTTCATCTGACATAACAATTATGTTAAGAAATAAATATAATTAATATTAAAAAAGTATTATTTTTTATCTAAAACAGTCTCGGAGTAAGCCTTGCAGGCTCTGGCAAAAGACGATAGGGGATTATTCAAAGCTGAAGCGAAATTAGTCAAAGGAGCGGAAATAATTCCCAAGAATTTAGCGTATAATTCTTCTTTTGAAGGTATTTGTGCCAATTCTATAACCTCATTATAAGACATTAACCTTTTATTCATATATCCTCCAAGAATTTTCAAGCCTTCCATCTGCTTGGAGAATTCATAAATTTTCTTTACCGGCATAATCTCATCCTCAAATCCATAAGTAACAGATACGGGTCCTTCCATAATTTTATCTTCCGGTTCGCTATAACCGCATTCTTTCAAAGAAATTTTAATTAAACTTTTTTTCGCGATTTTGTATTCAGCTCCATTGTTTCTGATTTCTTTCTTGATTTTACTGGAATTATGAACCGATAATCCTTTATATTGGCTAAAAATTATTACTTTTGCATTCTTGGCTTTTTCTTTCAATTCTTCCAAAATATTTACTTTTTTATTTCGGCTGATTACCATAAAATTATATTAAATAATAAAAAATCTACACAACGCGTAGACAAATAGAAAAAAGTTTTTCCTAAATTTAGTCTCGGCAGGATTTACAGCCTCTTTAATAAAGACAACCTACTGTCTACGACATTGCCAATTTAAACAAAGAGTAAGGAGAAAGTCAAGAAAAAGATTGAAAAAAATATTAATAAAAATAATATGGAAATATCACTAATCATCCCAAATGCTCCATCCCTCTCTAAAATCCCTCATAGACAACTTTTTAAATGAAGAAAGTGAAAAACCTTCTTTAATCGTTATAGTTGGCCCGACTTGCAGTGGAAAAACCTCTTTAAGTTTGGAATTGGCTAAAATTTATGATATCGAAATTATTTCCGCTGATTCAAGGCAAATATATCGTGAAATGGATATCGGTACAGACAAAATTCCGCAAGAAATTCGCTCGAAAATATCTCACCATTTAATTGATATTGCATGGCCTCATGAGGTAATCACCTTGTCTGAATATAAAAGATTGGCGGAAAAAGCTATTCAGCAAATTGTTTGGAAAAGAAAAATGCCGGTTTTAATAGGAGGAACAGGCCTTTATACAACAGCAATTACTGAAAATTATCAAATTCCCCAAACAGGTCCGAATTTTGCTTTAAGATATGAGTTAATTGAAGAATTAAATAATCATGGTCAGGATTATATGTATGAAAAATTAAAAGAATTGGATCCGGCAAGTGCGCAAAATATCGATCCGCGCAATCACAGATACCTTCTGCGAGCTTTGGAAATAAATTTGGAAACAGGAAAAAACAAACAAAACGATAAAGGAAATTCTAAATATCACATTTTAAAAATAGGATTGGAATGCGAAAGAGATTTATTATACCAAAAAATAAATGAACGTGTTTTAAAGCAAGTTGAATCGGGGTTGATTACTGAAACACAACAATTATTGCACAAATACAGCGAAAAACTTCCCTCAATGTCGTCTTTGGGGTATCCTCAAATTGCCAAATACTTGAAGGGTGAATTATCAATTGAAGAAGCCATTGATCTGCTCCAAAAAGAAACCAGAAATTACGCCAAAAGACAATTGACATGGTATAGACGGGATAAAGAAATAAATTGGTTTCAAAATTCAAGTGATCAGTGATCACTGACATATAACAATTTTCCAATGAACCCCTCATTTCTCTCTCTCCTCTCACTCGCTTCCCGCCTCCGCTCCGAAAAAGGCTGTCCTTGGGATCGAAAACAGACTATTGAAAGTATGAAAAACCATTTGGAAGAAGAGGCTTTAGAGGTAAAAGAGGCCATAAACAAAGAAGATTATAAAAATTTAAAAGAAGAACTCGGAGATTTATTATTTCAAATTATAATGATTGCTCAAATTGCCTCAGAACAAAAAATTTTTAATATGGATGATGTAATAAAAAATATTGAAAATAAAATCATTTCCCGCCATACTTGGGTATTCGGATCTGATACAGCCTTAAATGCTGATCATGCCTTGGATCTTTGGGAAAAGAACAAGCAAAAAGAGAAAGAATCCAATCAATAAAAATAAGAATTATGTCTATTATCGGAAAAAAATGGAAAATACTTAATCAAGACAACACTAAAAATTTATTCAAAAAACTTTGTGAAAATCGCAATTTGACTTGCGAAGAAAGTGTGGATGATTTTTTTAATAAGAAACAATTGGAAGATCTCCACGACCCTTTTTTAATGAAAAATATGGAATTGTCTGTTCAAAGAATATTAAAAGCCATTAAAGAACAGGAAAGAATAATAATTTTTGGAGATTATGATGTCGACGGAGTAACCTCATCCGCTATTTTATATGATCTTTTAAAAACATTGGGGGCGAAGGTTTCATATC
This sequence comes from Candidatus Peregrinibacteria bacterium GW2011_GWA2_33_10, assembly GCA_000989565.1. Classification (GTDB taxonomy): domain Bacteria; phylum Patescibacteriota; class Gracilibacteria; order UBA1369; family GWC2-33-13; genus GWC2-33-13. The sequence continues at coordinate 42,948 of LBOO01000008.1, read as the reverse complement.
GCCTTCCTGATCGCTTAAATGATGGATACGGCTTGAATTTACGATTCATTCAAGAAATAATCGCTTTGGACGTTAAAATTTTAATAACTGTGGATTGTGGAATAGCTAATAAAGAATTAATCCAAACCGCTGCTGAAAATGGCATTGATGTGATTGTTACGGATCACCATACTGTTCCCGAGGAATTTCCCGATTCCGCTTATGCTGTTTTGCATCCGCAACAAAAAGATTGCACTTATCCCTATAAAGAATTGACAGGCGCCGGAGTGGCATTTAAATTTGCGCAGGCAATAATTATGAATTCTGACCTCCCTGATAAACATTTATTTATTCAAAATTATTTTGATCTGGCCGGTTTGGGAACTTTATCTGATCTGGCTCCTCTGACCGGTGAAAATCGCATTATCGTGAAAAATGGATTATATCACATAAATAGATCGCCTCGCCACGGGATCAAATCCTTGATCAAGGCAGCCTGGAAAAATATTGATAAAGAACTGAAAAGCACGGATGTATCTTTTTATTTGGCTCCTCGTTTAAATGCCGCAGGCCGAATTCAGTCTCCATATTACGCTTTACAATTACTCTTAAGCACTGAAAAAGATGCTGAAAAATTAGCATTATATTTGAATAAATTAAATCAAACGCGCCGAATGGAAACGCAAAAGTGTATGGAAGAAGCGGAAAATCTATTACTTGAAGATATAAAAAAAGAAAAAATATTAATTGCTTGGTCTAAAGATTGGCACTTGGGAATAATTGGACTTGTTGCCGGAAAGCTGAATGAAAAATATAATATTCCTTCAATTATAATGACCCAAAACAATAATCAATTAGTGGGTTCAGCCAGAAGTCCGGAGATTTTTAATATAATTCAAGCTCTGACCTATCACAAAAAATTACTTCCTCATTTCGGCGGACATAAACAAGCTGCCGGATTTAGCTTGGAACTGAAAGATTTTGAAGAATTCAAAAATTCTTTACGGGAATATGCTTCGAATGAATTAAAAAATAAAAATATTTCTCCAAAATTGGAAATAGATTGCGAAATTGAAACTCCGGAAATTAATTTCGACACATACTCGGTAATTGAAAAATTCGAACCATTCGGAGTAGCGAATAACGAGCCGATTTTCCTTTTTAGAAATACACGCGTTTCCAATCTGAGAGAATTGGGAAGCACAGGCAAGCATATTAGCTTTAATTCAATTAAAGACAGTAAAAGTTTTCGATGCATAGCTTTTAATTTTGCCCAATATTCAAATCTTTTTTTAGAAGATAAAAAAATGGATCTGGTGATTAAACTCAATAAAAATACCTGGCAAAATAATGAAAATCTGGAATTCCAATTAATAGACGCAGCGATCAGTACTCAGTGATCACTAATCACTGACTTTCAAAAAATCCCTTGCGAAAAATTATCAACTATGTAATATAATCTCCTTCACTGCAAAGGCTTTAATTGACATAATGCCAACTTAATTTTATAATTAACAGAATTGTTTTGGATATCAAATAAATTAACTACCCTAAATTTTTTATGGGAATAAATGAAGAACTACAAAATGCCCTTAATATAATAAAACGGAATCAAAAATTTCTTATTCTGCCTTCAACTCCACCTGATGGGGATTCTATAGGCAGCACGCTTGCCCTGTTTTTTGTGTTAAAAAAATTGGGTAAAGAGGTAACAGCCGTTTGCCATGATCCGATTCCAAATATATATGAATTTTTGCATCCTCGGGATTACATAAAGGAAAATATTAGCATCAATCGCGATTTTATCGTTACATTGGATTCCACCAACGCTTCTGTTGATCACATTCGCTATGAAGTTGAACATAATAAAGTCAATATAGTGATTACCCCAAAAGTTGGGGATTTTACAGATAAAGATGTCACGTTTCATCACGGACCGGTTAAATATGATGTAATTGTTACAGTGGATACAGGGGATTTACAGCAATTAGGACCGATTTACGCCAACAATCCGGAAATTTTTTACACTGTTCCGGTCATTAATATTGATCATCACGCCTCCAATTCCTATTTTGGCCGCGTAAATATCATTGACATTACCGCCGCATCAACAACTGAAATTTTGTATCAATTCATTAAAGAATTATCAAATAAAATGCCTCTTTTCGATGAAGACATCGCCACATCTCTTCTTGCCGGCATAATCACGGATACAAGTAGTTTTCAAAATGCCAATACAACTCCCAAATCATTGGAAATTTCATCTGAATTGGTAATTATGGGAGCCCGTCAACAAGAAATCATTAAAAACGTGTATAAAACCAAACAATTAAGCACATTAAAATTATGGGGAAGAGTATTGTCAAAAATACATACAGATAGAAAATATAAAATAATTTGGTCGGTGATAGAATCCAAGGATTTTCAAGAAACAGAAAGCCATCCTGATGAAGTAGGCAGTATAATTGATGATTTGCTGACAAATGATCCTGATGCGGAAGTGATTTTATTATTAAAAGAAAAGAAAAAAGGACTTATTTCCGGTTCAATAAGAACAACCACAAATGCGGTGGACGCGTCTCATATTGCGGAAATGTTTGGAGGAGGAGGACACCCGCGCGCTTCCGGCTTCCGTGTTGAGAGTACAAATATTCATGAGGTCGAAAATAGAGTAATTCAAAAAATCAAAGAATACCAGCATCAACGATTATTTGGCGAATCAGTACCTTTTATTGATGAAGCGGAAGAAAAAAAAACCACACCGATTTTAGAAAAAACACTTACAAATAATACTCAAATTTCCGGAGAAAAAGACATCCCATCCAAAACTCAAACTAATATTAATAAACATACTGAAAACAAAGATAAACATCGTGAAGAACAAATAAAAAAATTAACTCAAAAATTTTTTTCCAAAGAAAAAGCCAATGAAGAACAACCGAATGTAATTGAACCCAAGGCTGATACCCGCCAATCACCTCCGATTGAATTTCACATTGAAGAAAAAATTTCTCGTCCGTTTTCCAAAAATAATAAAGAGAATTTTGATGTTGATCACAAAATCAAAGAGCAAATTCAACCAGATAAACCAAATGATAAAGAGCCGAATAATTAGTTTATTCTTCTCCCATAATTTCATTTAAAAGGTTTTCTTCAATATCGAAATTACTGAAAACATTCACCACGTCTTCATCATCTTCCAATAAAGAAACCAGTTTAATTACTTTGGCAGCCTCTTCTTTATCGGAAATTTTTATGGAATTTTTAGGTTTGAAAATTAATTTGCACATTTCAATTTTATATCCGTTTTCTTCCAGTCGTTTCTTTACCTCATGCAGATTTGCCGACTCAGTATAAATATTAATTGAATTTTCCTCGCTTTCAAAGTCTTCGGCTCCCGCGTCAATTGATGCAAGTTCTATTTCCTCATGCTTCTCTTTATCCGCTTCAATTTGTATAATTCCTTTATGTTCAAACATCCATGCGACAGTTCCCGCCTCTCCCATCCTGCCGCCATGTTTATTTAAAAGAGTTTTTATACTGGCTAAAGTTCGATTTTTATTGTCTGTAAGATACTGAATAAAAAATGCTGTTCCTGATGGGCCATAAGCGTCATAAAATCCTTCCGTAATTTCCATTTCATCTTTTAATTCGCCTGTGCCTCTTTTTATCGCTCTTTCAATATTTAAATTTGGCACATTATCAACTTTCGCGTCATCAATGGCTACTCTCAACCCCGGATTGGTTTCCGGATCGCCGCCTGACTTTGCGGCTAATGCGATTAATTTTGCATGCTTCGTAAATACAGCTCCTTTCTTTGCGTCAGCTAAACCTTTTTTGTGTTTAATGGAATGCCATTTTGAATGACCGGACATAAAAAAAAATTTAAAAAATGTAAAAAGGTGATTTCATGTTATAGGAAAAATGGAAGAATATCAATGATTAGTGACATACACCATCTGCGTCGGATAAGCCATATTTATGCCTTCCCTTTCAAAACTCTCCTTTATCTCAAAATTAATATTCTGCTGAATATCCATATATAAATTATAATCACTATTCAAAACAAAATATACTGCTTCAAAATTCAAACTATAATCTCCGAAATTAACAAAATGAACTCTCTCCAATTGCACATTTTCCTGTATTTTTATTGTCTCTTTTATTATTTCTCCGGCTCTTTTTAATTTTTCCAAACTCGTTTCAAAATTTACACCGATTTTAAAAACAATTCTACGTTGTTGCATCCTTTTAAAATTTTGAATTCTTGTAGAAGTTAATTCTTTGTTGGAAATTATCACCTCTTCGCCCTGTAAAGATTGAATTCTGGTTGTTTTAATGCCGATATCTTTGACAGTTCCCATATGTTCTCCAACTATGATAAAATCTCCAATTTCAAATGGCCGGTCAAAATATATGGAAAAACTGCTGAAAATATCACTCAAAATACTCTGTACAGCTAAAGCCACGGCAATGCCTCCAATTCCCAAGCTCGCCACCAAGGTTGATACATTAAGACCCAAGTTTGATAATATTAATAGAAAACCGATTGTCCAAAGAATAATTTTAATCACCAGAGTAATGCCTTTTATGGCCATCTCACTGTTACGCTCGGACTCCTGTTCTTTTTCTGAAATTTTATTGAAAAAATAAATGATAAAAGCTTGAATGAATTTAATGACTTGAAAAATAATGATAATAATAAATAAACCCTCCAATATTCTATTCACGCTTTTCGGTAAAATAACGAATTTTAGAGCAATATATAACGCAATAAAAGTGAAAAAATAATTGGGAATACTTGAAAACAAATCCACTAAAATATCATCAATTCGCGAGGGAGTCATGGTCGCTGCTTTTTTGATTTTCTTTCCAAATAAAAATTTTAGGACTTTAAAAACAGCAAAAAAAACTATAAATAAAGCAATAACAATTAACCATTGTTCAACATTATTATTGAAAAGTTCAAAATTCAAAATTTTATCAAAATCAATATTTGCCAAATTCATTTTTAAAAAATCTTAATAATTTGAGTGTAAAATATACAATAAATCAATAAAAATAAAATTATTTATTTAAAATATTTCTTGAATAAAAACTTGGAATATAAATTAAAATAAGCAAAAATCATATCAAAATACATCCAAATTCTATAAATAGAGCCTTTAATGAAACCATATTTTTTTTCTTTAAATAAATGTCTGACATTTATAGTAAAATACGTGTAACCTTTACCAAAATATTTAGCGTAAAAATTTAAAGCCACTTCTATTTGGAAACGCCTTTTATAATTATAAGGTATCTTTTTCCATAAATCTTTAATTATAGCTCTTTCCCCACCAAGCAAAGGCGTAAAATATTTTAATACACCCGGAATTGCGTAAATATTTCTATCTCTCATACCAATACACATATCTTTTTCTTGAGTTATTACCGGTTCTAAAATTTTATCAATATGATTATGGCTTAACCCCTTGATATCAGCATCAGCAAAAAATATTATATTTGATGCCGCTTCTTCCATGGCTCTATCCATAGAAAATCCTTTCCCCATATTTTTTTCATTTTTTAAATATTTAATCCTGGGATCAGTAAATTTTAATATCTTTTCATCAGTATTGTCCGTAGAACCATCATTAACAATGATAATATCTTCAAATTTAAAATAAGAAGTTAATATTTCTAAAACCTTTTCAATTCTTTCTCCTTCATTATAAGCGCATAATATTGCTGAAATTTTCATATTTTAAAAAATGTATAATTATCAACTAAAGCCTTTTTTAAAATAAAAATCAAGAAAAAAGTGAGTAATTAATCACATATTATTTATTGCCGACTCAAGATCCTTAATATTTTTCACCTGCATCAACTTCATTCTTAACTCTTTCGCCCCGGGAAAACCACTGATATACCCACTGAAATGGCCTCGCATAATTAAAAAATTCTTTTTCCCTGAATATAATTTATCAAAAGTTTCCGCATGTTCTTTTAGGGTTGCAATAATTTTTTCCAGCGATTTATCTTCTTTTTTTTCTTTCTTATTAAAAAACCACGGATTCCCTAAAACTGCTCTCCCCACAGCAAAACCATCCAAATCATATTTCTCGGTTTTTCCCAAACCTTCTTCCAATGATTTTATATCACCGTTACCAATAAAAATAATATTTTTATTTAAACTTTTTACAATATCTCCGGCATTTTTAATTGCTTCCCAATCAGCAAAACCTTGATACATCTGTTTTTTTGTCCGCCCATGCACGATCAAAGCGGCTAAGTTTGTTTGGCCTAAACATTTAAACCAACTCTCTACTTCATTTTTTAAATATCCGATCCTCGTTTTTACGGAAATAGGCAAATTTGGCGCGCCCTCCTGACAAGCGCTGATCAATTCCTTAGCCAATTCCGGCGTTCTGATGAGCGACGCTCCGGCGCCTTGTTTTTGAATATTTTTTTCCGGACAACCCATATTGATATCAATTCCATCAAAACCCATATCTTTTAATAAATTTGCCGTTTTAAAAATATGTTTTGCGTTAGAAGTAAAAATTTGAGCAACAATCGGCTTTTCTTTTTTATCAAAATATAAATCAATCATTTTTACCTCTCTGCCTTTATCATTCATTAAAGCATCAGCCGGCACAAATTCAGTTAAAAAAACATCAGGTTTCCCATATTTGCACAAGATTTGCCTGAATGCGCTATCAGTAACTGAAGCCATTGGAGCTAAAATTTTTATTGGTTTTTCTAATTCAATCCAAAAATTATTAATCATTAAATTTTTTAATTCACTAAAAAACGAATTATTTTAAACATAATTACTGAAAAAGTTCAATGAATTGAACTTACAAAATTAATAATTCATACTAAATACATATGATTTCAATATTACATTATAACTATCAATTTCGTAAATACTTATCAGTTTAAAATTGTTTGACAAAAAAGTTCTAATATTTTTTAGTTTTATCTTTAACTATATTCTCAAGCTCATTTAAAGCTTCACTTTGATCAACGTCATTTTTTATTAACTTTCTTTTATAATAAAGATTGACCTTTCCCTTTTTCCCACCAATGTAAGCAAAATCAGAATCAGCCATTTCTCCCAATCCATTAACCGAACATCCCATTATTGCTATTTTTATTCCTTTATAATTACCTAATTTTTTTTTCACCTCATTCGTCACTTTCTCAATATCAAATAAGGTCCGAGCGCAAGAAGGACATGAAATAAATTCAGTTTTTGTAATTCTCCGATGAGTTGATTGTAGAATATCATAAGCTAAGGAAACTTCTTTTTCCGGTTCTTCAGTTAATGAAACCCTCACAGTATCCCCGATACCCTCCATTAAGAGCGTACCGATGCCAATCGTCGATTTAACCCTCCCGCTATCTGCGTTTCCGGATTCAGTAACTCCTAAATGTAAAGGAAAATTCATTTTTTCTTCATCCATCATTTTTACCATTAATCTGTTTGAATCTATCATAATCAAAGGATCAGAAGCTTTAATAGCCACAATAATCTGATTAAAATCATGTTTTTTAAACAGTCTTAAATATTCCATCACAGATTCCACCATACCCCGAGGGGTATCTCCAAACATGCTTAAAATTCGATCCGAAAGCGAACCATGATTTGCCCCTATTCTAAGAGGTTTTTGGGCTTTTTTTGCGGCTTTTATAAAAGGATGAAAACCATCTTCCAATCTCTTTAATTCTTCTTTGTAAGATTTATTTGAAAAATCAATATTTTTAAAAGTTTTTCTGTCTAAAAAATTTCCCGGATTGATCCTCACCTTATCAGCGCATTTCAAAGCCTCAAACGCAACTTCCGGCACAAAATGTACATCCGCGATCAAAGGAACGTATATCTTTTTTTTAGATAATTCCTCTTTGATTTTTTTAAAAGCCTCAATATCTTTTAAAGTTCTGGTGGAAATCCTGACTAATTCCGCTCCCTTTTTAACACATTTAGTAATTTGATTTACAGTCCCAAAAATATCTAACGTGTCAGTATTAGTCATAGTCTGCACTCTGATCGGATTATTTCCGCCGATGCCCAAAGCACCAATTGAAACCTCCAAGCTTTTTCTCCTGTTTTTCAATGAATATTTCATAAAATTTTTAGAATTTTTTAATGATTTTTTGATACTATATCAATACCAATTGGTAAAAAAGGTTAAAAGATGGGTATAAAGACTTACGGTGTCTTCTGATTAATTTAGATGGAGAAGACAAAAATATTATAGCGTAGAGGACTAAATATCAAAAGAATTCTTTAAATTTTTGAACATTAGGCCTATAATATTTCATGCCTGAATTATTTTAAAAATACGATGAAAAAAAAATCTCTCCTTATCCTCGGCCAAGGCCAGCTTGGAAATTTCTATCATGAGTACTTTCAAGAAAAATACCAAATTCATTTCCCGCGAATAGACATCACTAAAGAAGATCAAATTAAAAAAACAATAAAAAAATATAAACCTCAAACAGTAATTAATGCCGCTGCAAAAACAAATATAGATTGGTGTGAGAAAAACAAATTGCAATCTTTTGAAATTAATACATTGGGCGCTGACAATATTGGAAAAATATGTGAAGAGCAGGGGATTTATCTTGTTCATTTATCAAGCGGCTGCATTCAGGAAAGTAAAACCGCGAAAGAAGTTAAAAAAGAAACAGATCAGGTTCATCCATTATGTTTTTATGCTTGGACAAAAGTTTGGGCAGAGGAATTACTAATGGATCGAAAAGAATTTGGCAAACTGAAAGTTTTAATTTTACGTCCGCGACAATTGCTCTCAGCAAAAGCAAGTCCTAGAAACGCAATCACGAAAATGTTGACATATAATCGTTTTATTGATACCCCAAACTCCTGCACTATTATAGAGGATTTAATGGAGGCAACAGAACATTTAATCCGAAAAAAAGCATTAGGAATTTATAACATTGCTAATCCGGGGATATCTTCTCCTTTTAAAATTGCCAAATTAATTCAAAAAATTGTAGATCAGGACATGGAAGTAAAAAAAATCAGTAAACAAGAACTGAATAAAATGACTTTAGCAAAAAGAATTGATTGCGTACTGGATACCACAAAATTAAAAAAAGCAGGTATTAATTTGCATAGTATGGAAAAAAGACTCCCGGAAATTCTCCTGCAATTCAAAAAAAACATCTCCACTCCTCAAGGTCAAAAAATATTAACTAAAACCCAAGAAGAAACAAGAAAAAAAATGCTCGTTCAGAATTAACAAATTTTTCCAAGCTACAGGTTGCGGATTAAAGATACCTCACCATATAAGTACCCTCCAATCTATAACCCAACTTTCTATACCACTCCCGGGTACCGATTCCTGCAATTACAGCTATTTTTTTAAATCCCTCTTTTTTAGCAATCTTTTCGGCTTCTTTCATTAATTTGGTTCCCCAACCAACATGTTGTTTCTTGTCTTTACCTGATTTTCCTACTGCGATCTGCTTACCATAGACATGCACTTCTCTAATTAAGGCAGCATTTTTTAACTCCTTAATAAATGTATTTGCCGGAAATCGAAGCCGCAATAAAGCAATGAGTTTATCCTTTTTACTATCCTCAAAAGATATAAAAAATTCTCTCCCTTTATTGGAAGAATATTCTCTTTTAATTAATTTCAAATCCTTAATATCAAATATTTGATCTTTAATTTCTCTCGATCTAATGTCTCGAGGAGGAGTTCCAAGATCAAACAATTTTTTTTCTAAAATCTGCCTCATATTGGAAGCTTTAAATCCGGACTCAATCTCATCTGAAGGCAGATCTCGAGCTACCCGGTCAACTCTGCAATATTCAGGAATAATTTTTAAATTATCCAACAAGATGTCTTGTAAAATTTCATCACTATAACTTTTATATTCATTTTTTTTAAACATTTGGCTTAAAACCGTCTTCGGGAGTACCACACAGGGGTATATTTTTAAATAATCAGGACAATAATTTTCGTCTTTAAAAATAACTCTCATCATTTCTTTATCCAACTCCGGAGTGGAACCGGGCAGGTTTGGCATCATATGGTAGCCTATTTTAAATCCGGAATCTTTTAATAATTTAGTGGCCAACATTACTTGCTCAGTAGTATGGCCTCTTCTTGTAAAAGCCTGTACTTCAGGATAAACAGTCTGAACACCCATCTCAACTTTTGTCACGCCCAAACTTCTTAATCTTTTAATCTCATTCTTATCAATATAATCAGGTCTGGTTTCAATGTTGATTCCAATACATTTCACTTTGGATTTTTCATTTTCTTTAATAACATCTTCAAATCTTTTAGATTTTTTTTCATTACTGTTTATGATCAAAGTATTAACAGTATCGATTCCATAAATGCTTTTAATTTTTGAAGTCCTGATTTTACTTGTTATTGCTTGGGAAAATTCATTCATGGCCTGAATGCACCTTTTTATAAACCATTTTTGATATCTCTTAGGATAAGAGCTGAATGTCCCTCCAATCACTCTTAATTCAACTTTGGAAATTTCATGGCCGGTAAGCCTCATAGCTTTTAATCTGACAAAAACTTGTGTATAAGGATTGAATCGTTGGCGAAATCCTCTTTGCGCCGCAGGCTGGCTGGGCAAATAACTTTTTGGCATTCTCACATCCGTAGGACAATAAATACACCTGCCGGGGCATGGATAAGCTTTTGTTAAAACCGTAACCGGCGCGACTCCGCTCATGGTTCTTATGCTTCTTTTTTGAATTAATGATAAAAACTCAGGATTCTCAATAATTTTTCCTTCATCTATAAGATCATTATAGGCTTTAATAAAATATAAATTGTGAAAAATTGAACCTTTGCTTTCTTTAACAATTTTATTTCTGAATTTTTGAAATTCATTTCTATTACGAACATTTTTGTTGATAGCCTCCAAAACAATTTTTCTTGCCAAAACTTGATTCTCATCCAAATTTAATTTTGAAAAATCCATTACGAATTACGGATTACGAATTACCAATTACGACTTCTACATTATCAAAAATAAATAAATATAAAAAGAGCGTCTAATTTACAGACGCTCTTTGATCAAAATCAATTACATTCCATTCTTCTCAGTCCCTGAATAATATCATTCTTATAATTTTTATTATAATCATCGCCGCATTCTTTTTTCAAATTTTCAATATCATTTTTTTCAATATAGTCTTTTAAAGAATTCGTATATTTTTCTTTATAACAATTAAAAACACACGCGCTTCTATCACTTTTATAATCTCTCTCGCATTTAAAATCTTTTAATCTGCTACAATCACTATCGTTTTTTCCGGGAATACATATTCTATTATCAATATTTTGCTTACATTTAGTATTTTTCTCCTGGGCTTGTAGAACACATTCAGCTCCATCTTTATTCTGATTATTACATTCAGCTGTAAATTTCTTTTTAGTACAATCCTCCAAAGGATAATAATCAAATTTATAACAAGCGCTTTTTCCGGAACCTAAATCAATTTTTATTTCATATTCCTGAAATTTATAATTATAAGGATCATTGCCAACTATTTGTTGGCTAATGGAAACGTCAGGGTTTAAAGATGAAGCATTGTAATCCATAAAGGTGTTACCTTCCGGAAATTCAATATTTTCAAAATTTTGACTCTTAATGTTAATACTTTTTGAATTTTCCAACTGCCAATCAGCGCCCTTTTTTCGCAAATAAATATTGATATTTTCATCTACGGAATTTTTACTTGGATTTTCAAGAATTAATGTTTTATAAATTTTTCCGCTACTATTTAATCCTCGTAAATAAAAATCAGCGATTTCAGTTTCTCCTTTTCTCTGTTTTAAAAATATGATCTTATCCAGATTAATATCCGCGTCCAAATTAGGACCACTTGCGCTGATTTCCAATTCATTTAAACCCGGTCGTAAGTTTTGCAACAACAAATCATTATTGATGTAATTATTCCAATTGCTTTTAACATCTTCCAAATCTTTGGTATTAATGTCATATCTGTTCGCCAAATCATTTAAGTTACTCAATTTATTTTCATTTTTCAAATCCAGATTTCCAATAAAAGAACTGTTTAATTTTATTTTTAATGAAGCATTTACTTCATTTTTGGTTGTTAATAAAAGAGCATATTTTGATAACTGATTTTCATCTAAATTGAATTTATATTTTATTGAAGACTCACATTCATTTTCCGGTTTTTTAATTGTTAAATAAGTTCGAAAATCAGAGTAATCATTTGCCGAATGATCAGTGGATATTTCTATATTATTACATCTGTTTTCAATCATGGCGGGCAGTTCCGCTTCCCACATGATCGGACTTCTTGACCAATACCATGGGTGGGTATCCTTATGCCAAGAATCTAGCTGTATGAGACTTTGATTATTCTTGTTGTAAATATAAACGGAACCTTGCCTTCGTGTTGGTAATGTTAGAGAAGAAATTCCATCAACATTATTAATAGTAACTGTTTCGTTTGGGCTTACAATTCCGGTCTGCTTTGTTGTGGAAATTAATAATTTATCCCCATTCCTTGATTTTTTTACAACATTCAAATAACTATAATCATTATAAAAAAATGAGAATTCTTTTATATTATGATAAGGAATATCAATGTCTCCTTCCAATAATTTAGGGCATCGGCCATCTTTACAGTAAAAAAATTCCTCGCCTGCTTGCGATCCTATTGCTTGAGCATAAGCCGGTACTGCGAATTTCCATGCCCACTTAATAATTGGATAATCATTATCATTTTGGTTTGTAATATATGTAAAATGTTCCGCTCCACTTACAACCATGGACTTAAGCCATCCTAACCATTGAGCCGGAGTAAAATCTTTTTCTACGTCTGTAGTGTGTTCATAAAAACCTGTGGAAATAAGAGGCCAATAAGTTGACTGGCTAAATTGACTTTTAGCGGCTGTATTGCTTCTAATTGCCACTTGAATCCATCCCGGCCAATATCTCCAATTGAATTTATCATGAGGGTACAGCGATAGATTCGCTTTGTCGCTGGAGGTGTGAATAACATCCCATTGATCTTTTCTATGCTCGCCGATTTCATAATTGTTTATTGCAGCATTTGAAGTGAAAACAGGATGATTTTTTATTGCTCCAAGAAATTTATTTCTAAAATTATCTGTTTTGTTAACTAATAAAAAGTGATTCCAATCCAAATCATAAACCTGTTTTAATATCTGGGCATTTTCTTGAGATATTCCGCTTGAAGTAGGATTTGTGGAAAAATTTTCCCAAATGATTTTGGAATAATCAATATTATCAAGTATTTGCTTATCAACATTTAATTTATAAAAATCAATGATTTTATCTCTCACATTTTTATCATAAATAAAATCATCCGGTTTCCCATCAGATGCCGGAGGTACTTCATCATTTTCAATTAAATAAGAAATACGGCTTTTTTCACCAATCAATTTATAAATAATTTCTAAATTATCTCTGAATTTTTTTCCGTCTCCATAAACACCATTAGCCGTGTTACCCAAAACATAGTCTAAAGGTGCTCCCGGAGAAATCGGAGTTCCTATGGCTTTCCCCTCAACAAAAGCTACTTTAAGTTTACCGTTAAAGTCGCGAACATAATATTCATCCGGTAATTCCCAATTATAACGGTTACTGTTTTGAAGCTGAGCCCAATTGGATGAAATGCCTAATTTGAAATCCGGATTTCTCTTTGCCTCATTGAAAAAATGATAATCAGCATTATTTAAATTTCCAAAATTATCCGGATACGACGAAGTTGGGAGAGGAAAGAAATAATTCCATTTTTTTGCCAGATTTGTGAAAAAATCGATTCTGGTTTGATTTACTGCTTGATCATCGATATTTCGATCTAAAAAAGGAGTAATGGTTGGATATTGGTATGAACTCCAGACATGTAATTTTCCAAGTAATAAATCCTCTTTAAAACGAGCGTCAGGGAAATAATTTAACTGCGCGATATGATTCACTTCCTGTCCGCAATTGAGTTTATCTGATTTAAAGCCGGGATAATAATCCTCGCATCTTAACTCCTCGCTTATAGAACTCGGATTATTAATCTCCTTAAGTTCTTGAAAACTATAATCTAATTTGTTTTTAACCGCATCCAAATAATGTTTTGATATTTGGCCCTTACTTAATGGTTTATTATAAAATGCTATTTGGTCCATAAACATAACATCCGAATCTTCTATTCCCGAAGAGTTCTTCAAATAACCAACCAAAAAATCGCTATCAATATTATTTAAACGGCCTTTGATTATACTATCTTTGTTACTGAATTTTTCCGGACAAAGACCATCAACACATATTTGAGCCAGCCCGCTGCTTTGATCATAACTTAAAATAAAATGATGCCACTGCTTATCAAAATAATAATCAAAGGAATTCTGATTATAACCATCTAATGGTATTTTTGCCGTAATTTTACAAGTATTTCCGAGTTTGTTTTTACAATCCTTAAAATCTTTTAAATATACATTAAAATTTATGGAATTAAACGGATAATTATAAAATAATAATTCAAAAGTCTTACTTGTATAAGAAGCTGATTTTTGAATTATAGGCACAGATTTGACCGCCCCCTCGCCAATATTATTCATAAAAGTTTTTTTGTCATTTACTTTTAATAAAAATTCAATGGAGAAAGATTCTTCAAGCGGGTAATGGGATAATCCTAAAGCAGTAATGGATTTTTTATTAACTTTGAATAAAGCGGTACCATCATCCGGAAATTGAATATTTTGTTTTTTTGTGATTCGCATACAATTATCAGTGCATTCACCGGCTTTTATTTCATCATTAACTTTAATAAAATTAAAATAACTTACCGGCTTGATTCCCGTTAAACTCTCATCGTTCATATTGGATATCGTTCGCACCACTCTTTTTACAATTTTAGTTCTTTTTAGTTTCGCGGCAAAATTACTCAGGTCATGAGAAAAATAAAAACTACTCAACAAGAGTACTAAAATAAGAACACTGACCCTTGCTGTAAAATACCTTTTATGAGAGATTTTCTTCATAAAAATTTTCAATTTAAAAATAAGCAACAAAAACTTTTCTTTCATTTTTTATAAATTAAGAAAATACATTTAATTTCACTATACAAAATAATCTATTAAAAGAAAATAAAAATGGTATAATTTTGGCACTTCATAATTTTAAGTGATTGTGAATCCCGAAAAAATTAAAATAGGAATTGACGAAGTTGGCCGCGGATGTTTTGCCGGACCCGTAGTTGCGTGCGCGGTTTGTTTTGATAAAGAAAATATTATTGAAAATGGAAAATTTTTATCAAGCCTTGATGACTCCAAAAAATTAACAAGGAAAAAAAGAGAAATAATTTTTACTCAATTGATCAAATTTGCTAATAAGAAGAAACCATTACTGAAATTCGGAATGGGAGTTGTGGACAATTTTTATATAGATGAAAAAAATATTCGCGAAGCAACAAAACTAGCTATGCAAAGAGCTTTAGATGAACTTTTATTAAAAATAAATCCAAACAATATCCAATCTGTCTTGGTTGATGGAAAAGATAATTTTGTTTTTACTAATTTGATTAAAAAACCGGTATTCATTATTGATGGAGATGAAAAAGTATTGGAAATTCAAGCCGCCAGCATAATTGCGAAAGTGTTTCGTGATAAATTAATGTGTGTTTATAGTTCATTATATCCCGAATATGGGTTTGAAAAAAACGCGGGTTATGGTACAGATAAACACAGAGAAAAAATTATTATGAAAGAAGATTTAACAGGCATTCATCGCTTAAGTTTCAAACCCGTAAAAGAAGTATTGAATAAAAAATCAAAATTACTCTTGCATATTTGCTGCGGTCCGGACGCGTGTGTGCCTATTGTGGATTATAAAGATAAGTATGAGATTATTGCTTATTGGTACGATCCCAACATTCATCCACGAAAAGAATATTTAAAACGTCTCAATGCGTTTAAGAAAATATGTAAAATTGAAAAAGTGGATTTAATTGAAGGTCCATATGAAGTGAAAAAATTTTTAACAAGTATAAAAGGATTTGAAAATACACCGGAAAAAGGTGAAAAATGCTTCCAATGTTATCGATTAAGATTGCAAGAATCTGCGAAAAAGGCTAATGAATTGAATTGTGAATACCTAACTACCACATTATATATGTCGCCCTTAAAAGACATAGAAAAATTAACCCGAATAGGCGAAGAAATATCTGAAAAATATAATTTAAAATATCTTCCTCTAATTTTTCGCAAAAAAAATGGATTTTTACGTTCAGTCGATTATTGTAAAGAGTATGATATTTATAGACAAAATTATTGCGGGTGTATATACAGCGATACTTATCCTTTTAAAATTCATGAAAAGAAGACCGCGACTTTAAATCTTAAGCATAGTAAATTTAAAGAATTAATTTTAAAAAACAATTAATTTAAAATATGATTTCAATTTTTTAATTTTTTTCAAACGTGTCACTATCTGTTATTATCGCTCTTTCAGTATTCTCAATTGCTCTGTTTCTGATAGTTTTTGAAGTTATGGATAAATCAATAATTGCTTTGTCCGGAGCTTTGATTTTGCTTTTAACTAAAGTAATTACTTTTGATCAGGCAATTGAATCCATTAACTTTGAAATTATTTTTTTACTGGCAGGCATGATGATGCTCGTTGATGTCACTCGCGCCTCCGGCTTTTTTTCATGGTTAAATGTCAAAATAACCACGATTTCAAAAGGCAATCCTTTCTTGATTTTTTTACTTTTTTGTACTCTCACATTTTTTATTTCCGCATTCTTGGACAATGTTACGACCATTATTATTATGATACCCATTACCATAGAGCTTTTAAGAGGAATGGGAAAGGATCCGAAACCTTACGTAATAGCTGAAATCATGCTCTCGAACGTTGGAGGTGCGATGACGATTATTGGAGATCCTACAAACGTGATCATCGGTACCGCGGCCAAATTGACTTTCAACCAAGTTATTTTCAATATGGCCGTACCAACATTAACCGTGCTGGTAATGATTTTGATTGCTCTTTATATCGTAAAATGGGATCAACTGAAACCTATCACAAAAGATTTTCAAAAATTATTTCTATCCAATATATTGATAAAAAAAGTTCAATATACATTTTTATCAGAGCATATAGATGCTAAAAGAATCGCAAAAGCAGTATTTGTATTGGTTCTGACTATTCTGGGATTTATATTCCAAAATGCTTTAGGCTTACCATTGGCTGTTATCGCGTTAATGGGCGCGACATTAGTGGTGATTATTTCGATAAAGGATATTCAACTGCATAGAGTGTTGGAAAGCGTTGAATGGGCGACATTATTCTTTTTCGGAGGTTTATTTATTATGGTTGGCGCTCTCGAGCACTTGGGTGTACTGGAACTGATCGGTACATATTTGGCCGGCTTGGATGTCAGCTTTTTAACATTATTGATTGTCATAATTTGGGGTGCGGCAATATTTTCAATGCTATTGGATAATGTTGCTTTGGTTACAGTAATGGTACCGATAATTTTAAATATGCAGACTCATTTGAACGGCCGGCAGGAACATATGGATTTATTATGGTGGTCATTGGCTTTAGGCGCGATCCTGGGTGGAAACGGAACTTTAATCGGTGCTTCCGCTAATGTAGTGGGATCAGGGGTAGCCAAAAAACACGGTTTAAATATTACCTTTACGGGTTTTCTAAAATACAGCCTTCCTATAACCATTTTAGCTCTTATGGTTTCAACTGTTTATATATCAATTCGATATTATTTTTTATAATGTAATTTAATATGCAAGATACAATTTCAACTTTATTTAGACAAATAGAACTTGATAAAGGAACAACGGAATTGGACACAATCGTTTTATCAGCCTTGGTTGATGCGATAAAACAATATCCGATCACTGACATAAAAAAGTTTCAAGAAATTTTTAAAGAAATCATTGCGTTAATTTGTCAAACTGAACCAAAAATAGCAATATTAATGGATCATATGTTTGATGTATATGAAGAGTTATTAAAAGTTTTTCAATATGATTCAAAAGAAAATCAAGAAAAAATAAAAAGTAAATTATTAAAAAAAATTGATGAAGTTATCAAAGATCAAAAAAATAAAAAACAACAATTGCTTAAAAATGCCAAAAAATATGTAAATATTGAAGGAAAAAGCATTTTAATTTTCGATCATAGTCATACTGTACAGGACGTACTTACTTATTTGCATAACTCCGGCGAGAAATTCAAAGTTATAGTTGCGGAACAAGATATATATAAAACTGAAGACATAATAGCAAGTCTTCATAAATCAAATATCCCTTTTGAAGTGATCCCGTCTTACATGCTTTCACACTACGAACAAAATGTTGACATGTTGTTTTTTGGAGCTGTTACATTAAAGAACACATATGACTTTGTACTTGATCCCGGCAGTTTGGCGATTATTTCCGAATTTCATTTGACCAAAAAGAAAACTGTGATGTTTATAACCACATCAAAATTTTCATTATGGAAATCAAAGAGGGGTACTGAAGTTTATCATCATCCTCAGAACAGACTGCATTCAAGACAAAAAATTGAATATAAAAGATTGAAATTTTCTCATGATCGCGTACCCTCGAAACTTTTTGATATAATAATAACTGAAGAAGGCAATTTTACAGCTTCTGAATTGAAAAAAAATTATGATGAAAAATTTAAAGAACGGCAAAAACAAAAAAAGCTGCTTTAAATTTTCAAAAAGATTATCTCAGATGGATTAAAGCCTCTTGGCTACGGGTTTTAATGTTATTATTGAAATGATTGTTGTTACAAAGGCCACGATAATAAGTATTGAAAAAACTTCTTTACTGATAATATTTTTTTCTAAACCAATAACCGCGATAATCATTTCCACGGCCCCCCTGCTGTTCATGGCCAAGCCGACAGTTAAAGCTTCAATTTTTTTCATCCCCATGAGATAAGTCATCAAACCCGCTCCTAAAACTTTGCTTGCAACAGCAATGATTACTACTGAAAAAGTGAATAAAGGAAGGCTTAATATGGCTTTAAAATCTAAATGAAAAGCCAGAGACGCGAAAAAAATCGGTCCCAAGAAACTGTAGCTCAAACCGTAAATACGATCTTCAATTTTACTGAATAATTTTTTTTCGATAATTTCTTCCTTAATGAATAATCCTGCCATAAAAGCTCCGATTATAACGTGTATACCCATGAATTCAGCTAAAATTCCAAAGAACAATGCCAAGATAATGGTAAAAGTAAAACCTTTATTGCCTTCATATAAGATCTTGTGTAATTGAGTGAAAAATTTTTGTCCAATAAACAAAGTTAAAGCAAAAAAGATAATGATTCTAGCTGTCAAAAATGAGATTTCATTGATACTGATGCTCCCATTTTCGGCGATATTCAGAACAATGGAAAATAAAATCAAGCCAAGTATATCGTCTATTATGGCCGCTCCCAAAGTAATATGCGCCGCCTTCGAATTTAATATATTACAATCTTTAAAAATTCTGGCGCTTACAGCAACTGAAGAAATCGACAATCCCATGCCAATAAATAAAGATTCAATAGAATTGAAATCAAAAGCTTTTGAAATCAAAAAACCGGAAGCAAATGGCAAAATCACACCTCCCAATGCGACTAAAAGAGAATATTTTGAGGCTTTGAATAAATCACTTGGACTTGTTTCTAATCCTGCGTGAAACATTAAGAAGAAAATGCCCAATTCAGCCAAAATTTTTATATATTCACTGTCATGAACCACCCCAAGCAAAACAGGTCCCATCAATATTCCCGCCAATATCTCTCCAAAAATAGCCGGCCATCCGATTCTTTTGAAAAATCTTCCAAAAAGCCAAACAGCAAGTAAAAGTAAAAAAATTTCTAAATAAGGCATAAATTAAAAAATTAAAATAAATATTGGTTTTAAAACATTTTCATCTGTGCTTTTTCCATCTCTTTTTTTCGAATTTTATTTTCACGTTTTTGTTCTAAAATCCTTTCTTCAAAACACATATCTCCAATCTCATTGATGAATCTTGATTTTTTAAAAATTTTATCTCCATAACGTTTATTGCTGAAAATATGCAAATATTGCTTTGTTCTGGTCATGCCTACATACATTAATCTTCTTTCTTCTTCCAGAAAATAACTATCATCAATATGTTTTTTCAAAGGCAAATTGTTTTCTTCCAAACCCCATAAAATCACAATTGGGAATTCCAATCCTTTAGATGCATGTAAAGTTAGAAGATTTATTTTGTCAGCTTCAATTATATTATCGGAGTCCTGCATGTTTTTTATTGAATCCAAAAAATTTATCAATCCTTCTTTCGGAGGAAAATCTCTGAATTGAAATCCGAAGGAAAGAAGATTAAGCACATTTTTTCGCTTCTCTTCAGAAAATTTATTTTTTGAATTATAGTCGTCAATTTTTTTATGCAGCCAAATTTCGAAATTATCAGCGGAAAATTTTTCAAAATCCAGTAAATATTCCAAAATTTTCACAAAATCCATTATCTCTTTTTTAGCCCGGAAATTATCATCTTTGGCTATTTGGTATGGATATCCTTTTCTACTTAAAAATGAAGCGACTCGCGTTGCTTGATGACCGGTTCTGAATAAAATAGCCATATCTTTGAAACAAAATAATTCTTTACAATTATGATCCAAGACATCAGCTTCTTGCATATTGCTATGGCTGCCGAAAGTATTTTCCAAAACCGTTGAAAGTATTTCATATAATTGATTTTCATATAAACTATTCCAAATATTAATTTTGTGCTCATCCTCTTTTACAGCGTTTATATTAGTATTTAAACGATTTTTATTGTTTTTGATTAAATTTGAAGCACCTTCTAAAATCAATTTTGGAGTACGATAATTTTCAGACAAAAAAATAGTTTTCGCGTTATTATATTTAATTAAAAAATTCGACATATTGGCTACGTCAGAACCTCTCCAAGAATAAATAGTCTGATCCGGATCTCCGACAATACAAATATTTTGATGAATTTCCGATAAAATATTCACAATATCCATTTGTATTTGATTCACGTCTTGGTATTCGTCAACCATTATATAGTCAAAAAGTTCACGGCACTTTGATCTCACAATTTCATCATTTTTCAGTAGAAAATGGAAAGTTTTTAAAAGTTGATAGAAATCAAGAAAATTATTTTTATCTAAATTTTTCTGATATGATTTTTTAATTTCCGCTAAACGATTCTCTTCAATATTAGCAAGACTTTCCTTTGAATCCTGCAATTTTCTTAAAATATCATTTACTTCTTTAAATTCATCTTCAGTTAAAATATTTTTTAATATCTCTTTTTGCGTTTCAGCATCAATGATTTTAAAATCCGAATTCAAAAATTTTCGTAACATTTGCGCGGCTAAAGAATGAAATGTTGTCACATTAACATTATTTATTTCTTTTTCGGATAGTCGAAAAGAGAGCTCGTTGGCCGCTTTATTGGTAAAAGATATAACTAAAATTTTCCATGGCATTACTTTATGTTCCCTGATTAAATATTCGACTCTGGAAATTAAAGTAAATGTCTTTCCCGTTCCCGGTCCGGCAATTATTCGTACTGGTCCATCTGTAGTTTTAACCGCTTTTTCTTGATTTGAATTTATCATAATAATATTTCATTTACGAATTACGGATTACAAAGTCTCAATTTTTCTTATAATTTTAACTTCATCTGACTTCTTTCTCCAATTTCTCCTTCTGAAAACAACTTGATAACCCCGAATTCACCATCATAACCCGGCTTTATAATTACATTGCCTTCACGCATTCGTTTAATTGCCAGACCCATAATTTCATCAAACTTACTGATTTCCGAAATTGTGGCATCTTTTAAAATATAAAATTCAGAACCGATCTTTTCAATCAAATCAAAATATTTTGCTTGCGCTTTTTTACTATTAACACCTACTCCCAATATTTCTCCAATAATTTCTTGCAAAGGTATAATGCTCCAATAAGGTTTTACACTTGCTGATTTTTTATCCTGCCTTCTATCAGCCAAATCATCAATTCTATGCAAAACTCCCACGGTAATTTTTTTTCCGCTATAAGGAGAAGTAAAATTTAATTCTTTTGTTTCTTTGGGATCTAAACATAATTGTTCATCTCTTAAACCATCCGCATGATATTTTCCTTCCTCGGGAAAAAATTCAATTGTTCCTTTTACTTTTTGATGATCTTTTCGAAGAGCGTTTAAAATTGACGGATATGTGGCTTCTGTATCAAACAAAGTTGCCTCACGCCCGAGTTTTTGTAATGAATGCGCGTCGCTGTTTGAAACAAGAACATATTTATCATTTTTACTGATTCTATAATTCATAGCCGGATCTGAAGAAAGGCCTGTTTCTAAAGCGCATATATGATCCGAAAGTTCTTCAAAGCATTCTTCTACACTGTCAAATCCCGTTTTAGAACCAAAAATCGCGAAATGAGGTGTCCAAACATGAGCCGGTATCAATTGAATGTCAGGTGAAATATTCAATAACATTTTTAGAAGTTCTTTACTGTCCAAACCCAAAATAGGTCTGCCATCGGATCGAATATTACCTCTTTTTTCGAGTGCGACATTGATTTTTGCCGCGATATCCAAATTCGGCGACATAATTATATGGTGGATTTTTCGTACCTTTTCACCTTTTTTGTAAATCAGACTTATCTCCGTCGATAAAAAAAATCTCATTTCCTTTTGACAGGATTTCGGGATTATTATATCTGTATTTTTTTTAAAAGATTCCTTTAAATGATAAACTCCGGAATCAATTTCCTCAAGCTGCTCACATATTTCTTTAAACCAAAAGGGATGAGTGAAATCCGCGACTGTTAAAAGATCAATCCCTTTAATCTGCGCCCATGCCCAAAGATTTGGCATAGTTAAATTTCTACTGCAAGCCCTGGAAAATCTTGAATGTATATGTAAATCCGCGACTAAAGTCATAAAATTTAAATTAATATTAAATAGTTTCCAGCCTCTTAATTTAATAATAACATATAATAAAATTAATGAAGAATTAAATTCTTTACCCCTTATTGCCACGGACCTCAGTGAATGATTACATACAAAATAATTGCTAAATATGTCAAGGTACTGTAAAATATAAAGATAAAAATAAAAATCAATATGCTAAAAAAAATCACAGCTTTTCTGGTTCTCGTAAATCTTTTATTCATCCCAAAGGTTTACGCGGCTGATACAGTAAGCCCTTCAACTGTGGAAAACTTCGAAATAACCGAAGTATCAGACAAGACAGTAAAATTAAAATGGAATGCCGCCACCGATGATACCGGAGTGGCAAATTACAATATTTATTACGGGGAGGTGTCAATTCACTCTGCGAATGGACAATATACATCAGTAGTTAATGTTGGGAACGTAACTACATATACGCTTTCAAATCTAACAAATAATAGAACCTATTTCTTCTCAATTTCAGCTTTGGATGCAGTAGGAAATGAAAGTGAATATTACAGCAACGAAGTCTCTGCCAGACCACCTGATTTTATCGCTGACACAACTACTCCTTCAGACGTGGAAAATTTGAAAGCTGAAGCCGGAAACCAAAAAATAACCTTAACATGGGATGCCTCAACTGATAATCAACAAATTAAAGGATACAATATTTATTACGGCACAGAAACAGTAAATGAAACCTCTGGAGCATATACCGTATCCATATCAGCGGAAAACGTAACTTCCTATGAAATTACCGGACTGATTAATGGAACTAAATATTATTTCGCTCTCACTGCCGTAGATACTTCCAATAACGAAAGTGATTATTACAGTGATGAAGTTTCAGCTACTTCCGGAGAAACGCAAAATACTGATACTGTAGAACCTTCTGAAGATCCTGTTGAAACCAAAATTCCTACAATAATAGATCCTCCTTATATACCGGATAATGATGAAGAGGAACAACTTCCTTTAAACAATGAAGATAATACTGATTCAAATTCAGAAGATCAATATGGTAATAACGACAATAATGACACAACCATTGATACTTCTGAAGATTCTGAATCATTAAAAAATTCATCCATGGATTCTGAATCACCATATATAAAAAGTGCTCAAGTCTTGACAGAAGAAAAAATCAAATTGACTTTTTCTGAAAAAATTATTCTAAGTAGCCAGCCAAAAAACAATTTCACAATTTATGAATCTGATGACCCTTCAGACGAATTGTTGATAAAAGATGTTTATGTTAATTCTAATAGTCCTCATCTTGTTTATTTATCAACTGAAAAAATGGATTCTAAAAAGGATTATGTTATTGAAACTCAAAATATTACGGACAGCAGCGGGAATAAAATAGAAGAAGGGAAACATGATACTATCAATATCATTACACCTGCATTTAGCGAAAACAACAAAAAAGATCCTATAGAAGAACCGACCCCGATTAACCCTCCATATCAGGAACCGGAAAATATTCCCTATACCGCTGAACCGCAAGCACCAATGGAAAATCAGCAGCCGCCTGTTACGCAACCCCCGGTCAATGAACCTCCTAAGATACCTACCTCGGGTACCCCCCTTATTTTATTGGCTATAAGTGCCTTTACTGCCGGTATAATAAAAATTAAAAAATAATTAATTCAAATATGTTTAGAAAATTTAATAGCGCAATACAAAAAAAAATTGCCGATACAAATTTAGTTGCAAATGAAATTACAGGTTTATCAGTTAATTGTCTAAAGAAATATAAACACCATTATCAATATCATAATGCTGAACATGCTTTGAATGTAGCCATGGATTCATTGAAATTGACATCGTGTTTGGAAGAAAAAATATCTTCGAAAAAATATTTAAGACTGATTATCTCTTCACTTTATCACGATATAGGTAATGGAAAATATCCAAAAGCAGGAATAGATGAATATGAATCGGTTAATTCATTTCTAAAAGATACAATTAAAGTTCCATTATTAAAAAAACTATTAAAATCCGATATTTTACAGATTTCATCATCAATACTTTCAACTGTTTTTCATGATCGGTACTGTGATGCCGCTTTATTAAAAAATCAAAAATATATATTAAAAACCTTAAAACTTTTAAAAAAATATAATATAAAAACAGATCAGCAAAAAATTATTTCTTTAATGTGTAATACAGAAAGCTGGATCATAAAAAATGCCGATATATTTGGATCTTTAAAAAAAGACAGTATATTAAAAAATAATTTTACAAATTATTGGGAAAATTTATTGTCCGGGAAATTTCCCCGCTTCTGCTCGGCTAAACTTCACAGAGAATTATTCGTTAAATTTATTGTGGGGAAAATACATAAGAAAAGTTATCAAAAAGATACAAAATTTTCATTAAAGGCGAATGAAAAGTATATTTTAATTACGCCGAATAATAGTGATAAATTTCCAAGTAAATTGGAAAAATATGGGAAATATATTTTATTGAAGTCGGAAAAAGAGTTTCATAAAATAATAACCATTCATCATGATATTTTAAATTACATCCATTATTTAATGTACACTTCAATAAAAAAAAATCGAAAAACAAATAAATATATAATCAAAGAAAATATTTTAAGGCTTCCTATAAGTAATATAATAAAAAAAATCAGAAAAAATCAAAAAAATATTAAAATTGCTTCCAATAAAATTAATTTAAGAAAAATCAATTCACAAAACTATCCACAATTGTTTAATAAAAAGAACGCTCATAAATCCATTGTGGATTTAACCGGAAAAGAAATATCAATATTATTCGCACCCAACAAAAAAGTCCGATAATTTCGGACTTTTTTGTTATACAACATCAATGGTTTTATTCTTCATACTCGATTGTGCCGGAAAGCATATCCAAATATTCTTCAGCCTGAGTTAAAGATAAATTTAAAAGTTCAGTCGTTGAAAGAACAGATCCGCTAAAGTCGCTTTTTTCATTAAAGAAATAATATTCAATATGTTGTTTCGGTTCACTGCAACCCTCGCTTAAACAAATATTATTTAAATATTTTGCCAAAGTAATACCTGCTTTATTCACTAATATTTGACATTCATTTTTGCCTGCATTGGTTTCATTTATTTTATCGCTGCAATATTCAACAACATCATTTTTACTTTTAATATTTTTACCTGTGTCTCCCCAAAATCCGCCACGTCCCGGAGATTCAATATTCGGATTATTAGCTGCTAGAAAGCTTTTCCCGCTATTTTCAGCAAGAGTATAAATTTCCCAATTAGTATTTGATTTTAATTCTCCAAAAGTTTCCGGATAATCAAAACTGATTTTTAATTTATCATCAAAATGAGTTTTTTTGGCGTAACCGGAATCTTTAACAAAATCAATTGAAAAAACCAATTCTTCAATTTCTTTGGTTAATTTTGAGTAATCATATTCTGAAAAAGCTATTGTGGAAATTATTACTCCTTGATAAAGACTGTGCTTATTAAATAAATAATAATCAATATGAGTTTTAGGTTCATTCATCATTATTTGTTCAGTATTAACATATTTAGCGAATTTAATTCCATTATTATTGGTAAAAGTCTGACAATTGCTTTTATCTAAACAAAAATTATTAACATCGCTCTCGTTTTCAATTTGAGATCCCCAATCACCCCAATATCCCCCGCGTCCTAATGGTTCGAAATTGGGATTGTCAGCAACAAGAAAAGTAACAGGATTTTTATCTAAACCCTTTACATTAACCTGTATTTGATCCAAATCTTTATTTTTTGTTATTTCTCCCCATGTTTTTGGATATAAAAATGAAATATTCAAGCTATCATCAGAGTAGATTAACTTTTCAGAAACCGGCTTTTTCTCGGGAGCTTTTCCTGTTTGAATATAAGTCAAAAGTCGATCAATAATCACAGCCATTTCTGCCCTATTTACATTTTTATCCGGTTTGAAAGATCCATCTTCATAGCCTTGAATAATATTTAGATCAGAAAGCCTTGTTACAGCATCGCTATACCACGAATTTTCTATTACATCATAAAATTTAGTTGCCGCGATTGTTGCCGGAATAAATCCAACAAGCAATCCGATTATAATTCCATAAGTAAATTTTTTCATTTTTCTATAAAGTTAATTATTTTGAATTCAAATATAATAACGATTAATTTAGAGCTTTCTTACAATAAATCATTTACTATCAATAAATTTAAAGCTTGTCAGCATTTCTTCATCATACTTAATCCCTTGTTTGCTAAATGAATAACTTTGCCCCATACCCCAAGTTACGGCTGCATTGGTATTACTATTATAAAAAAGAGAATACGCGCCATTTAACACGCATGTCGACATATCCAAATCTTTTCCGTCAGTCAATATCTCCACTTTATAAACACCATTTTGAGTCGTTCCGGTTTTTCCCTTAATTTTACAGCCTTGTCCATAATTTTCATGAATAAAAGTCTCCAATTCCTGATCATTTTTAACAAGTCTCATTTTTAAATTCCATGAATTTTGATAACTTCGTTCAGATTCATTTTTCAAATTTTCATAAGAATTATTAACCCTTTCACAACCTTCAAAATAATTTACATCACCTTTTATTGTTTCTTTTGTTAATTTGAAATAAAACTCATTCGCAATAAAAAAGTCATTATTACCTTCAAAAATTTTAACCGGAAGAGCTACTGTTTCCGGACGATAAGACTCATTTTCCCATGTGCAAGAGCCATTGGCATGATCAATATTCGCCGGAAATTTAATGGAAAAATCATATTCATAATTGATATATTCATTCCATTCTTCATCGATTTTAGTTATTTCCGATTTTTTATTTTGTTTCTCATTTTCAACATAAGTTAAAAGACGATCAATAATAACAGCCAACTCCGCTCTATTCACATTTTTATCAGGTTTATAAGATCCATCGCTATAACCTTGTATAATTCCCAAACCGGATAATTTCATTACGGAATCGTTGTACCAGGAATTTAATTGAACATCAAAAAAAGTGGTTGCTGCGATTGTTGCCGGAATAAAGCTTATAAGCAACCCTAAAGCTATTCCATAAGAAAACTTTTTCATAAATTTAAAGTTAAATTAATACTCACAAAGTATAACAGAAAAAAGAAAAAAAATTTACATAATTTATTTTGAAAAACTTGAATGAAAATTTTTAACATCAAAAGCTGATTGATTTAATCGCTAATCTCAGATCCTTTTTTGGTCCATATTAAAGTTATGTACTTGAAAATTGTTGATGTAATTTCATATATTTAATCGTTAAAGTTCAAGTGGATATTCAGTTGGTGGCCGGTAACCTGAAATAAAATTTATTCCAAGTCACCGGTCACATTTGATTTTATTTATTCAACCGATATATAATCTCGGCCATTTCCGCTCTCGTTATTTTTCTCTCCGGGTTCTCTCTCATCCTCGTAAACATACCTTGTTCACGCCCTACCTCTACATAAGGAACATACCACTCTTCATTTTTCTTTGGTGATCTGATTTTATAATTAAAAGAATTTAAGACAATTTTTAATGCTTCTGCCTGATTAATATGATGATCCGGCTTAAAAGTATCATCAGGATATCCATCCACAATTCTTAACCTTTTAGCCGCGCAGACATAAGGAGAAAACCATTCATTTCTAATATCTATAAAACAATTCTCACCCGATGATTTATCGGAATATTGTGATTCAATAAATACCTTCAAAAATTCAGCTCGATTAATATTTAAATCCGGCCTGTAAGTATTATCAGAAAATCCCTTAACAAAGCCATTTTGTTTTGCGAACGCTATGGCTATTCTAAAACGGTGTTTTTGTGAATCCGAAAAACTTGCTTGAATACTCACATCATCCTCACGAGGTTTTACACTTACAGGATCCTTGCCTGAATTATTGTTGTTTGTATTGCTACTTGATCCGCCACCTGAACTTGAGTTTGCGTTGGAACCGCTACTTGATCCGCCACCTGAACTTGAGTTTGCGTTGGAACCGCTACTTGATCCGCCACCTGAACTTGAGTTTGCGTTGGAACCGCTACTTGATCCGCC
>LBOO01000008.1:0-13891 GCA_000989565.1 Candidatus Peregrinibacteria bacterium GW2011_GWA2_33_10 | reverse complement strand
TGAAATTGATAAAGCCGGAGCATTATAATTAAATTGTTTATTAGCATTAAATGTTTTTTGTGTAAAATGAATCTTTTCATGTGAATCCATTATGTTTGAAGCATCCAAGACAAATGATCTTCCTTGAGTCCCTACGGAAAAATTAGCAATATCAAAAGTGGAATTCAAATCTTCATTGGACCTATTGATAATTGAAATAAATAATTTTTTATTATCAGATGAAATGCTGGATATTACCGTGGTTTGTGGAACGTTTAACTTTGAAATCGGATCAGCTTTTATTAAATTATCATATTCAGTTTTTAAAACTTTTCCTCCCCAACCAAAGTGACGTGCATAATTTTGAAAAACTTCCCCATTTAAATTTAATTTTGGAATTTTATTATAATCTCCGACAAGTCCATGCGCGAACCCCTCTCCCCAAGAAGCCGAGTTCCATACAAATGAAGCTCCTGCTCGAAAACCATTTTCCAATAAATAAGCCAATTCTGACCAAGTCATTGCCGCGTCCACGAACTTATCAGGAACTTCTTGCTTATAATTTCTCAAAATACTGCTATATTCATTACTTAAATAAAATAAATTTTTATAATCAGGTTCATCCTTTAAATATTTTTCATTTAAACCTTTTACATATTGGTACCTATAATAATTGTCCGCGAAAGGACCGGCCATAGTTCTTAAAAAGCTTTCAGTCCTATTATTATAATATTCACCATTTGGTTTTGTATGTAAAAAATAATCATGAGTGGCAACTCCTGAAATTAATCCCTCTCCTTTAGCGATTTCCATAAACTTTTTTAAAACCTTTTCATAATAATCTCCTTGTCCAGGGATAATACATTGCAAATCGGATTTAATTTTCTTTATTGCCCGGCATTGATCTATATAAAATTGGGCGAAACCTTCGGGATTTTTATTATATTCCTGATAATAAGGTTCATTCCCCACTTCTACGTATCTCAGTTTGTATGGCTCTTTTCTCCCTCTATAAGCTCGCAAATTGGCATAATTATATTTATTTAAATCATTCACCGGGAAATTAGAATCAATAATCTCTTTTGCTTTCTCTTGGAAATTTGAATCTGCCTCTGAAACCATATATTGGATCATTGCTGCTTGGCCTTCCACACTATGAATCCGAGCAAATTTTCCTGTGAGAGTATCCTTTTCACAACCATATTTTTTCATACACGGATTTATAAGACCAAACACCAGCTCAAAATTTAATTTTTCAGACTGAGCTCCAAAATCATCCAATGTATGCAGGCCATGATCATAACTATGGGCTATAATTACCTCATCTATAAATTTATTTTTCATAGTTTGATCGAGCGGATGCTTAGGATTTGATCCTGCATATTTTGTTCGAATTTCCAATTCATCGATTTTAAATTTATAAGAATCATTAAGTTGTGAGTCTTTGGAATGTTGCTGCTTTTTACCTTCATAAATCAACGTCCCGACATTTATTTCCGGACTTTTCCAGTCTTCATCTCTTATGCTCTTGATTTGATCAGCATTAAGAACATTTTCTGAAATTTTAACCCCGTCCATCCATATTTCGGAATTATGAGCTGCTTTAATCTCAATCGCATACCATTTATCAAAGTCAAGAATTTTTGTTTTTTCAATTAGAATCGCTTCATTATCTCTACTACCCGTGACAACTTTTAACGACTTGTCAGGATTTAAAAATAATCTGAATCTCGTGGATCCCATAATATAAGCTCCTTCTTGAATTTGATAAGGAATTTCCGAAGAAATTTTTAAATCAAACCTATAAAAGGCATCTCCGTTTGGAAGATCCGGAGTACTCGCTTCTCTTGGAATATGGCGATGCTTCTGATCATAAGAACCCGGAAATTTAGTATAACTTATGGCATGTCTATTGGATATACCGGGATAATTCTCATACATTGGCGAGCGATCAAACCATTCAATCTCCCAATAATTTTTATTGTCCTCTCCTTTAGGTCCTTTATTATAAGTTATATCCATTAAAATTGACGGATATTGCATAAGCCAATTAAACTGTTTATCATCTTCAGTTATCATTGGGTTAAATAATCCATTATCTCTTTTATAAAAATCTTTGTTAAACATACCGACATCTTGATTCAGACCCGCGTCAAGCCAATGAATTCTCCACCAGGGTTTATTGAAATTACCACCGACATTTTTGCCAACCTCGCCAAGTTCTTTATAGATATCAAAATAGTAATCCCATACGCGATTAGAAACACTGTTGCCCCCTAAAATTGCCGGTTCAACATAGGGTATTAATACATTGTTTGCGTCAATTTTAATATTGGTAGTTAATGCCGCATTGCTTATTTCCGGAGTTCCTTGAAGTAAAATTGTTAAAATTAGAATAAAAAAGAGATTTTTTTTATGTCTGAAGTTCATATTTTTTTAGGTTACAGAATAGGGAATTTTTAACCCTAGCACAGTTTTATGGATTTGTTAAGTTTTTATCTGAAAATAATTATTTTGTAACCCGTAACCTGTACCCGGTTACCCGTAAATTGAAAAATTTTAATATTAATTTATTCATTTTTTAGAAAAATTCTCTTGATATTTAAAAAAAATAATAATATCATTGTATCAGTACAATAGAACGCTATGAATACAAAAACTCACAAACAACTTGCAAAGTTATTAATTAAAATAAACAATCAAAAAATTGCCGAAAGTTTTCTGGAAAACTTATTTACTCCGGATGAAATCGAAGAAATAACACAACGTTTGGAAATATTGAGATTATTGAATAAAGGGATGACTCAGAGGGAAATCTCTAAAAAATTAAAAGTAAGTATAGGAACTGTCAGCAGAGGAGCAAGAATTCATAAATTCGGGAAGCCGGGCTTAAATCAAGTAATTGCATGGTGGCAACCATCTACCATTTGGCAGATGTGGTCATAAATTTATCTTAGATTTTTTTAATCATCTATCTGTCAAAATATAGATGCTTTTTTTAATATAACATTTATTTATGATCAACTACCAAAAATTTAACAACATGCTTGAAGGAAAAAAAGAAATCCTTTCAAAAAATGCTCATGAAATATTCCAAAATCTATATTCTGATTATTCATATAAATTTCTTTTTGAATCTAAGGAAATTTCCAATATTTACGGAAGGTTTAGCATAATTGGGATTGATCCGGTTTTACATATTCATGGAAAAAATGAAAATTTTTACATCCAAACATTAAATGAACGCGGAAAAAATTTTCTAGAACAAATAAAAAAATCCGGTCTTGAAATTTGCGATTCATTAGAATCGAATGATCACGAAATTAGAGGAATTATAAAATCGGAAGAAAATTTATTCGAGGAAACTAAACGTACTCGAAAAAAGAATATCGCCCAAATAATCAGAATTATATTGAACAAATTTCATTTAAAAAAACGAACTCTGCTGGGACTTTACGGCGCTTTTAGTTATGACTTTGTAAGATTGTTTGAAAAAATAGAAGAAAGATTACCGCCAAATGAAACAAATGATTTTGATTTGTTTCTTTATGATACATTTGTATTTTTTGATCATCTGAAAAATCAATCAAAAATCATAATTTATCGAAAAACTAAAAAAGAAATTACCGAAAATATTCAGAAAATAAATAAAAAAATTGAAAATAAAAAAGATAAAATTATGAATTATAAAATTACTGATCCGAAATTTTCACTTAGTAAAAAACAATATGAAGAACTGGTTAAAATAGCTAAAAAATATGCTTCGGAAGGAGAAATTTTTGAGATAGTTTTTTCCAATATTTTAAAAGCTGATTTTAAAGGAGATCCTTATTCATTGTATCTGAAATATCGTCAAATGAATCCATCGCCTTATTTATTTTATTTTGATTTTAAAAATGAGCAATTAATTGGCGCGTCGCCTGAAATGATGGTGCGAGTTGAAAATAATATAGTCCATATTCGTCCTATATCAGGAACTGTCAAAAGAGGAAATGATCCCATTTCAGATCACGAAAATATGCTTTTTTTATTAACGGACAAAAAAGAACGCGCTGAACTTGATATGCTTATAGATCTTGGCCGAAATGATCTGAGTCGTATCTGCAAGCCTAATCTGCAAATTTCAGATTATAGGTTCGTGGAAAAATACTCATATGTCTTTCATACTGTTTCACATATTTCAGGTGAATTAAAAGATGATTTTACTGCATTCGATGCCCTAATATCGTGCTTAAATGCCGGCACTTTAACGGGCGCTCCAAAAATAGCCGCCATGAATTTCATAGAAAAACACGAAAAAGAACGCCGAGCATATTATGGAGGAGTGATTGGATATTTAACTTTCTCGGGTGAAATGGACACAGCAATCATAATTCGTACAGCTCATATAAAAAATCAAAAACTGAAATTTCAAGTTGGAGCCACATTGCTTCACCGTTCAAACGAAGAGAAAGAATATCAGGAAACCATTAATAAAGCTCAAGCATTTTTAAATACATTTTAAAAAATTAAATTCCTAAACAATGTCAAAAATTCTTATAATCGACAATTTTGATTCCTTTACGTTCAATCTTGCGAATTATTTTTTCAGATTAAATTGCCAAGTGGAAATATTCAGAAATACTATTGAACCCGACTTTGTCAATAAAATTAACCCTGATGCGATTGTATTTTCTCCCGGACCTTCAGTTCCCAAAAATGCCGGCAATATGATGCAAATAATTAAAAAATATTATCAAAAATATCCCATGCTGGGTGTTTGCCTGGGGCATGAAGCATTGATTGAGTGTTTTGGTGGAAGTTTAAAATTTATCGAGCCTGTTCATGGAGAAGCCTCGGAAATTACCCATGATCATAAAACAATTTTTAGAAATATCACGCAAGATTTTTTTGCAGGCCGATATCATTCACTAGTAGCTGAAAAAATACCTGCGGAATTTGAAATTTCCGCCAAACATAAAAATTTAATTATGGCTATTCGTCATAAAAAGTTGCCATTGGAAGGAGTCCAATTTCATCCGGAATCAGTACTAACCATGAAAGATAATAATGGTTTTAAAATTATTCAAAATTTTCTGGAAACCTATGTCAATAAAGCCTCAAATGTAATCAGCTTTCTTGAAAAAAGTATAAATCAGGAATTATCGCTTACTGAACAGGAAAATTTTTTAAAAAATTATCAAATGAAAAATGCCGAAGAATTGAAAGAAATTGTCATATATTTACAAAAAAAAATGCCTCCTGCTCCGATTCTCAAAAATGCCATTGATATCTGCGGTACAGGTGGCTCCGGATTATCAAGAATAAATACTTCCACAATTAATTCTTTTGTTTTGGCCTCTCTTGGAGTAAAAGTCGCGAAGCATGGGAATAAAGCTTCAAGCGGTCGTTTTGGCAGTTTCGATTTACTCGAAAAATTAGAAATAAATTTTCAAAAAGAAAATCAAGATATTGAAGAAATTTATGAAAAAGAAAATTTAGCATTTCTCTTTGCGCCCAAATTTCATCCAATAATGAAGTATTTCTCGGAAGTTAGAAAAAAAATAGGATCGCCAACTTTTTTTAATTTAATTGGACCATTATTAAATCCCGCCAAAGTAAAAAAACAGATAATAGGTGTGGCTTTTAAAGATAAAATGAATTTATTGGCTGAGACATGTAAATTGCTTGGGAAAGAACATGTTTATATAGTTTGCGGTGAAGATAATTTGGACGAAGTTACAATCACCGGTAAAACTCATGTTTGCGAATTAAAAAATAATAAAATTGAAAATTATGAAATTTCACCCAAGGATTTTGGATTAAAAATAAGACCATTTGAAGCTATTCGCGGAGGAAATGAGAAATACAATACAAAAATCGCCTTAAAAATTTTAAAAGATAAATGCGAAACTTCACATTTGGATTTGATATTGGTGAATAGCGCTTTGGCTTTAAAACTCGCGGCAAAAGTTAAAACTTTCAGAGAAGGTTACAAGCTGGCGCTTTATTCGATTAAAAACAAGAAAGCATTGCGAACTTTTCAAAATATAAAACTGCTTTCAAAACAATCAGGCATTCTTTTAAAAATTATAAAAAATAAATTGGAAGAAATTCAAAAATATAAAAATACAATTCCTTTGAATCAACTTAAAAAAATAATAAAAAAATCAAAGCGGAATTTTAAAAAAGCGATTTCAAATAAAAAAATGTCTTTGATTGCTGAAATTAAAAAAAAATCTCCGAGTCAAGGAATTTTATCATCAAAAAAACTGGATATAATTAAACTTGCCAAAAATTATGAAAATATTGGTGTAAATGCAATATCTGTTCTCTGCGAAAAAAAATATTTTAATGGGAATCTTGAAGATTTAAGAAAAGTTTCGGAAGCGACAAAAAAAATTCCTATATTATGCAAAGATTTTATCATAGACGAATACCAAATTTATCAAGCGCGCGAATTTGGAGCTGACGCAATTCTTTTAATAGCATCGATTTTAAGCAAAAAACAAATAATTGAATTTTTAAAAATATCTGAAAAATTAAACATGCACGCAATCTGTGAAGTGCATAATAAAAAAGAATTAAGAAAAGTTTTGGATGCCCCCGCGGGTATCATCGGTATTAACAATCGCGATCTTACTGACATGCAAATAGAAAATAAAATCATTGTGATTGAAAGCGGGATAAAAAATAAATTGGATATAAATTCACTTCCCAAAAATATAAATGCCGTTTTAGTCGGTACAAGCATTATGCAAAGTAAAAATAAAAAAGAAAAAATTCAAGAATTATTAAATAAAAATTGAAAAATGAAAAATTATTTATTAAATAAAAATGGTCATTTCGGAATATTTGGAGGCAGGTATCTTCCTGAAATGCTTATTCCTATTATGGAAGAATTAGAAGAAACATTTTACCAATCCATAAAAGATAAAAAATTTAAAAAAGAATTAAATTATTTATATAAAAATTATTCCGGCCGACCCACGCCTCTTTATTATTGTGAAAATTTAACAAGAAAATTGGGAGGCGCAAAAATTTTTCTTAAAAACGAAGGATTGAATCACACAGGAGCGCATAAAATAAATCACTGCTTAGGACAAGCATTGATCGCAAAAAAAATGGGTAAAAAACGATTAATCGCAGAAACAGGAGCAGGCCAGCATGGACTCGCGACCGCAAGTGTAGCCGCAAAATTCGGCTTCTCATGTACCGTTTACATGGGATTAAAAGATTACCAAAGACAAAAACCAAATGTTTTTTACATGGAAAGATTAGGCGCAAAAGTAATCCCGGTAACAACCGGAGGACAAATTTTACGTGATGCGATAAATGAAGCATTGCGAGATCTTTTGGCAAATCCAAAAGAGACTCATTACCTTCTTGGTACTGTTTGCGGACCTCATCCGTATCCGGTTATGAATACATATTTTCAAAGTATAATTGGAAAAGAAGTAAAAAAACAAATTTTGAAACAGACCGAAAAATTACCTGATTATTTAATTGCTTGTGTAGGTGGAGGAAGTAACGCAATGGGATTATTTTATGAATTTTTAGATAACGAAAATATACAATTGATTACTGTAGAAGCGGGAGGTAAAGGAATAAAAGAAAATGAAAGAAAGGCACTTCACGCAGCCCGTTTCCAAACAGGAAAATTAGGAGTTGTGGAAGGATTCAAATCATATTTTCTTCAAAATAAAGATGGTCAAATAAAAGAAACTCACAGCATATCAGCCGGATTGGATTATTCAGGAGTAGGCCCGCAAATAGCATATCTAAAAAGTATAAACAGAATAAAAACCACATACGCTTTGGATAAAGAGGTATTAAAAGCATATAAAACTTTAGCCGAAGAAGAGGGGATTATCGCGGCTTTGGAATCATGCCACGCAATAGCGGAAACAATAAAACTCGCCCCAAAATTACCAAAAGAAAAAATAATAGTTGTAAATTGTTCGGGTAGAGGGGATAAAGATTATTTTATAACGAGTAAATATATAAAAACAAAAAATTTAATAAAGATTTAATAATTATTTAATAAAAATATGGTAAAAGAAAAATATCCTAGGACAAAAAGGCAAGTACAGGGTATGAGACTCGAGGAAGGTTTCTATAATAAGAAAGAGGGAAACCAAAAAGCTGAAAAAGATGTACAAGAAAGGGAAAAAAGAAAAAATATAGCTTTGGGCCCATCTATCGCCGTGTCTAAAGATTTTAAACTTATGACCCACATAGTCGCCGGCTACCCAAGCTTAAAACAAAGCGAAACCCTCGCCCTCGCCATGGCCGACTTCGGCGCGTCCCTCATCGAAATCCAAATCCCATTCTCAGATCCCATCGCTGACGGCCAAACAATAATGCGCGCCAATGCCCTCGCCCAAAAAAATAAAATTACCGTAGAAGATTGTTTTAAATTATTGGAAAAATTAAAACAAAGAGTCAAAATTCCTCTTTTATTCATGACATATTATAACATCCCATTCACATACGGATTGGAAAGATTTTGTCACAAAGCTAAAGAGAGTGGATGTTACGGCCTTATAATTCCTGACATCCCGTTTGATGAAGAAAAACAAGAACATTATCTCTCAATATGCAAAAGATATAAACTCCACGCAATTCAGATAATATCGCTTCTCACACCTGAAAACCGATTAAAAAAAATAGCCAAAATAGCTAGCGGATTCATCTATTGCGTTTCTCGCACCGGTACAACCGGAGAAAGTAAAAATGTTCAAAAAAATTTAGATAAAAATTTAAAAATAATAAAAAAGATTATAAAAGTTCCGCTTGCTTTGGGGTTCGGAATATCTACAAAACAACAAATTGAATATTTGCGGCAAAAAGCGGAAATTCTGGTAATTGGAAGTAAAATTCTAAACATTTATAATCATGCTGCCAAATTTGAGAAGATGAACGAGGTTAATAGCTTTTTAAGTACATTGTTGAGTTAATGTCCTTATCAAATTTTGAATTTGACCCCCGTAAGATTTAATTATAAAATCAATTCCGGTTAATTCAGAGTTTTTTAATATGAAATAATGAAATTTTTTACTAAATTTCCTCAATTTAAAAGCAAATTAAACTCTCATATTAAAAAAGATATTTTTAATGAGTTAAAAAAGTTTATAAACAATGAAGCGATTTTAAAAATTGCTTTGATTCAGGAAATTAATCCTAAAATTAAAAATAACGAAATATATAAGGACAAAGAACTTTTAGATAATTTCATGATTTTGGATAAATTAAACAAACATGATATTCAAATTTTAAAAAAAGTGGATGAATATAAAGAATTAATCATTTTATTTATTATTACTACAGGCTATCTGCTTCTAAATAGAAATATAAAATATGCGAAAAATATAATTAACAGAGAGCATATTATTTATGCTTTTAAATTATTACAACATCTGGAAGTTCAAAAAATAAGAGAAAAATGGGAAGATAAATTTTTTTCATATTTATATCCAATAGAATTTTCAAAATACACATCGCTATTAAGGCAAGCTAAAAGAAAATATTTTTCCGTAAGAAAAGAGATTATTGATAGTTTCATCACTCTTTTTGAAACTCATAAAATAGATGCGAAAATCGAAATGAGATTAAAAACCATTTCCAGCGTACATAATAAAATTGAAACACAACAAATACTTTATTCTCAAATTATGGACCAAATCGGGTTGAGAATCATAGTCAACTCTATTGAGGATTGTTATAAAATAATGGATCTTATAATTTTAATTTATAATGTTAAACTTGATATGATTAAAGACTACATTGCGGTGCCGAAAGAAAATGGCTATTCAAGTCTTCATATAACTTTAATTTACGAAAATTATCCTGTAGAACTGCAAATTCGCACAAAAAAAATGGATGATTGGGCGAAATACGGAAAGGCAAGCCATATTCAGTACAAACTTAATATTTTATCATGAAACCGATATCTCAAAAAAATTTACTGAAAAACAATGAATTATTGGAAAAGATTTTTTCCACGACCCATATGCTAATGGCTTATATGGATACAAAATTCAATATATTAAGAGTAAATAAAGCTTATGCTCGAACAGATGGTCGTGATCCTGAATATTACGTTGGAAAAAATCATCAAGTTCTTTTTCCGAACGAAGAAAATCATCGCATTTTTAGAAGAGTAATGAAGACCGGTAAGACTTATACCGTATATGCAAAACCATTTGAATATGTATTGAATCCTGAAAGAGAAGTGACATATTGGGATTGGACGGCACAAGCTGTAAAAGACGAAAAAGGAAAAGTAATCGGTCTTTTACTTTGTCTGATCGATGTAACAGAAAGACAAAAAATGCAGGAAAAATTATTGGAATCATATAAGCATTTGGGTGTAATAAACAGACAGCTCTCAATATTAATGTCATTAAACGGAAGAAAACAAAAAAAAGATTTTCAAGAAATAGTCGGATTCATTATAGAATCGTCGCTGAAAATAACTAAAGCAAAAACCATAATTTTATATAAATTCAATAAAAAAGAAAATACATTAACTCCCATTTTCTCTTCTGATCCAAATATAAAAAAGAAGATTGTAAATATTGAAAAATTCCCATTAATAAAGCCATTAATCGAGTCAAGCATTAGAGTCCAAGGGAATTTTCAGAAACGAATTTTGCAAAAATTAAATCTTGAAAACAATCTGAATTTTTATATTTTTCTTCCAATAAGAATCAATGAAGAATTAAAAGGAGCATTCCTATTTGCATTTTCAGATAAACTTTCTATCTCGATTCAAGAACTGGAATTTTTAGAAACCTTTTCCCTCCAAGCTTCGTATGCCATGAAGGATTTGGATATATTTTTGGAATAAATGTTTATTCCCTCTTTTTTATCAACTCAACACTATTATTTCTCGGATTATTAACCCCGGCCGAAACTTCATAAAGTTCTAACTTCTCTGAAGAATAAGATTTTAAAAGAGGCAAAACCTCAACTTCTTCATTAATATCTTTACTAAGCCATTTAAGCTCATCCTCTTCATTTAAAATTACCGGCATCCGATCGTGAATTTCCTTTAAAATTTTATTCGCTTCCGTAGTAATAATAGTAAAAGAAAAAATTTTTTTCTTATTCTCATCCTCCCAAACATCATAAAGCCCGGCAAAAGCAAACAAAGGCTCATTTTTCAAATGAATATAATAAGGAATTTTTTGATTTCCATTCCTCTTCCATTCATAAAACCCGGAAGTAGGCACTAAACATCGTTGATCTCTTAACGCGAATTTGAAAAATGGCTTAGTATTAACAGTTTCACCCCGCGCGTTAATCAAACTGAATCCAATCTTAGAATCTTTCATAAAATGCGGAATAAACCCCCATTTCATTAAAATTGCCTGATTCTCGACACCATCATTAACAATCACCGGCACCATTTGTGACGGCGCGATGTTGTAGCTGGGTTTTAGTAAACTCAGCTGATTTTTAACATTAAACCGATTGTAAAATCTTGATGAAGGATCAAGAGTAAATCTACCGCACATAATAAAACAATATAGCACTGAATATTTAAAAATAAAAAACTTTTATTTTTCTTCTCCTCTTGACGGTGAACGCCTGTTCACCTACAATCAAAATAATCTTAAAAGTTTAAAATTATGAAAAAAAATCATATTCAAAAAATATCACGGTTTTATAGAAATGCAGGACGCATGCCCATTTATTCTGAACTTATGGAGATATTTAATTTTAAATCTCGCAACGCAGTATTCAAGTTAATCAAAAAATTGGTTTCTGAAGAATATTTAAGAAAAGATGAAAAAGGAAAAATAACCCCGG
The DNA here is from genome assembly GCA_000989565.1 of Candidatus Peregrinibacteria bacterium GW2011_GWA2_33_10. GTDB lineage: Bacteria > Patescibacteriota > Gracilibacteria > UBA1369 > GWC2-33-13 > GWC2-33-13. Next base: position 2,116 of record LBOO01000008.1, on the reverse strand, counting down.
GCCGGTTGTTTAACAGCGTAAAAATTTTAGGATTGGTGGAAGCGGGATTTCCTTCAGCGGCTGAAGAAGAATTGATAGACACAATTACATTGGACGAATTTCTGATAAAAAATAAAGAAGCCACTTATATGTTGAAAGTAAAAGGCGATTCCATGATAGACGCCGGAATAATGCCCGGGGATTTATTGCTTGTAGAACGTAGAAGCGAAGCAAAAGATGGAGAAATAGTGATTACAGAAATAGACAACAAATGGACAGTCAAATATTTAAGAAAAAATTCAAAAACAATATATTTGGAGCCTGCCAATAAACGTTATAAACCCATTTACCCGAAAGAAGAGTTAAAAATAGCCGCCGTAGTAATCGCAGTCATTAGAAAATATTAACTTAAAATTTTATGGAAAACACAGATCAACCTCTGATTTTAAGTTACTATCCGCGCGCCATAATGCATATTGACGGCGACGCATTTTTCGCCTCATGTGAACAATCCCGCAATCCTGCTTTAAAAGGAAAACCGGTAATCACAGGCAAAGAGAGGGGAATAGCGGCATCTTTGAGTTATGAAGCCAAAGAAAAAGGTGTTAAACGCGGAATGCGGCTTTCTGAAATTAAAGAAACATGCCCGAATGTGATTATGCTACCATCGGATTATGAAACTTACAGCCTTTTATCAAAACGATTTTTCACAATAGTAAGACGTTATACCCCGGATGTTGAAGAATACAGCATAGATGAATGTTTCGCAGATCTCACCGGACTACAACGTCCCTTAAACATGACCTATCTACAAATTGCCGAAAAAATTCAGAAAGATTTGGAAATTGAATTAGGATTTACCTTTTCCATTGGACTAAGCCTAAATAAAGTCATGGCCAAAATAGGTTCAAAATGGAAAAAACCCGCGGGTTTAACAGAAATTCCCGGTAGATTCATGCACTTATATCTGCAAAAAAAATTAATCAACGAAGTTTGGGGAATAGGCTATCAAACATCAGCATTTTTAAATAAATGGGGCATAAAAACAGCTTTGGACTTTGCTAAAAAAAAAGAAGAATGGGTAAAAAATAACCTAATCAAACCAATATATGAAATTTGGCAGGAACTAAACGGAAAATATATTTTCAAATTAACAGTTGAAGAAAAGCATAATTATCAAAGCATCCAAAAAATGAAAACATTCACCCCACCTTCAAATAATAAAAATTTTATTTTTTCCCAACTTTCCAAAAATATTGAAAATGCCTGTATGAAAGCCAGACGTTACAAATTAGCGGCAAAAGCCATAATAATTTTTTTGCGTACCCAAAATTTCATGGATACAGGATATGAAATAAAACTCTCCCGCCCCACATCTTTTCCCAATGAAATACTTCCGGCAGTGAGCCCTATATTTGATAAAATTTTTCAAAGAAACTGCCAATATAGATCAACCGGAGCCATATTATTAAAACTCGAAGAAGACAAAGAAATCCAACTCGACTTATTCACAGATCCTTTAAAATTGGAAAAATTAAAAAAACTCTACCAAAGCGTGGATCTCATAAGAGAAAAATACGGCAAACATACCCTTCATCTCGGCGCCAGTTTCTTTGCCAATCACAACCCGCAGCACATAAAAGAAAGAAGCACTCCACTCGAACGCCATCAACATCTCCTCAAAGGTGAAACCCCTCGCAAACATTTAAATATACCAATGTTTATGGGAGTGGTGGAGTAAATTTTACTTCAAATCTTCTGCTTTTAACTTCGCCAATTCCCTAAAAGTATCACTAAACGCTTTTTGAAATAATTCAATTTCTTTTTTGCCTTCTTCACTGGAGGTTTGAGGTTCAAGGCCATCCAATCTCAAACTTTCCAAGTGATGCGGCACAGTTTCAAAACCTACCAAATGAATTTGTTTTTCAGGATTCGGATACATTATCGTGGCTCCGGTATCACCTTTTAAAGGTCCAAAGCCTTTTGTCACATATAAACCTTGCTGCTCAAAATTATTTTTCACAATAGCTTCAATAGTGGGATTGTAAATGTTACATAATTCGTTGACAGAATTATAATAAAAAAAATTTTATAATCCTGTCATAAAATGAGAAAAACCACCAATGATAAAACATTA
>LBOO01000007.1 GCA_000989565.1 Candidatus Peregrinibacteria bacterium GW2011_GWA2_33_10 | reverse complement strand
TATCATTGGTGGTTTTTCTCATTTTATGACAGGATTATAAAATTTTTTTTATTATAATTCTGTCAACGAATTATGTAACATTTACAGGGATGACATAAAATTTTCGCTTAATAATAACACATTTCCTCAGTGAGCAATTACAAATAAACATCTTGCAAATAAATAACATAAAAGTTATAATTTTACTACAAGATTTGCCAATATATAACAAGCATGATATAATTAACTAACACCAAATGCCGCCACGAAAAATTATTATCATCCACAAATCCATAGAAAAATACTTAGATAAAGTTAATAAAGAAGATTTTAAAAAATTATATAGCAGAATTATAAAATTAGCAGAAAATGGAACGTCAATTATCGAGGGGCGAACATATAAAATTATAAAAATAAAAAGCAAAATAAAACATTCAATAATTCAAATAAAAATAATTACAGAAAAATACCGGATTCATACAGCTTTAACAAATAATTATTTGTATCTCCTCCATGCTTTTGATAAAAAAAGCAATAAAACACATATAAATGATATAAATATATCTTTGGAAAGAATAAAAATGATAACCAAACTTTAATTATGAAAAACTATAGCAATTACATTAACAAAAAAATTAAAAAAGATCCTAGCTTAAAAAAAGATTTGGAGTATGAAAATTGGCTGTATGAAATATGCTTAAATATTGCAGCTCTCAGAAAAAACCAAGGATATACTCAAGAGACTTTTGCAAAAAAACTAGGAATTAAACAAAGCGCCCTAGCCAGAATCGAAGCAGGGCAAAACCTTAAATGTTCAACTCTTTGGCAAATCAGCGAAGTTTTGGGAATAGATTTAACAATATTTGACGCAAGTACATTTGCTGAAAAAGAAAAATTTTCCAAATTCTGCGAAAATTCCAATGAGGTTCAATGTTTAACAAATTCCACTGAAGAGAAAGGGAATTTTATAGATATAGAATATACAAAATTTAATCTTAATAACTTATTCAAATATGGACCAAGAACAAATTCAACCTCGTGTTAACAAGTCAACAGAAACTAAATATGCTCAATTAGTTTCTAGCATTATTACACCTTATGACGCTACGCTAATCTTTTATCAAGCAAAACCGACACAAATAAGCAATGACAATATTAAAGACTTCAAACCTACTACTGAAGAAGTAGCGAGAATAGTCTTATCGCACAAAGCTGCAAAAGAATTAAAAGAACTTCTTTCTAAACAATATAAAAATTTTTTAGAAAAAAATGAGAAAGCAACCAACAAAAACTAAATTTCTTCCCCTCTTCTTGACACATTCTATTTCTTCCCCTAATTTTAAATCACGCTTATAAATTTTTATGCAAATTTTTCTCTCTCTTTCAAAGAAGTCCTCAAAGAAAACCACTCTACGCTTAGAGAGAGCTAATTCACGATAAAAAAATCTAAACCATGAAAATCCCACTCTCTAAGCAAAATAGAGAGCCTTTTATAATTTAATCTTTAAAAATGCACCCAACAATTCTCAAGTTTGGAGGCTCCTCAGTCGGGAACGCGCAGAGGATACAAAATGTTGCAAAAATCATACTTTCACAAAAGGAAAAGTATAAGGTTGTTGTGGTATCCGCTGTACAAAAAATTACAGACTTGCTCATTAATACGGCAAATTCAGCATTGGAAAATAATGAATCCGAAGTTAAAAAAAATTTACAAATCCTAAAAGAAATACATTTTGAAATAATTGAAAAAAATATTGCGAATAAAGATCAAAAAATTATACATGAGGTATTTAATGATTACTTAAACCGGATTAAAAATATCTATCAAGGAATCAGCTGTTTAAACGAGCTAAGTCCTCAAACACTTGATCTGATTTCATCTTTTGGAGAACGCATGTCTGCCCAATTAATGGCATTCACACTTAAAAAAATGGGAATCAATGCACAAAAAATATCTGCTGCTGAAATTATTCGTACAGATGAAACTTTTAATGGTGCCAATGTGGATTTCCCTCAAAGTGAAATATTAATTCGCAAACACATTCACCCTCTTTTAAAAAAAAACATAATTCCAATAGTTACTGGATTTATTGCCGGATCAATAAAAGGCAATATTGTTACTCTAGGTCGCGGAGGTTCTGACTATACTGCCGCAATTCTGGGAATCTGCCTTGATGCTAAAGAAATTCAAATCTGGACAGATGTTAGTGGCATTCTAACAACAGATCCCAGAATCGTAAAACAAGCAAAAATCATACCTCAAATAACATTCAAAGAAACCGCAGAATTAGCTTATTTTGGAGCAAAAGTCCTGCATCCGAAAACCATCCAGCCGGCAGTGGAAAAAAATATTCCGGTACGCATTTTAAACACCTTTAAACCCGAAGATAAAGGCACTATCGTAGCATCAGGAAGTAAAAGCGATGAAATAAAAGCAATTTCCTTTTTAAAAAATATTACCCTAATTCGAATTTGTTCTTCAAGAATGCTTGGACAATACGGCTTTCTGGCAAAAATTTTTGAAATATTTTCACATCACAAAATATCCATCGATGTTGTGACAACAAGCGAAGTAAGCGTAAGTTTAAGTATAAACACTAAAGATTTAAAACCGGAATTAATTGAAGACCTTCAAAAATATGGAAAAGTACAAACCGAAAAAAATCTCGCCTTAATCTGCATAGTTGGCAATAAATTAAAAAACGATCTCAAAAAAGAAGCAATAATTTTTGAAACATTAACCAAAAATAAGATACCCACAGAAATAATTTCAAAAGGCGCGTCAAATATTAATATAACTTTTTTAATCAAAGAAGAATTATTAGAGAAAGCCGTAAAAGCTCTACATAAATCTCTTTTTGAATAAATTTTAACCAAAAAAAATATGAGAATAAGTTTAATCGGTTTTGGCAAAATGGGACAAGAAATCTATAAAATCGCGGAAAGAGAAAAAATTATTGTATCAAGCATTATTGATCCTCATCACCAAAAAGCAACTTGTAGCGGCATCACCCACCAAAGCCTAAAAAATACAGATGTAGCCATAGATTTCACTCATCCTGACACAATTTTGGAAAATATTGAAAAAGCCGCAAAAGAAAAAGTAAATTTAGTAATCGGCACCACAGGATGGCTGGACATATTACCCAAAGTTGAAAAAATTGTTAAAAAAAATCATATCGGTTTAATTTACGGATCTAATTTTTCCATTGGAGTGCATTTATTTTGGCAAATTTTGGAAGAAGCAAGCAAAAAATTTAATCTATTTCCGCAATATGATATTTTCGGCCATGAATTTCATCACAACAAAAAAGCCGATTCTCCATCAGGCACAGCACAAAAATCAGCACAAATAATTTTAAAAAATATAAAAAGAAAAAAAACATTACAAACAAATATTTTAAATCGCCCTCCAAAACCTAATGAATTACACTTCACTTCTACACGAGGAGGGTATATTCCCGGCACACATTCAATCTATTTCGATAGCGAAGCTGACACATTGGAAATAACTCATCAAGCCAGATCCCGCGCCGGATTTGCCCTCGGCGCCATTCAATGCGCAAAATGGATAAAAGGCAAAACCGGCCTCTACACCATAGAAGATTACATAAAAGAATTATTTAATTAAAAATGATCCCTAACCAATAACCTCACCACCATGCATTCACCATATTCCGGCACTTGGACTGCCCTAATCACACCTTTCAAACAAGATCAAAGCATTGATGAAAAAGCCTTAAGACATTTAGTTGAGCTGCAAGTCGAAGCCAAAGTAACAGGAATCGTCCCTGTTGGTACAACCGGAGAATCCCCAACCACTACTGCAGAAGAAGATTTTCGTATTTACAAAATTTGTGTTGAACAAGCCCGCAAACGCATAAAAGTAATGTGCGGTACAGGCAGCAATTGCACTCGCGAAGCAGTCGAACACACAAAAAACGCGCAAAAAGCAGGCGCTGATTGCGTTTTAATTGTTTGTCCATACTACAACAAACCAACTCAAGAAGGACTTTTCTTGCATTACACTGAAATCGCCAAAAATACAAAAATTCCGATTTTCATTTACAATATCAAAGGCCGTACAGCCGTAAACATGGAAACAGAAACCCTAAAAAGACTTTCCGAGAATCCAAAAATAATCGGAGTAAAAGAAGCCAGCGGCGATTTATCTCAAATGAAAAACGTAATCAAAGAAACTCCCGATGAATTTACAGTTCTCTCAGGCGATGACGGTCTCACATTGGAACTTATAAAACTGGGAGGTGATGGGGTTATTTCAGTAGCTTCAAACGTTCTGCCAAAACAAATCACTGATTTTGTAAATAACTCTTTAAACACAAATTTTAAAAAAGCCGAAAAACAGAACGAATATTTTAAAGAAATATTTAAAAATTTATTTATCGAAACAAATCCGATACCGGTAAAGTATTACTTAACCTAAAATATATGAAAATAATAAATAAAAAAATTTACATAAGCAAAATACCAATAGAAAAATTAACAAAAAAATACGGCACTCCAATTTTTGTTTATGATGAAAAAAAAGTTCGCGATAATTTTAGACGAGTTGCAAAAGCTTTCCAAAAATATTATCCAAAATTTAAATTGTATTATGCTATAAAAGTAAATTCCAATCCCGCAATTGCAAAAATATTAATTAACGAAGGCGCGGGAGTAGATGCTGCCAGCATTAATGAAATTTTATTAGCTCAAAAATTAGGATTAAAAAAAGAAAAAATCATTTTTTCAGGAAATTATCTTTCTGATGATGATTTAAAAGCCGCTATAAAAAGCCAAGCAATCATCAATTTAGATGACATCTCGCTATTTTCAAAATTGTTAAAATTCGGCCAACCTGAATTGATTTCATTTCGCATAAATCCGGGTATTGGCAAAAGCAATGTAGGTGAAGGCGCAACTACGGCAGGACCAAAAGCAAAATTCGGCATACCTCACGAAAAAGCCTTAAATGCTTATAAAGAAGCAAAAAATGCAGGAATTAAAAACTTCGGAGCGCATATGATGACAGGAAGCTGTGTTTTGGAACCTAAATATTTTCAAAAAATAACTGCTAAATTAATGGATATAATTGGAGAAATAAGTCAAAAATTAAAAATTGATTTTCAATTTATAGATTTAGGTGGAAGTTTGGGAATCCCATATAAAGAAGATGAAAAAGAATTAAACATAGATAAAACAATAAAATTAATCAGCAAAACTATAAAAGAAAAAGCAAAATACTATAAAATATCCGAACCTCTGGTTTGCATGGAACCGGGCCGATATTTTGTTGGAAATTCAGGATATTTAATCGGAAAAGTTCACGCGATCAAACATAGCTACAATACCTTTTACGGCACAGATATCAACATGAATATAGTCCCCCGCCAAATTCTCTATAAAGCTTTTCACAAAATTTATGTCGATAATAAAATTAACCAAAAAAAATTCGATACCCTTTTAACAGGACAAATATGCGAACAAACAGATGTTTGGAGTAAAGACCAAAAACTCCCAAAATTAGATTTAAATGATTTAATTTTAATTGAAAACTGCGGAGCCTACTGTTTTGGCATGAGTTACAAATATAATGGCCGCCTACTCCCCGCGGAAATTTTAGTTAACAAAGAAAAATCTTATATAATTCGCGAAGCTGAAAAATTCGAAGATATGATCAAAAACACAAAAATTCCTCAACATTTAACATCCTTAAAATGATATCAAAAAGATTAAACTCCCTACCTAAATATGCGTTTGCTCAAATCAACGATCAAATTAAGTTACTGCAATCAAAAGGCATAAAAATTATTGATTTCGGCGTAGGCGATCCTAAAGAACCGACTCCGGAATTTATCCGCGAAGCAGCCAAAAAAGCAATTGATGAACATGCGTCTTCCGGCTATCCAAGTTACAACGGATCAAAAAATTTCCGTGAAAAAGTAGCCGAATATCTAAAAAGAAGATCAAACATCGACCTAGATCCGGAAACCGAAATAAGCTCTACAATCGGTTCAAAAGAAGCGGTCTTCAATTTTCCTGAAGCCGTTATCAACCCGGGAGATTACGTTCTAATGCCAAATCCCGGCTATCCTCCGTATAAAAGCGGCACAATCTTTGCTGAAGGAATCCCATATCAATATCCTCTTTTACCTGAAAATGATTTTTTCCCGGATTTTTCCAAAATACCTGAAGAAGTATTACAAAAAGCAAAAATATTATGGCTGAATTATCCAAACAGCCCGACAGGAAAAACCGCATCAAAAAATTTTTACGAAAAAGCCATAAAATTTGCTCAAAAACATAACATTTTAATTGCCTCGGACGAATGTTATTTGGATATTTATTATCAAAAAAAACCAATCAGCATTTTAGAAATTTCCAAAAAAAATATAATAGCTTTCCACTCGCTTTCCAAACGCAGCAACATGACAGGATGGCGAATTGGTTTTGTATGCGGAGATGCTGACATTATCCAAACATTCAAAAAATTAAAACCAAACATAGACTCCGGCACCCCTGACTTTATCCAAGATGCCGCGGCAAAAGCACTGGGAGACGACATTCATGTACAAAAAAGCCGCGATCTTTATATCCAAAAAAAAGAAATTCTATTAAATGCCTTTAAAAAAATTAATCTGGAAATTCATGAACCTGAAAGTACTTTCTATATCTGGCAAAAGGTTCCCAAAAATTACACATCCATAGAATTTGCCAAAAAACTTCTAGACTCGGAAATCGGCATCATAGTAACTCCGGGCGAACTTATTTCAGACGAAATAAACAACTTCAATCCCGGAAAAGACTATGTTCGCTTTGCTCTTGTACCATCATTGGAACAAATAAAATCAGCTGCGGAAAAATTGGAGAAATTAAAAGTATAATTATTTTTTAGCTTGAATATAAATAATAGCTTGTTTTATAACCTCCTCGATCAATTCATTATGTTGCTTTATGACTAAATCCAAATCAAAATCAAAGAATCTCAATACCATATAAAAACTCTCCTCAGGTATTAGATTATATGCTCTTAAATCATAATATTGATTCTCTGCTTCAGAATCTACACTTCCTTCTACCATGATGGGATTATCTTTCGCATCTTCCCATTTTTCCGGGGTATCAATCCTCGTGCGAAAAGACTTGTTATACTCAAATTCTAAATGTTTTAAACAGTCATTTCGTTCCTTATTTTTTGAAAGAGAAATAAATTTTTTAAAATCAAACTCAGAAACATTTTTTAATGTCCTCAAATCTGCAATCATTACTTCATGTTCTTTAATTGGAGGACGAATAAAATGAGGCGTTACATATGCCAAAAATTCATTAACCAACTGCATTTTTTCACCTTCTTCGCCTCCAACTAAAGAATGAGCATAACGATCATGTTTACTTAAAAATTTATCTTTATATTTCTCTATCGGAAATTTTTCCCAGACAAAATCAACAATTTGCTTTTTAGAACTTAAAGGAAGAAAATAAAATAATTTATGCGTCAATTCATGCAATAAATCAATACTAATCCTTTTTGAATCCAATTTATCTTGATAAATTTTAAATGCTCTAGGTTGATAAAAAGTAATACATCCGCCATCTCCACATTCATCCGTATATAAAATATTTCTCTTTCCGTTTAAAAGCCATGGATGTTGATAATTAGCTTCCCACTGGCTATAATTGCCCAACATTTCAGAATCTTTATAATTGATATCCGGCCTTTGTAATTTCAATTTATCCAAACCTTCCCTACTTACATCCATAGGCTCACTTAAACAACTCTCTTTTTCGCAAGGTGCATCCCGATAAGATAATATATAACCTATCTTAGTGAACGTATCGATGTTTTGTATAGCCGCGCAACCTTCAGTACTCAAAATAGATGACAACAAAATCAAAAATTTCGCATATCTATTTTTAAAAACATCTCTAAAAAATTTCATATAACAATCTTGTGCCGATTCAGCAGATTCATGATTCCCCAAAAAATGAGTTTCCTCTAATTTACCCATAAATATTAATTATTTGTGGTTCAATATTAAAAACAAACTTTGCTATTTTGTCAAAATTTATTTCAACATCCTCATCACAAAAGGCTCTTCCTTGAAATACTTAAGCCCGCTGATTTCACTCACAGCTTCATTCACATCACTGACTTTTGAAGAATCAATTACAATAGCAAAACAATCGTTTTTATCTTTCGTATCAATATTTTTATAAATATCTATATCAATTGAAGTTCTGATATTGATTTTATACCAAGAAAAAATTTCCGCGATTGAAGCCAAAATCCCCGGTTGATCTTTAATCATAAATCGCACATAAAACGGAAAAACCATCTCGTCGTAACTTTTTAAATTTTCTTTCATAAGATTATCAGGATTTAAACCGGAAATTCTTTCATTGTTATAAAGAATATCGGCGAATTTAATAACATCCTGAAATACCGCGATCGCGGTTTCTTTTGCTTCCGCCACTTTTGCGGAAAAAAACATTTTACCGGAATACTCGGTTTCAATAAAAATTCCATTCTTATTTTCTTCAATCAAAGCCAAAAAATTCGTTTTAGGAACAAGAGTAGGCGCCACAGACACGTTTAACTTGCCTTGTTCATCATGACAAGCCATCATAACCAATTTAATCACATAACCTAATTTTTCAACAAACATAAAATCTTCTCTTATCAAATTTTTAATTCCTTGAAAATAAACATCATTTAAAGAAAGATTACTATGAAAACAATGTTTCGCTAAGATTATAGCTTTCTGAGCCGCATCAATACCATTTAAATCAAGATCTTTATCTTTTTCCATTAACCCCCTTTCTTCAGCCAATTTCACCAAACTCTCATAATCATTATGCCCATTCTCCATCGCGCTCAGAATAAAATTTGTTGAGCCATTCACGATACCATAAAAATTCAAAATTTTTTCTAAAAACAATTTCTCTTTTATAATACTTAAAAGCGGCAATCCACCCAAAATAACACCTTCACTGCCAATGGCCACATTATTATCTCTGGCCAATTTTTCCAATTCAATACCCTTTTCCGCCAATAATGATTTATTCGCGTTTACCAAAAATTTACCTTTAGACAAAGCCCTCTTTGAGATCTCATAAGCAATGTCCTTACCGCCAATAACTTCTATAACTATATTAATTTCAGGATCATCAATCACATCCTCAAAATTTTTCGTAATTTTAATATTAGAATCTAATTTCTTTAAAAACTTATTTTCCTTATCAATCTCACAAATAGTATGCAATTTTAATTCATACCTCCCTTTGGTTGCATGATGCAAAAATTCCTGATCACAAAACAACTCAGCAACAGCTGATCCCAATTTACCACACCCGACTAAACCAACATTAATAATTTTATTCATTGACTATAATTTAGAAGAAAAACATCACTAAAATCAATACTACATTTCAAAAAAACATTTTCTCATACATAAATATCAGAACTGTAATTCACTTTAATAAAATCCCAAATTACAGTAATCACTCACTAAGGCTTAACAACAATCAGAAAAAGAGGGGGAGAGATCTTTAGAATTAAAGTTATATTCAATATTATGAATTTTTAAAAAATGGACTCAACATATCAATAATGTTATAATAATACGATTTATTTGCTCATAAAATTTTTTAAATGATTCTCTATCGCACCACAATTATCAATCCAATATCCGCTTCAAAATGCCAATTTTTTCAGGATGGCGCGATTCTGATTAAAAACAAAAAAATAGTTTACTGCGGAAATTACAAAAAATTTCCAAATACAAAAATTTTTGATTATAGAGAAAAAGTCATCATTCCCGGCTTTTGCGATACACACATTCATTTACCACAATTTGAAGTTCGCGGAACATTTTCAGGCACGAAACTTCTCCCTTGGTTAAAAAAATACATTTGGCCTGAAGAAGCCAAATTTTTAAACACTAATCATGCCAAAAAAGTTAGCCAAAAATTTTATAAAGATCTGATAAAAAACGGAACACTAAACACTCTGATTTGGGGGACAATTCATGAAAAAGCCGTAGAAATAGTGTTTAATACCTGCCCAATCCGAGCCATAATCGGCAAAGTCATGATGGATCAAAATTCTTCAAAAGAATTATTGGAAACCACAAAAAAAACTATAAAAATCACAGAAAATTTAGCCAAAAAATATAAACAAAATTTTGCAGTCACTCCTCGATTCGCGCCAACTTGCAGCTTTGAATCAATGAAACAAGCCGCTAAAATAGCCAAAAAATATAAAACTTACATCCAAACTCATATAAACGAAAATAAAGATGAAATCAAATGGGTAAAAAAACTTTTTCCCAAATTCAAATCATATACTGAAGTCTACCAAAAAGCCGCACTATTAACAGAAAAAACAATTCTAGCCCACATGATTCATTTTACTCAGGAAGAATTAAAAATAATCAAAAAAACCAAAACAAAAATCACGCATTGCCCAACTTCAAACATAGCTTTAAAAAGCGGTCGAATGCCAATAGAAAAGCTGCTTCAAGAAAAAATACCCTTTGCAATTTCCACAGATGTTGGCGCTGGTCCCGACACTTCAATGTTTGATGTCATGAAAGCGTTCATCAAAATCCACAAGAAACACAAAAAAATTACTCCAACCGAGAGTCTTTATTACGCCACATTAGCCGGCGCACAAATTTTAGGATGGCAAAAACAAACCGGCAATTTAATTAAAGGCAAAAGCGCGGATCTCTTAATCTTAGACACAAAAGCGCAAAAAAACGATACCGCAAATACAATCCTGCAAAAAATTATGCAAAAAGGAAAAAATTATTACGATAACATCATTTATAAAACAATATTTCAGGGAAAAGAAATATATAAAAAATAACTATTTTCTCAATTGTCCAAAACAAAATTATAGAATTTAAAACCAAATCAATATATATTTAAATCATTACTAATTAAAATATATTTAACGCACCGTTTTACCATTAGGTATATATAATTTTTTAGCGAGGACTGTCTGAGCCAAGTAGTCATTATAAATTTTAAAAGATTTCGGCATTAAAAGTAGTCCACGTAAAAAGCTAAACAAGGTGGGCGAGTTCCACAGCAAAAAATTATATATACCTAATGGTAAAACCCGTCGTATTAAATCTAAACAAATAAAACCTAACTCAATTACCATGAAAAAATTCCTATATTTCCTCACAGGATTTGCCATCGCCTTAAGCATCCCCGTATTTTCCCAAACAATCCTTTTCAAAGACGTAGACCCAACCGCTTATTACATCGAAGGTTTAAACTATTTAACATCCGCAAACATTATCCAAGGTTACGCCGATAATACATTCCGCCCGTCAAATCCTGTAAATCGCGCGGAAATAGTAACTATCTTAAAAAGATATCACGATTATAAAAGACAAGAAGAACCGCTTCTAATCAGTAATGTCAATTTCTCCGAAACTTCAACATTAAATGAACAAACCAGCGAAAAAACCTACAAACTCAAAGCAAAATTTTACACCACAAAACCTGCTCAAACCACTTTTAGCGGCGGCTCCAAACAAGTATCTAACAACTCCCTAAAACAAAATCACGAATTAGAACTCACGATTTCCGTCCCCACCGACACCCTCCCTCGCACCTTCCATTACACTATCTTAGCTGCCGGAGAAGAAAATCAATCCGCGTCAGAAACAAGGGATTATACGTTTTTGGAATAAATAAGTCAAAAAACTAGACACCTTTTTACTCTAATGCTAAATTTCATACTAGAATGAAATGAATTAATATGAAAAATAAATTTAAAATTTTTGCGTGTTGCCGTGCTCTTAAAGGCTGAATTTAAGAGCGTATTTTTGAAAATTAACCAATGCGCGATCAAAAAATTACAGCCTCAAAAACAAAATTGAGGATTTTTATTTATTAACTAACATATATGAATGCAAACAATCTGTTAAATACAATCGGCAACACGCCACTCGTAAAACTCCAAAAAATCAATCCCTATCCACATATAGAAATATATGTAAAATTGGAATTTTTTAATCCAAGTGGCAGTATCAAAGATCGAATAGTTAAACATATTGTTGAAGACGCTGAAGAAAAAGGAATATTAAAGCCGGGTGGAACAATTGTAGAAGGGACTTCTGGTAATACTGGCGCGGCAATCGCAATGTTAGCTGCTGCAAAAGGCTACAAAGCGATTCTCACAATGCCGGACAAAGTAAGCAAAGAAAAACAAAATGCCCTTAAAGCTTATGGAGCTGAAATCATAGTAACAAAAACATCCGCCCCCCATGATTCCCCTGAACATTATGTTAATATCGCTAAAAAAATTGTAAGTGAAACTAAAGATAGCTTTCATCTAAATCAATATGACAATTTAAAAAATACCGAAGCGCACTTCCTTACAACAGGACCTGAAATCTGGCGCCAGACAAATGGTAAAGTTACTCATTTCGTCGCTGCCGGAAGCACCGGAGGGACAGTCAGCGGAACCGGAAAATATTTAAAATCTCAAAATCCGCAAATAAAAATCATTATGCCGGATCCAATAGGTTCAATATATTATGATTATTTTAAAACCGGAAAAATAAACACCGACGGAACCTGCACATATCAAGTAGAAGGCGTGGGAGAAGATCACATAGCCAAAGCAATGGATTTCTCATTAATTGATGAAATGTACAAATTTACTGATAATGATGCTTTCACCATGTCGCGACGACTCGCCCGCGAAGAAGGAATTTTTGGCGGAGGCACAGGCGGCGCAAATGTCTGGGGCGCTTTAAAATTAGCAGAAACCCTAAAAGAACCAGCAATTATAGTCACGGTTATCCCGGACAATGGAGTTAAATATTTAAGCAAATTTTACTCAGATGAGTGGATGATCCAAAACAACTACCAAATATAAATTAACCAACTTAAAATATCATGCGATTTTCAACAAAAGCAATTCATGTCGGACAAAATCCTGACAAAACCACCGGCGCGATAATCCCGCCAATATACTTGACTTCTACATATGTTCAAGAAGCTCCGAATCAACATAATGGTTATGACTATACCCGTGCCGGAAACCCAAACTATACTAACCTTGAACAAACTCTTGCTTCTCTGGAAGAAGGGGCATACGCTACGGTCTTTTCTTCAGGTTTAGGCGCGATCACTGCATTAATCAGTATTTTAAAAAAAGATGATTTAGTTCTGGCGGGAAATGATCTTTACGGGGGAACTTTTCGTTTATTTAATAATATTTTCTCTAATTTTGGCGTTAACTTAAAAATTATTGACACCCAGAACATTCAAGAAGTTGAAAATTCGATGAAATTAAAACCAAAAGCAATATTTCTCGAAACTCCTTCTAATCCCCTCTTAAAAATCACTGACATCCAAACAATAAATAAAATCGCAAAAAAATATTATGTATTAACATTTGTAGATAATACATTTGCCACCCCCTATTTTCAAAAACCTTTAAATTTAGGTGCTGATGCGATAATTCATAGTACTACAAAATATATTGGCGGACATTCAGATATCATTGGAGGCGTAGTAATTACAAATAATGAAAAAATTAAAGAAAAAATAGACTTTGCGAGAAAAGCTATCGGCCTTAATCCAAGCCCATTTGACTGTTGGCTAATCAGCCGCGGCATAAAAACTTTAGCTCTCCGCATGGAAAAACATTTTCAAAATGCCTTTAAAATAGCTAAATTTTTAGAATCCCACAAAAAAGTAAAAAAAGTTCATTATCCCGGCCTCCCCTCTCACTCTCAACATCAACTGGCAAAAAAACAAATGAACGGATTTGGAGGAATTGTTTCTGTAGAATTTGATTTAACACTAGAACAAACCAAAAAACTAATTTCTAATTTCAAATTATTTTCACTTGCTGAAAGTTTAGGTGGAGTCGAATCCCTTGTTGATCATCCCGCCAGCATGACCCACGCTTCAATTTCCAAAGAAGAAAGAGAAAAAAACGGCTTAAAAGATAGCCTAATACGCTTTTCCATCGGCATTGAAGATGAAAAAGATTTAATTGAAGATTTATGTGAAGGGATTGATCAAATTATATTTTCCAAATAACACTTCTCACAATAAACAATCTCTTTCCTGTCAGGTGAAAAAGTAGTTTGAATTTCCGCGTCACATTTCATGCAATTTCTTAAAGCTAGCTTTCTGGGATTTCGCAGTTTCATTCTCTCATTATGCCTTACGTCAGGATATTTTCTTGGAAGTGGATTTGCATAAAATAATATACGACCTACTGTGGGATAAATTATAAAATTTTTTTTATTTTTTAAACCAAATATTTATGTTAAAATTTTTCTACCTATTTAATTACAAAATATGAATATACAATTTGATCCCACTTGGTTTATCTGGCTTTTACCTTTAATTATCTGGGACGGTGTTTGGAAAGCGATCGGATTATGGAAATCAGCCAAAAACAATCAATTAGCATGGTTTATTTCCATGATAATATTTAATACAGCTGGCATACTGCCAATAATTTACATTTATTTTTTCCAAAAAAATAAAAAATAAACATGACAATAAATTCCAGACAAAAACAAACCACTCTTGCCATTAATCTTGGACTTGCGTGCAATACATTGCTCGCTTTCTTCAAAACCTTTGTCGGTATTATAGGCCACAGCCAAGCTCTTCTTGCGGATGGCATCAACTCAACATCAGATGTTGTCTATTACATTATAGCCAAAATTTATACTAATCTGGCCGACCAACCCGCCGACAAAGAACATCCCTATGGCCACCAGCAACTGGAACATATTTCATCTCTCATTATTGGAGCCTTTATTTTAACAACCGCAGTTGCCATATTTTGGAATTCAATAAACACAGTATTTGATCTATTAAGAACTACAAACATTTCCGAAAGCGCATCATATTTAGCCTTAACCACAGCTTTAATCACAATAATTTTAAAAATTATTCTAAACATAATATCATTAAAAATCGCAAAAACAACAAATAATCCAACAGTTTATGCTATAGCCTACGATCATAGAAATGATATATTTTCGGCTAGTGCAGCAAGCATTGGTATATTTTTTAGTATACTTGGATACCTCTGGGTGGATCCATTGGCGGGAGCCCTGGTTGCTCTAATAATTTTTAAAACCGGAATAAAAATTCTGCAAGACTCAGCAAACGAATTAATGACAGGAACCCCGGGCAAAAAAACGCAATCAATAATTAAAAAAGTGGTTTTAAAAACAAAAGGAGTTAAAGCAATTGAAGAATTATTAATCCACAAATACGGACCATACATGGTAATAAATCTTACCATAAACATTGATGGCACTTTAACAGTCACGCAAGGAAACAAAATATCCAACACAGTGGAAAAATCCCTTTATAAAAACTTCAATTTTATTCGAAAAGTCCACGTGCATTTTCATCCACCAAAAAAACAAGTTCATTGAATAATAACTTAAAAACCATATAATAAAATAAAATTTATAACTCTTAAAAACATGTCAATCACTAAAGAACAATTTATAAACGGACTTAACAAAGCTCTCGAATGGGAATATGCCTCCGCCATTCAATACGTTCAGCACTCTGCGGTAATAACCGGAGCTGAATACGACTCCATAACAAAAGAATTGATTATTCATTCAAACGAAGAAATGGCCCATGCCGTAAACTTGTCCGTACTAATATGCGACCTCGGAGGAACTCCAACAGTTGAAGCGGAAAAAAGAGAAACATCGGAAAATTCCAAAACAATGCTCGAACAAGACCTAAAAGGTGAAGAAATCGCCATTACGTTATACAAAAAACTAATCAAACAAGCCGAAGAACTCCAAGAATACGGAGCCCGCAGAATGCTGGAAGACATCTTAATTCAGGAAGAAGAACACAGAAGAGATATATTAAATTCTTTGGGTAGATAACATACAAAAAAGACATAAAACTACGAGCTCTCCCTCCCCAACTGTTAAAAACAGTCTCATTTAACCTACGTCAAATCATAATTTTTCAACCACAATTTTTTTCAATACGACTTTGTCAATTCGATTACCATCAATATCCACTATTTCAAAATAATAATTATTGTATTCAAAACTTTCACCAACATTAGGTATACGATCAAGAAAATAGATAACAAATCCGGCAAGAGTCATATAATTCTCTGAACTTTCAGCTATTAATTCAACATTGAAATATTCATTGATCTCTTTTATTTCAACTGATCCGCTAACAAGAACACTATTATCCTTCCGAATATAAAAATCCGGATCAACTTCAAACTTGGAATCCGATAGATTGCCAACAATGGATTCTATTAAATCGTGAAGCGTTAAAATCCCTTCAAAAGATCCATGCTCATCAACTATAATTCCCAAATGTTCTTTTCTTTCCTTAAAAATACGCAGCACCTCAACAGCACTCAACATTTCCGGTATCAAAATCGGTTTTTTAATAATTTTTTTAAAATCCTCTTTGGATTTTACATGTTCAAAAAAATCTTTTGCCGTAACTACCCCGACAATTTCATCAATCGTATTCATGTAAACGGGAAATTTGGAAAAAATACTTTTTTTGACTTGATTCTTTATTTTCTCAAAATCATCATTAGCATTTATTAATTCAACTTCAGTACGGTGAATTTTAAGATTTTCGGCTGTTTGTTCATAAAAATCAAAAACATTCTGATGAAAAACACTCTCTTCCCTTTCTATAACACCTTGTTTTCCGGCGTTTTTTAACAACTGTAATAATTCTTCGCTACTAAAATCAGCACTTTTATTATCCTCAATTCCTATAAGTTTTAAAATTACTTTAGTGGAAAAAGAAAGCACTTTTACAAGAGGATAAGTTAAATAAGAGAAAAAATTAATAATAGGTCCGAAAGCAAGAGCAACACCTTCCGGATTATTTAAAGCAATGGATTTTGGTATAAGTTCTCCCACGACAATAGAAAAATATGTAATTATGCCTATTATAAACGTAAAGGACAATTCACGGCTATATGCCTTCAAAAAAGCAATATTTTGAAATATTGGCTCGATATTATCAACCAACTGCAAAGCTCCATACGCCCCTGCGACTACACCAATCAAAGTAATTCCAACCTGAACTGAAGATAAAAAATTTTCCGGTTTATCTAAAAGATTTAACACAATTTGAGCCCTTTTATTGCCCGCCACCGCCTTCTGTTCAATGTTATGACGTTTAACGGAAACCAAGGCGATTTCAGATAATGCAAAAATTCCATTAAGAAATGTAAGTATAAAAATTATAAAGATCTCCACCTTAGATAAATTTAATAGCAAAAATAATCCCAATAAGTAAAAGAATAATATATTTTTAATTCTTCCAAAGCAAGGTCGTCTCAATCCCCACCCCGCACTTCATACAATTCCTCTTCCACAACTTCCTCGGATTCCTTAAAGCAATCCTCTCCTTATGCCTGCAATCCGGACATTTCCTCGGAATCGGCAAATTCATCTCCCGATAAAATTTCAACTCCTGAGGAATGATTTTATAATTCTTTCCGCAACTTTCACACGTCAAAATCTCCCTCACAATATCATCCGAAACATCTCCAATAAATTCCGGAACATCCACTTTCGTATAAATCGGCCTCTCATTTATTTCCTCATCCTTCCATTTATAACCTTTATTTAAAGCCTCATCCTTCGTTAACGAAAAATATTCCTGCGCCACTGTTTCATTATAAGTAAAAGGGGAAATCGAAATCGGAAAAAACTCTCCCCATTCACCTTCTTTTTGCATATGCCCAATTATTTTTGGTACTAACTGTTCATATTCTGACCTAGAATATTGCTTATTCAAAATACAAAAATTCTTATTGCGGAGAGCAATACAACCAAAACAAAAACTATCTTTAAACATAATATCACTATATAAAACTTCACTACAACTTCCCCAATAATTCGCTCCAAATAAACAGTGGTAATTTTGAACTCCGGAAGAACACATCTCATAACATAATTCACAATCATAACCACCAATGTCAAAATCATATGTATCTTTACAATTACTCAAAGTCGTACAATAAGCCACATCTTGATCTTTAAAAGAATTAAAACAATAAAAACTATTTCTACAATTCGTTAAATAATCCCCGCTGGAATTTTCGCTCTGCACAATTTCCGCATACTTATGAGGATATTTAAGCCAAAATTTTAAAATTTCCTCACTGCAATTCTGATAATCGGTAAATTTATTTAACTTTATCTCAGCGACGCGCCTTTCATATTCTTCTTTTGTTAACTGCTCATTTTTAAAACAAAATTTCTTATTCCTTAAATTAATACAAAAAAAACAATCCGCGCATCCAATCAAATCACGGCAAAAATATATATCATGGCAATTTTTACAATTAAAACAATTTACAGTTTTATAACAATTTTCAAGCGCCACGCCACTTGCGCACAATTCGCAATTTTCCGCGTCCAATAAATCCAAACAATCTTTCGATCTAATCACATTTGTACAATAAAAACAATTTTCTGAATAATCACAATTATAACTCAAATAGCAGCCTTTCGAATAACCGCATTGATTCACATAATCACAATTTTCATTATTAATAACATGCAAAGCCGGTCTTGGCGCAAATTTTATTAACTCACAAAACTGCTCAAAAAAAGACTTATTGAAATCAAATTCCCTTCCGTATTGAAGCTGATCCCATTTATCACTCCACCAACAGCTTGAACAATAAACTTTATAAAAATTATTCGGCGAATAAATAGAAATAATCTTATGCTTACACAAATCACACTCTCTTCGATAAAGCCTCCTCTCATTCCTAAAAGCAAGCCTTCTTTGCCTTCTACAATCCGGGCAAAAGCTAGGACTGGGAATCAAAAAATTTTTCCCTTCACTTGCAGATGAAACTTTATCATAAAACAAAAAATCCTCATCCCTGATTTCATAATTTTTCAAACAATTTTTACAATTTCTAATTTCAGACATAAAAAATTTTATAAATACCTATTCAAAAGATCCCAACTCCCCATCTTCCTAGCCCATTCTTCCAAATATTTCAAATCTAAATTCTCGCCCGAAATTTTAAATATAGATTCAATATCTTCTATATGCCTACTCGATTGACTTTTCATAAACCAAGTAAGCTTACTCAATATCAAATCTTCAGGAGAAGAAAAATACACCTGTTTATTAAAAACTTTTTTTTTCACTCTTCTTTTTAATCGAGACACATCAAATTCATCCTCATTTAAGACCCAAAAGTCAACTTTAATACCTGTATTTCCATCAATAAAGTTAAATTCACTAAAATTATTCAACGCGTCAACCATCATATCTTTATCTATATAACCTGCTGTACTCAAATCTTTCAAAGCATAAATCAATTTATCAATATCAGAAAATTTCATTTCAACAACCACATCAATATCAGCCGTGAATCTAGGCCTTCCCCAAACCAAAACCGCCATTCCACCCGTTATCAAATAAGGGATTCTTAAATCGGACAAAATTCCAACAACTTCCATTAATAAATCCTTAGAGTCTTTTTGAGGCATAATTGATTTTATCAGAAGCTATATTTTTTGCCATTTTCCACAAAACTGAGCCGGTTAATATTTTTTGCTCGGTTGTCATTTTTCTAAAAATATCATCTTGTATTTCCTGCGCAGATTTTTTATGGACTTTTCGCATATTTAAATTTCAAATTTATTTTCCAAGCTTAATATATCAAAACAAAAAAAGTCGTCTCAATCCCCACCCCGCACTTCATACAATTCCTCTTCCACAACTTCCTCGGATTCCTTAAAGCAATCCTCTCCTTATGCCTGCAATCCGGACATCTCCTCGGAATCGGCAAATTCATATTTCGATAAAATTTCAACTCCTGAGGAATGATTTTATAATTCTTCCCACAACTTTCACACGTCAAAATCTCCCTTACAATATCATCCGAAACATCTCCAATAAATTCCGGAACATCCACTTTCGTATAAACAGGTTTCTCATTTATATCCTCATCTTTCCACTTATAACCTTTCGAAAAAGCCTCCTCCTTCGTTAATGGAAAATATTCCTGCGCCACTGTTTCATTATAAGCAAAAGGAGAAATTGAAATAGGATAAAACTCTCCCCATTCTCCTATTTTAATCATATGTTGAATAATTTTCGGAACCAACTGCTCATATTCTTCTTTTGTATATTGCTTATTAAAAACACAATATTCTCTATGCTTCAAGCCAACACAACCAAATAAATTCTTCGAATAATGACAACTATCACAATACAAAGAATTATTCGTAGTCCAACAATAATTACAAAAAGCATTCATATAACAGCCAAGACATACACTTTGAGAGTCATAAACCAAATCCGCCGGCAATTGAGCATGATCGCAATCATAACAATCACGAAAATCATCACTATTAGTCATAAATTTCGAATCTTTTCCATCACTGACATCAAAACAAAAATCACAATTCTGAGAATTTAAAATAAAATCACCGCTACAATCTTCACTTTTCAAAATATGTGCGTATTTTCTGGAAATTTTTAAACTTAATTTTTCAAATTTATCTAAAATTTCCTTTGATTTTATTTTTAACAATAAATTTTTAATTTCTTTTTCATAATCCTCTTTTGAATAAGCTTTATTAAAAATATAATAAATTTTATTTCTTAGCCCGCAACACCCAAAACAATTACTACAACCAATCAAATCCATTCCCAAATAACAATTATTACAATTTTGCGAATTTTGCACATAAAAACATTGATAACAATTCTCCAATTTCAAACACTCATAACAAAGTTCACTATGATTTATCAAAGAACAATCCACACAATTTTTACAAAAAATTTGCGAATAACAATGCATACAATCTTCAGAAAACCCTCCGGCAAAACAAAGATAACAATTTTTATCCTTTTCTTCATAATTCGTATAATCACTATTCACGCTATTTCTGCTAAAAACGGAAAGTCGTGGAACTTTTAAAAGCAATTCATTAAATTGCGCAAAAAAACTTTTGATCACATTTCCTTTTATAAAGCTTTCTCTCATTCCTAAAAGCAAGTCTCCTCTGCTGTCTGCAATCAGGACACAAACTAGGCTCAGGAAACAAAAATTTCTTCCCGGTACCTGTCCCGTTTGCGGGAAACACCGGCGAAATCTTATCATAAAACCCCAAATCACTTTCCGTGATTTCAAAAATCTGTTGGCAGTTTTTACAATTTTTATTCATTTTACGAATTACGGATTACGAATTACGAATTACTAATTACCAATTACCAATTACTCTTATTTATATTTCCTAATCGCTAATAATTAACTTCTGATCTCTACAATTCATTGACAACAACACTCTTGCCAAGTTACAATTCAAACGTACACTTAAAAATACACTTATCATGAGCAAAATAATACCTATTAAAGAATTTCGCAAAAATCTCTCTCATTACACGGATTTTGTCCAACAAGGAAATACCCTCATTGTTATTCGCCGCTCCAAACCCGCATTTAAAATAATTCCCTTGACCGAAGATGAAAAAGAGGGAAAATGGAAAACCTTGATTGATTTTACCGAAGATTATCCGGACGGCATCCCTGCGGAAATACTGTTGAAAAAAATCGAAAAATTTGAAAAAAAACATGGATAAATTAACAAAATTTTTAAAAAAAAGAACAAAAGCGGAACAAAAATTGTTAATATTAACTATGAAGCTAATCATAGCTAAAAATTTAACAAATCTGGATGTAAAAAAATTAAAAGGAGAAAAAACTTTATTTAGAGTCCGAATTGGCAGCTTTAGAATCATTTTTAATTGCTTGAAAGACGAAAATAAGATTATGAAAATAAACAAACGCGACGACCAAACCTACAAAAACCTCTAAACCAAGGCCTCCAAATAACACTTCTCACAATACACAATCTCCTTTCTCTCCGGCGCATACGTCGTCTCAATCCCCACCCCGCACTTCATACAATTCCTCTTCCACAATTTCCTCGGATTTCGTAAAGCAATCCTCTCCTTATGCCTGCAATCAGGACATTTTCTCGGAATCGATAAATTCATATCACGATAAAACTTTAACTCCTGAGGAATAATTTTATAATTTTTCCTGCATTCCTCGCATGCCAAAATCTCCCTGGTAATATCATCAGAAACCTCATGAATATCATCCGGAGTTTGATAAACTTGCGCCAAATATTGCTTCTCATCTTCATCCTTCCATTTATAATCTTTATTCAAAGCTTCCTCCTTGGAAATAGGCGCAAAATCCATGGCGCAAGTTTCATTATAACCAAAAATCGAATTGGAAATCGGAAAATATTCTCCCCATTCTTGCGTTTTAATCATATGTTCAATAATTTTCGACACCAAACTTTCATAATCTGACTTAGTATATTGCTTGTTCAAAATACAATATTCCTTATGCCTAAGCCCGATACATCCAAACAAATCGTGCGAAGACACACAATTCTGACAATAAAAAATATTATTTAATCCTGTAATGCACTGTAGAGAAAAAAGCACATTAGAACTCGAATATCCTAAAATCGCGTCTTCATAACAAAGCTCCAAATTATCTCCAAATTGATAAATATCATAACAATTTTTGCTTCGATAATAAACCGAATAACAATATTTACAGTCTTCATTAAAGAAACAATCATAAGATTTGTGCGTATTCTTGCAATTATAAAGACAATCCCCTGTACAATCGATATTATTAAATCCAATCATGTATTTATTTGGAAATTTTAAAAACTCCGCATAGATGCTATTTTTTAAACTTTTCAAAGAAGAATATTTCGAAACTTCATACTGTTTCAATTTTTCAAAATATTCATCTTTGCTTAATTGCTGATTAAAAAAATAAAATTCTTTTTGATTCAAATTAACACAGCCAAAACAATTTCGGCAGCCGATACAATTCTTCAAAAAAACTCCATCGCTACAATTTCGACAATTTATTGAAAATTTAAGATTATAACATTCATTACAATCGATACATTCATAACAAAGCTCCGATTTATCTACTTTTAAAGAGTCAACAATATTTCTCGAACGATTTATTGTATAACCATAATAACAATCCTGATTGCTATCACTGTCAAAAACCAAATAACAATTCTTGCATTTTCCTGCCAAATTAACATAATCGCTATTTTCCATTGTTCCAAAAGTAACCATCAAAGAAGGCCTGGGAACTTCAGAACCCAACTCGCGAATCTGCTCAAAAAAACTTTTATTAAAATCATAATCTTTTCCATAAACTAATGGATCCCATCTATCACTCCACCATTCTTTCACGTCAAAAACCTTACAATTCTTATCAGGAGAATACATTGAAATAATCTCTTTGCCCGTGGCATCACATTTTCTCTTATATAAAGCCCTCTCATTCACAGATGCAAGCCTCCTGATTTGCCTACAATCCGGACAACAACCAGGCTCGGGAATTGAATATTTCTTATTATTAAACACCGGCGAAATCTTATCATAAAACCCCAAATCACTTTCCGTGATTTCAAATCCCGCCCCGCAAATTTTACAATTTTTATTCATTTTACGAATTACGGATTACGAATTACAGATTACGGATTACGAATTACGAATTACAGATTACGAGCTTCTCCTTCCCTTGTCAACCCGCTAGCACACAACAACAAAAACATTGCAATTCAGTTTAAGTCCATGCTATCATCTCCTGTGCAATAAAAATCACAACAGATTATGCTCGAAAAAATCTTTCAAAAACTGAATCTGGATCAAAAAGAATACCGAATTTTCACAAGTTTATATCGTCTTGGAACAAATCCGGCATCAGTTATAGCCAAACACACGGGATTCGAACGCACAAACACATATCGTATATTAAAAAAACTGAATAAATTAGGGCTAATCTCAATTACAAAAAAAGCCGGAATTCAATATTTTTACATAGAAAATGAAAAAACCATTTTAAAATACATCGAAAATCAAAAAAATGAATTAACGGAAATCCAAGAAAATTACTCATTAATTGAAAGCGAACTAAAAAATTTAAGACCCGAAAGCTTAAACCCACCAAAAATTAAAATCTACGACCAAAACCCAAAACAAATTTTTGATGACATCATTAATGAAATAAAATCCCAAAACCTCACCACAATCCGCCTCCTCGCCTCTGAAACATTTACTGAACAAACAGGAAGATTAAAATTAAAAGACATCGGCGAACTCTTCATAAAAAACCTCACCAAATTCAACATAAAAATCGATGCGTTAGTCGCCGAAGGCATGCTCACCCGCGAAAGATTAAGCCCTTTAACTCAAATAAACAGCCTATTCGATCTCCCCGCCTCAAATGGCGCCACCAATTTTTACCTTGTCGGCAACACAGTTTTTATCATCCTCTTCAAAGAAAATATCATAGGCGTCCAACTAAGCCACCCCGATATCGCTCAAGCCTTACATTTTATTTTCGATCAATTACAAAAAAAATAAATTATTTTCCCATACTCACCTCATGCACCCTCACAATATCCGCCCCATTCCGAATCGCCAAAAACGATGTCTCCCTGCTCTTTTCCTCCCTCTCCTCAATTTTCCCTCCCAAAAAACTCTTCCTCGAAGTTCCCACTAAAATGGGATAACCAAGCTCTTTTAATTCCCTCAATCTTTCCAAAATTTCAAAACTATACTTTGGAACAGCGCTGACAAAAGCCCCCATGCCCGGATCCAAAATAATCTGTCTTTTTGAAACTCCACTTTTCAAAGCAAAATCCACTCTATCAAGCCAAAAATCCTTAATGGTTTTAACCACGTCATCATACTCAATCTCCTTTCGTGTAGTCCGAGCCGTTTCATCTTTCGAATACATCAAAACAACCCCCAAACAATTTCTGGCTACAACTTCCGCCATTTCCCCATTTTTAAACCTAAAAGCAGTAACATCATTAATAATGTCAATCCCCAACTTAATCAATTCTCTAGCCACAAAAGGCTTATAAGTATCCACGGAAATCAAAAAATCCTTATCTTCTTTTTTTCTCCAAAAAGATATCCTCTCCAAAACTTCATAAATCCGTAAAAGCTCTTCTTCCTCACTCACATCCTCACTCCCCGGTCCCGTACTTTCCCCGCCAACATCAATAATCTTTGCTCCCTCACTCACCATCTGTTTAGCCCTATTTAAAGCCTTTTCCCTGTCAACAAACATCCCCCCGTCCGAAAACGAATCCGGTGTCAAATTCAAAATCCCCATTACAATGCCGGAATCAAACTTCAAAATCCTATTTTTAATCAAAATTTCAAACATAATTTAATAAAATTCCTTCCAAATACAAATTACCAATTACTTTATTAATACTAAATACATTTGTTTACAACCCTAAAAACATGATAAATTTTCACCGCGAATAAAAAATCACAAACATGACTTACGACATCATCATCATCGGCGCGAGTTTCTCCGGCCTAACTCTCGCCCACCATCTGCCTAAAAACCTAAAAATCTTAATTTTAGACAAAAAAAAGCTTTTAAATAGCTTAATTGAATCCACAGGCTTAATTACCCAAGCCACAAAAGACGAAATAGCAGCCTTTTTTGAAGTTGATAAATACGTTCCAAATCAAATCACCACAATCGGCGTAGTTTCCACTAATTTTGAAAACAATTTCTTTTCCGGCACGAAAAAACCATGGATATATTCCACTGACACACCGACTCTAATCCAGGGAATGTCCGAAAAACTGCCAAAAAACGTAGATTTAAAAATCAATTCCCAATTTATAACTTATAAAATCGATAAAAACGAAGAATATCCGGTAAAAGTTAAACTTAAAGAAAACGGAATTGAAAAAAAAGTTTCATGCAAATTCATAGTCGGAGCTGACGGATCGGAATCATGCGTCGCAAAAGCCAACAAAAACCTTTCCAAAAATAAAAAATTCCTAGTAGCCATCGAGAAAGTATTTTACGGCGATATACTTTTAGGCGACAACCCCGACAGTACTGTTTATCACTTCTGGTTCGGCGAATTTTCCCTAGGATACGGCGGCTGGCTCTCCCCCACAATAATAAACAATAAAAAAGCTTTTCGCTTAGGCTTGGCAAAACTA
The DNA here is from genome assembly GCA_000989565.1 of Candidatus Peregrinibacteria bacterium GW2011_GWA2_33_10. Lineage (GTDB taxonomy): Bacteria > Patescibacteriota > Gracilibacteria > UBA1369 > GWC2-33-13 > GWC2-33-13. Next base: position 78,790 of record LBOO01000007.1, on the reverse strand, counting down.
AAAAAAGACCGCAAAGAATTAAACAAAGTAAATGAATTTATAGAAATTTTAAAAGAGAAAAAAATTATAAATATCGAAAAAAACACAAAAGAAATTCTATGTTTTGGCCACCAAATTCCCATCAACGGACCATTAAAAAAAGTTCAGGACGATTACAGCTTATTAATCGGCGACGCCGCCGGCTTCTGCGGCGCGTTCTCCGCTGACGGAATAAAAGGTGCCGTAATATCAGGCAAAATCGCCGCAAAATTAATTCCCAAACATTTAAATGGCGACAAAAAAGCTTTAAAAACCTACTTACAAGAAATGGAAAAACACAACAAATTAATCACCTACTACAAAAAACAACTCTTCTATCGCTTCATCTGGAACCGAATGAAAAAAAACCGCACCTACAAAACAATGTTCAACCTAATTGCCAAAGACAAAGAACATTTCATCAACCAATTCTGCGACAGCAAAGACCGCCAAAAAAGCCTGATTGGCATAGTTCTAAAAATCCGCAACCTGCCCCTACTCATAAAATACGCATGGTATATATTTTTGGATTTATTTAAAATTAAAGGACATTAAAATCTAATAAAGTATAAATTCCGCTACTTTTAGGCCCATGCCTCTTAATCAAACCTTTTTTTTCCAAACTCGAAAGATAAATTTGAGCTGTAAACTTTGAAACTGCAAAAAAATCTTCAACATCACTGACCCTAATACTATTCATCCCAAACAATAACAAGTCTATAATCTGCATTTCCTCTTTTGCAAGAATAATCTTCTTTTTTAAAATTAAGTTCTTAAAATCTTGTACATACTTCCTCTCCAAAATATCAAATCCCTCCACAATAGAATCACAAATAAAATCCTCTAAAAGACTATGATCTTCCGTAGTCTGCGCTTTATAAAGATAAGTATAATAAAGCTGCTTCTTTTCCTGACGAATAATTGCCGGAGCCAAATTGGCTTTTAACAACATCGCATTCAAAAGCAAACGCCCAACACGTCCATTCCCATCCGAAAAAGGATGAATTTTTTCAAATCGACTATGAACATTTGTTGCTAATTTAATTATATCTTTCTCGCTTTTAGCTGCTTCCATCATAAGCTCAGGCATTAAGTCCGGTATTTTTAAATAATTGGCCGTTGGCAAATACACTCCAACAATTCTAACACCATGATTCCTATAAAATCCCGCTTCATGAAGAATGCCATTCATTAAAATGCTATGAAGTCTTAAAACAAATTTTTCATCTATTCTGCCTCCATCTAAAATATATTCAAACATATAAAAAAGAGCTTCTTGATGATTTTTTGCCTCCAAATGTTCAGTCAAAGACTTTCCGGGAATCACCACATTATCAAAAAGTATCGCCGCAATAATAGCGACATTATTTTCAGTATATTTATAACCTCTATTTTTCAAAGCCTGCTTCTTTGCTTCAAGCTGATCTTCCGGAATAATTTTCTGTCCAGTTATTTCCAAATAAAACTCATCAATTAAAGCTAATTTTTTTGGCCTAGGAGTTGATTTTTGATTCCACCAACTATTCAAAGCCACAAAAGACACACCAATCTTATTCGCAAGTTCAGTTTGAGTAAACCCTCCCATTTTCTGTATAACTTCTAACTTTTGACGAACATTCATAAAAAACAAACTTAATAATCGTACACTCATTGTAGCAAACTTTATAAAGTTAATCAAATTTAAAAAACTTTATAAAGTTTGCTAATTTTTCAAAAAAACATAAAAATAATCATAAATAATTAAACATCATGCCAAAAACACGCATCGGAATCCAAGGCGATATCGGCAGCACCAACGAACGAGCAGCAAAATATTTTGCCCAAAAAAACGGTTGGAAAAATTTCGAAATAAAATATTTAATCTCCACAGAAAACGTCTTAAAAGCTCTAAATAATAACGAAATCCACTTCGGCACATTTGCTTATGAATCTTCTCGTGAAGGATTAGTTGAAGAAACACAAAAAGCAATAAAAAAATATTCATTTCAAAAAATTGATGAACAAACCTTCCAACTCGACCACGCGCTCCTTCAAAATAAAAAAATATATGAATCAAAACCAATCACTATCTATTCCCACCCCCAAGCCTTAAAAGAACACAAATCATTTCTCACAAAAAGATTTCAAAATTTAAAATTAATTAAAGAAATAGACACCGCACTAGCAGCAAAAAAATTAAAAAACAATGAATATCCACAAAATTCTCTGGTCATTGCGCCTATTTCCTGCGCAGAAATTTATAATTTAAAAATCTATTTACCCGATCTCCCGACAAATAAAGGTTATTTAACTAAAATATATTTAGTAAAAAAATCTCATATGCACGCAAACATTCTCCAAAACTACCAAAAAGCCCAACAAATAGCTAAAGACACAATAAATTTTTTAAAAGAGTACCTTTGCGAAGGAATATCGGAAAAAGAAATCAAAAAAATTGCTGAAGAATATATGATTAAAAAAGGCTCAACTTCATTCTGGTATCATAATGTTGGCGCGTTTATTCTAGTCGGTGAACGTACAACAATTTCTCTTTCCGGAAAAAACTACAAACCAACTGATACTAAAATTCAAAAAAACGATCTAGTAACTATTGATTTAAGTCCTACAATTAAAGATTTCTGGGCGGATTTTGCCAGATCATTTATAATCGAAAATGGAAAAGTCACAGAAACCGAAAAATCTAATCAACAAGAATTAGTGGAAGGAATTAAAACCGAAGAAAAATTACACCAAGAATTTCAAAAATCAATAAATCCAAACACTACTTTCCATGAAATATTCAAAACCATCAATAATTTAATTGAAAATCTGGGATACAAAAATTTAGATTTCAAAAAAAATCTCGGTCATTCAATTGAAAAACATCGAGATAACCGGATTTATATTGAAGAAAACAATCACAAAAAATTACAAGAAACAAATTTTTTCACATTTGAACCTCACATAAAAAAGAAAAACGGAAAATACGGTTTTAAAATGGAAAATATTTACTATTTTGAAAAAGAAAAACTACATATTCTTTAAAATACCCATGCCAAATATCTTTTTAATCCACGGTGTAGCCGGCTACCCCGAAGAAAACTGGTTTCCATATATAAAAAAAGAACTCGAAAAACTTAATAATAATGTCATAATTCCCCAATTTCCCACCCCCCAAGATCAAACATTAACAAAATGGCTTGAAATAATTACAAAATACAAAAAATTCATAACTCCTGAAACTGTATTCGTAGGCCATAGTTTAGGTGTAGCATTCATATTAAATCTTATCGAAAAACATCCCATAAAAGCAGCATTTTTTGTAGCCGGATTTGTCGGCAAAACCGGCAATCAATTTGATCCCTCAATGAAAACATTTACCATGAAAAATTTTAACTGGACACAAATCAAAAAAAATTGCCAAAAATTCACTCTCTTCCACTCCAATAACGACCCTTATGTCCCGCGAAAAAAAGCCGAAGAACTGGCAATATACCTAAACACAAACATAACTCTCATAAAAGGCGCCGGCCATTTCAACAAAGCTTCAGGATACGAAACTTTTGAAAAACTTTTAAATGACATAAAATTATCATTCACCCCAAAAAAGCCATAATCATAACACCGGTTTTTCCCATTTGAATTTTATTTCATTCCCCATATAATAAAAACACTGTTTAATTTAATATAAAACTTAATTTTAATCAAAAAAACATGAAAAAAGCACTACTAATCATCGGCATACTTGCCATCCTCATCGGCGGCTATTTCTGGACAACCTATAATTCACTTGTCTCAGCCAATGAAACGGTTGACAACCAATGGGCGCAAGTCGAAAGCCAATACCAAAGACGATTTGATTTAATTCCCAATCTGGTCAATTCCGTAAAAGGAGCAATGGAGCAAGAACAAGAAGTATTCAACAACATAGCGGAAGCCAGAACACGCTACGCCGGCGCAAACACAGTAAATGAAAAAGCCGAAGCAGCAACAGAAGTGGAAAGCGCTCTCTCTAGACTCCTTGTAATAATGGAAAATTACCCGCAATTAAAATCAATCGACACAGTTCAAACATTAATGGCGCAGCTTGAAGGAACCGAAAACAGAATCAGCGTAGAAAGAAAAAGATATAATGATACGGTTCAAAAATTCAACGTAAAAGTAAAAAGATTTCCCACAAATATAGTTGCCGGAATGCTCGGCTATTCCGAAAAAACTTATTTCGAAGCAGTAGCCGGAGCTGAACAAGCGCCAACAGTAGAATTTTAAACTAATTAAATAATGAAAAATTTAATAAAAATTTCAATATTATTAACAGGAATTTTACTGATCTCCGGAATTGCCAAAGCCTATTATTCATTAGGCAATCCCGGCGGATTTGTTAATGATTACACCAATACATTAAACCAAGAACAAAAAACACAACTCGAACAAAAATTAACAAATTTTGAAAAAGAAACCAGCAATGAAATTTCAGTAGTAATCATTGAAAGCTTAAAAGAAGACACAATCGAAAATTTCGCAGCCGAATTATTTGAAGATTGGGGAATCGGTAAAAAAGACATTAACAATGGCATATTATTACTAATTGCCAAACAAGAAAGAGAAATGAAAATTGAAATAGGTTACGGCCTCGAAGGAGCCCTCACCGACGCCCAATCTTATTGGATACAAGAAGAAATCTTAATTCCGGCATTTAAATCGAATGATTTCCACAAAGGAATTAACGAAGCAACTGACAAAATAATCGCGGCCACAAAAGGAGAATACGTCCCCAGTCTTGACAAACCCAATACATCGGTTTGGGAAGGAGCATTATGGTTTATATTTTTTGGAATAATGTGGCTTTCAGCAATCCTCGCCAGAAGCAAATCCTGGTGGCTCGGCGGAGTTATAGGAGGAATAATCGGCATAATCATCACTCTAATTAAAGGGTTTTTCTTTATTGGCATTTTATCTATTATTTTCTTAATACCCGCAGGTTTACTTTTCGACTATATAGTTTCCAAAAATTACAACGCAGGAAAAGCAAAAGGCCACATCCCTTGGTGGGTAGGCGGCAGCGGCAGAAGCGGAGGAGGAGGAGGATTCGGAGGCTTCGGAGGAGGCATGTCCGGAGGCGCGGGAAGCAGCGGAAGGTGGTAAAAATATTTTTTAAAATTTTAAAATGTCTCAACTATCTCTAAATTTAACATTAACAATCATATTAACAATAACCGGATGCATAAGTTCGGAAACACCAACGCAAAAAAATCCGGGAAATAATCCAAATCAAACAACAGAATTACAAGGTTCATTCGAAAGCATAAAAGGAGTAATGAAACCATTAAGCTGCTATTGTTATAACAGCGGCTATTTAACAACGGGAAACAAAGAAAAAATACCCGTTTGTTTCGAAGATAAAGAATTAGACATATCATGCGATCAAATCAGTATAATTGGAACCTACAAAACAAAAAAAATAACCCCAAACCCCACCTCAAATTCCTGCCCTCCCGGAGAAATGAGTATTTTCTATGTCATGAATTACACATGTGAATAAATTAAAAAATCCCCAGTCTGTCTCTCAATTTTTTCCACATCCCAAACTCCACCTCCCCAACCCTCTCCTCATCCAAACTCCTCACAGGCACAATCCCCCTCGGCGCGTTGCAAATAAAACATTCATCACATTCCAAAATATCCTTTTTAGTCATACTCTTAAATACCACTTTTATCCCCTCCTCTTCCGCGATTTCCAAAATCCTATCCCTCACAGTTCCATACAAAATATCTTCATTCGGAGTCATTAAAATCCCATCTTTCACTACAAAATAATTCGTAATCGCGCCTTCAGTGATAAAACCCTCCCTATTTACAAGCAAAACCTCATAAGCTTTAGTTTCATGCTCTTTTAAATAAGCTAAAATAACAGACATCAAATTCAAAGTTTTTGCTTTTGGCATAATTCTTTCCATTTCCATAGTGACTAAATCAACTCCGTTTTTTAAAATATCCTCCGAAATTTCCTGAAGCTCATCAACTTTAATCAAAATAGTAGGATCAAAACCTTTTTCAAAACTCAAATCCAACCTACCACGGGAAATAGTTAATCTAATTCTCGATTCTTTAAAATTATTCCTTTTTATACATTCATTTATCCAGTAAATAATCTGACCGGAAGACCATGGAATTTTTAAAAATATCATTTTTGCTGAAGTAAAAAGCCTTTCCATATGCTTCTCTCCTTGCCATAATTCTCCATTCACTGTTCGCATAGTTTCATAAATTCCGTCCCCAAAATAAAATCCATGATCAAAAACATTAATCATCGCGTCCTCTTCAGCTAAAAACTTTCCATTTAAAAAACAGATCATAATTGAAATATTAAAAACCAAACAAAATATAACACAAACAGCTTAGGGTTGACAAAAAACAAAAATACGCTAATATAAAACGCAATCTAAATTTTAAAACTATTTAAAAATAAAGATGACACCAGACACAATTCATGACACACAGCAACCAGAAAAAAAAATCATAACCGGCGCGATCCGCCGCGATCCCACTCCTGAAGGTATTGCGAATCGCGCGCTTTTTGAGCGCTATAAACTATTGGAGAGAACGCATAAAATTCTGGAATTACCCGAAGAAGAATTAACTGCGGAAGATATAGCTGATATAGACAAATTAATCCCCTCCCATCTTCAATATTTACTAAATTTGGATCCGGGAATACCCCTCGAACTTTTACGCAGACAAGAAGAAAAAAAATTGCAAAATCCCGATTATATAAACGAAGAAATTAGCATAGCGACGACTAAACTTTCTGTACCTTCTATCAAGGAATTAAATGACAAATATTTCGGCATAAATAGAACCAATGCTTTTATTGCTGATCTCCATCAAGAAACAAGTCAAATATTATCCCGACTCGATTCAGAGTTAATAAGCACTCATTTCAAAGGAGAATATATTTTGATTAGAAATACTTCATCTAAAAATCAAGAAGCTATCAAAAAAGCAATCCAAACAATAGAACAAGAAGTTGCTCCAAGATTATTACGTAAACATGCGATGGAACATATCCAATATCTGAAAAAAAGTACAGAGGAGAAAAAAATTCTTATCAGTCTTGCAAATCATACGATCTCGCAAGATCAACAAAACTCAATTAATCAAATTTCTAAAGATATCAATTTAGATGAAATAAATATTCAAGATCAACAGAAACAAATAGATCAAACTGAAAACAATATAAAATTATTAGAAGACAATTTAATCCAAAACAATGCGAAAGTTAAAATCGCGTTTGGCTCATGCAACATTGAAAGTGAAAATAATAAAAGGCTATCTCTAAAAAAATTAATCTTATCTTTATTAAAATCTGAAATTAACGCAAATCAAAATAAAAAAGAAACACCTGATGAAAGTAGTGAATCAATGTTAAATTTATTTAACACACAAGATTTTTTTGAAGGATTGTTAATAGAAAAAATAAATATCATTCAAGCATTAAAAGATCCGGAAAACGTAAAATTAAGAGAATTTTTTGATTTAAATATGCATCCATATCTACCTACATTAAAAAAAGAAAAAATTTCTCAATTGCGTAAAATGGAAAAATATAAAGAGACTCCGGAATTTCAACAAAATGAAAAATTAATTTTAAAATATGTAATACCCTCGTATCTCAAAACTATAGATATTTTAAAAAACCTTGTTAGAGAAAAATATTCATTATATGAGCAATATATTAAAAATTGCGCTGATGTGATCGCATCAACTACAGATAAAATGGATCAAAATCCTTCAGTACCGGAGAAAAAACAAATATTAACCGAGATGCTCCCATTCCTGACTAAAGCATGTAAATCAACAGTTTCAGGCATTGAAACAGGCTTAACCGAAGAAGAATTTATACGCAGAGTAACACACGACAAAATAGTTTTATTTATATTCGGAGACATGAAAAATTTCGGAGCTGAAAACATTATAGATTTAGGAGAAACTGAAAATGAAATGATAGATTTATATTACCCTTACATGCCGAAAAATCTCCAAAACGCCCTCCACGGAAATACAATAGCTTTAAGTAACATAAGTGCGTCACCTAAAAACATTAAAAATGCTCTTAAAAACAGCATCCCCGAATTTGAAAAAAGTGAAAATTTTGCTGAATTTAATGAAGCAATTTTAGGCATCGGCGACAAATGCACAGAAAAAGGTAACCTTCTTCGAGATGAAACTACAAGGCAAATACCCGGAGTATTAAATAAAATAATTGCGTCTACAATAACAATAAACACTAAAAAAGGACCTCAATTTACGATACCGGCAAAACTGGAACAAGGATATTCTATAGGAAGCAATGGAGATGAGATCATCATCGCAATCCCGATTGAAGACCAAAATATAGTTTCCGCGAGTACATTAGACGAATCCGACATCATAAAAATGAAAAGTATACATGGAGCTTATGCTTATTACTCTAAAGCTTCAAACTGCCGAATAGTATTTTATCTAAGAAATCCCCAAAACCCAATGGAAGCAAAAAGTTATCTAACTCTTAATCAAGATGCGGAAAAACAATGGACTTGGATAAAAAACCAGGGAGAAATTAATTTTACAGCCGAAATTTCAAATTAATTTGCTTTCTAAATTAAAAATAATCATAATAAATAAACATAAAATAAACTAAAAATATGCTGGAACAAGATTCTAAATATATGGAAATTAATGAAACCAACAACCGCACATTAAAAGAGCTGGAAAAATTTCTAAATGAACATAAAATGACCGAGAAAGCCCACAAAATCATTTCTGCACATATTAAAAATTTAAATGGCACCATAAATACTGATAATCCAACCCCAATATCCGATTTAATAAGAAAATTATCAGAAGAAAACGAAGAAGAAATTATAAAAAATTTGAGGAAAGAAGTTTACGAAATAGAAAAATATCTAAACTCTAAAGAAGGCGAAGAATATTCAACTAAAGATCTAACAAAATACCAAGATCTATTTAAAGATTTAAAATTAGATGAAGATTAAAAAGAGTGTTTTAAAACCGCTTCCTTAATACTCCTCGCCTTCGCAATCGTCTCTTCGTACTCTTTTTCCGGATCCGAATCAATCACAATCCCTCCACCTGAGTGATAATATAATTTCCCATTCTTAAAAAACATTGTTCTAATCATAATATTCAAATCCAAATTCCCGTCAAAACTGATATAGCCCGCGGAACCCGTATAAACTCCCCGATAAAAATCCTCTAATTCATCAATAATTTCCATAGTTCTCTTTTTCGGACAACCTGTGATTGAACCACCCGGAAATAAAGCCTTAATCACGTCACAAAAATTTTTATCTTTTTCCAAAATTCCCCGAATATTCGAAACCGTATGCCAAACATTGGAATATTTTTCCAAAACTCTATGCTCATTCACAATCACACTGCCGATTTCACAAATTTTTCCCAAATCATTTCTTACTAAATCCACAATCATAACAAGTTCCGCCTCATCTTTTTTACTATCAAGCAACTCTTGTTTACTTAAATTATCTTTAACAGTATCCGCATACCTCGGCATCGTACCTTTTATAGGCCGTGATTCAATTATCCACTCCTTATCCTGCCCTCTAACCCTAACCAATCTTTCCGGTGAATTAGACACAATTTCAAAATCTTCCCCCTCAATAAAAGCCTGATAAGGGGAAGGATTAATCTTTGATAATCTTTTAAAAACTTCATAAGAATCATCTTCAAAATCAGCGGAAAATCTTTGCGAAAAATTAATCTGATAACTATGTCCCATAGTTAAATATTCCTTTACCTGCTCAATCTTTTCCACATACTGCTCTAAGCTCAGATTAGATTTTAAATTCTCCACTTTTACAAAACTTTTCTCTTTTTTTGATAGTTTTATATTATTCTGAATTTGCTTAAACAAATTCAGCATTCTCTTTTCACTCTCATAAAAAACAGCAATCCAATATTTCTTTTGCTGATGATCAAAAACAATACTAATACTTGGAATAATAAACCAAACCAAAGGATATAAAACATCATCTTCCGTAGTAATCTGAATATTCTCCAATCCCACACCGAATTCATAACTTAAAAAACCAAGTAAACCGCCTTTAAAAGGAATATCCCTTTCCAACTTTCTCCACTCTTTATCAGTAAATTTATTTTTAAAATTCTGATAAAAATTTTCCAAACAAGGAAAAACTTCAGAGGAATTTTTCACCTCTACCTCATCTTCATTCTGACCTTCAATACTTATTTTGAAAATTTCATCATCTTTAACAACTTCAAATTTAGCCAAAGGTTTAATGCCAATAATCGAATACCTCCCTTTAGCCACATTATACAAAAAAACACTATTCTTCTCCCGCAAATTTTCATAAATTCGCAAAACATCACTTTCTTCCCCAAAATCAAATTTTTTAACTTCAATTTTCATAACCGATTATATATAAATCACTGAATCTTTGTCTAGATAGCAAAAAAAATGAATTAAGTCCATTGGAAAATAATTTTTAATTAAGAATTAAAAATTTAAAATCATATCCCCGCTTTCACTTCTTCCCTCTTCAACACAACTTTCAAAAAAATCAAAATAATCAACGACAAAACTATACTCCCTAAAACCAAAACATATTTTCTATCCACAGGTGTTCTAATCGAAAAATCCAATTTTCTCACTTTCCCACTGCTTACATCATCGATTTTGGCTTCAGTAAACATTTTATACGTTCCATTTTTAAAAGTATAAGGATCTATTTTTTTTTGAAACGAACCATCCTCCCGCGCTATCGCGGAAAAAGACATATCTCCAGGTTCAAAAAACAAACTGATCACACTCAAAGGAACGGACAATCCTTCTATAATCAACTCTTCGCCCGCCAAAAAACTTGGGATTACTTTACTTCCAACAATATATTGATTTGATTTTGAAGTAACTGAAATCAAAGTAGGCGGAGGTAAATACTTTATTTTACTACTCTGCGCTTTTTCCGCTTCCATTTTTTCTAACAATTTTGAATAAGCCATTCTCTCACTATAAACCTGAGCCTGTAACTGTGTATTGTCCTTTTTTAAAGAACTTTGCATTTTTTTTAAATTACTTTCCTGTACAAAAAAAACCACCAACATCACAAGACAAGCAAATATTCCAATATTTATCAATTTTTGAACCAAATTCTGACTTCTCATAAATATTTAATTTTAATTTTATTTCTATTTCTCTATAATATACTATAAATAACATAAATAGTAAATCCTCATGCGCGAAATGCCAAATAGCACAGAAAAATCCAAATCAACTATTTACTTAAGTTTAGGATCCAATTTAGCGCCTAAAAAATTTCAAATTCAAAAAGCGATTAAAAAGCTTAATCAAAACAAAATTCTAATTCAGAAAATTTCTTCTTTTTATAAAACTCAACCCGTGGGAGTTAAAAAACAGCCTTGGTTTATTAATATTTGTCTTGAAGCAAAAACGAATTTAGAACCATTAAAACTGCTGGAAACATGCAAAAAAATCGAAAAACAAACAGGACGAAAAAACCGCGGCAATTGGCAAAAACGCGAAATCGACATTGATATATTATTTTACGGAGAAAAAATTATTAAAGAAAATAATTTAAAAATCCCCCACCCTGAAATTCCGGAAAGAAAATTTGTCCTCATCCCGCTAAATGAAATTGCGCCAAATTTCATCCATCCAATCAAGCAAAAAAAAATCAGCAAGCTGTTAAAAGAAACCAAGGACAAAAATATAGTTATCACTGATTCCTAACCTCCCCTCCATGCCTCCCCTTACCAAAATCGCCCACGAACTCGCTTTTGACCTACTTAACGCAAGCTATCAATCTCAAAATAGCTTTTTGGGAGGTTCTCTTTCCTGCATAGACATTCTAACTGCATTATATTTTGGCAAAAAAGATAAAAAACCTTTATTCAGATTAAACATAAAAAAACCCGGCTCAGAAGAATTGGACTATTTTATTTTATCAAAAGCACATGCCGCTCTCGCGCTTTACTGTGTTCTTGCAAAATTAGGTTACATTGATCAAAAAGAGCTGGCAAGTTATAACAAAAACAATTCACTTTTAACAAAATTTCCAAACAACAAAATTCCCGGAATAAAAATTCAAGCTGGAGGACCGGGAGAAGGTTTATCAATAGCAAATGGTGTCGCCATAGCATTGAAAATCGATAAAAAAGACAATAAAGTATTTGTGCTTGCTGGCGACGGAGAGCTTCAAGAAGGCCAAATATGGGAAGCCGCGATGACTGCCGCGCATTACAAATTAAATAATCTTTGCCTCATAATAGACTGCAATAAAATGCAGCAAGACGGTCATATCAAAGGAATAAAAAATATTGAACCGATTTACGATAAATTTAAAGCCTTCGGCTGGCAAGTTTTGTCATCTGTGGATGGCCATAATATCAAAGAATTAATAGATTTAATCCCTAAAGCTTGGAACAAAAACAATACCATAAAACCGACATGCGTATTGGCCCCCACAATAAAAGGCTACAGAATCCCCTTTATGGAAAACAAATTCTCTTATCATAATTCCACCCTAAGCAAACCGGAAATGAACCTCGCCCTCAAACAACTCCAAACCCCAAAAACTAACACCCCATAAATGTTTAAATTATTATTAAAAAAATATACAACTTACGAATTACGGATTACGAATTACGGATTACGAATTTTTCATAACAAATTAAAAGTTACAGGTTACGGGTTACTCCTCATAATTTCCCTTCTTCTCACCAGCTGCTCATACAACCCCAATATCTCCTACAATCCCGCGTTCAACGACTCAACCAAAATTACTTTTAATTCATCAGAAAAGAAACTCACCACAATCAAAGCCTACATCGCGGACACAGACAAAGAACGCCAACAAGGTTTACGCCAAATAAAATACCTTCCCGAAAATGAAGGCATGATTTTCAACTTTCCGGAACCTCAATATGTAACATTCGTCATGGAACACGTAAATATCCCTCTGGATATTATTTTTATTGATAAAAATAAAAAAATAATCGACATAAAAAACGCTGAAGCCTGCACAAAAACCGACGCCGAATGCGGCTTCTACAAATCCCCGGACATGGTGAAATTCGTCATAGAAGTAAACAAAGGCTACACAGCCAAAAACGGAATTATTATAGGAAATTTTGTAAAAATCAGGAATCAATGATCGCTAACCAACTTCCATGCCCAATCTCATAGACAACTTCGCTCAAAATCTCCTAGCTTATGGTCTAAAGCAAAAAAATGTCGTGGTTTTAGAATCCGATAATCGATATCTTTCAAAAACGCATCTTTTTTCGAAGCATACTGAAAACCGTTTTTATAGTTTTGGATTAAGTGAAAAAGACATGATAAGTACAGCTTCTGGACTTGCCTCCATGGGTAAAATCCCAATAGTTTGCGCCTTTGCGGGCAATCTTACGGGAAATGCCTGGCAGCAAATAAAAAATAACATTTGTCTCCCCAATTTAAATGTCAAAATGATTGGAATCAACGCAGGAATTCTTTCTGAAAATTACGGCTACTCTTCCCCGTGTGTTGAAGACATCGCGCTCATGCTTCCCCTCCCGAATTTAAAAATTTTTTCACCGGCAAACGAAGAAGAAGGCAGTGAAATCTTTAAACACATGATAAATACTTTTGGCCCCATGTATCTTCGTCTAAGCAGCTTTGAATATCCTGAAACAGAAGAACAAAAAAATAAATTTGAAGAAGGAGAACCGATTTTAATAAAAAAAGGATCTCAAATAAGTTTAATAGTAACAGGTCCGATCTTAAATACAATTTTAAAAATTATAAACAATCCAAAATCTAAAATAAAAAACTTCCCTACAATCTATTCACTGCCAACTTTAAAACCCATAAATCTACCTTCAATGGAAAAAATAGCGAAAAAAAGCAAAAAAATAATCGTTATCGAAGATCACAGAGAAATAGGCGCCCTAGGCTCAATCCTCTCTCAAACAATCAACAAAAAATTTTCCTGCGAAATACATTCCATAGGCTTAAAAGACACATTTTTTGAAAATAAAAACAATATTCCACTCTGCAATCCGGAAAAACTTTTCAAAGAAATAAATGAAATCTGCAAAAAAAATTATTTCTTTGTGCATGGAATTTAAAATCGTAATCACTCACTTACATATTACCTAATGGATTATACATTTTCTCTGTGAATAAATAAAATTTACACGTAATCCGTAATCCGTAATCCGTAAAAGGAATAAATTAATATTAAAATTTTTCAATTTACGAATTACGGATTACGAATTACGGATTACAAAATAATTATTGCTTCAAATAATAAAACTTATGATCTTACCTCAGTAAGTGATTCCTCCCATATTTCCTTTGCGTCAAAAAATCACCATGCTATAATTAAAAAGGCAAAAAATTTAAAAACACCATAATGGTAAGCAAAAAACATCATATCAAAATATTTGCCGGCACATCTCATGAAAAACTGGGACAAGACATCGCCGACATTTTGAAAATACCTTATTCCCAAATGCAAATAAAAAAATTTGCGTCAGGTGAAATTTACGCGAAACCGGAAGAATCTGTTCGGGGTTGCAGAGTATTTATAATTCAAACAGCAACTCATAATGTAAACGAAGAATTAATGGAATTATTTATAATGTTGGACTCATTAAAAAGATCATTTGCTGAACACATTCATTTAGTAATGCCTCATTTCGCTTATTCCAGACAAGATCGCGTTTCCCTTCCCCGTGAACCGATTTCCGCTAAAGTAGTGGCAAAACTGATCAGTGAAGCCGGAGCTGATCATTTAATTACTTTAAATCTTCATTCTGCCCAAGAACAAGGATTTTTTGACTTTCCAATGGACAATTTAAGCACAGACAAACTATTCGCCCACTATTTTAATCAAAAAAATCTCAAAAATATTACAGTAGTTTCACCGGACACAGGTGGCGCGAAACAAGCGAAACGTCTTTCAGATTTATTAAACGCCAATTTAGCGATCATTCACAAAGCTCGTCCCGCCCACAATGAATCAATCGTTACGCATGTGGTTGGAGAAGTAAAAAACCGCACCTGCATCCTATTTGATGATATGATCGACACAGGAGGATCAGTAATAAACGCAAAAAAAGCCTTAGAAAAAAATGGCGCGAATAAAGACATTTACCTTGCGGCAACCCACCCTGTTTTTTCTCTTGACGCTCCGGAAAAATTAAAAGAAGCCAAATTTAAAGAAGTTGTAGTCACAAACTCCATCCCCGTACCACCAAAAAAACAATTCGATTCATTAAAAATATTATCTATAGCTCCAATGCTGGCCAAAGTAATAGAAAACATCATAGAAGCCAAAAGTGTCTCCAGCATTTGGCATAATCAATGACCGGAGATAAATAATTAAACAACTTAATTTCAATTAACACCTATAAATATGATACTCTACCTCGGTTCAGATCATCGCGGATATGAACTAAAACAAAAAATCAAAAAATGGATGGATGAGAAAAAAATTGACTATACGGATTTAGGCAGTTTTTCCACAAAAAGTGTGGATTATCCTGATATTGCCCGTGAAGTATCGGAAAAAGTACATGAAACCAAAGAATTCGGAATTTTAATCTGCGCCAGCGGACAAGGCATGGCAATGTCAGCAAACAAAGCAATAGATGGAGTTAGAGCAGCGCTATGCAACAACAAAGAAATGGCGATTCGCGCCCGCCAACACAATAACGCCAACGTTTGCACTTTAGGCTCTGAATTTATCAACGAAAAACAAGCCATTGAAATCATCGACGCGTTCCTCACAACAGATTTCGAAGGAGGCCGCCACGAAATTCGAGTTCAAAAAATGGGAAAAAAAGTATAAACGAATTAATAAACAATTTATAATGCCTCCATCCATCAAAATCGCCCCATCCATTCTCTCCTGCGATCTCGGCAATCTCAATAACGAGATCAAATCCATTGAAAACGAAATAGACATGATCCACGTTGATGTTATGGACGGCCATTTTGTCCCGAATATCACAATGGGGCCATGCATAGTTGAAAATATAAAAAGCAAAAAAGAAATCGACTGCCATTTAATGATAGAAAATCCCGAAAAATACATTGAAAGTTTTGCCAAAGCCGGAGCCGATATTATTAATTTTCATTTTGAAGCGACAAAAGACCCTCTAAAATTAATTCATCAAATAAAATCTCTAGGCAAAAAAGCCGGAATTACAATAAAGCCCAAAACAGATGTAAAAGTATTGGATCCATATTTAAAGGAATTGGATATGATACTTGTGATGAGCGTCGAACCAGGCTTCTCCGGCCAATCCTTCATGGAAAATTCACTCTCAAAAATAAAATATTTACGATCAAAAGCTCCGAATTTAGATATCCAAATCGATGGCGGCATCAACGATCAAACAGCCGAACTAGCCAAAAAAGCCGGCGCCAATGTTTTAGTTTCCGCAAGTTATATATTCAAAGCAAAAGATAGAATTGAAGCTATAAAAAAGTTAAAAGAATAAAATACAATTTATTGAAAAAGCTTCTTCAAAAATGGCACGCCTATTGTCCTGAATTACCGGGATGTCATTAAAGACATCCCCAAAGGCACACTTCACGCAATACTAAAAGATGCTGATATAAAATTTTAGTAATTTTTAACAACCACTTTGCAGCATGCCAATTTGCTAAACACTTTTACCTATGCTATAAAATATCATCCCTTAGATATTTTAAAAAAGCATGGACAAGTTAAAAGTACTGGAACATTATCGGCAAAAAGCTGAAAATTATTATAAAACTGAAAAATACCAAGAACTCGTTAAAGAGCTCTATGATATTTTAAAAGACGTAAAAGGAAAAATTATTGCTTTTGACATTGAGGGCACTTTAATTAGTAGCAGTAACGAGATAAACGCGGTATTAAGTTCCCCAAACTATATTGACACATATTTACGCCGCCCTCTTGCCAAAGAAATCACAAATTATTTATCCTCTCAAAACGAAGTAATAATATGGAGCGCGATGACAAGAAAATACATGAAAGAAGCACTATCATCCTCAAAAATAGGATTAAATTTAAATAAAAATAATAAACAAATTAGCCGCGAAGATTGTAAAAAAAGCACAAAAAAACACCCCTTAATCAAAATTTGGCATCAAAAAGCAAATAGCTCAGAAAAATTAATGAAAGAATTAATAACCTCAGGAACATACAAAATCCCGTCAATATTTGATGTAGATTTTTTAATTGATGATCTGTCCGAATTTCATAAAGAAGGATGCGACTTAATTCTGATTCCTGAAGACAAAGAAAAAATAATCTCCATTCCGAGTTTCAAACCCGATTTTGAACAAAATCACCAAGAGGATAAACCGGCAAATAACAACTTCTTGGAAACCAAAGAGTATGTAGAATCATTAGCGTTTCAAAAAGTACTTCATTTTCTTGCCACACATTACAAAGACCAAGAATTATTGGAAGTCGCAAAAAAAATACAAAAAAAATGTGCTTAATATTTGACTTTTCCCTCTCCTTCCTTTCATAATTAAAAAAAGTTTTTCTAACCCTTTTTATCATGATTATTGCTACGCTGAAAGAAATCAAAGATAATGAGAACAGAGTGGGATTAACCCCTTCCGGAGTTAAAGAATTAAAAAAATTCGGCCACCACATAATTGTTCAAAAAAAAGCAGGCGAAGGAGCAGGATTTAGCGATAGTGAATATCTCGAAGCAGGTTGTGAATTAATGGATGAACCTCTGGAAATCGTTCAAAAAGCGGACATCGTGGTAAAAGTAAAAGAACCGCTTTCTCAAGAATATTCGCTTTTGGACAACATGATAGGAAAAACATTATTTACTTATTTACATCTCTCGGGAGTAGATCCGAAATTAACAATAAAATTAATGGAAAACAGTATCACGGCAATTGCCTATGAAACTGTTGAAGATGAAAACGGAAAATTACCTCTACTCGCTCCAATGAGCGATATTGCGGGAGTCTTGGCCATTCAATACGGCGCGGAATATTTACAAAAAAAATATCATGGCCGAGGAATAACATTAGGAGATATCTGCAATACAGAACCTGCCAATATCGTAATCGTAGGCGCCGGCCATGTCGGAATAAAAGCAGCGAAAACTGCAGGAGGCATGGGCTCAAAAGTTATATTATTTGATGTAAATGAAAAAGTGATAGAAAAGGCAAAAGAAGAATTAAGTGAATACTTGGGACCAAATCTTTCCAAAAATGTCCGAGTGATAAAAAATGAAGAAAATATATTTATTGAAGCAATAAAAAATGCTGATTTATTAATCGGTGCAGTGTTGGTTGCCGGTACAAAAGCACCGGAAGTAGTCAAAGAGCATCACATAAAATTAATGAAAAAAGGATCAGTAATAGTAGATGTTTCAATTGACCAAGGCGGATGCATTTGGGGATCAAGAGCCACTTCTCACAGCCATCCGATTTATGAAATTGATGGAAAAATATATTGCTGCGTAGCCAATATGCCCGGTCAAGTAGCTCGCCAATCAACACAAGCTCTCACGAATGCCACACTTCCCTACCTTTTAAAAATGGCTAATCAGGGAATTATCCAATCCTTACATCAAGATTACCGTTTTGCTCGAGGATTAAACACTTACCAAGGAAATATCACTTACGAATCAGTAGCTAAAGATTTGCAAATGGAAGATAAATTTATTCCTCAAAATTCCTAAATCCAAATTTCATTAAAAGAACAATGAATATGATAGTACAAATAAAACAGCATTTTATTGAGAATTTAATAAACCGTTCAATAATCAAAGAAAATTCAAAAATACTGGAATTTGGCAGCGGACATTCAAAAAACATTATTCCGTTTTTGGAAAAATATCCCAACATAACTTATGTTGGCGTAGAACAAAATAAAAAAGACGCGGGCATCGCCGCTGATTTATTGAAAAAATTTAAAAACGCAAAGATATACAACGAACTCGCATATGATCAAATCGAAAATTTCGAAAATTTCGATATTTGCATGTCCTTAAGCGTTCTGGAACATGTTAAACAATTGGAAAAGTTTCTAACTAACAGCATCAAACACGTAAAAAAAGGCGGTTATATCATTCACAGATATGATTTGGGACATGCATTATATCCGGGCTCACTAATAGAAAAAATGCAAGTTTTTCTTGGCAATTATTTTCCAAATTTATTAACGGAAAATAAATACGTCAGTTATGTTGATGAAAAAAAAGTATCAAAAATATTAGAAAATAATGGAGCCAAAATAAACAAAATCACCTACCATCAAATGCCAAATCACAAAGCATTTTTAAAATTATTCGACGCAAACACAGAAGAAACCGTAGCTTTAGCCGAAAAACTTCTCGATTGGGAAATGGAAATTTCCAAACACCTGCATAAGATGGATCAAAAACAAAGAGAACACCTCTTCCCCACAATAACAATCTGGGCGGAAAAAATATAACTCTTATTCCCATTCCCGGTCACAGGTTACTATATAATATTTCTCTCCTCCCTCCGGCAAAAAGCCTCCACATTACTGACCACTTCTTCCCACAAATTATTAAAACTCTGCTCAGTTGCCCAAGAAACATGTGGACTGCAAATACAGTTTTTCGCGTGTAACAAAACATGATCCGCGCTTGGCGGTTCTTTTTGAAAAACATCAACTCCGGCACCGGCGATTATTCCACGATTTAACGCATCCGCCAAATCATTTTCCTTCACCAAAGCTCCCCTCGCGGTATTAATAAAAAAACTCGTTTTTTTCATTTTTTTAAACGCATCCATATTAAAAATTTCCTTGGTTTCAGGAGTAACCGGCGCACATAAACTTAAAAAATCACTTCGCTTTAACAATTCATCAAATTCAACAAATTCAATTTCCGGAAAATTTTCTTTATATTTTTCAGGATTTTTAGTACAGCAAATAACTTTCATATTTAAACCTTTAGCGAGCCTAAAAACTTTCTGACCAATATTTCCAAAACCAAAAATTCCAATAGTTTTGGAACTTATCCCGCCAACGCCAAACTCCACGGGATTAAACCATTTTTCCTCTCTTAAAACAGAAATTCCATGTAAAAGTTCTTTGCTCAACGCAAAACACAAACCAATAATAAATTCCGCCACAGCATCACCGCACCAATCCCTCACATTTGCGATCTTAATCCCTTTTTCTTTTGCCACGACAACATTCAAAGCATCATAACCGGTTGCCATAATCGCGATAAACTTACATTTATCTAAAAAAGGAACAATATCAACACTTAAACGAGGCTGCAAAACCAAAATTTCCGCTCCCTTCACCTTCTTTTCCATATCAGGATCCCCAAAAAAAGTCGAAAAAACAGTAACTTCCCCTAATTTCTGCAATCTCTCTAAATACACTTTAGGAATATCAATAATCGGAACAACATTAATTTTCATATATGATTAATAAAATTATAAATGCTCAAAACCCCTCGGCATCTCGACTTCCCTTCCATTCTCAATAAACTTAACTCCTTCAGACTCCTCCACAATTTTTCCAACCTCAAAAATTTCTGTTCCTATTTCTACCAACTGCTCTTTAAGTAAAGGAATTTTTTCTCTTGCAATCGTAAACACCAATTCAAAATCTTCACCCCCGCTCATCGCAAAAGGCATTGGATCTCTGGAAACATCATATAACATTTTATTAATCGGCACCTGGTTGGCATAAATTCGCGCTCCCTTGCCACTCTCCTCAATAATATGCCTTATTTCCGACCCCAATCCATCACTCACGTCAATCAAGGAATTGGCGAATTTAGCAATAATTTTTCCCTCAATAATCCGGCAAGAAGGTTCAATATGTTTATTTAAAGCGTATAACATTCCTTTTTTATATAATTCTTCTTCAATCTGCAATTCTTCTGCTTCTTCTATTATCGAATTCATACGATAATTCTCTTTAACCCGTACTAAATTCCTCAAAAAAGGACTATTTTGAAGCAAATACAATCCCGCTGCGCTTCCACCCAAATTGCCGGTAACACAAATAATGTCATTTATTTTCGCTCCATGCCGAAAACAGCATAAATTTCTTTCCACTTCACCAATCAAACAAATATTAATAATCACATTCTCCCCATGAGTAATATCCCCTCCCAAAATCAAAAAATCATTGTCTTTAGAAATAATATTAAAACTATCATAAACACGCGAAATCCACTCTTCATCAACACTCTCGGAAACACAAATAGAAATAAAAGCATATTTAACCCTTCCGCCCATTGCCGCGACATCGCTAATATTCGAATTCATGGCTTTAATCCCAATTTGCTCCGGAGTAGACCAATGCAAATGAAAATGATCATTTTCCACCAACATATCCGTCCCCACTAACTCAAAAAAATCCCCTCTATCAATCACCGCGCAATCATCACCAATTCCTTTAATCACCTTCGGATCATTAATTAAAATCTCTCTTCTGATTTTGTCAATAATATCAAATTCCCCCATACGACTAGTTAATTTAAAAGCAAACCAATCATAAAAAAAAATCATAAAATATACAAGTGAAGAGAAATCTGTTAAAATAAGCCAAAAATCATTTCCAACCTTAAAATATGATTAAAGTAAAAATTAATAAACTTGAAATAAAAACCATAATTGGTGTTTTTGCAAGCGAACGCATAAAAAAACAAAAAATAATTATGGATATAGAATTTAATTATCCGGCACAAAATGTAGCGGAAAAAGACGATATAAATTTAGCGGTTGATTATAACAATTTAACGCAAACAATCATCCGCGAAACCGAAAAAACTTCATTTAAATTATTGGAAACACTGGCCAATTTTGTTTTGGAACTAGTATTCACTGACCCGAAAGTTTTGGAAGCAAAAGTTTCAATCACAAAACCAAAAATAATCAAACAAGCCCAAGGCGTAACCGTAACCTCCCGAAAAACCCGTATGGCGAATGTCTAGGAGTACTAGCCTCTTACCAACTCCAAAACTTCCTTCGCATGCTTCCTTGGATCAACCTTTTTAAAATGTTTCTCAATAATTCCATCTTCATCAATTAAAAAACTATCCCTTCGCGTAGACATAATAGTCCTTCCAAAAATAGATTTTTCTTTCCAAACACCATATTTTTTCACCACTTCTTTGTCAACATCCGATAACAGCGGAAAATTCAAACGATACTTTTCCTTAAATTTTTGATGTGATTCCTGCGAATCAGTACTTACACCTAAAATTTCCACTCCCTTTCTTTTCAGTAATTCCAAATTATCCCGAAAGTTCTGCGCTTCCAAACTACATCCGGGAGTCATATCCTTAGGATAAAAATAAAGTAAAATTTTTTGCCCCTTATGTTGTTCTAAAGTGTGAATATTCCCTTGTTCATCCGGCAATTTAAATGGAGGAGCCTTTTTCCCTTCTAAAGTTTCCATAAAATAAAATTAAAAAATAGAGGTTATTTCAATATAACACACATAATTTCAAATTCATAGCGAATTTGTATGATTTTTAAAAAATCGCATTTAAAGGCAACTTTCCCTTGAGAAATTACAAAAAAAAAGCTAAAACTAAAAAGCCAATATTATATAAAATAATAAATTCCTGATTACTGATCGCTAATCTCTGATCACTAATTCCATGCCTACCCAACTTGAACAACAAGCAAACAAACTATATAAGCAGTTCCACCATCTCAACTGGACCCTCGACGAATGCCAAATTTCCGCTGCCCAAATAATTGAAATAAATAAATTAAAAAAGGAACAAAATGCCGTGATTCTCGCTCATTCCTATCAAAGACCAGAAATAATGTACGGTGTCGCGGACTTTATCGGAGATTCTTATGGTTTAAGCCTCGCAGCCACAAGAACTAAGTCTGAAAAAATTATATTTTGTTCCGTGCATTTCATGGCAGAAACCGCCAAAATTTTAAATCCCCAAAAAACAGTTATCAATCCTGTTCAATCAGGTTGTTCATTGGCGGAATCTATCACCGCAAAAGATGTCCAAAACTTAAAAAAACTTTACCCGAACGCTCCGGTAGTTTGTTATATTAATACAAGCGCACAAGTAAAAGCAGAATCAGACATATGCTGCACTTCATCAAATGCTGAAAAAATTATTAATTATCTCCCAAATAAAGAAATAATTTTCATCCCCGATGAATTCATGGCTAAAAATCTCCAAGCTAGAACCACAAAAAAATTAATAACATGGAACGGCCGTTGCATCGTTCACGAACAATTCACTTCGGAGCAAATAAAAGATATAAAAAAACTCTATCCGGAAATCAAAATCCTCGCCCACCCCGAGTGCTCACCTTCAGTAATCCACGAAGTAGACCTCGCTACCGGCACCGAAGGCATGCTCAATTACATCGAAAAAAGCCAAGCAGAAAAATTCATGCTCATCACCGAATGTGGCATCACCGACCGCGTAAAAACCGAATTCCCACAAAAAAAAATCATCGGCACATGCTTTCTTTGCCCATACATGAAACAAACCACTCTCAAAAATATTCTTCAAGCCCTAAAATCTCCGACAAAAGATCAAATAATCGATCTCGACCCTGAAATATCTCAAAAAGCAAAAGCAAGTTTGGATAGAATGATTGAAATTACTAGAAAATAAATTCTATGTTTTCTCAAAAAAAATCTCATACATATACATCATTTATCCGCAATTATATTTTATGTATCGCTTTTTATGATTTTATTTTTGCTTATGCTATCTACACTGTATATTTCAGCATACAAGGGCTTTCACCTTTTCAAATTTCTTTACTACTAACATTCTGGGCTTTATCATCAGCAGTGTTTGAAATACCTTCCGGTGCTTTTGCAGACTACTGGAGCCGAAGAAAAATGATGATTATTGCGCCAATTTTAAAATCACTCTGCTTTATAAGTTGGTATTTTGCTAACGGAAACTTTTATATTTTCGTATTGGGATTCTTGTTTTGGACAATTGGCAGCACTTTTTTATCAGGAACAGCCGAAGCCCTGCTTTATGACAATCTAACCGCCTTCAATCAAAAAGAAAACTATGCGAAAATTCTGGGAAAATCCGAATTTTATCGGCACATAGCTCAAATGATCTCAATTTTTTCAGGTGGATTTATAGCTTATTTTAATATCAAATTTGCTATAATTTTTTCAATATTCCCTCTCTTATTTGCTTCGATTTTCGCGTATTTGCTGCATGATGCGCCTAAAATAGAATCAACAGGCGAAATAAAATATCTCGATTATTTTAAAATAGCTTTCCAAGAAATAAAAAATTCCAAAATATTAATAGTTTTATTTATTTCCTACGTAATTTTTGGCATCTTCGGAAATTTTGATGAATTTGACCAACTCTATTATAAATTAGTCAATCTACCAATTTGGGCATTTGGGATAATGGGAACCATCTGGTCGGGAATTAGCGCGATAGGTGTATATTTCGCGCATAAATTTGAAAAAAATAACTATATTTACTATACAGTACCCATCCTTTCAGGAATTTTACTCTTTTTCGCAGGATACTTTCCCGGAATAATAATGATCAGCGCCATAATGATGGCTTATCTTCTTAATTCCCCAATAAAAATACTTCTGGAATCAAAAATTCAACACACGATTTCCTCCCATAGCAGAGCCACAATAACCTCAATATCATCATTCCTCCTAAACATCTTCGGAGCACTCTCCTTCCCGATTTTCGGACTAATCGCCACAAATTACCGTGTCTCCACAATATATTGGATAAACGGAATAGTACTGATTCTCTTTAGCTTCTGGGTATATAAATTAATTACCGCTTTAAAAAAATCAAATTAGCTTAATTTGGACACTAGAGTTTTTAAATCCGCCAAAAACAAACAATCCATGTCAAAAAAAAAATAAACACCGCCATAATCCCTTTATACATGGCCAACAAAACCGCCCACAAAATATATAAAAACTGGGGCTTCATAGATTATTCATTAGAGATGAAGATGAAAATCAAATAAAACCATATTATAATAATATTGAAAAATTAAAAAATGAAAACTATTCTTAAACTAGCATGTGAAATTCGTGAACATGTTAATGACCCCGGAAATAATGTATTTAAAGAAAAATACTTCAATAACAAAACTTCCGAATGGAATTTACTTTGTTGTTCTATGGATACTTTTCAAGATACAGCTTTAGCTTTGCGATACTACGAAACAATAAATTTACATTGGAAAAAAGTAGGAAAAAATATTTTAATATTTTATGGCATACTACAAGCAATATTTCTACAGCAAGATGCAGTAAAAAATCTACATAAAATATTTTTAAATGAAAAATTAGAAATTCATAAAATGCCAAATTTAAATAAAATTAGAAATTTTAGAAATAAATTTACTGGTCATCCACTCGAATGTAAACAAGATAAAACCATTTACAGATCTATAATTGCTCCAATGACATTAAGCAATCATAAAAATATTATATTAGGCAGTTGGGATGACACTAATAAAAAAGCGGGATATGAAACAATCGATTTTAAAGAAATATATAAAGAATACAAACAAGAAACTAAATCAATTTTAAAAAAAATTATAGAAACTATGAAAAAAAATTGGCCATAATAAAAATTATAATTTCTTCCCCCATATAATCAAACATTTTAAAAAAATAGTCATTGCGCTGAAAGCTCTATCTTGATTTGGGTCTTGTGGGTCCCAAATCAAGATAGAGCTGCCCTAAGCAATGACTATTTTTTTAAAATAACCTCTCGCAGGAAAGCCCACGAAAACCAAAGGGGTTTTCGTGATCACACCCCCCATAACAAATACCTCACATCCTCACTCATCATCTCCGGACTCCACGCCGGATTCCAAACCAAATTCACATCCACATTCATAGTAACATAAGCAATTCCATCTTTAATTTCCACATCATACACCAACCCCAAATCCACGATCCCCACCATCATTTCAGGATCCTCCACCAAATTCAAAGCCTCCCAATACCTCCCCTTCCTCTCACTCGCCACCACCGGCCACCTTTTCACCTTATTATCATCTCCCTTCGTCTTAATCTTAATCTTAATCTTATTCTTATTCTTAATCTTATCCTTATTCTTAATCTTATCCTTATTCTTAATCTTATCCTTATCTCCTTTCTCCTCCCCCCTATTTTTATTCCCCACTTGTTTTTTCATATATCCCTCCCCAATTACGAATTACGAATTACAAATTACGAATTACGGATTACGGATTACGAATTACGCTCTCCCCCAACCCCCCTCTTCACCGCATACAACGAAAGTAACGCGCACTTCAACCTCGCCGGACTCAAATCAATCCCCAACAAATCAAGAACATCTTCCTTCCCCATTTTCAACACTTCAACAACTTTTTTACCTTTAATTTCATCAGTTAACATTGACGCGCTCGCCTGACTAATCGCGCATCCGTTTCCGGAAAATTTAACATCTTTAACAATCCCGTTTTCAAGCAAAAAATCCATTTTTATTTCATCCCCGCAAAGAGGATTACTTTCCTTAACACTCTTACTCACGTTCTTCAAATCCCCATAATTTCTGGGATTTTTATAATGATCCAATATGTTTTCTTGATATAGATCCATTTGTTATATTTTTAGATATCAAAAATCACTCAAATATCCTCGTCACCTTCTCCAACCCTGTAACCAGCTTCTCCACATCCTCTTCATCATTATATAAATAAAAACTAATCCTGGCCACTGCATTTTCCTTCAAAAAATCCTTAACTAAAGGCTGCGCGCAAAGCATGCCCGCTCTTATACAAATTCCTTCCTGATCCAAAATCGACGCCACATCATGAGCATGAACACCTAAAACATTAAAAGAAATAATTCCACCACAAATTTCATGATTCTCCGGAATATAAAGTTCTAAATTTTTCATTTTTTCCAATTTACTTTTCGCATATAAAAACAAGTTTCTTTCATATTTTTCAATATTCTCCAAACCAATATCATTTAAAAACTTTAAAGCCTCATCAAATGCTATTATATCAGCAAAATTCGGAGTCCCGGCTTCAAATCTCGTTGGCAAATCAGCATAAACGGAATTTTCTTTATCCACAGACCTGATCATGTCTCCACCAAAAATATATGGATACATTTCCTCTAAAATTTCCTCTTTCGCATATAAAACTCCGACACCGGTAGGGCCAAGCATTTTGTGCGATGAAAAAGCTAAAAAATCCGCATCCAAATCCTGAACATCAATAATACTGTGGCCTGCCAATTGAGCCGCGTCAACCAAAACTTTAACATTATTCTGATGCGCTGATTTTATAATTCTTTTCAAATCAGTTTTTATTCCTAAAACATTTGACATACCTGTAACACAAACCAGCTTTGTACGATCACTAAAACTATTAATAAAAAAATCCATATCCAATTCTCCTGACTTGAGTAGCGGAACATATATCAATTTCGCACCTTTAACCTTGCTAACTTCTTGCCATGGAACTAAATTTGAATGATGCTCTAAAATACTTACAATTATCTCATCTCCGGGCATACATAAATTTTTTGCCCAAGAATTAGCCACTAAATTAATAGATTCAGTACAATTTCGAGTAAAAACAATTTCCTTGATAGATTTGGCATTTATAAATTTAACTATATTTTCTCTAGTATTCTCATACATTTCCGTAGACTTTTCACTTAAACTATAAATTCCCCGATGCACATTGGCATTATAGTTTTCATAAACTTCAGTAATCTTATTTATCACACTCTTAGGCTTCTGCGTAGTAGCCGCGTTATCCAAATACACCAAATCCTTCCCATTAACCTTGGTTTTCAAAATCGGAAACTCTTTTTTAATATTTTTAAAATTTATCATATTACGGATTACGGATTACGAATTACGGATTACAACTCACAATCCTCTCTACTTTCCCAATCACCATCTCCCTCGCTTTCTCATCTTCCACCATAGAAACATCGCTCACCAAAAATCCTTTAATTAATAACTTTATCGCCGAATCTTTTTCAATGCCCCTGCTTTGAAGATAAAATAACATCTCCTCATCAATTCCTCCAATTGTAACCGCGTGTCCGGCTTTAACATCATTTGCTTCTATCTCCAAAGAAGGTATTGTATTAACTTTCGCAAATTCTGACAATAAAATTGTATGATGTTTTAAAGATGAATTGGTTAATTGCGCACCCTTGGCGATCTTTAAAAGTCCTCTGTAATCAAATTTTGACTTATCAAATAAAACGCTTCTCACATTACAAACAGACTCACATGAACCTTTTAAATGATTATAATAAGTATTTATCATAAAATTATTACTTTCTTTTCCCACTAAAATTAAATAACAAGTAGCCTTACTGTTTTCTCCCAAAAAATTAACCTGCCAATTCACAACTTTATCGCTCGCTGATGACAAAATCGCCACAACGTTCAATTCACAATCACTTCCTAAATCAAAATTCAAATCATTCAAATTTTCTAAAATTATAAAATTACGGGAATTTGCTTCAAATTTTAAATTTTGATCTGATTTTGATAATATTTTCAAATTCATAATTTTGTTGTTAACCTACAGAACCTGTCATTTCCAATTCAATCAATCTATTAAGTTCAATCGCATATTCCATAGGCAATTTTTTTATAATCGGCATAGCAAAACCGTTAACAATCATATTAATGGCTTGTTCTTCAGAAAGCCCTCTAGACATCAAATAAAAAAGCTGCTCCTCTCCAATTTTTGAAACTGTGGCTTCATGTGCGATTATGGTATCCTTCTCGCTTATTTTCATAACCGGATAAGTATCACTTCTTGACTTACTGTCAAAAATTAAAGCATCGCATGAAACATGAGATTTTGAATTTTTCGCTCCCTTGCTCACTCCCAAAAAACCGCGATAACTGGTTCTTCCACCATCCTTACTTATAGATTTAGAAACAACTTTCGAACTAGTATTTTTTGCTAAATGAAATACTTTTCCACCCGCGTCCTGATGCTGATTTCTACCTGCGAATGCTAAAGATTGAATTTCTCCTCTAGCTCCATCACCTTTCAAAAATATCGAAGGATATTTCATCGTAATTTTCGAACCAATATTACAATCAAGCCAAAACATTTCCGCGTTTTCATAAGCATAAGCGCGTTTGGTCACCAAATTATAAACATTTGTTGACCAATTTTGAATCGTTGTATATTGCGCGCGAGCATTTTTTTTCACAATAATCTCAACAACAGCACTATGAAGCGAATCAGTCGAATAAATCGGCGCCGTACAACCCTCAACATAATGCACACTCGCCCCTTCATCAACAATAATTAAAGTTCTCTCAAATTGCCCCATATTTTCAGCATTAATACGGAAATAAGCCTGCAAAGGAAGCTCCAATTTCACATCCTTCGGCACATAAATAAATGATCCTCCGGACCAAACCGCGCTATTCAAGGCCGCAAATTTATTATCAGCAGCCGGAACTACCTTACCAAAATATTCTTCAAAAAATTCAGGATATTTTTGCAAAGCATTATCAGTAGAATCAAAAATAATTCCCTTCTTCTTCAAATCTTCACGCAAATTATGATAAACGATTTCCGACTCAAATTGAGCGCCGGAACCGGC
Source organism: Candidatus Peregrinibacteria bacterium GW2011_GWA2_33_10 (assembly GCA_000989565.1). GTDB lineage: Bacteria > Patescibacteriota > Gracilibacteria > UBA1369 > GWC2-33-13 > GWC2-33-13. Next base: position 49,154 of record LBOO01000007.1, on the reverse strand, counting down.
CAAAAACATTCTTTCGGCCTGAGGAACTCCCAATTTTTCAAAAGTATCCTTAATTTCCGAAGGCACATCTTCCCAATTATTCTTAGATCTATCCTGCGGCCGAACATAATAATGAATTCCGTTAAAATCCAATTTTGAAAGATCCGCTCCCCATGAAGGCAGTTCTTTTCGCAAAAAAATTTCATAAGCTTTCAACCGAAAATCAAGCATCCAAGAAGGTTCTTTTTTAAAAGCCGAAATCTCTTTAATAATTTTTTCATTCAAACCCTTGGGAGCCTTATATCTCGGTTTAGTCTTAGTACTAAAACCGTATTTATACCCCTCCATAATCTCCTTCACCCTACTTTTAACCTCCTTGGTAATCATAATTTAATAAATTAAAAATTTATTCCTAATCACCCCCGCTTAACAGGATTAATCACTGCCCCATACCCTTCCCTCTCCAGCTTCTCAGCCAACTCCTTCCCTCCTTCCCTCACAATCTTCCCCGCGGCCATAATATAAACTTTATCCGGCACAATATAATTCAAAATTCTTTGATAATGAGTTACTAATAATACACCTGATTTATAATTTTTATAACAATACATAATCGCTTCTGAAACATGCTTAAGCGCATCAATGTCCAATCCCGAATCTATCTCATCCAAAAGTGCGAATTTAGGTTTCAAATAACTCAATTGCAAAATCTCCGCTTTCTTTTTCTCCCCTCCTGAAAAACCTTCATTAACGGTTTTTCCAATAATTGATGAATCCATTTTTAAAATCTCAATATTTTCTTTTATTTGATTTAAAAATTCACGTGGAGAAATATTTTTTTTATTCTCCTCTTTTAATAATTCATTTTTTGCTTGTCTCAAAAAATTTCCATAACTAACGCCACTCACTTCAACCGGATTTTGAAAAGCCAAAAAAAATCCCAATTTGGCACGTTTTGAAACATCCAAACTTAAAACATCAATATCATTAAAATATATACTTCCTTTTGTAATTTCATATTTTGGATGTCCCATAATAATATTTAAAAGAGTGCTTTTTCCACTCCCGTTTTGCCCCATTAAAACAGTAATTTCATTGGATTTTATCTCCAAATCCACTCCATTTAAAATCAAATGACCTCCCGCTTTCGCATGCAGATTTTTTATAATTAATTTATCCATTTTTATATTAAAAATAATTAAGCGATTTTGATAAAAGTAAACTGTTTAATTCATCATTCAATTTTTTAAATCCATCTCTGGCCATACAAGTCAAACCTCTTCCGCAACATCCATTTTTATTTTTACATTTAACCGCCAAACATTTAACCAAAGCCACCGGACCCTCCAAAGCTTCAACCACATTCTTCAATAAAATATCCTTAGGCTTTTTCATCAAATAATATCCTCCTGCTTTACCTCTTCCTGATCCTACCAATCCCGCTTTTTTAAAATCTCTGGCAATATTTTGCAAAAAATAAAATGACATATCATATTTTTCCGCGATACTATTCAAAGAACAAGTATTTTCTGCGTTAAAATCCCGTAAGGCAAGAAGAAAAGATACACCTGTATCAACTTTCTTAGTCAGATGAAAAACCCCGCTACCCTTTGAATTTTCACATTCATGGGAGCAACCATTATTGTTTTTATTCATACTAATCGAATATGATTTAAGCACCCATAAATTAAATCAAAATTTTTAAAAAGTCAAATAAATTTGATTTACGAAATTAAACTTTCTTTTCTAAAAGGCAACTCTATTTTAAAATACGCACCGCCATAATCCCCTCCATTAGGTATACATTTTATTGACCCCTTCATTTCTGCTTCAATAGTACATTTTATATTGGCAAGTCCCATACCCGTACCGTCTCCATCGGTTACCCCTAAATCAAATAAATTATCTTTCAATTTAGAATTAACTCCCTTTCCATTATCAAATATTTCAATAATTAAATTATTTGCGGCCCCATCAATTGAAAACTTAAATTTACATTTATCACACTTTTCTCCGCCATGTTTAAAAGAATTTCGAGCCATATTGAAAAACATATTCTCAAGCACATATCTATTGCCGAATATTTTTAAACCTTTTACTTGATCCAAATTTTCTATAATAATTTCTTTTTCATCAAATCTTTTTACCAAACCCGCTATCATAGTATCATCAAAAATTTCGCCAATCTTAAATTCATCATTCTTTACCTTATCCGGATTAAAATAATAATTCGCGGATCTTGTCCCTGCTTTCATCAACCTGGCATCAAGCTCTATTACTTTCATCGAATCATTTTTCATTTTAAGATCAATTTTATAAGTTTCATCAGTCAATAATTCTAAACGTTGAGATACTGCTGTATAATAATTGGCAAAATCATGTCTAATGAACAGATTAATTAAAGAATCTTTTTCCTCCCTAATTATCAATTTAAAAACTTCCAAAAATCTTTTACTGCTTTTAGCCGCATTCATTAAATTTTCTTTTACATCCAAATCTTTGTCCAAAGTCTCTAAAAGTTCTTCCGCTGAATTATTAAAAATATTCCACAAACTTTTCTGTTCTAACGGAAGTACAATTTCTAACTTCGCGCCTTTTTTTACTTCACTACCATCTAACCCCCCATGATCATGTTTAATAAGCCTTCCACCGGCGAATTCAACTTTTTTATCCGCGTCTCTAAGACCATAACCTGTGCTGCCATAACCGGAAACTCCTTTTTCATATACTCGATCCGAAATTTCCGGATCTATACCAATGCCGTCATCTTCAACAACAATTTTCATATCTGTACCATTTAAAACAACGTTTATATTTACATTTAAAGCCTTCCCCCTAAATTGCGCGTTATGAATCATTTTATAAATTAAATTTCTTATAATTGAATCATTCACAATTACAGATTTATCCTTTAGCGCGTCGTGAAAAATAGAAAAATTAACACGCATATTACCGAAACTTTTACATAAAGTTTCTACATATGATTCCGAAAATAAAACATTAATGTCGCAAATCTTCAAAAAAATATCTTGATTTTCGTACCAATATTTTAAACTCTCCATAGCATCTTGAGCCATTGTCAAATTACTCATTATTTTTTTCTTATCATTTTCAGTAGTACCATCATTTTCTATAAAAAACTTCATATATTCCTTTAAATGTCGAAAAAAAATGTCTACATCATGATTAAAAAAACTTAAAATCTCTCCATACATGCTTTTTTTGAATGTAGAATCAATTATTTCTAAATTCAGCGAATCAGCCGAATATAAATTCTCTGCAATTTTATGTTTAAAATAGGTTGTTAATGCTTTTATTTGTGAATAAAAATTTTCAATTCTATTCACAACATGTTCTAACCTTTCATAATCTTCCCAAATATTTGGATTTTTAAAACTTTCAAATATATTTTCTGTACGTTTAAATATTTTTTCCCAAACAAGATCAGCATCATTCGACTCATTCAAATCATGAAAATCCAATTGGTCAGCACCACTTTTTGTTAATTCAACAATACCACTTTCATTACCGAAATTTGGGCCTTCCTTCAAATCTAATCCAATTTTTCTCATAAATAATAAATAAAAAATTAGAAAAAACTAAACCATATACGCACCCAAATGTCAACTAAAATTAGTGAGATTACAAATTATGCGATTACGTTTAATAATTTCCACCTAGTTTTATTTAACCTCAACATCCTCAAAAACTCTGCTTCCCACAGATTTCCTTTGCTTCTGATATTTACCGTTATATGGATTTTTAGCCTCATTATCCATTTTGCAAAATACTAATTGACAAATTCTTCGACCTTTTTTTAATTTAATAGGCAAAGAATTGGCGTTGTAAAGTTCCAAAGTAATTTGACCTTCAAATCCGGGATCAACCCATCCCGCATTTTGAATAAAAAGCCCAATTCTTCCAATTGAACTTCTCCCTTCCACAAAAGCGGTTAAATTATTGGGCAATTTCACATATTCCTCGGTTGTCGCCAATAAAAACGAATGTGGAGGAATAGTGATTTGATCACCTATAATTTCACGATATTTAATTTCCTTATCTAAAGTTATAATATCCATATTATTTTGTTCAATCACCAAAAAATGATCCCCCAGCCTACAATCAATCGAAGCCGGTTGAATTGAATTTTCAGACAAAGGACTAACCGTCAAAGAACCATCAGAAATTAGTTTATTTAAAGTAACATCAGAAAGAATCATAAATTTGATTAATCAATAAAGTATCCAAATTATATAAGTGGAATAAAAAATTACAACAATAAAACTTCTTACAGATTACGAATTACGTTCCTCATCCTCTCCCCCACACTCTCCGCCCCGCAAATCTCCGAAACCATTGCCACACTATCAACCCCACAATCCAAAACCTCCCCCATATTTCCTCTGTTAATGCCCCCAATCGCCACTTTGGAAATTTTCACCTTATCAACGATTTTTCTGACACCTTCAATCCCCATTGCTTTAACATCTCTTTTCGTATTAGTCGAAAAAACCGCGCTGATTCCAACATAATCCGCTCCCAAATTTTGCGCTTCCAAAGCTTGTTCAACGTTTTCCGCTGAGATTCCGATGATTTTTTCATTACCTAAATATTTCTTCAACTCTTCAAAATTATTTTTAATAATCCCTTTTTCCCGCCAATATAAAATATCACTCTGCCCCAAATGAACACCCCGCGCATTAATTTTTTTGGCAATTTCCACTTGATCATTAATCATTAAATTAAGATTAAATTTTTCGCAAATATCCAAAACATCTTTTGATTTGAATAAAAACACCTCCTCGCTATCTTTTTTATTACGATATTGAATCAAAAACTTTTCATCCAAATATTTTCCTCTTATCGATTCATAAAACTTCCCGATTTCCTCCACAATTTTAAAAACATCTTTATTGATAAAATCACAATATTCCTGATCTATCACAGGATAAATTGAAAAAATATTTAATTTTTTAATCATAAAATTCGCCTTTTTAAATAAAACCTCAAATAACAATTACTTAAAATCAATTTATTTGCAAGTCGCGTAAAACACTGCTAAAATATACAATTATCTTCACTTTTACTCATAAACCATTTATTATGAAAACCAATGAAAATAAAATATTAACCTACGTTTTAGCTCTCATTGTTATATTAGCGGCAGCGTTTTTAATATATACTCTATGGGTGGATACTGATACGGATACCGACATCATAGATGACCAAGAAATTATTGATAACAATACTACTGATGAAGAAACACCCGATGACACATTAGACGACAACACAACTCCAACCGTTCCGAATCCTGAAGAAACAAATACTTAGATTTAAAAAATAAAATTTAAGGAGTATAAAACGAGCTTTTCCTTTCTGTCTATGATATAAAGTTAATATAGACAGAAAGAAAAAAAATAATACTAAAATTATGAAATTTTTAAACAGAGATGATGCAGGACAAAAATTATTGGAAAAACTGCAATTTTTAAAGGACGAAAAAAATGTTATAATTTTAGGACTTCCGCGAGGAGGAGTAGTTGTTGCCAAAAAGATTGCCGAAAACTTAAAACTGCCGTTAGATATTATAATAACCCGAAAAATCGGTTTTCCGCAGAATGAAGAACTGGCAATAGGTGCGGTTGATGATGAAGGAAATTATATTATCAATGAATTCATTACTAAAATATATTCTCTCTCAGAAAACTACATTCAGGCAAAAATCCGCAGAGAAGCTTTGGAAGCAAAAAGAAGATTAAAAGAATATCGTAAAAATAAAAAAACCTTAAATTTAAAAAATAAAATCGCGGTACTTATCGATGACGGCATTGCTACGGGATTTACAATGAAAGCGGCAATAAACTCTTGCCTGAAAAAAAATGCAGCAAAAATAATAATAGCCTCACCTGTAATCGCCAAACAAAACCTCGATTTGCTTGCGCCATTGGTGGATAAAGTCATTTACGTTATTGCTCCCGAAGAAATGCATTCAATTTCCCAATATTATAAAGAATTCGAACAAACCACAGACGAAAAAGTGGAAAAAATACTGAATTGGTAGACCAATCGCGCTTTCCATTGAAATAAAGCCACCATCAACACACATAACCCCTAATCTCATGTCAAAATCCCGCCATCAGGAATTAGCTGATATTTTAGTTAATTATTCATGTAAAGTAAAGGCTGGAGAAACTGTTGAAATAACCGGCACCTCTGAAAGCATGCCTTTATTTCGAGAAGTGGTAAAACTATGTTATCAAAAAGGAGCATTCGTTCGACCAAATCTCTTTGATGAAGAATTGGCGTATTTAAAATTTAAATATGCTTCCGATAAAGTTTTAAAAACAACTTCCAAATTTAGATTGTTTGAAGCCAAAAACACTGATGTTTTTATTAATTTGGGAGGAGAAATGAATACAAATGTCCTCTCAAATATCGATCCAAAAAAAATTCAAGAATCAGCGAAAGCGAATTTGGAAGCTAGAAATGAAGCAGTAAAAAAACGCTGGGTTATCTGTGAATACCCTTCCCGCGGTTTAGCGCAAGAAGCAAAAATGTCACTCGAAGAATACGAAAATTTTGTCTTTTCCGCTTGTCTTCAGGATTGGGAAAAAATAACCGGGGAATGCAAAAAAATAGGAAATTTAATGCACAAAGCAAAAAAATTCCACATAAAAAGCAAAGACACTGATTTAATGGTAGACATTTCAGGATGCCCCGCGAGCAGTCAAAATGAAAAAGTACAAGGATCCCATAATATGCCGGACGGTGAAATTTTCACCTCACCTAACCGCTACAAAACCGAAGGCCATATTTATTTTCCATGGCCGTCAAAAAAAGGAAAAGAAGTACGAGATGTTTATTTGGAGTTCAAAAAAGGGAAAGTAGTAAAAGCAACCGCCTCAATGAATGAAGATTACCTCCACGAAGTTTTAAAAACCGACAAATTATCAAATTCCCTGGGAGAAGTCGCTATTGGCCTTAATTATGGAATCAAACAACCAACGAACAACATTTTATTTGACGAAAAAATCGGAGGCTCAATTCATATTGCTCTGGGAGCCGGCTACAAAGACGTAAACGGCGACCCAAACAGCTCCGTCCACTGGGATTTGGTAAAAGATATGAAAAACGGCGAAGTATGGTTTGATGATAAATTGGTGATGAAAAAGGGAAAAATTGTAATATGATCACTCAGAACCTCATCCCATCCAACTTTTCCCTCTGAAACATCCTTTCAAAAACCTCATCAACGGTTTCAAAAGATTTTTCCTTATTTTCCCAACCTAAAATCTTAATAACATTGTTTAAGCTTTCCTCAAAGTTTGCTTCAATTTCCAAATACCCAAAACCATTCGGATATTCATCAAATTCCAATTTACATTTTTCAAATTCAAAACTAATTCTTTTTTTCTCATAATATTTGGAAACCTTTAAACCCAAATGAAAAAAAATTTTTTCTAACTTTTCCTCATCATCATCCAAATTTATCTGAAGCTCCTGAAAAAATTTAACCTCCGAAATTTTTTTCCCAAATTTATAAACCAATTCAATATCTTTATTCTCTCCTTCTTCCAATACTCGCAACCGCAAAAGCTCACCTATCTTCCTAATTCTCTGATCCTCAAAATCAAAATACTTCACCTTCATCACTCCATCAAAAACCATTTTTGCCCCAATTTCTTCCATCTTCATTAAAAAATCTTTTTTTGAAATCCCCAATAATTTAATTTCAATTTCTTTATTCATAAGCAAAAATTTACTTTTCTAAAATCAATAATATCAATATCTGCTTCTTAACAACAGCAATTTAATCTGGACATCTCCTAAAAACATTTAGTAAAGTTAAGCATATCACACTAAGTTTATATACGAAAAAAATTCGAGTCCAAATATTTTATTTAGTATTATACTTAATCTTTAATTATGAAACATAAAAAACTAATTATCATTTCATCTGTATTAATCATAACTGGTGCAATTATAATTGGAAAATTTTTCTTTCAAATAATACCTCTGACCTTTAGCAATGAAGAATCAGATATTCCAGCTAATAATAAAGCATTGAATTATGATGAATGGTTTATCATTACTAATAAACAACAAAGACTTAATTTAATGAAAGAAGGATATAAAATTCCGGATATAAATTTTGAAAAAAATTTTTTAATTACCTCTCAATATAAAATTAAATTTTTATGGAGCTTTCGATCATTCTGTGATTCATGCACAGGAATGCCAAACGGCCATATAATTTTTGACAAACAAAATTCTGAACAAAACAAATATTATTTCTACTTAATGGACAAAATCTCTCTATCTCAATCCGCTGGTTAAAAAACTGCTAAGTTCATAGGAAAAAAGAGCCCACGAGAAAAAACGTTAGTTTTTGTCGTGCGAAAAATTATTATTTAATCTCAAGGGCTCATAACTTAGAATTAAACATTCTTAAAAATAACCGCTTGCAGGAAAGACCACGAAAACCTTTTTGGTTTTCGTGATTGAATTACCTTTCATCCTCCGCATACACATGCATATACTCACTTTTTTCATAACTGAATAATTCTTCTTCTCTAAAAAATCTTTTCACTTCCATTTCCGCATTTTCAACACTATCTGACGCGTGCACAACATTACAAGAAACACTCATCGCATAATCACCGCGAATTGAACCTGCTTCTGCGGCTCTGGATTTAGTAATGCCACATAACAATCTAACAGCATTAACAACTTCCACGCCCTCAATAGACAAAGCAATAATCGGTGAGCTTCTCATAAATTTACTCAATCCCGCAAAAAAAGGCTTATCAGCCAAATGCGCGTAATGTTCCTTCACAATCGCATCATCCAAACTCATCATTTTCATTCCAATAATCTTCAAACCTTTTCGTTCAAACCTTTCAATGATTTTACCGATTAAACCTCTTTGAATCGCGTCAGGTTTAACTAAAATTAAAGTTCTTTCCATAAAAAATACGTTAAATAAAAAATAATTTAAAATTTTACTTCCATCAAATTTTTCAAATTTTCTCCATTGCCAAAAGGACCGATTACAGCTAATTTCATTTTTTCCTGAACAAACAAATCTCTGCAAATCCTTAAAATATCCTCTTTCGTAACTTTATCAATTTCTTTCATAATTTCCGAAGGAGTACGAATTTTATTGTGCAAAAGCTCTTGTTTGCCTAACAAATGAGCGAATTCCTCACTATCTTCCAGCCTCAAAGTCATCTTGCCTTTTATAAAATCTTTTGCTTTTTTAAGCTCATCTTCAGGTACTCCTTCTTTCTTGATCAAGGCATATTCATGAATTATAGAGCTGACAGCTTCCTCGATTCTTTTAACATCCACACCGGCATTCGTGGAAATAACACCAATATCCTGATAATCATCAGTCGAAGTATGAATATAATAAGTTAAACCCTTTTTCTCCCGAATTGCGCTAAACATGCGCGAGCTCATATTCCCGCCTAAAATAACACTCAAAACTTTTAAAGCATAATGATCCGCATGTTGTTCAGAATAAGCCGGAAAACCTAAAACTAAGTGCCCCTGCTCAGTGCTTTTATTTTGAACCAATACATTATTTGTATTTTCAGAGATTTTATATTTTTTATATTCAAAATCCTTTTTTGAATTATTAAAAGCGAAATATTTTTCTATATCCGGAATTATTTTATCATGATCAACTTTGCCTGAAATAACCACAACAATGTTATCCGCAGAATATAAACTGTTTTTATAATTGGAAAAATCTTCATGATGAGCATTCAAAATAAATTCTTTACTCCCTACTTGATCCCACCCTAAAGGCTGATCCCCGAAAAGCAATTTTTCAAAATCCCATCCAACTTGATACATCGGCGTATCCTGATACATATTATATTCTTCCAAAATAACCCTTCTCTCTTTATCAATTTCAGTATTATCAAATTTGGAATATAAAAGCATATCGGAAAGTACATCCAAAGCGGTATTTTTATTCTTTTCCGCAACTTTAACATAATATCCCGCATATTCTTTACCGGTAAAAGCATTAAAATCACCTCCCACAGCATCAATTGCCGCGGATACGGATTTGGCATCAGGATACTTCTTCGCTCCTTTAAAGAACATATGTTCCAAAAAATGCGAAATGCCATTTATTTCCTTGGTTTCATAGCGTGATCCGGCCCCTGCCAAAACTAAAACTGTTACTGCGCTGGTGCTTGGAATTTCCTGTGTAATCACTCTTAAACCATTCTCAAATACGGTTTTTCTATGCATAAATTATTATTTAATAACTAATTCGAGTACAAAAATTACCACAAAGTAGAAAAAGAGTCTAGAGTGAGAAACTTTCCTCTTGCCTTCGCCCTTCAAAATCCCGTATAAATTAATATACTAAAGAAATAAAGTGTAAAAAAATGTTAAAAAGTTATTCCGACAATCCGCAAAGAATACGTTTTTTACAACTCATTTTACTGATTATCTGTTTTATAATAATATTCAAGCTTTTCTATCTCCAAATTATAAAACACGAATACTATTACGCAATTGCCCAAAAAGAACATTTTGGATATATTGAACTGCCTGCAAGGCGGGGAAATATTGTAATTGAAAACAAAGAAACCGGAGAAAATTTCAAATTAGCGACAAACACTACATTTTATACAATCTACGCGGATCCCACGCTTTTAAAAAACAAAGAAAAAGTTGCTTCCTCTCTGGCTCCCCTGCTTTTTAATTTGGAAGAAGAAAAACAATATGATGAAATACGTGTTAAAAAAGATTTACAAACAGCTAAAACAGAAGAAGAAAGACAAAAAATCAAATATTTAAGCGAAGAAGAACTTAAAATAGACTTTGAAAAACGCCTCAAAGAAAAAATCAGTTTGGAAATCAGAGAGCAAATTCTTCTTTACGAACATTTAAATGATAAAGTTGTAAATATAATCGAAAAAGCCCAACTCCCCGGCATATTTATCCAAAAAAATAATCTTTATGCCAAACCCGGAGAAATGAATGCTGACTCAAGAACCGAAATAGCCCAATTCTTAAGCGAATTCATTGATATAACCAAAGAAGATTTGGAAAGGATATTGGTTGGCAAAAACAGATACGTGATTCTTCAAACAAAAGTTGAACCTGAAATCACTGAACAAATCCAAAATTTTATTCAAGAAGATTATAAAAACTTTCGAGGCATCGGTATTCAAGAAAAATATTACCGCCTATATCCGGAAAAACAATTGGCATCTCAAATATTGGGATTTGTCGACCATCAAAGCGTGGGTCAATATGGAATTGAAGGTGCATTCAATTCAAAACTTCAAGGCAAAAACGGAATATTCAGTTCCCAAACCGATGTTCACGGCAATCAATTAACAGTCTAGGGCTGACAATGGGCAAGTTATTATTCTCGACCCCAAAACTTTCCGTATCATTGCCATGGCTTATTATCCAACCTTTAATCCGAATGATTATGGCGAAGCATTAAGTAAAAAAGAAATTAACTTAACCGAAGAGGAAATAAACCGTTTAATACCTCTGGAAGAAACAAAAGATCCCAAACATTTTGTTTTATATATCGACAGAGATAAACATGAAAAAATAGAAATATTTAAAGAAGAGGATGAACAAGGAAAAAAAGTTTATAAAATGTATAAAAACAAAGTCGGTGCCTTTGTTTTTAAAAACAGAGCGGTAAGCGACATCTATGAACCCGGATCTGTATTCAAAGTTATAACAATGGCTTCAGCTTTAAATGATAATGATGTAAAACCCGAAACCACTATTTTTGAATCCGGTCCTATTCAGGTTGATTGCCATACGGACAAACTCACAGGAAAAGAGGTTTGTGACTTCCCTATAAGAAATTCTCAGGATAAATATCGAGGCCGTTTAAATATGACCGAAGTTTTGATGTACTCGTCAAATATCGGAATAAGTGAAATTACTCAAAAAATGGGGAGAAATCTATTATATAGCTACATCAAAAATTTTGGATTTGAAGAAAAAACCGACATTGAATTCGACGATGAAAACCGCGGCCAAATTGAATATTTTGAAAAATGGTCTCAAAGTGAATTAATAACTCACGGATTCGGACAAGGAATCGCGGTAACACCAATCCAGCTTATATCCGCCCTCGGCGCCCTCGCGAACGGAGGGACTCTAATGCAACCGCATATAATTGATAAAATAGTCAAAGAAAATGGCGAAATAATTTACACAGAGCCGAAAGTAATCCGCCAAGTAATCAAAAAAGAAACCTCGGATATTTTAACTTACATGATGGTGCCTGTAGTGGAAAAAGGCGTAGCCCCAAAAGCAAAAATAGCCACACATTACATCGCCGGAAAATCAGGAACTTCCCAAACATATAAAAACGGAAAAGCTATGTCGGGAGTTGGAACCACAGTCGCCTCTTTCGCCGGTTTCGGACCCATTGATGATCCGAAATTTGTAATTTTGGTCATAATCGACCGCCCCCGCACTGATGAATGGGGCTCCAACACCGCCGCCCCTCTATTTTCCGAAATCGGATCTTTCCTGTATGATTATTACAATATCCCCCCTGACAAAAAATAAATATTCCGTAACCATGCCCCATGCAAACACTCACCGCCTCCAAAATAATGACAAAAAATCCATTAACGGTTTACGACAACGAAACAATCGAACAGACCATAAAATTAATGGATAAAAAGAAAATCACTTCCATGCCGGTAATAAATAAAAACAAAAATTTTTTAGGATTAATCACGGAAGATGATTTGGCTTTACATGAATTAAATCCTCATGCGCCTGCCGCAATGACAATACTTGGAAGCGTAATTTATTTGGAAGATACGAATGAATTCAATACAGGACTCAAAAAAATCCTCGCCTACAAAACAAAAGACATCATGAATAAAGACATAATCACCCTCAAAGAAAATTCCACCCTTTTCGAAATAATCACCATAATGCACGAACAAAACCAAAAATCAATTCCTGTATTAAAAGGGAAAAAACTGATCGGAATTATCTCAAGAACAAATGTGCTTCATGCATTGGCGAAAAAGATTTAAATTACCTTATTTTTGATTAAATCAACAAATCGTTTTAAAAGGCTCCACTTCGTAAATCAATTTTCAACTCAAATCTCTTTTTCCTATCTTGCTCATCCAAAAAAAACAAAATTATAATCACTCATTTGCCCCGATTTTCCGCTCGCCCTTGAACCAAACAAATAAACCAATTTAATCTCATTTATCCCTTTAAATTTCTCCACAATTTGTTCAAACATAGTTTTCTACTTAAAAAAACACAAATTCGAATAATAATTAATCAAATTGTAGAATGCAATGATTTAATCAATAAAAAGCGAAAAATAGATTATCTACATTGCAATTATTTTGTTGCCTATTTAAAAATTTTTCAAATGAAAAAATTGAGTGTGAATAATTTTTTGTAGGCATAATAAAATACGCTCCATCTTTCAATGCTTTTATCCCCATGTATCCATCAGATTCCAGATTGTCTCCACATACTAGCAGCAAATTTCTTTTTGTTTCAGAAATAATTTTTTGAACCATTTCCTCTTTTTTTCTACCTTTCAATCTGGCTCCGTTTATTTCTGTCATAAATTCTTTTTTTTCGTTTTCCATTTGAATTGTTGATCTTATTTGATCTGGCTTAACTATATGACTAATTGAACTATACTTTATTGCCGACTTAGCTACAGCAGATACATTTGCAGTTATAACAAAAACTTTTGATCCTTCTTCATAAACCATTCTATATATATTCTCCATCTGTGGAATTGATTCTATTCCCATAGAATCTATAGCAACACAATCACTGCCCAAATTGGATCTAAGGTAACAAATTTTATTTTTTTTTGCTTGTTTATATGCAATGTCGTCAACATCCTTCTCTTTAATTCCAGTAAAAAAACGCGTCCTCATAAAATTTCCAATATTAATTTCTTCTATTTCATCTCTTCTAAAATTTTTCATAAAATTATCTATTTCAAACATATACATAATAAATTCTCTTAAACTATTACTAAGGTTTATACAATGTGATTGTTTATATAATTTTTTATAAAGTCCCATTATTCTATCATATAAATAGTTTAAAAATTCTTTATTATCTTCTTTCAATCTACTTTCCATATAAGAGCGAGTTTGAAAATTTAAAAGTATTTCTCCAAATTCTTCAGGGGTTTTTAAGTAAAAATTGGAATTCATCATTAATTCAATAAAAAAGGTTTTTCCAAAATCTTGCTTAAAAGCTGTCTTATCTAAATCAGTAGCTACAAAAGTTTTTTCCAAATTAAAACGAGACCGCATTTCCTGAAAAATTTCTTGTAATGAAACTATTTCACTTTTGCTATTTATTAGAATATTTTTGTCTTCCTTAGTTGTGGATTTTAAAATTATTGAATTTTGTATTCTATTAACTTTTTGCTTCGTCTGTTCTCTCTTTTGAACAATTTCTTCAGCTAATCTAAAAGCAAGAGTTGAGTCCCCATTATATTCTTGACAATACCTTTCAGTCATATTATCAAAAACATCGTCAGGGTCATATTCTGTCCATTTACCTATAACCGCTTTCGATCCATCTCTTTTAGGAACTTCCCATATTTTTTTAGGTGGACCAATAAGCTGAGATAAAAAAATATATCTTTCACCAGAATCTATAAGACTGTTTAAATTTAAAATATTTGTATCTGGTTTTTCTGTATTTTGGCTTGCCAAATTTTTAATTTCAGATTCAATTAAGTCCACATGATAAATTATTTTTTCCTCTGAACAATCTGTAATTAAATTTTTTATAGTAGGCAAATTTTTAATAATAACATCATTTTCCATTTGAAAAATTAACTTGCCAAGAATTAAAAACATAAAACCGCAAAAAAATCAACTCAGTAATTTGACATTTTTCAAATTTATATTTATAAAAAGAAGCCGAACTATATAAAAAACCTTAATGCCAATACTAGATAATATCATAATCACTGATGCCCACGAACCTCGAGCAGAACTTATAAGAGATTTTGTTGAAGCTCAACACATAGCCGATATAGTAGAAACATTTATAATGACTAAAAAAAATGTTACTGAAATTCAAGAAAATTTTAGCAAAAGAATAAATGAGTTATTAGAAGGGGAAAAAGCAGTAATGGTTTTTTTCGATTGCATTACAGGCATTAGAAAAAAAATTATTCATATTTTAAAAATAGCTGAACTTGAACATCAAATAGGAACCAGAAAAATATTAACCACATGCCACAATAACCGAAAAGTCAGAAGAGATTTCAAAAAATATGATCTCCAATACGAAGGTATTCGTCACGCTCAATATGAAAGTGAAAACCTGCCACTATTTTTAAGAAGATTAGAAAGTTTATTTCAACCTCAATTAACTCATCAAAATTCTTCTTTTCAACAGCGAATTATTTCCCCAGTTCATCAAAGGTTTTAGAATCCTTATCCGTAATACCCTCCCTCAACCTATAAACAATTTCCGCAAACTCACCGCGCGTAATTTCCTGGGCAAACGCATAAATACTCATAGGAATAGATTTTCTTTCTTCTAAAGCTTTAACATAAGGCTTATACCAAATCTTATTATTTTCAGTAACTTCATAGTTAAATCCATTTACCGTAATCTTTGCTGCTTCAACAAAATTGATTGATTTTTCAGGATAAAATTTTCCATCCGGATAACCGGTAATAATTTTCTTAACTTTCGCGAAACAAACATATTTTGCATACCACTTAGAATGATCTATATCTGAAAAACACGTACTATAATCATTAGCTAAAGACTCAATATATTTCGCATAATATGCAAATTTTTCATACTCTTTTAAAGCTTCCTGATTATTGGCAATAAAATCTACATAAACATCTTCGCCATTAATACATGAATTATACTGAGTTTCATAAACATCCTCGCAAGCTTTATTAACAATACCATCCTCATTCGTACATTTAACTCTTACATTTTCCGCATAATCTATATAACAAGGCTGAATATGCTCTACACAAGTAGTATAACTATTATAAACACCTTGAGAACATTCACGACTACCATTGCACGACTTTAAATCTTCAGCATAAGGTTGATAACAACTCACCCATTCTTCACTATAATCTCCATAAGCACTATTAATAATAATCTTTGTAAATTCCGCCCTATTGATTTTATTTTCCGGCTTAAAACTACCATCCTCATATCCTTTAACAATCGAATTTTCCTGCGAATATAAAATCGCGTCATAATAAGGATTCGAAGCGGAAACATCAGAAAACGCGGCATTCACATATTGCCCTTGCAAAAAAATCCCCACAAACAACAATAAAAACACCATCAAACTTAACAATTTTTTCATAAATAAAAATTAAAAAAAGTAAAATCACAATAATAATAACGCCCAAAATCAAAAAATTTTACAAAAAAATTCTATAATAAAAGCATTTAAAAAAATATTGATCGCACTGAAATCAAAATAAAGCTGCCCTAAGCGATCAATATTTTTTTAAATAACCACTTGCTGGAAAGCCCACGAAAACCAAATAGGTTTTCGTGAATTATTAGATAAAAAACGGCACCCTCTCGATATACTTCCCATACTCCGGATGCTCTTTCAAAATTTCCCTCTCCTCAACAACACAAACCTTCACATATTTATAAATCAAAAGCGGCGCGAAAATAACAGTAATCAAAGTCGGCCAATCAATAAACCATCCGAATACAATCATACAAAAACCCAAATATTGCGGATGTCTTGAATATTTATAAATTCCCGAAACCACAAAATCATTCTTCTTGCTTTTACGATAAAGAGTTATCCAACCCCAAACAATTAATAAAGTACCGATAAAAATAAAAATCATAGAAAAAATCATAGGCAATTCCATCCCAAAAGAAACACCCCAAAAATCAAAACTTAAAACAGGAGGCAAACAAGCCACAGGCTCCGAAAAATACCTCGAAGCAAAATAAATAGTCAAAGGAAAACCATACATTTCAATAAACAAAGAAACAAAAAAAGCCGTCACTAACCCATATTCCCCCCATCGCGCTTTCTTGCGGAAAGATAAAGGAAGCAAAAGCAACAAAAAAAGCAAAATATTTAAAGCCGCAATATGCCATTCCTGCGAAATAATATTCGCCTTCCCTTTCAAATAACAATTAAACTGCTGATAAAATTCCGGATAAAACAAAGCAATCGAAATAACCACAAACAAAAAAGCAAAAATCCTTACGCCCCAATTAACTTTGTTTAAATTTTTCCGCATAAAAAAATATTAGTGATTAAAAAAATTAATTCATACTAAAATAATTTATATAGTATAAAACTAATCATTTCAATTCAAAACCAAAAAGAATATTCATCGCATCAGTCACTTCTAAGTATATATTTATTTTTCCCTTTCACCTGTTCGAGCAGTACAACCAAATAAATCCCAAAAAGCATTCGCTTAAGTAATTAATACTAAATCCGTAAAACCGTCAGCGAGTTTGAAGGGGAAAAATAAATATATACTTAGAAGTAACCCCGAAGATAAAAAGAGGTGGCAGGGCCAGAAGGATTCGAACCCTCACTAACGGTTTTGGAGACCGCTGTGCTACCATTGACACCATAGCCCTAAATAAGCTCTAAAAGTTTACCTTAAAGAAACCTTATTTTTCAAGAATAAATTTTTTAAAAAGGTTTTTCTTCTTTCACCGGAACAACTTCTTTCTCAATTTCCATAAACCCATTCCCCAAAACTCTTCCATTCTCCAACTTATTTCCAAATATCAAACCCTTCGCGTTCTTCAACTCAGATTTAATCAAAGACAAATATAAATCTAAAATCATTGAAGAATTATCAGAAACTCCAATTTTTTGCTGAAAATCAACATAAGTTTGTGCGTATTTCAAAAAATTTTCAGTATTTACATACATAATTTCTTTCTCAAAAGAATCAGAAACCGATTTAATAAATTTTTGAAAATCATCATCTTCCGCTAACACATCGGTTTTATAATCCTTAGCAAATCTCTGATAAGTTGACAAAATAACATTATTTTCTTCATCTATACCATAATAAAAAACACCGTTCTCGGAAAAAAGAGGAAGAGGAATATTAGGAAAACTTTCCCGCAAATTCTTTTGTTTCAGATTATTAAGATCAACTTGCACCTGAGTTAACGTACTCTTGCCTATCTTTACACTTTCCTTACTAATAGCTTTTGCTAAATCTTCAGATTCTTTTGCCAATTTAGCAATATAATCATCAATCTGCGCGTCAACTCTTTTAATAAATTCTTTTGCCATCTCTTTATTTGCGTTACCATCAATAACAAAAGTAATACCCGGAATTACCTTATTACCATTATTCTGAATCGCAAACGCGAAATCTTTATTCATCCAACCCAAAAAATCAGTTTCAAAATCGCGCGTCGTCAATTGCTTAAAAATATTTTTCACAGATTCATAATTTTGCGCCAAATTTTTATTTAATTGCCCCATACTCTCCACAAAAACTTTCAATTTTTGCTGCAAATCCTTACCTTCATAATAAAAAATCATATCCCTACCCGGATAATTCTTAAAAATATTTATATTATCAATATTTGCGGAATCATATTTCAAATACTCATTAATTTTAGTCGAATCAAAAGTTATCCCATTATTTTTTGCCGATAAAGCTAAACTGTAAGCAATCGCCTTTTGCTCTTCATTATCCTTTGAAATCACACCTTGATATTTCGAAAATTCATTCAAATCAAAATAAACAAATCCAAAATATTCATTTTTCACATCCTTCACAGCGTTCTGAAAATTTTCATCGCCACTTAAAACTTTCTTTCCTTCACTATTATTATCAATCATTTCAATCAATCTGTCATACCCATTACCAATAAATAAAATATCTTTATATTTCCAAACATATAACGAAGAATCCCCTTTCTTCTCCTCAACTAAAATTTTCTCGCCTTTATATTTTTCCTCTTTTAATAAACCACTATTTTTAATTTTCTCTTCAAAATTATTATAAGCTTTTTCATCACTTACATATAAACTCAAAACAGAATATAAAATATTTTGAACTTCATCTTGTTTCTTCCCGGCCAAAGCGATATTTACGCGCGAATTTTCACCCATAAAAGGCTTAATATCTTTCTCAAAATCAAGTTTTAAAGACAAAATTTGATTATTTAAAAGATTAATAAAATATTTTTTTACGCTTTCAAAAGAAGAAAAATTAGCCATAACTTTATCTAATTTTTCATTTTGCGCCGTTTTCAAACGATTCAAACTTACCAACAAATATGTATCCTCCAAAAAAACATCTTCCGCCAAATTTTGTTTTAAAGAAACACTATTCTGAAAATAAGGATCTTTACTTACTTTTGAACAACCGTTTAAAGAAAATAAAAAAAATATTAAACTCAAAATAAAATAATTTTTCCAAACAAAAAAACTGCGCATAAAAAAAGTTTATAAATTAACAAACAAAATCAGCTTTTTGTCGGCTTTCTCTTATGCTCAGTATGTTTTCTGCAAGTCTTGCAATATTTCTTTTTACTGGAAATAGTATCTTTATTTTTTTTGTTTACATCAGAATGGTAAACGCCCAAATTACACTTTCCACCATCTTCCTGGACGTTTTGACAATACCATGTATTTTTTTCACGGCCTTTTCCTTTTGCCATATTAAAATATTTAAAAACTAAAAAAACCTAGCTAATTATAGAGATTTACTTCCAATTTGCAAGATAAAATGTTTAATTATAAATAGAAAAACTTGCTCATTACAAATGAATCTTAAAAATATTGCATCAAATATCGAACTGAAAAACGGCATTTGGTATCAAAAAACACATTCTCAAATTTCCTATCCGGATGAAGGCAATGAAAATTGTTTTCAAATCGAAGATAACAGTTTTTGGTTTAAACATAGAAATAACTGCCTGCTTGAAATAATCAAAAAATTTCCATTTACCGGTAGTTTTTTTGATATCGGAGGCGGCAATGGTTTTGTTGCTCAAGCTATCGAAAAAACAGGGAAAAATACGGTTTTGGTGGAACCCGGAGAAAAAGGCATTCGTAACGCAAAAAAAAGAAATCTGAAAAATTTGGTTTGCGCCACTCTCGAAGGCGCTGAATTTAAAAAGGGATCAATCGATGCCATCGGAGTTTTTGATGTAATTGAACATATAAAAGAGGATGAACAATTCATAAAAAATTTACATGCGTATTTAAAACAAAATGGAAAATTATATTTAACCGTTCCCGCCTATCAAATATTATGGTCGCGCGAAGATGATTTTGCCGGCCATTTTCGCAGATACACCATTAAAACAATTTCTCAAAAATTAAAAAAAGCCGGATTTAAAATGGAATTTTCAACCTATATATTTTCAATTCTTCCATTACCGATTTTTCTATTCCGCTCGCTTCCAAGCAAATTAAAGCTATATAAAGGACACCAAATAAACGAACACAAAGAAGAACATTCAAAACAAAACAAAATACTGACTAAAATTTGGAATTGGGAAGTAAAAAGATTAAGTAAAGGAAAAAAAATTCCTTTTGGAGGCAGCTGCTTAATCGTGGCAAAAAAATAAAAATTAAAATTCCTGATCGTTGATCCCTGATCGCTGATGTCTTTCAAGAACCCTTACTCCTCCCAAATCTACAGCATTCTTCAAGCTATTGGAAATAAACTCTTTCGCTTTTCCGCATGCTTCTTTCAAAGATTCTCCTTTCGCCAAAAACGCGCATAATGAAGCGCTATAACTACATCCAGTTCCATGAGTGTTAACATTTTTTATTTCTTCATGAGAAAAAATTGCAAACTCTTCTCCTTCAAAAAAAATATCTTTAATTTCATTCTTTTCTTTAAAACCTTTTACCACTATCGCGCAACCGAATTCTTCCCAAACATTTTTCATTTCATTTTTAATTTCCGCAAAACCTAAAACCTCATCAATCTTTCTACCGATAATCAAATTAAATTCTCTCAAATTGGGAGTAATAATCGAAACCATCGGAAAAAGTTTCTTTTTATAAATATTTAAAGCTTCATCTTCAAGTAATTTCGCACCACTGGCAGCCACCATCACCGGATCCACGACAACATTTTTCGCTTTCAAATCTTTTAAAACATCACTCACCAAATTAATAATCTCCGCATTAAAAAGCATCCCTGTTTTTAAAGACGAAATTGGAAACTGCTCAAAAACCGCCCGAATTTGTTTTTCAATTAAACTTTTATCAATAATTTGAATCCCGAAAACACCATTTAAATTCTGCGCCGTTACACAAGTCAAAACTGTAGTCCCAAAGACATCCAAAGCCTCAAAAGTCTTCAAATCGGCTTGAATCCCCGCCCCCCCGCTGGAATCCGACCCCGCGATAGATAAACAAATCGGCTTGATCATAAAAAAAATTATATTAAACTTTTTGTATTCCAATCTCATCCAAAAACCTCATTTTAAATTCCATTGCCCCCTCACTCTTCGAAGCCGCTCTCTCCCCACATTTTCCATAATACATCATCGCCGAAAAAGCCGCGTCCAAATGCTCATTTTTATCACAAACACTTAAAAAACTTCCCAAAACTGATGCCGCCATACAACCTGTTCCCACAACTTTTCCCATCATTTCATGCCCTTCCTCACATTTTAAAACTTTTTCGCTGTCCCCAATAATATCCACTTTTCCGGTTGCGACCACAATCGCATTATGACTTTTCGCTAAACTCATCACCGCTTCATCAATTTTATCAGACCCTCCAATAGATTCAACCCCACGAACCTCAGCATCATGCCCCGCGAGCACACTAATCTCCCCGTAATTTCCTTTAATCAAACTAACTTTCACTTCTCTTAAAATTTGCTCGGAAGCTTCAGACCTCATCTTTGTGGCTCCACATCCAACAATATCCAAAACAACTGGAATCCCCTTTTTATTGGCCGCTTTCCCCGCCAAAATTTGCGCTTCCACAAAATCTTTTGTCAAAGTCCCAATATTTAAAACCAAAGCAGAAGCTAACATCACCATTTCCGGAACCTCTTCCTTTGCGTGTGCCATAACCGGCAAAGCACCTAAAGATCGCGTAACTTGAGCGCAATCATAAATCGTCACCCAATTCGTCAAATGATGAATTAACGGTTTTTTTTCCTGAATTAAATCTAAATATTTCATAAAAATTAAAGTTAAAATTTTAAAAATTTAAATAAATAAAATGAACTCGCGGCAATAAACATCGAAGGTATCGACGCCCCCAAATAAAACCCGAAACTACTGCATAAATAAAAAGTAATCACACCCAAAATCCAAGCTAAAAACGCAAAAATATTAAATCCTTTATAAAAATAAAATTGTTTTGAATTTTCATTTTTCAATAAATCATCACGATCAATATTTTTTTTCTTTAAAAAATAAAAATCCAACAATAAAACCGCAAAAAGCGGCGCGAACATTGCTCCGATAAAAAACAAAAAATTTTCATAAGTGAATAAATTTTGCTTCATAATGATTGCTATTAAAGTCCCCAAAATCCCAATAAAAATTACTAAAAATTTCTCCGAAAACTTATTGAAAATATTCTTTAAACTTACAGCTCCGGAATAAATATCCATAAATGTGGTTGTAAAAGTTGAAAACAAAATTATCAAAATAGTCGGCAAAAAAATTCCCGATTTCGCAAAAAAATCAATAAAAGCACTCGAAGCGTCAAAATTTTCTTTAATGTTCGGAAAATTATTCACCAATCCAATAACAAGCCCTAAAACAAACATCAAGCTACTCATAATAAAATAACCCGCGAAAGTTGTTATACAAGATTTCCTTGGGTTTCGAGAAAACCTTAAATAATCCGAAGCCAAAGGCATCCAAGAAATCACAAAAGCAAAAACCAAATCAAAGTAAAAAAAATAATTAATATTTCCCGCACTCGACAAATTAAAAACATCTTTTACAACTCCGCTTTTCCAATACACATACGAAATATACAAACACAACATAAATAAAAGCATAATTGAAAATTTCTGCATAATTTTCCAAAAATCACTTCTGATCAAAGACCATAAAGTCGTAAAAACACCAATAAAAATAATTATCCAATTAATATTAACAGCTCTTCCAAAAGTCCCTAAAATGCTTTCCATGGCATAACTGCCAATCAAAATCATAATCGCTGTCCATCCTAAAAGTTGAAGAAAATTTAAAAACGAACCAATAAAAGAACCTTTAACACCAAAAGAAATTCTCAAACTTTGCATACTGCTGATTTGATGTTTTCCACCAATATACCCGGCCAAACCGATTAGCAAACCACCCAAAAAATGAGCCGCCAAAATAATCATTAAACCACCCAAAAAACCTAAAGAAAAAAGCCCGCCCCCAGCCCAAATCTCCGCCAAAGAAATCGCGGCCCCGCTCCAAATCAAAAAATAATCAAAAGGTGATAGCGAAAATTTTTTCATAAAAAAAGGTTATCTAATAATTTCAGAGAAACAGATAACCAAAAAAGAAAAATCTTATTGCCACTGTTTCCCTACGGCCGCATTACCGGCTTCAGGTGCTAAGGATCTATCTCAGCCCCGCGGAAACATCCGCGAAACACTCCTAACAGCAAGTAGAATATAACGAAGTAAAATTGAAATAACAAGGGAAATGGAAAATTTAATACTTTTATTTCAAAATGAAAACAATTACTTTTAAATAATTTTGGACTAAATTTCATAGACTCAATTCTATTTTAAGTTTATCTGGAAATTTACCCATATTTTAGATAAGTTAAAATCGCAAAATTAAAGATTAAAAAATTATTAAAATTTAAAATATGATTTCGCATACCAAACAAAAACCCGCCTAGTATACGAAGACAATTCGTATACAAACGAATTGTATGAAATTTGCCCTTTTAAGAACCACTTTAAAATTCATATGCAACAATCAACTATTGCTTCCAACAACAAAAACAAGATTATAAATTTTCAAGTTAGTCTTATTTTTCTCCGATTAAACTGGAAAAAATTACTCATTGCATTTTGTATTTCTTATTTTTTAGTCATGATTGGACACGCCATTCTTCCTCTTTCTCCGCACATTGCAAACATAAAAAATCACAGTGATATGGCTATTAAGTTTGGTTTTCCCGTTATTGCGGGAATATACATGTTTTTTACTTATATTCTTTTAATCGGATCAATTATTTTATTAATACCTTTTATTAACAAAGATTTAAAATCTTTATTATTCAAATTATCTATTGCCATCAGTGCAATTTGGTTTATTGGCTTTTTTGAACCATTATTTATGGATGAACAGTATTTGTACTTATTGATAATGGCTATTAATGATTCTATACCAACTTTTTTATTAATTTTTTTTATCGCAAAGTATTCTAAAATTTTTCAGAATAATTCTAACGAAAAAAATAAAAATAATAACCTTATCTCAACTTTACTTCCCGCAATAATAATTATTATTTCTTTTGTTGGCATTCGACTTATTAGTTATTATTTGATAAAAATGAAATCCATAATTACCGACCGACCGATTGAAACTATTTTATGGACTGTTTTGTTTGGAATATTAATAGGCAGCATTTACACAATTTATCAAAAAATGGAGTATAAAACATATTGGTTTCCAAAAGCATTTCGTTTTGCTGTTATATTTTTTGGGATAAATTGGACAATGTATAATTTCTTTGTTATTATCTTACTAAGAGAGTCTTTTGCTGATTTTTTGTTATATCGTGCTATTTTTGATATATTTGCAATTTTTATTGGGATATCTTTGGGAGAATTATTAAAAAACAAGATAAATTCCTAGAAACCATAAAACGGCAAACTTCGCACAACACGGGATATCCAAAATTGCTCTCCCGCATTGCGGGATCGCAACTTCGGATCATGCCGAAACGTTATATGAAATTTACTGGTTGCTTATTTTTCACCATCATTAATCAATTTAAAAAACGTATGGAACAAAAAAAACTTTTTCAAATCAAATTTAAATCATTCGTAAGGTTATGTGTTTCAATTGCATTCCCATTTGGTTTTGTTTTTGGCGCACTAACACTTATTATGGCGTTCCTGGGAGGAAACGTTTATTCAAATATAATATTCGTTCAACTAACAGGAGTACCTGCGGGCCTTGCTAACTTAATTGTAGGACCGATAATACTAGCTTTCATCGGGTTAGTCATTGGAGTTCTTTCTTATCTGCCTTTTAAATTTTATTTAAAAATAAGAAAAGGAATAATCATAGTGGGTGAATGGGAAGAAAAAATAAGTAGCCAGTCAACTCAAGGGAAAGGTGCGATTTCGTCTGACTCTTCTCAATAATTATAAGGGAATCATAGGTATAGTCTATACTGATAGTAGTAGAATTTCTCATAACTACTTACCCCTCAACTATTGGCCACCACCAATGTTTTTTGCTATACTCACATTCAATTTAACTTAAACTACCATGCTTAACAACAACCCCGCTCCTCATATACACCCGATCCATGAACTTCTCGCCAATCGATGGAGTCCGGTCGGCTTTCAAAATAAAAAAGTGGAAATGGAAAAAATCAATTCTTTGCTCGAAGCCGCAAGATGGGCTCCTTCATCTTACAACGAACAACCATGGCAATACATAATCGGATTCCACGGAGATGACACATTTCACAAACTCTCAGACTGCTTGACTCCCGGAAATAGCTGGGCAAAATCCGCTCCGGTTTTAATGCTTTCAGTTATCAAAACCTTCTTCGGCTACAACAACAAACTCAATCGTCATCATCTACACGACACAGGCGCGGCATCCGCGTACATGGCCCTTGAAGCCACAAATCAAAATATAGCAATTCATCAAATGGAAGGATTTTCAATTGAGAAAGCCACTCAATACTTCAATATACCTGAAAACTATGTAACCGGCTCAATGATAGCCATCGGTTATCCCGTCGAAGACAAAAACAACCTCCCCGAAGACCTAAAAAAACGCGACCAATCCCCAAGAACCAGAAAACCGTTTGAAGAAATGATTTGGAAAGTTTAAGTCTATTAAAACTCTTTTTTACAAAGATTAATTCAAAAATTTTTCTAATAAATTTAATTTATCTTTTATTGCTTCCTGCGTTATTTTTCTTGAATGTAATGCAAATTTTTCTCGACGCAAAGAGTCAATTTCTACTAAATGCTTTAAATCATCCTCACTTATTCCTCTTTCTTGTATTATTTCATTAATTTTTTCATCTAATTTATCATACACATGATCCATGGTTAATGTTGAAATAGCAACCAGTTTGGCAATTTCCTCATCAGACAATCCAAGTGCGTAAGCTTTTTTTACCTCATCTAACGCATTCTCAAATTTTCGTTCATCTGATTCACTATTTATTAATTTATAATTATTTTTTAACAAATTATGTATTAAATCTTGAAAAGCTTTCTCATCCAAGTCTTCATATCTATGAACAGCAAAATATGCTTGGACTTCTTCTAAAATTTTTAAATTTCTCATATTTTGCACATCATTAGATGACAATAATTTTTTAATTTTGTCTAAAAAAGATTTCTTTTGCATCACAATATCATTAAATTGATTTAAATGAATATACTCGTGAAATAGCTCAGCAACAGCATTAGATGAGTCAATATTTTTTGTGGATAAATATAAAATAGCTGATAGAGAGTCATTAATCTGTGCTTTTGACTTTGGCATAGCAGAAATACTCCGCCTTTCTTTATGAACAGCCATATCTGAACCTTTAGGAAGAAATAAAGATGTTAAAAAAGGAAGAGTTTCAACTGTAAAACCTTTATCCCAAACTTTAAAAACACCTACATCACCGAGATCTTGTCTTAATAAACCTAAAATTTCCTTTAAAAGATCATCACAATCCTGAGTACTCAACTTTAATGCTTCTAAAGACACATTTGAAGTTTCTCCTCGAGAAATTAGTTGTTCAACATTCCTTAAGAGAAAAGCTTTTTGAAGATCTTCTAATTTTTCTTTAACTTCCTGATCCGGAAGAAATTCATAATGATTTAGACTATCGATATCCTCTTGAAATGTAGTAATTGTTCTCTCACGATCACCAGAGTGTTCATGTCCAGTTTGGAATTCATTATTATTTTGTTTTTTGTCTTCCATAATATATTAATTCAAAATAATTAAGACTTACAAACATTATTATAACATATAAACATAATAAAGCAAAACGATGGCCCAAAAAAAGGTATTAAAAAAAACAATTAAAATTCGCTCGCAAAAGAACTAATTCCCCCTTCAACCTGAAACCGCGATCGGCAAAAGCTGTAAAAAACTTAGACCTTACCACAAGTATAAGCTCATTTCAACGACTACGCCTTAAAGCGGAAATAAAAACTAGAGAAGAACATAGTTACTAAATTCTAGTCCGAATTCGACCACCTTGGGCAAAAATTTGTTATGCTTTTAATGATAAATATGATTTATGGATAATGCAGAATCAATATTTGAAGATTTGCTAAAAAATGGGGAAAAAGCTGTTGAAATGATATTGATAATCGCGGAATAGGATTTTTAAGATATCGCCAGAATCATGATAGCGATCAGAGTTTTTTATACCCAAATGAAAGTATTACCATTTCTCCTAATAATTATAGGTTAGGACCTTTACAATTTGTATTATCTGACAATAAAATGGATACTTATAAAAATTTTGAGTTACAATATTTAATTTATAGCGAAAATATGATCCCAGAGAAGGGAAGTATTTTGTTTGGTGATTTATTTATATAATTTTTTAAGTGAATATTTTTACCACCCATAACTATCCACCAAACCACCATTCTCATCATACAAATAAACTGTTTCTCCTAAATTGCTCCAAATTGCGCTGTCATTTCCAAAAGTTGGAGCATCTTTATTGGTGGTTACTCTTACACTCTCCCCGGATTTTAAAACATATTCATCAAAAATAAATTTTTCATCACTTTTTGAGCCAATAACATAATATCCTTCCAAATTCACATCAATTTCTCCTCTATTTCTTATATTCCACATATTGTTCTCCACATTCTTTTTTAATTTCTGAGTACAAAATTTCACTATCAATCCATCCATCTGTACAAATTACACTACCATCAATATCAACACCCGCCTCACAATCAATACCATCATGGTGAGAGCAAGCAGCGGAAGCAAAACTATCAATTGGATTGATTAGTACCGCTACTAAAAGAAATCCAAAAATAATTGTATAATTTTTTAACATTGTATCAGGTTAGATTGTCAAAAAACCGACTTCACAAATTTAATATAAAAAATCCCCTGGAGCCGCGATCGGGAATCGAACCCGAGACCTCACCCTTACCATGGGTGCGCTCTACCAACTGAGCTATCGCGGCAATTTTTATTTATAATCTTTACCTCAGAGCAAAGAAAGTTTAAAAAATTTTTATCTTAAATGCAATAGATATAACTCATAAAAGCTCCACTATGCCGTTTCTGTCTTATATTAGTTCCCCCTGATATTAGGTGGAATCCCGCATGCTCAGGACCACGGTCCGAGCAAATATAGAAACTCCTTAAGGATGCTGTCGAGACACTAATAAAAGCTTTTTAAACAAACATAGTCGAGCATTTTTAAACTAACAAACCGAATCTTTGTTGTAAAGCATTTCACTAAATACAAATCTTAACTTCCAATCAAAATTACGCTAACTAAAAAATTAATAACATAGGTCAATATTTGACGAACAATTGAATAACCTAAAACTTTTGGAAATAAAAAAATATCCAACAAAATAAAAAGCATAAAATATTTAACCCCGTCATTTAAAAAACGATAATAATTTTCTCGATATCTAAGCGGCACAAACAACTGAAAAATTTTTGATCCATCAAGCGGAGGAAAAGGTAGCAAATTAAAAACACCCAAACTGATATTGGTATAAAAAATATAACTTACTAAAAAAAAGAAATATCCATCATAAATATCTTTAGCCACAAAAATGCGCAAAAAAATTGACAAAAAAATTGCCAATAAAAAGTTTGACAAAGGACCCGCAATAGAAACCAAAATCGAATCTTTCCAAGGATTTTTAAAATTGGACGCGTTTACGGGTACAGGCTTACCCCAGCCAAAATGCACAAAAATAAACATTAAAGTACCAAAAAAATCCAAATGAGCCAAAGGATTTAAAGTTACCCTTCCTTCCATTTTTGCAGTATCATCCCCCAACTTATCCGCCACCCAAGCATGAGCGCATTCATGAATGGTAATTGCCGATAAAATCCCCACAGCTATATAAAAAATTTCTTGAAAATCTGACATTTTATTAAATTTACCTTGATAATAAACAAAAAATATCATATTCTTTGTGCTGCTAATTCTAATTTAAGAAAAAATTTTTAGCAACAAATTAAGTTGGTAAGTCGTCTGCCCCGTAAACGGTAAAAGACGGATTACGAATCCATAACCACTAATCTCACTTCCCCATGTCCAATAGATGCCAATTCTGTTTAAAAAAAACCCAAGTAGGAATGAACATAAGCCATTCACATCGCAGAACAAAAAGAACATTCAAACCGAATTTATTTGTCAAAAAACTTCACGATCCCCAAACAGGAATAATTTATAAAGTGAAACTATGCAGCAAATGTTTAAAAACATATGCTAAACATGCGAATTAATTGCTTTCTCCTTGTTTCCAAAAACATCAATATGTTAATCTAACTAACACATTGATCTTAAAATATGTACAAAAAGATACTCGTCGCTCTCTCTTTTATCTTAATTCTTGCGTTAGCCAACAATTTTTTTAATCTAAGCGCGAAAATTTATCAATTATTGCCTGAAAATAAACAAGTTAATCTCCTCAAAGAAAAAAATAAAAAAGCAAAAGCAAATATTGTTAAAAAAGATACATCCAAAAAATACGAATATTCCATCAATATTTTAACTTTCGGCGATTTAATGCTCGATCGATATGTTCGAGTTGCAATGAATAAAAAAAGCCTCGAATATCCATTTGAACAAATAAAAACATTTATCGCAGATTCAAAACCGGATCTGATTTATGCCAATTTGGAAGGACCGATTACAGACTTCGCGCCAAAAAAACTTCATCCGAATAATTTAACATTCACATTCGATCCCAGCGTCACTCCTATATTAGCTCAAACAGGCTTTAATGTTTTAGGACTAGCTAATAACCATTCTCTAAATTACGGCCAAGTAGGATTAGACCAAACGCGAAATTACTTAACGCAAAATAACATTTACTACTTCGGTTCACCTCTAAATCAGGAAAAACTCAGCTACATCATAGAAAAAAGCAATCAAAAACTCGCATTCGTCGGCTATAACGAACTCTCCACAAATAATTTTGAAAAAGTAAAAAAAGAAATCCAAAAAATAAAACAAGAAAAATTAGCTGATTTCATAATCTTCTTCCCACATTGGGGCAATGAATATCAAACAAAATTTTCAAAATTACAGCAACAAAAAGCGCATGAAATCATAGATTACGGCGCCGACCTCATCATCGGCACCCACCCTCATGTAATCCAGCCAATCGAAATTTATAATCAAAAAGTTATATTTTACTCCCTCGGCAACTTCCTTTTTGACCAAACCTTTTCAGTAAACACACAACAAGGCATAGGAGTAAATTTAAACCTCCACCACGACAAAATTACCTTTAATCTCCACCCCCACCACACCGACAACTTCCAAATAAAGCTGCTCCCGCAAGACAAAGCCCAAACAATCCTAAATACAATAGCCACAAATTCAGCAGTTAGCGAAGAAATTAAAGAGGAAATCAAAAGGGGAAGGTTTGAAACAAAAAAATAATTTTTTTGACAAAGCCAAAAACTTCCATATAATTCTTACGCAAAATTTAATTTGCAGTATTATCCTTTTACCACTTAAGTATGTCAGAAAAAGAACCAACCACCCCCCATGAAATTGATAATAGTACTCAACCGAAAAAATTTTTAGATGAAAAAGAGGCTTTTAAAGATCTTCCAATTGTGCCTACGGAAACAATCAAAATTTTGAGAGAACAACTGGGTTTATCACAAACAATTAGCGACGA
The DNA here is from genome assembly GCA_000989565.1 of Candidatus Peregrinibacteria bacterium GW2011_GWA2_33_10. Classification (GTDB taxonomy): domain Bacteria; phylum Patescibacteriota; class Gracilibacteria; order UBA1369; family GWC2-33-13; genus GWC2-33-13. Next base: position 18,101 of record LBOO01000007.1, on the reverse strand, counting down.
AGATGCTAAAAAAGCTAACGAAGATCGAGAAACACGGCACGCAGAAAAATTAAGAAATGCAGATCCATACCAATAACATAGTCCTATTTTACCCTTACAAGTCCCCCATTCTCCGAATCATCATAAATTTCGCAATTTTCATATAAAGAAATTATATCCATTTTAAAATAAGGATTTTTTTCATTCCTTAACTTAAAATACTCTTCCGCTAAAAACTTAGTCCGATTATAAAACATTTTCTTGATTTCATCTCCCACTCCAACAGAAATATTCAATTGATCACAAAAAAAATCATAATTCAAAGTTTCGCCTTTTTTAACCATATCATTTAACTTTCCCTTTAACAAAACATTGATCAATTCCAATTCAGCAGCATAAGCATATGCTTCATTCGGAAGAAATATTCTGACTCTATTGCTTTGTACTTCTGTTCCAAACAAAAAAACATATTTATCATAATCTTGTCTATAAGTAGCATCTGAAAACTGATATTTTTTCTGCACTTCATTTCTGTATTCTCGATCCCACAGAACATGAACACCTTCATGAAAAGCAATAATAAGATCAATTATATTTTGTCCGTCAAAATTTTCATGTAGCGCCATTACATTATAATAAGGACTATACAACCCAATTGGCTTTGTCTCGCTTTTATTAAAATCTTTAAGAATTCCGTAACTGAAAAAATTGGAATCTCTGATTTTTGTGTCTGTGCTTCCTTTTCTCTTTACCGTTTCAATATTTCTTAATTCATTATCCTTATTTTTTCCAAATAAATTAAAAATTTCATGAATTCCGTAAATCATTTTAGGATCCTCAATATATTGTTCTAAATTTGGAAATACCAATTCTGCAAGAGACGAAATCCCACTTTCAACTTCACTGATTAGGTTTTTTATTATAAATTCCTTATTTTCAGAATTAACTAAAAATGGCAGTATTTTATAAATCCCTAAACAAGATAAAAGCGAAACTACACCCCCGTGAATTAAAAAATCCCTTCGCTTTAAACCTCTTGAATTGTCATTCTCAGAAAATCCTTCCACGAATTTACTACCAAGTTTTTCTGCCATAATAAATTTTAAAGGAATTAAAAAAGCCTTCACCTTTTAGCAAATTTACACCAACAAATCAAATTTATAACTGTACTATCCTTTCATCTCGCACCACTCGCACTTCCCACACCCCGGCTTTTCCAAAAAATACAATCTTGAAATCTCCTCATACACAAGACCAATCATCTTCTTCAGATCGCGAAGTTCCTGCTCTGAAATTTCCATTCTATAATTTTTAAAATCATTATCTTTTTTGCTTTTCTGTACAAAATTAATTTCCCCTGACACCATTTTGTAAGGAAAACGCGGCGACGAGTCACACAAAAGTTGATAAAAAGCGATTTGCCTACGATAATCCCCACCCATGGACAACGCTGAAATTTTATTGTCAGGATTTCCGGTTTTAAAATCCACAACATGCACAGTATTTTTAATATTATCCAAAATTTCCAATTTATCCAATCTTCCGGTTATTTTTAAACCATCAACATTAACTCCATGACCGGCAAAACTGTATTCCAACAAAATATTCGGTTTTAAATCTTTTTTATAATAATCAAAATACTCGCACAAATGCAATTTCCCATAATTTAAAGAATCTTCAAATTCTTGCTCGGTTAAAACCTCTTTTCCAAGATAATATTCAAACCTCTGCAAAAAAAATTCTTTATCCGCCAATTTTCCTTCTTTAAAACTATTTAATAAATCTTTCAAAGCTTCATGGACGGCAGTACCGAAAACAGCATCCTTTGACTTAGCCGAAGGCACTTTTAATAAATTTTGATAATAAAATTTCTTGCTGCAATCCAAATAATTATTCAAATGCGTCACGCTCATCACATAATTATCCGTTAAAGTTCGCAAATAATCTTTAATCTCCGATGAAACTTCCTTATCCGCTTTTTTATTCACATAAAAAAGTTCCAATCTATTGGAAAGATCCGCGGACAACTCCATTTCATTATGCCTTTCCACAAATTTCTCATCTATTTCCACTAAAAAAATACACGGCGCTTGCATTTTATTCTTTTCATTTTTATTGGCATAAGTTAAATAAAGACACTTTTTCGCTCTTGTCATGGCAACATAAAAAAGCCTTCTCTCATCCTCATTTTTCTCTTGAACATTAAAAGACACATCATCTTTTATAATTCCGCGCGGCAATTTCAAATAACCTTTTTCCGCGCTATTCCCAAAATGCTTATCCACGCATTTAATAATAAAAACATGTTCAAATTCCGTTCCTTTAGCCCTATGCGTGGTCATTAACGTAACCGCGTCTTTATTTAATTTCAAAGATTCCTGCAAAATCGCCGCGTTATTTTTTCGCAAAAGTTCAATATCTTCCAAAATTTGCTTCAAATTCATCCTCTTTTGAATCTTATTCACTTCTTTAATCCATTCAAATAAAGTTTTCAGACGATTTAAATCTTCAATTTTAGTTTCACTCTTCAAAATATAATCAAGATAACCTGATTCCTTAATTAAAATCTCAAAAAAATCACTAAAAACATAATTAATGGAATCACTTCTCCATTTAGCTAAATAATTCGAAAATTCCTGATATTTATCAACAAACTTAATTCCATTCTCTCGCAAAAAATCAACATCCTGAGTCAAAGTGAAAAAAGTTTTTTTATTTTTGGACGCAAAAAGACTCAACCTGGCATTATCCACAAAATTAAAATTCAAAAAATCAAAATTCAAAACCCGAAAATAAAGAGCGCTATCCCAAGGATTCTCCAACAATTCCATCAAATCCAATATTTTTAATATATTAAGATTCTTCAAAATATCCTCTCCTATTTGCAAATAAAAGGGAACATGCATAATCTCCAACAATTTTGCTATCTCGATCGAATCCGAATTATTACGATATAAAACCGCGATTTCATTAGGATTAACCCCTTCCTTAATCAAAGATTCGATCTTCTTAGCCACAAAATAATTCTCTTCAGAAATATTATCAAACTCAAAAATCTGAACTTTTTGCATTGATTTTTCTTTAGCGGCTTCAAGAGAAGATGAAATACCCTCAATAAAATTATCAATATTATGAGCATTATGAGATATCACCGAATGCGCCGCGTCTAAAATATTTTGACTGCTTCGATAATTATTTTTTAACTTAATTAATTTTAAATAAGTCTTAAATTTTTTATAAAAAGAAAGCACATTCTCCAAAGATGCGCCTTGAAAACGATAAATAGACTGTTTGTCATCACCCACGACAAACACATTCGGAGATTCAAAAAATTCTCCCAATAACTTGATAGCTTCATTTTGAGCCCCATTCGTATCCTGATATTCATCGATCAAAACATATTGAAATTGTTCCTGATAATAAGAAAGCAAATCCCTGTCTTCCTTGAATTTTTGCACCACAAAACAAATCATGTCATTAAAATCAATTAAACCGCGTTCCTTTAAAATCTTCTGATAAACCTCATAAATATCAATTAAAGCAATATGTTTGGGATAATTATTCTTCAACCTGTTCCAAAAATCTTTTACTGAATTTTTTAATTTTGTGCGAGCTTTTTTCAGTAATTTTTCATCTTCAAATTCACAATTAAAAAAATCTCTGAAAATCGCTTTAAACACTTCTATCTGATTACTTTTTTTTAAATCCTCTTTTATAAAACAATTATAACAAGTTTGAATATGTTCATCATTTAAACTCCTGCCATGAATACCTATAAATTCTTCAATAACTTGTTCATTCACTTTTAAGAAAACCTCTATCTCTTTCAAAAACAACTTAAAATCTTCAATACTCACACTTTCTCTTTTTAAATCAGATATCAATTGTTCCAAGTCTCGGCGATAAAAATAAGGCGCGGAAAAAGGCTTTAAAACTGAATCAACAGGCAAATTATCAATAATTTCCTGAAAAATTTTAATTTTATCAATATCGGAAATCACCTGAACATCCCTTTTCATCAAAAACTTTTCCGGAAAATCTTGAAGAACATCATTACAAAACGAATGAAATGTATAAATCCTGACATGATAAGCATCAGGACCAATAAATTTCAAAAGCCTCTTTCGCATTTCCACAACACCTGTTTCCGTAAATGTCAAACAAAGAATATTGTGCGGATACATATCGGTAACCTGCAAAATCCGTGCAATTCTCAAAGCTAAAATCTGCGTCTTCCCCGTCCCCGGCCCCGCCAAAACCATCACCGGCCCCTCAATCGAATCCACAGCCTCCTTCTGCTCGGAATTCAACATCTCATATTGCTCGTGAAACACCTGATCGAAATTGTTCATGAATGTAACAAGTAATAAATAGTTATCAGGGATCAGAGATCAGCGATCAGGAATAAAATGCATTATTCCTGATCGCTGATAACTGATCCCTGATCTCTCCCCCTCACGCCGCATCATACGGCACGCTGCTATCATAACTTCCCGCCGGCAAAAACTCAAATTTCTCATATACTTTTTTCACGATCATTCTATATTTTTCATTTAAAACACTATTCGATTCAATCGCGGATTCTAAAGTTTGTATTTTACATATACCTTCAGCATTATCAATATTTCTTTGTAATACCTCGACATTATAAAGAATAAAAGTATCAGGTTCATTAAGTTCGGAAATATCATAACCATCTCTTAAAAATTTCACATCATTTTCTTCAAATTTATAAATCCCCGGCTTTGGAGCTGATTTTATTTGTATTGTTTTTCCGGTCAAATTTTTCATATATAAAAAACTACCCGTAAAAGAACCTGTAACATTCCTTTCATATTCCAAAACATCGAAATCTTCCGAAACGCAATCCAAATATTCCGCGAAATGAAGATATAATTGCGGCATTTTATTAGCTCTTTTATATAAAAAATTAACCATATCGGATGAACCCACAAACCGCGGATTAATCTCTGAAACATACACTTTGGAATCTTTAATATTATAAATAAAATCAATACCGAAGCTGCCTTTAAAATTTTTGCCATAAATTTTTGCTCCAATGTTTTTTACGATTTTCTTTAATTGCGGCTCAATTCTATCTTTATATTCCGCGAATTTTGTAAAATCCACACCTCCATACATTGTGTTGGTAGCCCCAAGTTCCGGCGCTCCAATAATTTGCATATAAAAATCACTGACAAAAGTACCTCTCTCCATGGCAACAGCAATAATTGAAAAACTCGGTCCCTCAATAAATTTGGAAATTTTCGCTTCAATATCGCGAGCATCTTTCTGAGCCTCCAAAAAATCCCCTTTATTATGCACAAAATAAACATCCCTCCCCCCAGATGTATTCCATCCCGATATATCAAAAGAATATTGCACCACAAAATTTTCACCCAAAATCTGTACAATTTCTTCATAAGTTGTATCTTTTATCTTTTTTTGAATATTGGGAATCTGCCCATGTTCTTCATCAACACCATATAAATACAGCCGATTTTTATATTGCAAATCTTTAAAAAGTTTATAATCAGGCATTAATTCCAAAAACCCGAATTCCTTGCAAGCTTCAGTCAAATTAGTGGAATTTTTAGAAGCCATAAAAATAGGAGTTTCCTCCATTTTGGAAAGATAACCCGAAGCCATGACTTTCCAAATCAAATGATCATAAGTATACTCACGATCCCTGTTTATATTTGGAAAAGGCCTGTAAGAAGGGATTTTTGTCTTTAAATAATCCTCCCCAAGCGTTGGATATTTATACCAAACTTCCTGCGGAATTGAAACCACTGTCTGCTCCAAACCTTCATCCAAAATATGAGCCACGCGAATCAACTTTTTCCCTTTCATCGCATTTTGTAAATTTATAACTAAATTATCAAACATAAAATTTAAATTAAAAAACAAAATTTTAGAACTGCAAATATCAAATTATACACATAAAAGCCGGAGTTTTAAATTGACAAAAATAAAAAGCGTGGGATTAATCAACCTGACAATAAAAAATGATAATAAAAACCTCAAACTTGAATAATAAGAGAGTGTTCAAAAATTAAAAAAACATCCCTCCTACCAAAAACACCCCCAAACGTTTCTTTAAATCAATCTTAAACCGCCTCCATTCCCTCATCTTTAAAGTTTTCACAAACTCACTTTTCATCCCAAGATCAAGCGCCACACAAACATCAGTATTCTCATTAAGATTATCTAAAATATCCTTAAACACCGCCTCATTTCTATAAGGAGTTTCAATAAATATTTGCGTTCCTTTCATTTTTTCCATTTTTTTAAGTTCATTAATTCTCTCCTTCTGATCCCTCGAAAGATAACCATGAAAACAAAAATTTTGACCGTTTAAACCTGAAGCAACCAAAGCCAACAAAATACTGTTTGGTCCGACAAAAGGTACAACTTCAATGTTTTTTTCATGCGCTTTCCTGACAATTTCAGCTCCCGGATCAGCCACGCATGGCATTCCCGCCTCAGACACAATCCCCCAATTCCCACCTTTTTCAATTTCCGAAAAAATAAAATCCAAATCCTTTTTTCTACTATGCTCATCCCACTGCAAAACCTTCAAGTTTTCCTTTATCGTAACTTTCATATCTCCAAATTTATTAAAAGAATCAACCATCATTTGCAAACGACTTTTAACAGTTCTCGCATTTTCCGCCACAACCCCGTCCAATTCACCCAAAATCCCCTTTAAGCCGAAAGGAATATTATTCAAAATATCCTCAAAACCTCCAAAAAACATCGGCACAAGATAAACTTTTATAGATTTATTTTTATCAATCATGTAATTTAAATCAGTATTTAGAATCTCTACAAAGATACAAAATTTTAAAAAATTATTCAATTTACTAATTACAAATTACTTACTTCCCATGCTCACATATATTCTCTTTATAATCGGTTTCTTTTTTCTAATCAAAGGAGCGGACCTACTCATAGACGGTTCATCTTCTTTAGCTAAAAAACTGGGAGTTTCAGATATATTTATTGGTTTAACAATTGTTGCTTTTGGGACCTCGGCACCTGAACTGGTAGTCAATATTACAGCCAGCCTTGCCGGCTCTTCCAATCTTGCGGTTGGTAATATTTTAGGAAGCAATATTGCCAACATTTTATTAATTGGAGGAATAAGTGCGATTGTTTTCCCTCTATCATTAAAAAAAGGCACTGTCTGGAAAGAAATTCCGTTTAGCCTGCTGGCGGTAATTGTCTTTGGATTGCTTGTAAACGACCAGATAATTGACAAACAAAATTTTTCCACGTTAACACGAATAGATGGCTTAATATTAATCTGTTTTTTTATAATATTTCTTTATTCCACATTTGGCCTTAGCAAAGCCCAATCAGAAGATGCTGCAGATAAAGTGCAAAAAAAAAGCGTATTAATTTCCATTACATTTATTATAATTGGTTTAATAGGGTTAATTTTAGGAGGTAAATGGATTGTTGACGGAGCTATAAAATTAGCCACATCCCTAGGCGTCAGTGAAGTTATGATAGGTCTAACAATAGTGGCAGTCGGCACGTCCCTCCCCGAATTGGCAACTTCAATAATGGCCGCCTTAAAAAAGAAATCCGACATAGCTATCGGAAATATAGTAGGCTCGAATATTTTTAATATTTTTTTAATCCTGGGTATAACAGCCACAATTAAACCGATTGAATTTAATCCACAATTGAATTTCGACATTTCAATCACGCTATTTGCCACTGTCATACTTTTCATAATAGCATTCAGCGGTCGCAAAAACACTCTCGACCGTTGGGAAGGAATCGGTTTCGTTATTCTCTACATCGCCTACACAAGCTTTCTAATTTATCGAGGATAACAAGCTCTAACTCCTTCACAGCTTTAATCAATATCATCCTACCACGTTTGCGAGGAAATGTTTTTTGACTACGCTGCGCTTAAAGTTGACATAATACCTCAGTGAGTGATTACAATTCTCATCCCTTGCTTTCACCCAAGACTTCTTATAAAATAACACTAAACACAATTTAAACCTCTGCAATGTCGGCAAAATCAAAAACATCCAATGGTTTTTTTGAAAGCTATTTCAGTTCATTTGGTTTCTTTTTCAAAAACTTCCTAATATTTTGGCCCATTGCGGCAATATTTTTAATTCCTCTCGGACTTATTGATTACATCATTAAATTAAATTTTCCCATCAAATTTAATCCTGATTTTTTTCTTCAAGTGAGAACAATGGATATAAAAGCTGCTACTGATGTATCAATAATTACTCTTCCGGAAAACAAAGCATCATTTTTAACTATCAATATTTTTTATACGATTTTGTCTTTCCTTGTTTGTTGCTCTTTGTTTTATGCGCTTTTAATTGCCATCAATCATATTTACAAGAAAAAAAATATTGAAGTATTTGAAATTATAAAAGAGTTTTTAAAAAACAAAGCCACGTATTTTAAAACCATATTGTACATTTTTATTTATTCAATATTTCTCCTTTTTTTGGGAGGAATTTTCATGAAAATTACATCCGCGCTTTTAATCAACGACTACAATGAATACTTAACAACTTATAAAGACATCACCAATCAAGAAATAATCGAAATCTTTTTTGACAGCGCGATTTTACTTTTAATATCGTCATTATTCTCAATTATCGGCTTCGTAATTTTTTTAAGCCGCGTCCATATCACAACCTTGGCCGCGCCTCATCAAATAGAAAAAAACTTTGACGCTGACCAGGTAATTCCGCAAACACAAAAAATTGCCAAAGGAAAATTTTTAAAAATTTTCGGTAATATTTTCTTTGCCGGAATTTTTACATCAATAATTGTTTTCTTCATTTCCATGATAATATTTAGCCTATATTTAAAATTTACGAATTCCGACAACAATAATTTAAATCAACTTTTCAATAATATCCAAACTCAAAGCGTAACTTTTCTTTATACATTTTATCCTATAATCATAAAAACTTTTATATTTCCCATTTTTACCATATTTATCTATAAACTATATTTAAAAGTTAAACAGGAAGTATAAAAACAGTAAAATTATATGAAAAAACTTTATTATCTTTTGATAATCATTCTATTTTTTTCAGGTTGTATAAAAAAACCTGATGAAATTAGTAAAAACGACATGGAGCTTCAGGAAAAATCTCCGTTTTTTATTGATTTAACCCAAGTTGAAAATTATAAAAAAATTAAAAAAACATTAAAAATAAACCAAGAAGAACAAAATTATTTACAAGATAATTCTTTCTTAATAAAAAAATTAGGCAAAAACGACAATTTTTCAAAAGCATATTCCTTTTTAAGAAGAAATTCCGTTCCTCTATATCTCACAAGCGATTTTATATTCAATCTCACGCAAACCAATATTCAAAAAAACATTTTAAATATCCAAAATAATATTCAATATGAAAATTTATGGAATTTATTAAATAATCTTTACACCGCAACTTCAAAAATCATAGAAACGGATGAATATGAAAAACAAGCTTTAAACTTATTAAAGTCCGACTTAGCCATAAGTTTGAGCATCCTTCAAGCAAAAACCGAACAAATTAATACTGCGGATAATAAATTGATTATCAAAGCCGATGAAAAACTTTTTACTCAGGAAGAAGCGAAAAAATTCATTTTCACTCCTGATCAAGACACACTCAACCAAATCAAATCGGAAATAGAATTGATAAAAACCGCCCAAACAAAAGAAAAATCCGGGCTTTTTGATTACCAAATCGATTATCAAAAATTTGCGCTGCCCGAAGTTTACAATAATTATCCTAAAATCAAAAATTATTTAATTACAATAAAATGGCTTCAAAACACACCATTCACACTAAAAAACTCTGAAGTTTCAATCGAAAAATCTCAAATACAAACTCTCTCGGCAATTATTTTAAGTTCAATAATAAATAAAAATGACTACATTAAAAATCAGCACAAAACAATTAATAATATAAATTCCATTTTTTGGAATTTTCCCGAGGCAAATTTAAGCGAAAATTATTATTCGATTTGGCAAAAAATAAATCCTGAAATGAAAAAAGAAAAAGATTTTTATCTCCAAAATTTTACAGCCTTTCAAAAAGAAGTTGAAAATTACCTTTTGTCCACTCCTCTCTCTGAACCGGATTTTCGTTTATTCCCTGAAGAAAAACAACTCGATCAATTCATCGGCCAACAAATCAATTATCCGCAAATCCAAGAATTAACGATTGATGAAAACCAAAAAATTCCTTTTACAGCGGAAAAAATTGATAACAAATATCGAAAAATATTTTCACAAGAAATGGAAATTTTTGCCTTATTAGGATCAAAAAAAGCCAAACAATTAATTGAAAAAGATATTTCCCTTTTTCCAAATTATGGAGAAAATTATAACAAGATACGAGCGGAAATAGAGAATCTGGATCAAAATTTTTGGCATAAAAATTATTATCAATATTGGATTTCAGCTCTAAAAAATTATAATAACAAACAAAAAAACATTGCCACGTCTTTTACGTACACTGACAATCCGGAATGGCAAAATAAAATTTTAACCACTTCTTTAGGATCATTATTTGAGCTTCATAAAAACAATATGAATTATAACACGAATCCTTCATCCGCCAACGAAACTCTCCTGCAAAACATTTCCATTGAACCAAGACCTGACATCTATCAAGAACTATTAAATTTAAAACAAAATATTGAATACGAACTTCAAAAAAACAATATTCAAATACCGGAATTAAAAGAAGAAAACAATAAAATATCCGAATTTCTGCAAAAAATTATTACATTGTCCGACAAACAAATCAAAAAAATTCCTTTAACTCAGGAAGAAACGCAATCTTTGGCAGCCGTCTTTGACAATATTTTTTTTCTTTCTTCCTCAAACATTATTTCAATTGATGAATTATCAAGCGCATATTCCAACAACATTCTGCAACATGCTTTAGGGTATTTACAATTTGTCATTATTAAAGAAGAATTAAATCATAAAAATTATTTTGCTGTCGGCCCCATGTATGATTATTCCGAATTTAAAAAAAATAAAAACGAAAAAATTAATTTAAAAAACTGGCAAAATTCATTAGAACTACCATGACAAACCTAGCGCAAAACAAAAAAGCTTTATTCGATTATGAAATACTGGAAAAAATGGATGCCGGAATTATTTTAACCGGCGCTGAAGTAAAAGCATGCCGCGAAAATAAAATTAATCTGAAAGGCAGTTATATTACTTGTTTGGGAAATAGAGTATTTGCCGAAAAAATTCACATCAGCCCATATCAAAAAAGCAATCAAAAAGATTACGATCCAATAAAAAGAAGAGAACTGCTTTTAACGAAAAAAGAAATCAAAAAAATCTGTGAAGAATTAAACGAAAAAGGCATTTCCTGCGTACCTCTGGAAATGTTTTTAAAAAACAAATTCATAAAAATAAAAATCGCCCTCTGCCGCGGAAAGAAAAAATATGACAAAAGAGAAGACCTGAAAAAAAAATCCATAGACAGAGAACTAAGAAAAAGAATGAAAATATAAAATTCATATTCAAAATTGTTCATTAAGCATTTCCACGATCTTATCAATTAAAGGATTTACTTTTATTGTGCTTTCTTCAGATAAAAAAGGATGATTAAAAATATGAACGCTAAAAATAATATTCCGACCTCTCTTTTTTAAAATTTTACCCGATAAACTTGAAGAATGAAGATGAGTGCCGGTTTTAGCCAAAACTACGAAATCAGGCTGCGCATTTGCAAATCTTCGTTTTAAAGTTCCATCCACATTTGATTGAGGTAATGATTTCCAAAAAATTTCCATCCACTTCTGTGTACTTAAAAAATCAAAAAGACTTAAAAAAGCATCCCCTGTCGCTCTTGTCTTTATTGACATCCCGGAACCATCAAAGGCATCCACTTGCTCTAATATTTCAATCTCTTTAAAAAACTCCTTTAATACTTGCACTCCCTTTTCTTGACTACCCTCTCCTTTAATTTCATAACCCAATGTTCGAATTAAAGTTTCAGCATAGTTATTTTTACTGAATTTAAGCATCCTATAAATAATATCCTTCAAAGGCACTGATTTATGTTCATAAATTATTTGCGAAGGTGTTGTATATTTAATATTAATTATTTTAGCATCTGAATTTATAATATTTTCTTTAACTAAAATTTGTTTAAAAACTTCTGCTGTAAATTTTGCCGGATCTTTTATAACTGCAGATGTGTGAAAAGGAGAGTTTTTAACAGTATCGCCATTTATATATAATATTTCATTATCAATATAAGCAGATATTTCATTTTTCATATCTTTTAAAAAATTAATATAATTCAACTGATTAACTATCGGAGAATAGTTTTCTAAAGGTTCAGTTGAAATTTCAAAACTATTATCTGCATTTTCAATCCCCATGACTTCAATCAAATTATCGTTTAATTGAAGCCCTGAAATAGGGACCGCAAAATATTGATTTTTCCATTCAGATAACCAACCCGGACCATATTTTTCACCGCTAAAAATACTTTCATCATAAAATAAATCACCATTAAAAGGCCCATTTTTTTGAACATAATCTTTAAGATGTACTATAAAACTTTCCAAATGACTCTTATTTAAAGTTGGGTCGCCTGAACCTTTCAAAACCAAGCTTTTTCTTCCATCTTCTTCCATTTTTAAAAAAAGCCTTGTTGAGAAAGTATAATCCTGTCCAAGATACATTAAAGAAGCTGCTGCGGTGAACAATTTAAAATTTGATCCCGGATGAATAAAATCATTTGAATTATAATTAATTAAATAATTTTTTTCCCCCTCATATTTTGCAGTTACCGACACTATTGCATTTTCAAATTTTTCATTTAACTGAATCTCACTTATTGCTCTGATTAAATTAAATTTCTTAATTGCCGGTATAATTATCACAGACGATATTACCAATAAAATTATGCATAGAGTTACTATAAATACGATTTTTTTATATACAACTTTTCCCATTGGAGAATTAATATTGACAAATTTAATTTTTAAAGCTTATACTAAACAATTATCAAATTCAAATTTTCTTGTAATATTTTTAAACAATCACTGTTTTAATATTTATAAGCTAAACAAATCTTTTATTTCATTAACTATAATACTATGTCAACAAAATTGACGGCAACAGTAATCTCTGCGATTTTCGTCGTTTCACTTACTGTTTTTGGTATTGGCAATGCTCTGGCACTATCTAGAGGTATTGTCGACACAACCACTAAACCTTTAAGTACACCAGTCAGCGCTGTTGTATATAATTGTAAAGAAGCTCAAGCAGCTTTTAATGTGGCAAAAGGAGAAATGCAAGCAAAAGCTTTAAGTACTGAAATGGGAGAAAGACAACTTAGAGCTAATATTGCACAACTAAGAGCATACTATTTACAGGAATGTGTTGACACTATACAATCCAATTAATGGATCGATCTGTATTTAAAAAGCTCGAAAATAAAACCGGAACGAAATTTATTGCAAATTTTGTTCTGGTTTTTATTTTATTTTCAACAGCATTAACATTTGACCCAATTCACTTTAAAGAAGTTTTCGAATTTCCAAAATTATTAATGCTTTTTTTAACAGTTGGAATTCTTACATTCATAAACATTTTAAAAATTGCTCTGCCTAAAAAAAATGTGCAAAAAGATAAAATATTTAAAACAATTCGACATGAATTATTCTTTCTAATAATGTTTTTTGTCGGTCATATATTAGCATTTATCTTTTCAACCAATAAAAATATATCTTTATTAGGCACACCATTTCGATACCAAGGCTTTTTAAGCTATTTATATTATGTCTTGTTTTTACTCAACACGATTTATGTTTTTAAAAATAATAAAATTAACATTTTTAAATGGTTAAATGTTTTACTATTTTTAGTTTGTGCATTAGCAATATCTCCATATTTATTGCCATACATTTACCCATTTATTTATTTTAATCCTGCTTTTTTTTATAATCGTGTATACGGAACATTCGGGAATCCAAATTATTTAGCATCATTTATAATTGCTATTTTACCAATTGCTATTTTTACATGGAAACAATCATTTTCTAATAAATTAATTAGAAACGCAAATATAGTTATGATCTTTTTGTTCGTTATAACTTTATTTTTAACAGGCTCAAGAAGCGCTTGGGTTGCAAGTATTCTTTCTTTCGGTATTTTCGGCATTCTAAAAATTATTAAAGAAAAAGATTATAAAATTCTCATCACAATTTGTATAATCTTTAGTCTAATTTTGATTGGCATTGAATTTAAAAAATACATTGCACCCATTGTACCCCAAATTGAAAGATTAAAACTTGATACAACCAAATCAAACTCAATTGCCACCAGAAAAACATTATGGCAAATCGGCATTAAAATGATAAGAAATGAACCTTTTACAGGTTATGGACATGACATGCTGCAAAAAAATATAAATCCTTTATTGCCGGACAATCTTAAATCTGATCCAACATATTTTATTGATAGAACACACAATGAATTACTTGATATTATTCTCATGCACGGATTTTTAACTTTTATAGGATATATTGGTTTGATTAGCTTAACGTGGATAAATGGCATTAAAATTTATGTATATGAAAAACAAAAATCAATGATGCCTGTTCTAATTGGCATAACATCTTTAAATTTTTATCATATTATGAATTTTTCCTCAATTACAAGTAATATTTTATTATTTTTAATGATTGGTTATATTATATCTGTAAAAATATCTTCAGCAAAAAAAATCCTATAACTGGCCACCACTCTTCAATTCCTATATAATACCCCTGGCCAAATCACCCCGCACTATGAACAACCTACCAGGACATTTCTATCCTCACGAATCACAATTAAAACTCTTCAGCTCAAAAACCGTAAACAAAAAAACAAAAGTTACCAACCCTTTCTCAATCAGCCACATAAAAAATTTAAGAAAATATCAAAATAATAATTATAAAAATCTACCAATGTTGGAAGAAACAGATAAAAATAGAGCCGCGAACCCTATGGCGGACATATACAATCAACTTATAAAAAGTTTGCAAAAATTTTATGAAAAAAACAAATTTCATAAAGTTGTAATCGGATTAAGCGGAGGAATAGATTCAACATTAACATTAAAAATCGCTGTTGAAGCACTGGGTCCCGACAATGTCACGGGAATTATTATGCCTGAATTGGGCTTAACGCAAAATGTCAATATCGATCATGCCAAAAAATTGGCTGAGTATTTCGAAATCGATTATTATTACATTCCCATTAATCCGTTTCTAATAGATTTTCGCTTATTGCCATGGAAACCCAAAGAAGCGGAGATGAACACAAAAGCCCGCGTTCGCATGTGCATTTTGTATAATTACGCGAACACCATGAATGCCGCAGTTTTAGGAACAAGCAACAAAAGCGAAATAGTCACAGGATATTTCACAAAATACGGCGATGGCGGTTGCGATATTGAAGTAATTGGAGATCTAACAAAAACAGAAGTTTTCAAATTGGCAAAATTTCTCGAACTCCCTGAAGAAATAATAAACAAAACCCCATCCGCTGAATTACATCCAAATCAATCCGATGAACAAGATATGGGAATAACCTATAAAGAACTGGACACAGTAATCAAATTTGAAAAAGAAGGCATTCACGAAGCCATCGGCAGAGGCATAAATCCTGTTTTAGCCAACAAAGTTTTCCATATAATCGAAAAAAACGAACACAAACGCAAAATGCCGCCAATAATAAAATTAAATAAAACATTATGAGCGCATTATTTATCGGCCGCTTCCAGCCATTCCATTTAGGTCATCTCAATGTTATAAAAAAAGCCATAAAAAAAGAAAAATATTTAATAATCGGAATTGGCAGCGCCCTTGAAAATTTCCTCCCTGAAAATCCCTTTACCGCAAGAGAACGTTTCCAAATGATCAAAAACACGCTCGACACGGAAAAAATCCCCGCAAATAAATATTGTATAATCCCAATCCCCAATATTAATCAATTTGCGCTTTGGGTTAATCATGTAGAACAACTAACCCCACCTTTCGAAAAAGTTTACACCGGCTCGGAATTAGTCAAATGCTTATTCCAAAAATCCAACAACAACTACAAAATAATAAATATCAAAAAAGAGTTAAAAATAAGCGCCACGCAAGTAAGAGAAAGCCTTCTAAAAAACACCGATTTCTGGACAAAAAACCTCCACCCCCAAGTCAAGACCTTCCTAAAAAAAATAGACGCTCAAAACAGGTTAAAAGACATCAACGCGGTAATACCGTTTGTGTAGCCATTTATTATTTATCACTCGTTAATCTCTCAATTTTAATTTAAAAAATAAATAAAATTCTTAAAATCTCCTTTTCTCCCGCGTTGCGGGACCAATTACTAATCCCCTTCCCCCTCTAATACCAAAACCCCGCACTCTCCTTATCCTTCAATAAAACATCAACAATATAAGCCAATTCAGCTCGAGTTAACAATCGATTCGGATCATACATATCACCGGGTAAAATTTCCAAAGCAAAAGCTTTATCCATGTAAGGTTTATACCATTCAACCTTGATTTCCTCATCCAAAGACTGCCAAATTTTGATTTCATGCGCTTTAAATAACATTATCAAGGCTTCAGCCAGACTAACTTGAGCATCCGGTTTAAACATTCCATCTTTATAACCTTGAATTATTTTCTTGTCTCTTGCATACCGCGTATAAAGCGTATACCAAGTATTTTTTCTTGTATCTTTAAAATCCAATTTATGAAATTTTAAACCTTTATACCCTTCCAAATCACCCATCTTGTCTTTTTCCGCTTCTTTTGAATAAAGCGCACTTCGTAAAATAATCTTCAAAGCTTCTGCCCGATTAATAGGATTTTCCGGTCGAAATATTTTATCATCGTTTCCCTCAATAATATTCTTGTCTTTCAAATCAGATATAGCTGAAATAAATCTATGATTCACTATATCTTTAAAAGTATAATCAAGCTCACCAATATCATAAACTCCGGCATTTTCATGTTCCCCTGAAAATTTAAAACTTTCTAAAATAGATCTGAAATCTTCCAAATTTTGATTATAATTATCTTCAAAATCATCATAAACTATGGAAAACATATGATCTCCATTTCTTAAATAAATTTCCGCTTGTTTACGGGTTTTCTGATAATCCGGACCTTCATATGAAGCGATCAAACTAAAACCCGAAAGACCATCCAAAACTAAATTTGGATTTTTATTGATTAATGAGAAAGACTCCCCGTAAAAACCCAATTCTATGTATTCTTCCAACAATTCCTCATTAGTCAGGTTCTGATCTCCTTCATCCAACTGTTCATAATATATGCGAAAATCTGCTTTTGGATTATCTGACTGCAAAAATTCTAAAATTAAATCTTTCTGATAAGCTTCATCATTTTTCTGTAATTTAAAATTTCCTTTAGCTTGAATTGAAAAAGGCACTTCATCAAAAATAAAAGTATCATTGTAAGGTAAAATCTTCGGTGCCTCAATAAACTTAAAAGAATTTAAAATTTCCTGAATTTTCTTTTCTCCATTCTCAAAATCTTTTAGATCAACCGCGTAAGACAACTGAAAAATAGAATTTCCATAAGCGACAAAATAAACATAAGATTTATTATAAGATGAAGCTACGGTTAATAAATAACCATCATTATCTTTAAATTTAACTTTTTCAATCTTATGATTTGAGAAAGAGCCAAAATCTTCCTTCTCCAAATCGTCCATAATCTTTTGTAAATAAACCGTACAATCCTCAAACGGCAGTTGTTTTATAGCTATTCGCAAAGAAAGCTTTTTGTCATTCGCGTTTTTATTCACAATTAAGACCGAATTATTTGTAATATCGACAAATTTCCAATAATTATTTAAATCCAAAGAAAAAGCCGGATAATAAGGATAATCCAAATGATTCGTATATTTAGCATCATTAAAAAGAATTTTATCTTTCTTCAAAATTTCATTTTTATTCTCGACAAGTACCGGAGATTGAATATTTTGCTCAATCCAGCCATAAATGAGCCGAGCCAGATAAGGGCCGGGTCTTTCCGCTGGCGGCTGAAGAACAGCAGGATAAAACCGCTGCCGGTTATCAGAATCAT
>LBOO01000006.1 GCA_000989565.1 Candidatus Peregrinibacteria bacterium GW2011_GWA2_33_10 | reverse complement strand
CATTTTATGACAGGATTATAAAATTTTTTTTATTATAATTCTGTCAACGAATTATGTAACATTTACAGGGATGACATAAATGAAGTTCTGGATGACATAAATGAAGTTCGGGATGACATATTACCTCAGTGAGTCGTTACGAAAAGCGATCAGGAACATATCAACACAGCACAAAAAACATTTTTGACTATCTCATTCGTTGTAAACATCAATTAAAATGCCCATTTAATAATTTGTCATCAATAGAATCCAAAAAAGTTTGTAATTCTATCCCAAAATATTCTAATACTATATCATTTCCCCTTTCGAGATTAATACGATAATCATATTCAGAAATCGTACCAGTATTAAACATTTTTTCATATTCTCTAGCCGTATAAATAATATCAGCCACTTGGATCAAATAATCTTCATTGAATTTTTTTTCTGGAAATTTATCAGCTAAAATTGTTTTTATTTCTACTGTGATGGACTCTATTTGCTTAGTATCATATTCTATTTTAGGGGGATGTTTAATATTAGGACTTACTGGTAATGTTTTATATAATATATCACCATAAGTAAGCCCTGTTTTTTTAATAAAAAAATTATTTATCTTATCATATTCAATGTCCCACATTGCTTTAGAAATTTTTTCTTCGCTACGTAATCGCTTAAGATAATTAGCTTTAAGCAACTCTAGATATATTTCCTTTATCTCCTCTTTGCTAAACTTTCTATCACCGGCTAAGTAAGACAATTTATTTTCTAATCTATTCATATATTCTTGTAATTCCCACTCCGGAATCTCCTCCATATCTTTCAAAAGAGCGTTTGATTCCTCGCTCCAATTGATTTTACTATTACTTTGTGGGTTTTTATCTTCTTCCTTTTGTCCTAAACTATTTTGAGATTTTTCTTTCTCTTCATTCCCTGTTTTTTGACCAATATTAAAATTTCCATCAATAATATAAAAATAATAAATAAATCCGCAAACTAAAATTAATATTAAAACAAAAATATATATAATCTTTTTCATAATATTTTTTTTATGAATATTAACATTTTGTACTAAAATTTTACCTTAACCTGATCTATCTTACTTTAACCATCTGAATTTTCAATCTTTTATTTCACTGATATTCTCTTTGATATTAATTCAAAACAAAATAAGCAGCACGCTACTTTTTCGCCCACTGACATTGATTGTTAATACACTGACAACCTAAATTATATAGTTTATTCATATAGCAATTATTCCATTCGCAAATTATACCCATTCCCTCGTCTTGTTTATTTTGACAAACTTGACCAGAACATCCTCCTCTAAAACAATCCTTTTCCGTCTCACAATAACCATAGGTTGATAGTCCGCAAAATTTTCCAACAACAGGAAGAGTCCAAGTTAATTTCCACCAAACTAAAAATAAAATTACAAAACATATTACCAGCATAATCCAGACATTAACATTTTTTTTACGCATAAAATTTAAAAAATTATTTTTTTTTGCAAAATATATAAATCTTAATGAAAAATAGAATTCACAATTTTAATCCTAAATTGCACTGGGAAGCTTCGATGGCTCAATTTTAATTATAAAATTATAATAGTAATTACACCACATAGAATTGTTAATCCCTTCATAAATTGTATGATTTTGTTTATCAACGCATTGTTTAAAAAGCTTGCTTTCTTTTTGTGAATTATAGGAAAAATCGCAATTGTATAAGTATTCATTATTTCCTAGCGGATGTAGAACAGTTTCTGTTCCACCTAATTTTATACAATTACTTTCTGTGTTATTTCTATCCTCTTCCACCACATCAGGCACATAAGCTTTGTCTGTGAAAAAGTTGATACGACAGCCTCCATTTTTAATTAAAAATCCATAACTTTTTTGGCAATTTTTAATTATTTCTTTAAAATTATATGAACTATAATTTATGGCTCTCGAAGGACGTTCATAATAACCGCTTATTACCACAGAACAATAATTTTCATCCTTATAGTCATATTCTTGTGAGCATTCTTCGTAATTTTTTGGAAAAATATAGTTAGAATTACGATATCCATAAATACATTTCGGATCTTGATATTCTCCTTCATCATGACAAAAAAATTGATAAAAATTTCCAAATAACCAATGGTAAGCTGAATCCCAATAACAAAACATTTCTGATATAGTTTGAGGATCATCTCCTCGATTTATTTGGCATTCTTCGAATGTTTTCGGAGCAAAAAAATCAACTATTTTATAATTAAATATATCAAAAATAATTATAAACAGAGAAAAAAGCAGTGATAAACAAAAAATAGAAACGAAAACGATTTTTTTGATTTTATTCATATTAAATATTAAATTTTTTCTACGATTAAATTTAAAAGGGGTATTTAATAAAAACAGCACTATTTTTCATCACTACATCTGTAAGACAAAATCTAGTAATATTATAATCAATTACACTTTTTAGTAAATATAATTGATATAGGGGAATAAAACCTCCCCCTTGCTACTCCCCACAATTTCCTATAATCTACCCTTGTATGTAAAAAAATTTTAACTTTCAAGTAATGACAAAACTTATATCTATCAAGATTTTATTATTAAGTCTGCTTTTTTTCCCATTTATGGGATATGCCGGAACCTCTCTAAGCGTACCGGAAAATATTGACTTGGAAGAAGCTTTATATGTTCTAAAAAACAAGAACGCACTGCCGGAAAATTCAAACAAAGAAAATTTGGACAAAGAAATAACTAAAAAAGAATTCATAAAAATGATACTTTCCGCATTAAACTATATTCCCAAAGAAAAAAAAATCATTTCCGAATGTAGTGAATTGGAAGACAACAATGTTTTCGCTCCTTACTTAAATGAAGCCATTAATTTGAACGCCTTAATTCCGGATCAGGAAAAAAATTGTAATAGCGGCAACACTTTGACAAAACTGAACGCCATGCAAATAATCTTTCAAATTGCCGGAATTCCGACTCCCAAATTTTTTAATATTGAAAAAAAACCTCAAGATTTCAACATTAATAGCGCGTACGCTCCCATTATCGCGAAAGCCCTAGACATAAACCTATTGCAAACGGATGAGAATAACCGGATAAATGCCACCCAAAAAATAAAATATATTGACGCGATTGAACTAACTTATAAAACACTTCTTTACGTTGATCCCGATGTAATTTATGAAATTGATTTTTCTGACTTTGATGAGGAAATTTTAGAAAAAGAAAACACATCGGAAATCCCGAATATAAATACACTGATTCAAGTACTGGAATCGGTTTCAAAAAATTATTACTTTCAAGAAAAGGATAAAATCAACAAAAACGACCTTGTCTACCGAACCATAGAAGCTTTGACAATGACTTTGTCCGATCCTTATACAATTTTTCAAACACCTGAATCTGAAGAACTGCAATACCTTTTAGAAGATCATTTTGTGGGAATTGGTGTCCAAATTACCATGGATGCAAATAATAATTTGGAATTATTAAGCGTATTTAGAAATAGCCCCGCGGATCTAAGCGGATTAAAAGCGAAAGATCAAATCATTAAAATTAATGGACAAAACATAAAAGAAAAAACACTGGACCAAGTTTCCGCTTTACTTAAAGGAGAAATTAGTACGGAAGTCCTGCTTACAATATTCCGTCCTGATAAAAATAAAAATATGGACTTTAAATTGATAAGAGCCGAAGTAAATATTGAGCAAATCAGCTATAGAATGCTTACATCTGACATCGGCTTAATCGAATTTACGATCTTTAGCGAAGATTCAGATGAAGAATTCACAAACGCCATTGATAATTTAAAAAAGTTGGGAATGACCAAACTTGTTATTGATCTGCGCGATAATCCGGGAGGATATCTGGAAAGCACGATCAATATTTTGAACAATTTTGTAAAAAACGGCCAACCTATAACATATTTCAAACTACTTAATCACACAGTAGCTCAATACGCGAATGGAAACGCGGATCTGAATAAAACTCCTTTGGTGGTTTTAGTAAACGAAGGTTCAGCTTCAGCCTCCGAAGTTTTCGCAGCGGCAATTCAGGATTACAAAATAGGCCTTATTTTAGGCACAAAAACATTTGGAAAAGGAACAGTTCAAACATTGGAAATATACGAAGATGATTCAATATTAAAAATGACTGTAGCTGAATGGCTTCGCCCTAATTTCGGAAGTATCAATAAAGTGGGAATAACTCCCGACACCGTACTTGAAAATCCCATCAATCTTGATGAACAGATGAAAACCGCCATTGAATATCTGGAAAAAATTAAGATTTAATGATAGAATAAACTGATATTTATTGAAAACAAATAATGTCTGAAACGTTCGAGAATCGCGAAAATCAAATTACTATCAGAAAAAAACCTGAAAATTTAAAAGCAAAATTTTTTCAAAAAAAGGCCGATATCTTGCAGACAAACAAAGACTCCGGTTTAGCCGATAATTATCTGAAAACTGAATTAAAACAAATAAAAGAGCCCCTAGAAGCACCGGAACAAAAAGATAAAAACAATAAACCAAATGAACCATTGAATTCTGACCCAAGCTGGACAGATAATTTAATAAATTCCGCATCTGATCTTTGGCGCAAAACAAAAGATAAAGCATTGGAGGTTTGGAGTAAAATTGCCGGAAAAGAAGTGGATAACTATTACAATGAAAGCTATCAAAAAATTGAAGCTTTGCAAAATGCTCAAAATTCAACTGAAATAAAAAGAATTACATCAACTCAAAAAGCACTGACATTAAAAAAGTTTGAAGGAAATGATCCATTGTCTAAAAAATTGAATGGGGATATGGAAATAGGATTAATGTACGCGAATAATATCTTTCCGGGTTTAAAAAATAGTTTTTTAAATAATCCGGAAATTCAAAATTTCATCAATAATCCCGAATCAATTACTGCTGAAAATTGGGAAAAAATAACAATTTTAATAGATCAAAAAATTATTCCTGAATTTATTTCACAAAATCCGGACATTGAATTTAGGTACCGAACTTTTGTAATACAGCGTTTAAGAATCAAAGCGTCTCAGTTAATTTTGGAGCAAATAACCAAAAATGCCGAAAAAAAAGTCAAAAAAAACGAAATTTCCGATGAAAATTCTGATCAATTAATAACCCACGCCAGAACAGCGTTAATCCAAACTCAAATTAATGATTGTGAAAATCATGGTATTCAATTGCAAAACAAAATAGAAGCTATAACAAAACAAAGGCCGAATTTATCGGCAATTTTTAAAAAAAATGCAGAAGATGAAGCTTTAAATATATATTTCGGACAAATTAAATTAATCAATATTATTGAACAAGAATTAAGACGAAATTACCTTCTGACATCTGAAGAATTAAACTTTGATCCGGAAAATCCCGAAAACATGAATATCATAAGATCTAACCACAGTGATTTGGAAAATCAAGAACTGGCTGAAATCACTATTTTGTTAAAACAAAGAAAAATGGCTTTGGCTCAAATTTCAAATGATCAATTAATGGCGGAACAAATAATATTTATCACTCAGGCAAAACTGGAAGGAAAAAATGAAACCGAAACAGCTAGAATACAGGATAAATTAAACTATAAATACTACCAAAACGATTATGATAATTTGGAAAAAACTTATGCAGGATATCAGATTATTTTAAAGAACCAAAATATAAGCCAACAATTGACAATGCAAGAGGTGGCATTAATAACTTATGCTTTATATCCGGATAAAATTTCGGATTTTGAAAACGCGACAAAAGCCATTGATTCTTCAGACGCAAATATCACGGACATTCATATTGAAGGAAATAAAATCATTGGCAAATTAACGACAAACTGGCAATACAAAACCGCAGTAGAAATTCCTTTAAATGGCGACAAATTAATTATCCAAGATTTAAGCGCCGAAAATGGTTTCCGCGAAGCAAACTTAAATGATTTTGAAGATGTTAAAAATACCGTGCTTACGGTAGATATCAGCCATGAACTCACGGATACAGCTTTTAACCGCGGAGATATGGCTAAAAATGAATCTCTAAATTTAAGCAAAATAAAAGACCGTGAATTAAAAGCTTTAACAACAAAATTGACTCCAAATTTAAGCCTTTTGCAAAATGAATTCGAAAGAAGAAACTTCTTCACAAATCTTCTAACATTACTAACCTCCAGTGATCAAAACAACGAAATAAGAGAATTAGATACAGTGGAAGAAAGATTAAAAATCCTCACTTGGAGACTATCTTCCCACACAAATAGGAGAAATTTTATTGATTATTTAAAAGAAAAATCTCCGGAAGACTTTATAAATTCCTACAACCAAAATTTCACCGAATTTTTAAATGAACTAGGCTTAATGGAGACAAAAAGAAAAACGTAAGATAATAACCCGTCTTGCCCCGTTTGCGGGGGAACCCGTAAAAGGAATAAATTAATATTAAATTTTTCAATTTACAGGTTACAGGTTACGGAGTCTCAAAATTCTCTCCTTCCGACTGTTGCTTAAGTATCTGCTGCGGATTAGTCGTAACCAATTTATCCTCGCCGTAGGAAGCGATTATCTGGATAGCCACATGTTTCAAACCCGCGAAAAAAAGTCCCTGCCCCACACCGCTATTTAAAAGAAAATATTTCTCACCATCAGTTAAATTGAATACTTTCGCCAAAATTTCAATGGCGGAAGGCGCTTGCTTCAATAAAAGCTGCATCGAAGAATTAGTTATTATAGGCTTTCCAAAAGGACTTTTTACAAAATCCTCCACGTCTTGAGTAATTGTGGTTATTCCCAAATAATATTTTCGAGCCCTTTTAACCAAACCAAACAAAAACTTCGCACTATCTTCATGCTGCATCATTGACCACGCCTCATCAATTACCAAAACTCTCCGCTTCAACTCGCTACGAACCCGATTCCAAATATAATTTAAAATAATATACATCGCAGCCGGCCTTAAAGAATCTTCCAAATCCCTTATACAAAAAACCATTAACCCTTTATCCAAATCAATATTCGATTGTTTGTTAAAAATTCCGGCAAAACTTCCGGTTGTATATTTCTGCACCCTCTGAACCAATTCAGCCGCTCCATCCATACCACTCAAAATATTTTGAAAATCCTCCATAGTCGGCGGTGTTATCGCAGATGGATCCTCAAGATCCATAGTTATACCTTTCATGGCATAAGTGTCAATTAAGGCCTTATCCAATAATCCCTCTTCAACCGGAGACATTTGTCCGAGCATAACTTTTAAAAGACCATTTAAAGTGATCACATTTGTTCTCAATAAATCACCCGGTTTAACCTCATCATCGCTAAGAGGTTTTGGCAACTCAAACGGATTAATGCACCGATCTGAATTCAAAGAAACCTTTAAATAAGATCCTCCAACCGCTGTGGCAAGAGCTTCATACTCATTTTCAGGATCCACGATTATAACATCGGTTCCTACCATCAAACTTCTCAAAACCTCCAATTTCACGGCGTAAGATTTTCCGGCTCCGGATTTGGCAAAAACGACTGAATTTGCATTTTCCAAGGTAAATCTGTCAAAAATGATTAAACTGTCATTATGACGATTCAAACCATACAAAATACCTTCATTGGAAGTCAATTCCGATGAACTGAACGGAAAAGTGGAGGAAAGCGGAGAAGTATTCATATTTCTGGTTACTTCAACTTCATCCATGCAAAGAGGAAGAGTCGAAATAAAAGCAGGTTCGGTTCTAAGATCGGCTCTCTTTACCATAACCAATTTTCCTCCCAATAAACTTTCCAATTGTTGAGCCACTTTTTTTAATTTTTTAAAATCATCACTATAAAGCGTAATATATAAAGCAAACTGAAAAAACTTTTCTTGACCTCTTTGAATTTGAGTACGTAAAGTTTCAGCATCTTCCAAAGAAGTCTCAATTGCCGGATCCCTGACATTTCCCTTCTCCTGCGAAATTCGTATTGAAGACTGCATTTGCGCCACCTTTGTTTTCAAAATTTTCATAATCTTTGATGAATCAATCGGATAAATAAATTGGGATATATCCATTGCCACATCAAAATTAATGACCGGAGAAAGCCAATTCGCATCTATAAAACGAGGATATGAATAAACAATAAAAGACTGTGCGTACATTTCCTCAACTCTCATATGATCATAATTTATTTCCATTGAAGAAGGCGCGATCAAATCACGAATCGAAGCCAAACCTTCCTGAAAAAGCTTTTCCGCCTCAACCAATTCTTGTCTTTCCTGAGCCGTCAAATGCTTGTCGTCGTTAGTTTGAGCCGCAGTACTCATAAATTCAATATTTTTTCCGGATTCTTTTTTCTTTTCATAAATCTCCTTATTTTTTTGCACATGCTGCTGCCACTTTTCCGCTATCGAAGCCAAAACTCCGGTCTTTACTTTTTTCTCGGAATCAGCATTTTTTCGCATTTCAGCTTCTTTTTCAGGATCTTTAAGCTGCTCTTCATCTTTATCTTCTCTTTTTTTAATTTCAACTTTACTTTCATTAAAAATATTTCCTTCAGAACTAGAATTATCTTGAGAAGAATGGATCTTTACCAATTCTTCATCTGAAAGCGCCACAGTTTCATTTTCTGATAAAACTTGAGTGGTAGCCGTAGAACTTTGATCTGTAGAAATTTGAGCCTGATTTGAATCTACCATTTTTTAATATTGCCAATTTACCAAAATCTTTATATTTTATCAGAAAAAGCTTGATTTAACAAGAATTCATACTATATATTATCATCAATACCATTGACAAAAACATAAATTAGTCCATAAAACAAAAAAATAAAAATAACTTCAAACAATGAAAAATAATTATGGAAATACAATATTAGGAAAAGATTTAATGCTGAAAGAATATGAAGCATCTAAGTGTGGTGTTCCTCTTGAAATAGCAATGAATAATCATATATCTCATTTACAGGATCCACAGTCTAAAAAAAATGAATGCAAAAAACTCAACGAACAAATCCATGCATTTATTTTCCAATATTTGACTGAAATTAAAAAAATTAATATTTCACTCGAAAAATATTGGCAAAAATATTCAATTTATTTTGATCTATTAATGGAAAAAAAAATTACCTTTACCGGCGATGAGAAACATCCAAAAATCAGATTTGAAATTAATAATGGCGATCTAAAAGAATTCAATGTTTCCATGCCAAATCTGAAAGAACAAGAAATTTTTGGAGATATGCAGCTTTATAATGGTATTCAAATTCAGATAGCTGAATATATGGAAATTAGAGATGCCACAAAAGGAGAAAACCCAAATGTCAATGATTATTTCAGCCAAAATTACAATGAAATTTATAGCTTACTTCTAAATAAATTTGAAGAACTAAAAAAATATGTTGAAAACGAAAATGCAAGCGCAATTTTAGAACAAATTAATAATTTCAGAGCGCGAATAAATATAAGTCAATACTAGCCTGATATTACTAAAAATCTCATTCATTTGAAGCTTCTTTAAATAATTTCAAATATTTCGCATAACCTTTATTTGTAAAATCCTTTTTATGAATAAATTGTAATGCAGCCGAATTAATGCAATAACGAAGCCCTGTGGGTTTCGGTCCGTCCTTGAATAGATGGCCTAAATGCGATCCCGATGATTTACTTTTAACCTCAATTCTTTTAATACCAAAACTTAAATCATTTTTTTCTTCTATTATTTCTTTTTCAATCGGCTTAATAAAACTCGGCCACCCCGTCCCTGAATCGAACTTATCAATCGAAGCAAACAACGGCTTCCCCGTAAGAATATCAACATAAATTCCCGACTCTTTATTATCCCAATATTCATTTTGAAATGGGGCCTCTGTCCCGCAAGTTTGAGTAACATAATATTGCTCATGTGTTAACTTCTTCTTTAAGTCTTCTTTTGTGTATTTCATAAAAATAAAACACTTAATATAATATTTAAATATAACATAAATTGAAGTTAAATAAAAAAATTCCTCACCCATAATGCGGGGTCGGAATGCCATATGAACTCACTGCTCACAGTCACAAAAACTTGACAAACAAAAAAAACTTCTTATAATACAAATTCAATATAAAATCTTTAAATCTTATGAATTCCCTACTACGCGTGTTAATCCGGCCTCAAATAAAACTGATCATTCCAATAATTTCAGCTTTTTCATTAATTCTACCTCTAGCCGCATATTCATATAAATTAACCCTGGAAAAACAAAATTTAGAAAAAAATGAAACACTGGAAAGAACCTATTATGAAGTTACTCAAATTATTGATGGCGATAGTTTTAAAATTAAAATAAATAAAAAAGAAGTTGAAGTTCGTCTTTTAGGCATCAATACAACAGAAATCACACCACAAATCGAGTGCTATTCATTGGAAGCAAAAAAATATTTAACCGATCATTTACAAAACCAAAAAGTTTTTCTATTAGAAGACCAAAACAACACAGATAAAGACATCTACGGACGTTTACTTCGCTATGCTTATTTACCGGACAATCAACAGATAAACGCCCTACTTTTAAAAAACGGCTATGCTTATTACTATCCGTATTTTGATCTGGCTTATTCAAAATATTTTCGCAAACTGGAAAATGATGCAAAGCAGAAAAAAAAGGGAATATGGGGAGAATGCCACAGTGTTTAAACAATTATAAAGTTTTAAGTTGCAAAAAAAACTTGACAAATTTATAAAAATAATCATAATTTATCCTAAAATTAATTTCTTAACACACTAAATATGAAAAAAGATGATAATGAATTTTCAATACAAGATGATGATGATGATTATGAAGATAATAACACTCCACAAGACGATTTTGGCTACTTGGAAGAAATGTCAGAAACTAGCGATGACATAAAAACACCTAAAAATGGGGCGCATCTAATTCCAAAACAAAATTTACCCCAATCAATAAAAAATCCCGAAAACTTAATTAAAAAATTTGCAGAAACCGGGCCTCTCATAAATGCAATACGAGAAGCCGATGAAGATGGAAATTATGCGGTTCCAATACAAAGAGAAGGATTAATAAAAAAATTGAAAGATTTTATCGGATTGGGCGAAGTAAAACCTCATGAGATGCCACACACACCTCTTCCTACAGTTTATAGGAAATCCGGCATAGAGGATACATCAGGAAAAGTCATTGAGCTTGATGATGGAAAATTCGATGTAGATATGACTTATTTCAACGACATAGAAAATCCCATTGAAAGAAGACAAATAGAAAAAATTGCAGATACAAACCATGGTTACTATTCGGATATTCCAAAAGGAAAATTTAAGGACTTAGTTGCCTATTTATGGATACGAATAAGAAAAAACATTTCTGAAATAGCCCAAAATTTTAATATGAACAAATTAGGTGAAAATACAACCCTTGATAGAAATGAAATTCTAAAAAATATAATTATGATATGGAGTCAGAATGGATCAATTGCATTATTATGTCCTACAGGAGACGAAGACATGATCCAAGTCGCATACGAAAGAATATCAATTAGACATGAAGTTAATACAAAAGAAAACGAACAATATGAATCATCAATAAAGGATTTTTCTACTCTGAAAATTATTAATGGAGAGCAAGTAGACATCGGCAAATATTCGATTTCATCTCCTTTGGCAATATATTGGTGTCCTAAACCTAATTCAAACAATACTACTCATTACAAAAAGATAAGAACTGAAATTGAAAATATCGGGCCTCAAACCAGAACTCGCAAAAGCAGCGCACTTGATAAGATTAAAGAAAATTCGTAATTACCTTATCCCATATCAGCCTCGCCACATCCCCTCTGGCGCTTCTACCAATCCTAACCTCCCTTTTCCCGTCCAAAATCACAACCTCTTTCTCCTCGCTGCCCAAATTCTCAATTGAATTTGCGATTATCAAATCCAAATTCTTTTCTTTTAATTTTAACAGCGCATTTTTCTTTAAATCCTCGGTTTCCAAAGCAAAGCCAACTATCATTGGCTTCTTTTTAAATTTCATATTTTTAATACTTTCCAAAATATCCACATTCTTTTCTAATTCTAAATTTAAAATATCTTTTTTCTTAATTTTATTATTTTCGAACCTCTTTGGCTTAAAATCAGAAACAGCAGCAGCAGAAATAAAATAATCACAATTCCCAATATTTTTCAAAACCGCATCTTTCATTTCCAAAGCGGATTGTACTTTAACAATACCAAAATCCAAATCTTTCAATTCTTCGATCTCCACATTCTCTCCACAAATCAATTTAACTCTAGCTCCTCTTTTCAAAGCTTCCAAAGCTAAAGATTTACCCATTTTCCCTGAAGAAAAATTACTGATAAAACGCACAGGATCAATTTTTTCAATCGTTGCTCCGGTTGTAATTAAAACATCTTTTCCTTTTAAATCCTGCTTAATGAATAATTTCTCCAGATTAAACATTATTTCATTAATTGAAGCTAACTTTCCAACTCCTTGAATTCCACAAGCTAAAATTCCTTCCTTCGGTTCAACAAATTTAAATCCATGCCTTTTTAATTTCTCCACATTCTCCTGCACAATTGAGTTAAGCCACATTTGACTATTCATAGCCGGACAAATCAATTTCGGACAATTTGCAGCTAAAACCAAAGTGGTTAAAAAAGTATCCGCGATCCCATTGGCAATTTTACCAATAATGTTAGCCGTGGCCGGACAAATAATTATAGCATCCGCCTTTCGGGCTAATTCTATATGCGACAATTTCGAATAATCAATTTGTCCATCAATGTGAACAAAATTATTACTCAAAACCTCGAACAAATTTTTTGATATCATTTTTGAAGCATTTTCAGTCAAAACAACATGCACCTCAATATTCTGCTTCCTCAAAACCCTAATCAAATCCAATGATTTATATAGAGAAACACTGGTAGAAACACCAAGAATAATTTTTTTTGTAGATAATATGGACATAATAATTAGTTAATTAACCTAATAAACCTCCCCCACCTTGGGATACTTCCCCTCCTCAACATCCCCCTTGAACCTCATTGCCGCCTGCTCGACAATTCCGCTTAAATCAGCATATTTCCTCACAAACTTCGGTTTTATATCAAAACTTAACCCCAATATATCATGCAAAACCAGAATCTGTCCGTCCGTGAATCTTCCGGCTCCAATTCCAATAACCGGAATTTTTAATTTTTCCGTAATTTCTTTTCCTAAATCTTCCGGCACGCATTCCAAAATCAAAGCAAAAGCTCCGGCTTTTTCAATATCCAAAGCTTCTTTTAAAATATTTTTTCGACTTTCGTCATCAGTACCTTGAATTTTAAACTTGTTAACTTCCTGAGGCTTTAACCCTGCGTGACCTAAAACATTTATACCGGCCTTCACAACTTCCACTACAATTTCCGCTTTTCCCTCAATTTTCACGGCACGAACCGAAGTTTCTTTAACAACTTTTAAACAATTTCTCAAAGCGGATTCTTTTGTATCACAAGTAGTTATTGGCATATCAGCGACGACCAAAGCATCTTTATTTCCCCTCATCACAGCTTGAGTAGAACAAATTATATCATCTAAAGTAACAAAATGTGTATTCCCATAACCAAAAACAACCATTCCCAACGAATCTCCGACTAAAAGCATATCAATATCTGCCTGATTTAAAATCTTTGCCATTGGATAATCATAGCAAGTCAATGCGCATATCTTCTTTTTGCCTTTCAAAGATTTAATTCTTTCCATAGATTCAAATTAATAAGGTAAAGTTACAGACAAAACTATACTATTGGCCAAACTTAAAAGTAAAAACAATAAAATAAATGCCCAAAAAATTGAAAGAATGCTTTGACCGGGCTTCAAATCATAATTCAACCTCAAAGCTTTATAACTTAATAATAATTTCCATATTCTTAAAAACAAAGGGCTGATTAATCCCAAAATATTAGCTTGCGAAACCGGTCTGAAAAGAACCCAAAAATCTTTTTGTTGACTTTTTCCGGACGCCACAAAATGAATTAAAAGTAAAAAAACAAAATCAAAAACTATTTCCGCGCTAAGAAAAAAGAGAATCTTATTTTCAGGCAAATTCAAATCTTTAACAATCATATCCAAATAAGGATTCCAAATTTTTAACAAATAAAAATAAAAAAATGCAGCGTACAAAAATATATAAAAAAAACCTAAAATAGTCGCTTTTTTATCGAAGGATACACTTTTAATGGTTTCATTATTCAACCTTACAATCCCCCACAAGTAAGATAAATATTTTTTCAAATCATTATTTGAATTCTCCATATGTATATTATTTAATTTCGTGCAGATTTTATCAAAATTCAGCCTTGAAAAACAAGTAAAGTTTAATCAACCATCAGCCTACCTTACCGTCACCGGCAATCAAGAATGAAATACCCCCGCTCCTATCCCGGAAACAAATTCAGCCATCTCAGGGATAACAAACTCCATATTATATATTTTTCCGGTTTCCAAAATCACATCCATGATTTTTTCAATCTTTATTAATTTTCCGGTCAAAATAATTTTCTCAAGATTATAAGCTTTCGCGCAAAAAATTGAGGTAATTGCTATAGTTTGACCGATTAAATTTGCAATCCCCGCCGCCAAATCCGCCTTAGAAAAATCAATTTCTCCGGATAATTTACCTAAATTCGAAGCAGTAGCACTAGAAGGAACAATTCCAATTCCTGATCCCACAATATCCAAAACAGTCAAATCCACTTTCCCTTTATCCCCTTTTTTAAACAAATTAATTAAATTTTTAATATCAGTTTCTTTTAATAATTGCCGACATAACCCCAAAAAAGTTCCTCCTCCTACTCCGGTTCCTCCCGCATGCTCAAAAACCAAGTTTTTAAAATCTCTTTTTTCACTTCCAAAATCCGTCTTCACCATACAAGTTCCGGTCCCCATGCTTACAATCAAAAATTTTCTATCATTCTTAAATGTTTTTTGACTTTTAATTAAAAAATTTCCACCTTTGGCAATTGCTTCTATTTCTGAAACTTTAATCAAATCAATATTATTAAATTTCTCATTTAAGCTTCGAGACTTCCCTCCTGTCACGAAAATTTTAAAAATACGATTATTATGACTACCAACAATTTCATTTAAAATCTCCTCATAACTTTTAGTCAAAAATTTACTTCTCTCATAACTATAAATAGAACTGATTTTATTTTCTTCCCAAATAATCAAATCAATGGTCGAAGCCCCAAAATCGATAGAGTAATGCATGGTTTTAAATAATTATCGCGTAAACAATATAAATCAGGAATCAGGAATCAGCAATTAAATATATTGTTCCTGACTCCTGACTCCTAACCTTCTACCACCCAACATTTCCCCACTTTTGCCAACTTAATCTTTTTAAAATTTATTTTCCTTCTTAGTAAATAAATATATATTAAGAAACGTTAAAAATACCTTTATTAATATTTTTCCGATACTTACTTTTTAAAGTTTTTTTTCTATGAATATTACCATTGCAGGAATTATCGTCAGTCTCATTGCGCTTGCTTATGCAGCTTATCTCGTTACTCGCGTACTCAGTGAAAAAACAGGTACGCAAACTATGCAGGAAATCGCCGCCTCCATTCAAGAAGGCGCTTCCGCTTATTTGAATCGTCAATACAAAACAATCGCAGTATTTGCGATTATTATTTTTATTGTATTGATTATTGTGCTTCCATCGGAACAACACAATAATAACTGGCTTATTGCTTTAGGTTTTATTGGGGGAGCAGTATTTTCCGGCTTAGCGGGTTATATTGGCATGTCAATTTCTGTCCGCGCCAATGTGCGCACCACAAACGCCGCCAAAAAAAGCCTTGGTGACGCTCTTCGCGTGGCGTTTCAGGGTGGAGCGGTAACAGGCATGTCTGTTGTGGGCTTAGCTCTTCTGGGAGTAAGCGGACTTTTTTATATTTTCACTTATATATTGGACATTCCATTAACCCTTTCTCCAAAACTCTTAATCGGATTCGGATTTGGAGCTTCTTTGGTTTCATTGTTCGCTCGCGTGGGCGGAGGAATTTTTACAAAAGCCGCTGATGTGGGAGCTGATCTTGTGGGAAAAATCGAAAAAGGAATTCCTGAAGATGATCCCAGAAACCCTGCTGTAATCGCTGATAATGTCGGTGATAACGTAGGTGATTGCGCCGGAATGGGAGCTGATCTATTTGAAACTTATGCCGTAACCTTGATCTCCGCCATGATTTTGGCTGCTGTAACCCTTGCCGATGTTCATGGAGAGACTCCGGTTCTCTATCCTATCTTATTGGGAATAATCGCTATAATCGCTTCAATTATCGGGACTTTCTTTGTTAAATTGGGAAAAAACAACAACATCATGGGCGCGCTTTACAAAGGAATGCTCGCGACAGGTATCATTTCCGCGATAGGATTTTTCTTTGCCACAAAATATCTTGTGAATGACATCAAATTATTCATGGCGGGTTTGGTTGGTTTAGTTATCACATTATTAATAAATATAATCACTGAGTATTACACTTCCACAAAATACAATCCGGTTCGCAGAATCGCGAAAGCATCAGAAACCGGAGCAGGAACAAACGTAATTACAGGGTTAGCCGTAGGTCTTCAAAGTACACTTATACCTGTAATTATTATTATCGGAGGAATTATCGCAGCTTACACTTTAGGAGAAAATTCAGTATATTCAAGCGGTATTTATGGAATCGCAATTGCCGCGGTAGCAATGCTTTCCACAACCGGTGTTGTAATAGCCACGGACTCATACGGTCCTATCACGGATGCAATAGGCTCAGCGGCATTAGCTGCTTTAGTTTTATTTCAAGCTTATATTGAAGAATTGGCTGTTGGTTCAAATGGAATCAAAATTGACTTTGACCTCAGTAATTACAAAGTAATAATCGGCTTATTTATCGGCGGAGTTTTGCCATTCTTGTTCAGTTCTTTTTGTATGGATGCCGTAGGAAAAGCCGCTCATAAAGTTGTGGAAGAAGTAAGACGTCAATTTAATGAGATAAAAGGAATTATGGAGAAAAAAGCAAAACCTGACTATTCCGCATGTGTTGATTTAGTAACAAGAGCAGCTTTAAAACAAATGATTCTTCCCGGAACTTTGGCTGTCGCTGTTCCAATCTTGGTTGGATACATCTTTGGTCCACAAACACTGGGAGGATTATTGGTTGGTGTAATCGTTACAGGCTTGTTATTGGCTATACAAATGTCAAACGGAGGAGGAGCTTGGGATAATGCAAAAAAATACATTGAAGACGGAAATTATGGCGGAAAAGGCTCTGATGCTCACAAAGCAGCTATAGTCGGAGACACAGTCGGTGATCCATTCAAAGACACAGCCGGACCCGCTCTAAATGCTTTAATTAAAGTTATAAATACAATCGCTTTAATCATAGCGCCATTAATAGCATCAATAGGCACAATTGCTTCATAGTTTTAACTTTATAAATTTAATTTCTTTCTTATGGAACCGCACAGCGATTACCAACTACCATCAATGAGTTTTACGTTTATCGGCTATAAGGACCGATACGCTGTGCTGGAAAACGATTTTTTCCACGAATACCTCTGGCCGATTGAAAAATTTCCCCGCGAAATTAACCCCGGTGAAAAAATAGACTTGGAAATAAAAACAGATAGTGATCGAAAAAATGAACTTTACCAAATTAAAAGAAAATTATTGGAAGAACTGATTAATTAAACAGGTTACAGATTAATTATTTTTTCAAATAATAAAATTTATGATCTTACCTCAATGAGTAATTACTAGGAAGATGGCATTTAATTCAATATCATTTTTATTTTTTTTTCCTCTTGTTGTAAGCTTATATTTTATCATTCCCCATAAATTCAGATGGATTATTTTGTTATTAAGCAGCTATTACTTTTACATGAGCTGGAACCCTGACCTTATAATTCTAATTATTATAACCACTTTAATTAGCTATGCAACCGCTATCCAAATCTACAAAACAAAAAATAAAAAAAGAAAAAAACTTTTATTGATATTCAGTATAATTATTAATCTGGGAATACTTTTCACCTTTAAATATTTTAATTTTTTTAGTGAAGCCCTTAAAATACTTTTACAAAACTTCAGTATAAAATTGGATCCTATAACTTTAAAATTAGTGATTCCAATAGGCATAAGCTTCTACACTTTTCAAACATTAAGCTACACAATTGACGTATATCGCGGAAATTTTAAACCCGAAAAACATCCGGGTATATTCGCGGTTTACATATCTTTTTTTCCTCAATTGGTGGCCGGACCGATTGAAAGAGCCAAAAATTTATTACCTCAATTTTTTGAAAAACACTATTTCGATTACAAAAAAGCAACTGATGGATTGAAGTTGATGCTTTGGGGATTTTTTAAAAAAATAGTAATCGCTGACAGGTTGGCAATGATAGTCAACACAATTTATGAAAATCCATCAGGTTATAATAGCATCGCTTTAATAACAGCGACTATTTTTTTCGCGTTCCAAATATATTGTGATTTTTCCGGCTATTCGGATATCGCGATCGGCGCAGCACAAGTTATGGGATTTAATCTAATGGACAACTTCAAAAGACCTTACTTCTCAAGATCAATTAATGAATTTTGGAAAAGATGGCACATATCTCTCTCAACTTGGTTTAAAGATTATGTTTATATCCCCCTTGGCGGCAATAAAGTGAATAAAATCAGAAGATATTTTAATTTATTAACTGTGTTTTTAATAAGCGGCTTATGGCACGGCGCAAAATGGACTTTTGTAATATGGGGACTATTGCACGGACTATATTTAATACTCGAACTTATATTAAAACCAATAAAAAATAAAATAATGGAATTCATGCGTTTAACGAAATTACCAAAACTAATGGCGTTTATGGAAATTTGTTTCACATTCATTTTAATAAACATCGCCTGGATATTTTTCAGAGCA
This sequence comes from Candidatus Peregrinibacteria bacterium GW2011_GWA2_33_10, assembly GCA_000989565.1. Lineage (GTDB taxonomy): Bacteria > Patescibacteriota > Gracilibacteria > UBA1369 > GWC2-33-13 > GWC2-33-13. Next base: position 37,240 of record LBOO01000006.1, on the reverse strand, counting down.
AACAATTTACCTGACGCAATTTATATTATAAAAAATATTTTTACAGAAATGAATTTCAATATAAATGGGATAAATATCGGCGTTGGCTGGACTGAACTGATAATGGCAATCGGAGTTATTTTATTTATGGAATTTATTCATTTAATAGAGGAGCATAAAAGCATCAGAGAATTTTTAGATTCAAAACCAAAAGCATTAAGATGGTCTATTTATTTGATTATAATTTACATGATTTTAATTTTCGGTGTATTTGAAAAAAGTGAATTTATATATTTTCAATTTTAAGTAAAAATGAGAAAAGAAAAAAAACGTTTTTTTATAAATCTGATTTCGTTTTCAATTATATTCATAAGTATTTTTATTATTGTAAATTCCCTTTATATTTCTAAACTTAAATCAATTAACTATATAAAAAAAAGAGAAGATAATTTGACGAATTACTTAAAAAATAACAAAAATACCATAGATTATCTTTTTTTAGGAGATTCTCACGCTTATTATGCGATTAATACCGACAAAATTCCCGGATCATTCGTAGAAGCTTCTTTGTCGGAAGGTCCGATACTAACCTATTTTAAATTGCGCGAATTGATCAATAAAAAAATTATAATAAAAAATGTTTTATTCGAACTGGATCCCCACACTCTTTCTGACGCAAAAAACAAATCAGCGATTCAAAACATGTGGTATTTTAAAAAAACTGTCCCATTAAAAGAATTTTCCCGTATTTATAAAATTAATCCAATCACTGTATATATCAAAACTTTTTTTCCGATCATAGGAGAAAGGGAAAAATTATTGGTAAATTTATTTTCAAAAGTCAAAAACGATCATAAAAAAATTCAAAACTTAACAAAAGAACAAAAAATATTCGATGCTACGCAAAAAATTCACTATTATTTCATATCTTCAAATCCATATTCAAATGTTCAAATGGAATATTTGAAAAAAATTCAAAAATTGTTAAATGAAAACAATATAAACTTCATAACAATACAATACCCGTTAACTACAGAATTTGTAGATAAAATGAAAAATACCGGTACGTTTAACAATAAACTTTATGAAAAAATAATCAATTCAAGTCCAAAAATTTTAAATTATCAAAATATATATTTTGATAATAAAGACTTTTTTTCTGATTCAGACCACTTGAATAAAGAAGGCGCGATAGTATTTTCTGAAAAACTGCAAAAGGATTTGTCTGAAATAAATTCAAATTAAAAAAAATCCAATTTGGTTTCATCATTAATAAAGCCAATCCATATTTGACCACTTTCAAAACTTATTTCTCCGGCATTTTTATCAAATATCTTTAGTCGCTCTAAAACCCCACTTTTCTTCCAATTAGCCGGCACCATTCTGCCATTTCGAAATAACATCGCGCTCCCTTCACCAATCAAATCATATTCCAATCTACCATAAGAATCATAAGTTCTATAATTTGTAAGCAATACAACAACATTCGAAGGCGCAATTTGGCTTCCATCAATACTGTCCAGATGTTTCTTGCCCGCTAAAAAACGGTAATATTTCTGATCGCTTTCATCATAATTAAAAACCACGTTAAAAGAAGGATAAGAAAAATTTATCTCAATTTCAGAAGCTTTATCCAAATTTTCCATATCTTCCAAATCGTTGAATTGAAAAAAACTTTTATCATATTTTTTCTTACTTTTCATTTTACTTTTTACCAACTCTTTGACCTCATTTAAATTCGCGAATAAATTATGTGGCGCATAATAATTCTTATTTCTATAAAAATATTTACCAAATCCTTCATAATATAAAGCTTCAAGATTAATAAGCTTAGTGTTGGGAATCAAATTCAAAGCATCATTGCTACCTCCGGCATGCGCGTAAACATCGCTGAATTCTCGTGCCAAGTTAACATAATACGGCCGTGCGCTCCTCACCGGCCCGATAAGCCCCAAATCCTGATAAGAAAACAAGGCCATAAAGCGCGTAATCCCTCCCTCTGCAAGCATTTCATAAACTATGGAAGCCTTGGAAAGCCCTTTCATCTGTGCGCGCGAATCAGGATGATTTTCAATCATAACAGCAATAATCATATCTTCTTCTTTACTGATAATCCTATTGTCCAAAACAGAATTATTCAATTCTGCCGTATCTTTTATTAAATTTTTTTGGCCGAATATAACTTTTTTCTTATCCCAAATCTGTAAAAAATTTTCAAAATTTACATTCCTATAAACCCGTAACTTTGTATCAATCAATAAATTTTTATACTTAACTAAAAAAAACATCCCTATCAAAATAAATAGACTCAAAATTATTGCTAGAAAAAATGCTAATTTTTTATTTTTTACGAAGATCAAGCCAAAATTTTACAATCTAAAGTATGTATAATTTTCGCATTAAATCAACAAAATTTCAAGGAGAATTAATTCGCTTATATATAATAAATACTCCAATTATAATTTTCGCCCTTTTTAAATATTGTTTTTTACTGTTTTATTCCTCTTCTTTCGCTGCCTCGCCTTCTTTCTTCTCTTCAGCTCCGGCTTCTCCTTCCGCGGTTACCGCAACCGGTTCTTCAACTTCAACCTTTGGTGCGACTACTGTTGCGACAACATCTTCCGGCTCTTCCAAAACCTCTATATTTTCCGAAAATTTAATGTCTTTCACGCGAATCGCGTCATGTAACGCAACCAAACCGCTAATATCGATATCCACTTCATGTATCAATTCAGTTGGCAAACAACGGATAGTCAAAAAATCTTTATTATGGCTAAAAATACCACCCAAATCTTTAACAGCCGGCGCCGTGCCAATAAAATTCAAAGGAACATGCGTTGTGATTTTTTTCTTCATGCTGATATTCATAAAATCCACATGAGTAACTTTATCTGTCACAGGATTTCTATCCACATAATGTATCAAAACTTTTTTCTTTACCTTATCGTCAACATTTAATTCCACAATTGTATTTTCTCCGGCCTCTCGATAAGCTTTCACGAAATCACCTTCAAAAATTTTCAAATTTAAATTTTTTTCTCCGGCACCATAAAATATTGCGGGTATTTGTCTATTCTCTCGTAAAAAATTCAATTTTTCACTTAATTCACGAGATTTAACATCTAAATTAATTACATCCATAACTTTTGATTAATTGTATCTTTTAAGCAAAAAGAGTTTAGCGAAAAATACAAGTTAAAGCAAGAGAAATATATTGCTATCAATCGCAACCGATACTATTATATTCAAGCATTATAATTTAATAAACCATTTCATGTTCGACAAAGTAAAAGATCTCTATAAACTTCAAAAACAAGCCAAAGAAGTTAAAAAAAAATTAGGCAATCTTCATATTGAAGCAGAAATAGAAGGAGTAAAAGTAACCATAAACGGTGAACAAGAAGTAATTTTAGTGGAAATAAACGATAACGCGCCAATTGATAAAAAAAGATTGGGAGAAGCTATAACAAAATGTTTTAATAAAGCCATTAAAAAAAGCCAACAAATAGCCGCTGATGAAATGAAAGATGTCATGGGAGGTATGGGATTGGGAGGCTTATTAAACGGAAATAAATAATTACAAAAAATGTCCTATATAATCAGAAAAAAAAAATCGCGAAAAAATTTTTTTTTAGCAGTTTTTATCATAATTTTCAGCATTTTTCTAAGTAAATGGATTTATAAATTTAATTTAGTTAATCCCGTTGATTCGGAAAACTCCGAAAAAATCGTTTTTCATATAAAAACAAATGAAAAGCCAAAAGAAATCGCTGCCGGATTAAAATCAAGAAATATTATCCGCAGCAAATTTGTATTTTATAATTATATTAAAAAAAATAATTACGATACAAAAATACAAGCAGGATCGTTTATTTTAACAAAAAACATAAATATTCCGGAAATAGTGAATATCTTAACAAATGAAGCGGAAAGCGAAATCGCTTTATTGATTCCTGAAGGTTATAATATAAAAAAAATAGATCAAAAATTATCGGAATTTGAATTGATAAATCAAGGCGATCTGATCTCATTAAGTGCGAAATATCCTAACAAAAAGAAATACGCTTTTTTAAAAAACACTGAAAGCTTGGAAGGGTTTCTTTTTCCTGATACTTATTTTATTAATCCTAAAACTTTTAATTTGGAAAATTTTGTCCAAAGACTTCTGGATAATTTCAATCAAAAAGCTTTCTCATATTTCCCGAACATTCCTAACGAAAAACTGTACGAAAGCCTAATTATGGCTTCTATTATTGAAAAAGAGGTATCAACAAAAAATGACCAACCTCTGGTTTCCGGAATATTATGGAAAAGACTGAAAAATAATTGGACAATCGGCGCTGACGCAACGCTATTGTACATTCTTAATAAAAATACCATTTCCGGCCAAGATTTAAAAATAGACTCGCCTTATAACACAAGATTAAATAAAGGATTACCACCCACTCCCATTTGCAATCCGGGCATAAACTCAATAAAAGCCGCATTGGAACCCAAAGAAACAGAATATTGGTTCTATCTGACTCCCTTGAATTCCAATAAAGTTATTTACGCAAAAACCAACGAAGAGCATAATAAAAATAAACAAAAATACTTAGAATAATTTTTATTTAAAATCCTTCTCTATATTTGCCTTTTTGAACTTTATATCAATAAAAGAATTGGCGGATTTATTTTGAGAGTCATTCCACAAAAACCACTCGCTTGAACTATACTCTTTCTCAATTGCCAAAACATAATTTATGGTTTCCATTTGAGTTAAATAATCCATTACTTCTTTATCTATAATTACTTTATAACCTGCTGAAACTGTCTCTGTATCAAGAAGTCTGATTTTATCATCTTCATTTTCAATCACTTTAATCGCAATTTCACCTTCAAGAACTCTCAATTCCACATAATCAAAATCAACACGCACGTCTAAAAGTCCGCTATTGGTTTCAAGCCAAATATTACCCATTTCCAATTCCAAATTATTTTTTACGTCATATCTGAAATCAATCCAAAATCTACCATTCAATAAACGCATTTTGGTTTTCGGACTTTCAATGTCATCATTATTGCCACTATTCAAAACAAAGCTTGAATTCTCATCAATACGGACAAAATTAGAACCATAAAAAGATAGCATGGATTTCGAATCAGTTGGTGTTTTTATGGTATCTCCTTCCAAAAGCTTTGTATTTGAAGATATAATGTCCCATTTTGAACTTCTCCATGTTAATCTGCTACCCTCACCTTTATCAGAATAAAAAATCACTTCCTGTTTTTCAATGATTGCATCCTCGGAAACATAATATAATACAAACTTAACCAATAAAACTACTGTCAAACCAACTAAAATCAACAAAAAAAATGGCAGCATATAGTTAAATCTTCGATTTTTCCTTGTTTTATAATAAGACATAAAAAACAATTTAATAATTGCGGATAATCAGGCAAAAAAGCAGCCTCTGACCATTAACTTCTACAACCCCAACTCCTTTTTAATCGCGTTAATATCCAGCACCAATCTCTCTTCTCTTTTTAACTGTTTGATAATTTTATCACAAGCATGCATAACTGTGGTATGATTTTTACCGCCAAATTCTTTTCCAATGCTTTCAAATGAAAAATTAAGTTCTTTTCTGATTAAATACATACAAATTTGCCTTGGCATCATAATTTCCTTTTTTCTGGCTTCTGAAAGCAAATCTGTTCTGGGAATTCTAAAATAAGCTGAAACCACGTCAATAACATCATCTATATTTCTCGGTCGGATATTCGCGGCTTGCTGCCTACTACTGATGGGATATTCATAACCGTTAAAACCATTTTTCTCATAACTGCTGTTTAATTTAGCCATTAAATCAGCAACAGATTTCAATGTCGGGACTCTGCCTTCCAATTGAGATTGAGCTATAGCTTGCATTAATATCCCTTCCAATTCTCGGATACTATCCCGAACATTATAAGCAATAAATTCCAAAACTTCAGGAGATAAAAGAACTTGATGTTCACGGCATTTCTGCTGCAAAATCGCCAATCTTGTTTCATAACCCGGAAACTGTACATCCACGATCATTCCCATTTCAAACCTGCTGCGCAAACGATCATGTAATTGAATCAATTCTTTTGGTGGCCGATCGCTAGATAAAATTATCTGCTTATTGGCTTCAAAAAGTTCATTAAAAGTATGAAAAAACTCCACCTGCGTGGTCTCTTTATGCGCCAAAAATTGAACATCATCAACAATTAAACAATCCACTTTACGGTATTTTGAACGAAATTCCTGAGTATGTCTTTTTCCAATAGCTTCAACAATCTCATTGATAAACTTTTCTGAAGGAATATAAACCACAATCGCATCAGGATTATCACCCAAAATTTCATTGCCGATCGCCTGTAATAAATGGGTTTTTCCAAGCCCCACCCCTCCATAAACAAACAACGGATTATATGCTCCTCCGGGATGCTCGGCCACGGCACTGCAAGCCGCGTGTGAAAGCCTATTTTCAGGACCAACCACAAAATTTTCCAAAGTATATTTCGGATTTAACAACTTACTTGTAATTCCTTCAACTAATCTAACTTCTCTTCTTTCCATATTTCTACGCGGCTTTTTATCATTATCTTTCGTATCTTTCCATACTTTTTTAATATCAACTTTCCGATTATCATCACTGTTCGATAATGCTTGAGAAATTTCAAATGAAATTTCCAGTACTTCCGAAATATGAGCCTTGAATAAATCCAAAAGCAAATGAGCATACCTGCTCTTTAACCAATCGCGCGTAAATATGGTCGGAACACCGATTAACACTTTATTGTCTTCTATACTCAAAATCGCGGTATCTTTAAACCACGTTAAAATATGTGATTTTTTTACTTTTTCACTTGCTTCAACTAATATTTCTTTCCATAGCTGCTTTTTATCAAAGTCCATAAAACACGCAAATTAACAATTGTTAGTTATTATAAAATAATATAATTTTAATTTTTTTTAAATTCTATTTTAAGAGAAAATTTCCATAACATCATTAAAAGTCACGTAAAAAATCAACAGCATCAATAAAATAAAACCGATCGCATGAATTCTGGATTCCCAAATTTGATTTAATCTACGGCCTATAACTCCTTCCGCAATCAAAAAAGCCAATCTTCCGCCATCCAGCGCCGGCAAAGGTAAAATATTAATCACACCCAAACTTAAAGATATTAACGCGGTAAAGCGTACCAAAGCCGCAAACCCTTTTTCCACAAAATCATAAGTCATTCTGGCAATTCCCACAGGTCCGGAAACACCTTCAGGCACTTTACCTTCATCAACAATTTTTTTAATCACATCTACAAACATTTTAGCTGTTAAAACGGATAATCTTTTCACTTCTCCAAAAACTTTCCAAGGCGCTTGATAAAACGGATATTTGACATTCGCGATATCCAATACCGAGATATTCAAATAATCCTGATAAGCACTGACATCAATATCTTTATAGGAAATATTGGAAAAAATGCCAACTCCGATTAATCCGCTTTCCGGAACATCCACAGAAACATTACTCAATTCATTATTTCTCAAAATTTCCAAATCCACTTTTTTTCCTTTATTTTCCTGAATAAATTTAGGAAAATTTATAGGATTGTCCAAATTACTTTCATTAACTTTCACAACCAAATCCCCTTTCTGTAATCCTGCTTTTTCTGCCGGTGAATTTAAATAAATCTCACTGAACACCACTTTTGGTTGAAATTCGCCGGTATCCGCTTTTAATTTAATGATTTCATTATCTCGAAAAACTTCATATTCCACTTGTCCGTCGGCATTGGCTAATTCCTCGAACAAATTCTGTACATAAAATATTTTTTTTCCATTGATTGCCAAAATCTTATCACCTTCTTTTAAAGAAGTTTTTGAAGATAAAGAATTTTCTCTTACCTCACTCACCCGAATCGTTGGCAAAGTATAAAAATTTGGAATTTTCATTCCTAAATTTTGATCTTTCAACTGAATATTTTTTTCAATCACCTGACTATCTCTCATTATTTTCATATAAACCGTCCCTGAAAAAATCATATCATCCGCAACTATAAGCTCAGGAGTCAAAAAAACATTATTATTATTTTCTAAGTTTATTTTTAAATCAATAATTCTGTCTTCTTTCTGCAAACCGTTTTTTTCCGCAATAGAATCCTTTTTAAAATCTTTCACAACCATTCCCGTCTCAAAACTGACATTATTTTTTTGTATTTGCGACAAAAAATCATCTTCTGTAACAATCAAAGGCTCCATACCGACAATAAATCCGACAGTCAATAAAACAAACGCCAATAATATATTCATAAATACACCGGCGACAACCACTTTTATTCTTTGCCCCAAGGTTTTATTGATAAAACTATCCTTACTCGTTAAAGCTTTTTCTTCCGAAACATCTTCACCCAGCATTCTAACAAAACCTCCAAAAGGAATAGCGTTAATTGACCATAAAACACCTTTTTTCTTAAATCCCCAAATTCTGGGAGGCAATCCGATTCCAAATTCATGAACTTTAATCCCGGCCCGTCTGGCCATGATAAAATGGCCTGCCTCATGAATTAAAACAACTATTGAAAATATTATAATGAAAGATACTATTGATAAAAATAACTGCATATTTGTTTGTTAATGATTAATCTTTAAACCTTCATAACTTCTTCGATTTTCTTTTCAGACAATTCTTCAATTTGTTTATTATATAAATCCACTTTCTCCTGCAGCTTTTTTTCAGCAATTCTCTTTTCATCCTCACTTGCTTCTTTATTTTTTTCCAATTCTTTAAAACCGGTATGAGCGCTCTGACGAATATTTCTAATGGAAATTTTCGCTTCTTCAGCCATTTTATTGATTGATTTCGATAAATCTTTCCTTCGTTCTTCAGTTAAAGGTGGTATCATTATTCTCAAAATATTACCGTCATTAATCGGATTCAAATTAATTTCCGCTTTTCTTACTGCTTTTTCAATGTTAGCTAAATTTTTCTTATCCCAAGGCTGAACTTGCAATGTCTGACCGTCAAGTACGGAAATATTCGCTATCGCTTTCAAAGGCTGTTCCACCATATAAGCTTCGACTATAATATTTTCCACCAAAGAAGGCGAAGCTCTTCCAATCTGTAATTTGGAAAGTTCTGTTTTAAAATGCGAGATTGCTAATTCAAATTCCCTAACTGCCTGTTCAATTGATTTTTGCGTTGGCATAAAGTATTTTCATTAAAATTTAAAATTTATGTAAAATTAAACGGATTTTATGGTCGTTCCAATTTTTTCCCCTTTTATAGCCCTTAAAATATTACCTCTTTTTTCCAAATTAAACACTATAACCGGCAATTTTCCTTCGCGGCAAAGCGCAATTGCTGTTGAATCCAATACTTTCAAATTTTTCTCTAAAAAATCTTCATAAGAAATGGATAATAATTTTTCCGCATGCTTATTTTTCTTCGGATCCGAAGTATAAACAAAATCCACATTTGTCGCTTTGAACATAGCATCGACCTGTAACTCCAATGCTCTTAAAGCTGCCGCGGAATCTGTCGTGAAATAAGGATTTCCCGTACCTCCCGCACAAATCACAACACTACCTTCATCTAAATATTTTTGCGCCAATCTCGGCACATATTTTTCCGCCAGTTGCGGCACGTCAATTGTACTCAAAATATCCACTTTGCATTTGCAGGCAATTAACGCATTTTTTAAAACCACGCTATTCATCAAAGTCGCCATCATTCCTAAAGTATCCGATGTTACTCTTTCAATATGAGAATCAGTAAAATCACGATATCTCCAAATATTTCCCCCCCCAATTACAATTCCAACTTTCACTCCGGCTTTAACAATTTCTGAAATTTCCTCAGCAATTTCCTTAATCTTTTTCATATCAAAATTAGCGTCTTTCGACGAAAACACCTCTCCTGACAGCTTTAAAAGAATTTTTTTATATTGGAGCTTCATAAAAAAAATTGAAAATTAAGGTAAACCTATAATAAATTTTTTAATCCCGACCGTCAATGAAATTAAAACTTCACCAACAAATACGTCAACACTATCCCAAAAATAACCCCCACTACAAAAAAAAGCGGAATTTTCGATTCCTTCTCCTCCGGTTCATGAGAATTGGCTAAATCAGTCAATAAAGAAGTGGATAAAACAATTTGCTCTTCCGCATATTTATCTAAAATCTTTTCAAAATCATGAACAGCCACAAGCTGAACAAACTTTGAAAAAGGCACTTTTATAAAACTTTTCACGTTATCCGGATCAATTTCCGGTTCTCTTTTTTTATTATCCTTTACTTTTTTTTCTTTTGTCATTAATTCGATTATTTCCGTATTATCATCTTCAAATTCATCTTCAGAACTTTTTATCGGAGAAATTTTAAAATCATCACTCCCCCCCAAAGCCTTTTTAATATCATCAAACATGGAAAATATTTTTAAACCTTATATTTTTACTTTAGAAAAAAGACTATCCGTGGTCAAGGAAAAAATAAGTAACCAGTAACCGATAGCCTACAGATTTCCTTTCACATACTCAGGATCTCTCGCCTTCGCAATCGCATTCTTTTCACTGATAATCCTGTTATTCGCCAAATTAATCAAACAATCATCCAAAGTGTTCATTCCGCTCTCTTTTCCTATCTGAATCATTGAAAAAATCTGCTTGATATTGCCTTCTTTAATACAATTCGCGATCGCGTCATTTACAAGCATGACTTCATAAGCCAAAGCTCTTCCGTTACCTTCCAATTTCGGAATCAAAGTTTGCGAAACTACTCCTTTAAGACAAGACGATAATTGAGCTCTGATTTGCTGCTGTTGACCGGCCGGAAACACATCAATAATTCTATCAACGGTTTGTGCCACATCCACAGTATGCGATGTTGACAAAACCAAATGTCCGGTTTCCGCCAAAGTGATTGCCGCACTCATGGTTTCAAGATCCCTCATTTCGCCGACTAAAATAACATCAGGATCTTGCCTTAAAGATGATTTAATGGCATTTAAAAACGAATCAGTATGCTGATTAACTTCTCTTTGCGTGATCAAACTTCTTTTAGAGGCATGAACATACTCGATCGGATCTTCGATCGTCAAAATATGACATCTCCTTGTTTCATTTATCAAATCAATCATAGAAGCGATGGTAGTTGATTTCCCGCTTCCCGTAGGCCCTGTTATTAAAACCAAACCTCTCGGTTTTAACGCTAAATTATTCAAAACATCAGGAAGTCCCAAATCCGTGATTGTAGGAATTTTATCGTGAATCGATCTGAACGCGATGGACGCACCATTTCTCTCCATAAACAAATTAACGCGAAATCTTCCGACTTTTTCAAGACCATAAGAAAAATCCACTTCCTTATGCTCTCCAAAAACTTTAAATTTCTCTTCTCCGCCGATTTTTTTACCAATAGCCAAAATTTGCGCCTCAGTTAGATTCAAAATCCCTTCAATAGGAAATAATTCTCCATTACTCATACGTATAATCGGAGGCATCCCAACCCTCAAATGCAGATCCGGCGCGTTATACTCAACCACTTTCGAAAGCACTGCTTCAAGATTCATAAAAAACCGTTTTAATTAAATCCATTAATTATAAGCTAAAATAAGGAAAAATTCAAATTTACGCATTAAATTGCCGTAAATTTTTTAATTACTTCTCCACCATTAATAAAAAAACGCTTATTAGTTAGAGTAAAAGTATTATTCTCAAATTTCGCCAAATAGAATTTTTGATCCTGTGGACTACGTTGAGCGTAAAGGGTTTCACCATCTTGCGAATAAGATTCATTATTTAAATATGCAGCATATCGTTCAGAATCAGTAATTTCTAATAAATTCTCATTTTTGAATTTTTCAAAATCATGCAATCCAATGTTTTTCCACGCTTCAGTGCCTTTTGTAAATCTCACTTCAAATGAACCTTTATCTTCTTTTAAATATTCATCAGCGGGCTTAAGTGTATCTAACCTTAACTCACTTTGTTTTAGATCTATATCTCTTTTTTTGTCCACAATAATATTTTTTATCCCCAAATTTAAATCTTTATTAATCTTCTGCGCGACTTCCGCATCTATAACCCCTTCTTTCAATGCCGCCAATGTGCCAAACCTATATAAATCTCTACCTGCTTGCATCTTATTATCTACAGCATATTTAATTAAAAATTTACCAAAATTTTCCAAATCAGAATTTTTTTCAATATTTGCAGCAAAATAATCCATATACTTGCCTCTCTCTTCATGCTTAACACCTTCGGCTAAACTTCCGCGTTCATTCAATATGGATTGCATCAAAGGATTAAGCTCTTCTCTCCTGATTTCATTATTTTCAAAAATTCCTTCATGTTCATCCAAAACCTTTCCCGAGCCATCCGATTCTTTATCATAAGCCTTCTTTAAAGCATTAAAAATATGATTCTTCAACTTTTGATAATAATTATCAACACCATTAATCAAGTTAGTAATCTCCGCATCTTCTGCTCTATCTATCGCTAGCAATTGAAGATTTACCAATTCAAATTGTTTATTAATTAACTCTTCCACAGATGAAACTAATTTGTTTTTAACATCCCCATTTTCAAATTCTGAAGAAAAATCTGAATTATTTATCAAATCCCTGAGAGAAGTAATATACTCGCCTTTCATAGTTATAAGCATATGTTCCGGAGATATTCGCTCTTCAGAGTCTTCATTCTCAAGATAAACATCTCGTCCTTTATCGTCCTTCAAAGTTTCCATTTTTTGTGCTTCACTACTAGAAATAGAAGCTTGTTGATTTAATGGCCTTTCTACTAACATAAAAAAAATTAAAAAATTATAAATATTATTATTGATCCAACTTTTTCAATAACTCCTCTTCTTTTTGCTGATCCTTCTTGTTCGAAGACATTTCCACTGTTTCCCTAACCATCCTCTCGGCTTTATGTCCTGCTTCCTTTAAAGAATCCAAATTCTTTTTATAAACTTCCGTTTTTTTCTCTTCATATTTCTTCTCGATAGCAACAAAATCACTATCCGCTTTCTCTAAAAAAATCTCGGTTTCCAGTAGTTGTTTCTCATTTAATTTCGGCAAGATTTCTAAAAAATTCTTTTTATCTTCATCTTTCAAAACTTTGGAATTTTTAATGATTTTTTCAAGGTTATTGGCATCAGTCATTTTTGAACTTTAAAAGAATAAATCTTAATATAATACTACAAACCAATAAAAGAGTCAAAAAAAACATTCCACAAAAAAAAGAGGCCGCGCGCGCCTCTTCTTTTATAAAAACTTTTGAAAGTTATTTTACAAACTTTTAATATCTTTGTTTAAAAGGTTTAAAATTTTGTCTTGGTTCTAAAGGACGAGCTTCGTTAACAGTTAAGTTTCTTCCCTCGAATTCTTTACCATGCCATAATTCAATGGCTTTTTGACCTTCATCTTCAGTTTCCATTTCGACGAACCCAAAACCTTTAGATCGTCCGGAGTTTCTATCTGTAATAATTTTCACGGAAACAACAATTCCAGCTTGGCTAAAAGCATCCTTTAAAGAATCTTCAGTCGTGGAATAAGATAGACCTCCTACGTACAATTTCATTGTCATATTGAAATATAAAAAAATAAAACATGTAATCACTTTTTTAAAAAATTTTATTCCTTAAATTATTTTTGTCCGCGCAACACATTAACCATTAAGGGTAAAATTTTCTGTATAAAAAAGAAAATTACATTAAAACTATAATCATATAATTATTAAAAGTCAAATTGAAATAGGAGCTTGCCATTTTAGCGCAAGCCCCTAACAATTTATATGGTTTCCCTAGTACATTCCTCCCGGCATTCCTCCTCCGCCCATAGGTGCGGCAGCTTCAGGTTTTGGAATATCTGTAATGGCGGCTTCCATTGTCAAAAAGACAGAAGCCAATGAAGCGGCATTCTGAAGCGCGCTTCTGGTTACTTTTTTAGGATCCACAATACCGGCTCCAATCATATCTTTATATTCTTTCGCCGCAGCATCAAATCCGATGCCAAGTTTGGACTGAATTACCTTATCAGCTACAACCGCTCCATCAAGACCCGCATTTATCGCGATCTGACGAACAGGTGCTTCCAAAGCCTTTCTAACCAAATGAATTCCTGTAATTTCATCAGCATCACCATCAACTCCTTCCAATTTTATTGAAGCTTGCGCCAAGGCTGTACCACCGCCGGGTACAATACCTTCTTCAACAGCTGCTCTCGTTGCTGAAAGCGCGTCTTCAATACGATGTTTCTTCTCTTTCAATTCCACTTCAGTCGCAGCGCCGACTTTAATGATAGCCACTCCTCCTGAAAGTTTTGCCAATCTTTCCTGCAACTTTTCTCTATCAAAATCCGAATTGGTATTCTCAATTGAAACTTTGATTTCTTTTACACGGGCATCAATTTCTTTCTGATTTCCTTTACCTTCAATAAGTGTTGTATTTTCTTTATCAGAAATTACTTTTCTGGCCTCCCCCAAATCAGCAATTGTGGCATTTTCCAATTTTAACCCGATTTCCTCGGAAATAACTTTACCGCCGGTTAAAGCCGCGATATCTTTAAGCATTTCCTTTCTACGATCTCCGAAAGCAGGTGCTTTTACAGCCAAAACATTAAAAGTACCTCTTAATTTATTAACCACAAAAGTAGCTAAAGCCTCGCCATCAACATCTTCCGCAATGATTACAATCTCTTTTCTCCCGGCTTGAGCCAATTTCTCCAATAAAGGCAAAATTTCCTGAATTGAAGAAATCTTTTTGTCAGTAATCAAAATTTTAGCGTTTTCATAAACAGCTTCCATTGTGGAAGTATCAGTGATCATATAAGGAGAAATATAACCGTTATCAAACTGCATTCCTTCAACATATTCTTTTGATAAACCGAAAGTTTGCGATTCCTCAACGGTGATAACTCCATCCTTACCAACATTATCCATAACTTCAGCGATCAAATTTCCAACATCCGGATCTTGAGCTGAAACAGTAGCCACTTGAGCTATTTCTTCCTTTGATGAAATTTCTTTTTTCTGTTTTTCCAATTCATCCACAATAACTTTTACAGCCCTATCAATACCTTTTTTTAATTGAATCGGATTAGCTCCGGCCGTAACATTACGTAACCCCTCTGAGATCATCGCGTATGCAAGAACAGTGGCGGTTGTTGTACCATCACCCGCGACATCATTGGTTTTTGAAGCTACTTCTTTTATTAATTGAGCTCCCATATTTTCATAAGGATCTTCCAATTCAATTTCTTTGGCGATAGTTACGCCATCATTTGTAATTGTCGGTGAACCATATTTTTTATCAATTACCACATTGCGACCTTTTGGGCCCATAGTTATGCACACAGAATCATTTAATACTTTTGCTCCTCTCATAAGTTTCTGTCGCGCATCATCACTGAAAGCAACTTGTTTAGCCATAAAATTAAAGTTTAAATAATAAAAAAATTAAGAAACAATCGCCAAAATATCGCTTTCATTAGCGATTAAATATTCTTTTCCGCTGATTTTAATCTCATGCGGACCATATTTCGTAAAAAGAACGATATCTCCGGCTTTGATATCCATAGAAACATATTTGCCACTATCATCTCTTTTTCCTTTACCTACCGCGATAACTCTACCTCTTTGAGGTTTTTCCTTGGAAACGGTATCCGGTAAAACTATGCCTGCGTGACTTACTTCATCTTCAGTCAAAGCCTCAATTACCAGTCTGTCCAAATAAGGAACAATGTTTGCTTTTTCAGCATTCTTATCTGCCATATTGATATAGGTTAAATTATATTAAGCAACTTTAACGGGATCTTAACTTTAGCACACAAAACTATCGAGTGCTAGAAAAAATATAGCAGATGGAATTTGAGAGTCAAGAGAAAATTAATAATCAGGAACCCCTCAATGAAGGGTTCCTGATCAGTCACAACTAAGCCGCATATGCCACGCCTCTCTTTTCCCTGATCACATCAACCTTTATTAAACCCGGATATTGAAGATCATTTTCAATTTTTTTGGTAATATCTCGAGCTAATCTGATCGCGCCCAAATCATCAACCTGCTCAGAACTTACAAACACTCTGACTTCTCTTCCGGCCTGAATGGCATAAGATTTATCCACTCCTGAGAATGAATTGGCAACATTTTCCAACTCCTCAAGACGTTTAATATAATTATCCAAATTATCAGTATGAGCTCCCGGTCTGGAAATTGAAATCGCATTTGCCGCTTGTACAATCAAAGCTTCGATGGATTTCGGCTTCACATGATTATGATGAGCTTCAACAATATGAATAACCTCCTCCGAAAGGCCGAATTTTCTTAAGATATCACGTCCGATCAAAGCATGATGCCCCTGAATTTCATGATCAACCGCTTTCCCGATATCGTGTAAAAGACCTCCTTTTTTACACAAATTCACATCAGCACCCAATTCCGAAGCAAGTGAAGCAGCCAAATAAGCCACTTCCATAGAATGTTTCAAAACATTCTGTCCATAACTTACACGGAATTTCAATCTTCCCAAAATTTTAACCAAATTAGGATGCAAACCGGCCACACCGGTATCATAAACCGCTTTTTCTCCCAATTCTTTCATCATAGTATTAACCTCTTCTTTCGATTTTTGCACAACCTCTTCAATTCTCGCCGGATGAATTCTGCCGTCAGCAACAAGTTTTTCCAAAGCAACTTTTGCTATATATCTTCGAACCAAGTCATATCCGGATATTACGATAGAACCCGGAGTATCATCAACAATCACATCAATACCCGTAATTTGTTCAAATGTATTTATATTTCTGCCCTCGCGTCCGATAATACGACCTTTCATCTCATCATTGGGAAGAGTAACTATCGTAGCTGTTGACTCCATCGCTGTTTCAGCGGCGTACTTTTGCACTGCTTCCGCGATTATATTTCTGGCTTTTTCTTCCATTTCTTCTTTCAAATTTTTCTCGCTTTTCTCAATTTGAGCCAAAATTTCTTCTTTTGACTCTTCCTCCACTTTTTTCATCAACAAACCTTTTGCCTCCTCTTTTGATAAAGTAGCCACTTTCTCCAATTGAGTCTTTTGCATTTCATAAATTTCCTCCACTTCCTCTCGAAGCTTTTTTAAACTCTGAACTTTTAATTCCAAATCTTCTCTCGATCTATCGACTGTTTCTATTTTTTTGTCTAAAACCTCCTCTTTTTCCATCAAACGATTCTCTACTTTTTCCAACTGACCGCGTCGTTCCTGTTCTTCTCTTTTTACTTCATCTTGCATTTTCAAAGCTTCATTTTTTGCTTCCAATAAAGCTTCTTTTGCTTTTGATTCTGCTTCTCTTCTAGAAACGGATATTTTTTCTTCAATCTCTTTTTGTTTTTCAGTAATTATTTTATTCCTACTAAAATACCCCGTAGCAAAACCCAAGCCCAACCCTAAAATTGAAAAAATTAACGCATAACTGTACATATTTCTACTAAGTTAAAAAATAGCTAACCTAGATAGGACGAGCGCTTCTTGTTATCAGATTCCGTACTGATTTTGTTAAGAAAATGTTATCAACAAGAATGAAACTGTTTTTGATATTTAATTTGTGAAAAATCATAACAAATGGCCCAAACTAACTAAGTTTAATAGCGGGATAAAAATATCAATTTAATCAAGGAAAGTCAACAAGATCACTCAAATATAAAACACGCTGATATGCGTTAAAAAATATCTTTTATCATTAAAATCATCAAAATTCTCCTTGCCACAATACATAAATATTCTTTAATTACAAAAAAACATCGATATTTAATAATTATTTTAAAATTATTTAATTTTTAAATTTTAAAATAAAATCATGAAAAAAATAATTATATCTTGCCTATTGATTTCGTATATCTTAATAAAAAACGCCATATGCCAAGCGGAAAACTTAACGAATACGGTTTATATCAATGAATCAATGCCAAATCCCAAAGGAACTGACAAAGGAAATGAATGGATCGAGCTTTATAATCCTCAAAATTATGATATCAACTTAAAAAATTGGTATTTCCAAAGAAAAAACACTGAAAAAACAGAAAAAATCAATAAAAATTTAATAATTGAAAGTAAAAATTATCAAATTATTCATTTTGAAAAACTTCCGATAAGAAACAATGAAGAGAATTTATTGTTAATGGATAATCAAAATAAAATAATCGATGAAATTTCCTTTAAAAATGCTAAAGAAGGCTATTCATACAATAGGATCATTGAATTTGATAAAAATTCAAAACCTATCCTTGTCCGATATTCCTGGCAAAAAATTATAACAAAAGAAAAAGAGAATCCCGCGATTTATAGTTTTGAAGGCACGATTCAAAAATCAAATTTTTCAGAAAATTATTTTCTCCTCAGTACAAATCAAAAAATTTATAGAATCCATTATATTAATTATATCCCCTCGATTGCCAAACAAATTTTCACTCTACAAAATAAATTAAACATAAAAACCGAAAAAATAAAAAATCATTATTTTCTCACGGATTACCGAATATTAGAAATTGCAAATCCACCGGCAAAAAAGCATGATCTAAAATTAATAACACTGTTTGGAGTAATTCTACTATCCTCAATTTTTACTTCTATTTTGATTTATAGAAAGCAGGCAAAACATCACTCACAAAATTTTCATGAATTAAAGCAAAATCATCAAAAGCTTTATTGATTTCATCGTTCAAAATCTGAACTTTACCGCCATCAATTTCAAAACCTTTGCTGGAATAATATAAAATTACATCATCATATTTATCTCCATATTTCTTCAAGCTATCAATATAAGTTGCGAATTCCTTTAGTACGGTTACCTGCTGTTTTTCATTCCTGCTCTTGATTTTCTTTAAATCTTCAGCCTCCGTAAAAAGAAGTTCAAATTCTTGTTTATATAAATCCATATCAGAAGTATCAACTTTTGAATCCGCATTTACTTTGTCAGGCACGGTAGCATCATAAATCGAAAAACTTTCCTCCACGATAGTTGAGACATTATCCACGAATTCCACAAAACGATTATTAAAATTAACACTATTTAACCACAACGGATCAAAATATTTCTTTAAATCGCATCCTGAAATGAAAAAAACATTAATTATAAGTACTCCCCCTAAAAACAATTTCCATAATTTCATGTTTGATAAGCTTATAGAACAAAGCTGAGAATAAAATTACTCTTATAAAATCGCTTTGTCAAAAAAAATGACAAAAAAAGAAAATTCGCATCGTAATGGAATCACGCTACGATTCCTTGCGTTTTCTCTTCATTTCTTTGCGTTAAATGCATCAATAAATTGGAATCATCCGGGATATAACAAGTCGGACTTGATATATCTTGTTTAAGTTCACCTGAAAATACATCACCCAAAGTTGTCACATTTCCACTCGCTAAATTAAAAGTATCCTCTAAAAACCTATCTCCATATTCTGATTCAAAATCTGAATAACCATATTCTCCGTATTCAGTTTGACTGATAAAAATTGGTTTTAACATATCATTTGGCAATAAATCATAAAAATTTCTTATAAAATTATGACTTTTACAACATGATAAAATTAAAATATCTCTATTATTATCTTGTTTATTTAACTCAGGAAATCTTAGATATCTTAGTTTATAAGCTGCCACGAATTCTTCTAAAGTAATTTTAAGAAGAGCATTCTTAAATATTAATGCCTCTTCTTCACCATGTCCACTAAAGATAAAAGTAAATGGTGGTTTTGTATTAGCAATCTTTTGAAGAAATTCTTGTTTTAAATTATTTTGTAACATAAGAAAATCCAATCTGCCTCCTTGCTTTTTTATTGCATCTATTGTTTTCCCTTTTGCAAATCTATGTCCATAATATTCTCCGGTCAATAGTTCATCATTAGCAACAAAAAGAATATTTCTATCTTGAAACAGAGGTATATTTTCATATTTTTTTTGCATCTTTAATATTCTCAACAACTCCTGATTCACATTCGCATGGTTAATTTCTTTTTTCTGAAAAAATAAATTCCTAACAATCATTAATTTTAAAGAAGGAATTAATTCATCCGGTATATCTTTAGTATATTCTTTCCCGTCAAATTCAAATTTTACCGGACTTTTTATCCAAGAATTGACGATTTTATCCATAGAACCTAAACTTAAAGCCCCCAGACCTTTTCCGTATAAATATAAAGACAATTTGCTTACATCAAAAGCAGGATCATCCAAAAATTCAGCTAAGGAAGGAGTGTGCACATCGTTTACCATCTGTAGTACCTCTAACAACTTTTTCCCTTTTTCTGTTTCAATTTTCTTAAAATCTTCAATTTTTCTGATAAATCTCAGACTAATTAATCCCCACACAGGACTAATTTTTCTTTTGATACCTACCGAATCTGAATATAATTTTATAGTTTGGAGCCAATTATTAAGCTCTTTACCATCTTTTATTGTACCATTAACAATTAGATAATTTATAATCTCAAACTGATAAATAGAATTTATAATCTCTAGATTTCCATTTAGATCCTTCAATAATTGATTAAATTCGCCGACATCTTTAATATTTGCCTTTTCTATTAAAAGGGAAATTAAATTTTTAAATCCTATATTTTTAATTATTCTTAAAGCATCAATATTTAATTTATTAAAATCATCAACGCTTTTTAATATTTTTCTATCAATCAAAATTTTTATCATATCTAATTGCAATTCATTCTCTATCAAACTTAATTTTTCAAAATTTAATCTTTTAAATTCATCAACTTGAGTAAATATTCCATTTTCTAACATCGACGATACTAATGCCCTATGATTTTTTTTAATATCCGTACCTAAATTATCTTGAACCGCATTAATCCATGCATTCAATTCATTAATTCCGGAAATATTCCCACTCCTTATTAACTGCAAAATAAATTCCCTTGTTTCATTATTAATCAACCTTAAACTGTCTTCAATACCATCTATCAAATTAGGTAAATCTTCTATTTTCTGTATTTTTCCTTTGATAAATAGAGCATCAATAAAAAATTGAATTATAATAACATCACCTCTATTTAGATTGGACAAATCCAAACAATCTTTACAAGCAATTAAAAAATTATTAAAATCTTCCGGTTTTTTTATTATATTGCGCCTTATAAATAAAATTATTATTGCTTCGTTAGCTAGATTTTTAACTAATTTTAAATTATCTTCAATTATTTCCATCCATAAAATGAAATCATCTGCTTTTTTTATTTTATCTGAATAAATTAAAAACCATATAACGTTCGCATGAAGTTCGGTTTGTATATGGTTTAAATTACCCATTACTTTATCGACATTATCTTTCCCGATTTTTTCAATTAATTTAGCTAAAACTTTGGCTTGATAAATATTCTCTGTTCCGGAAAGTACCTCTAATTTATCATCTTCGTATGCAAAAAAATCATCCGTTTCCTTTTTTTTTAAAATCAATAACTTATTTTCTTTATTTTGCATTAAATTAAAAACCTTACATGTTTCCATATCAAAAGTTCCTAAAGCTTCAATAATCTTAATTTCTAAGTCATTTGAAAACTTTATAGCATATTCTTCTTTCTTTGCCCCTTTAAACCATGTATTTGATGTATCACTGATCTGCTGATGAATTGATCTTAAAACTGGTAGAGAAAATTTTTTTTCTAAAATCATGAATAAAACATCAAATTTATCGCTTAACTCTAAAGACATTGCTCCCTGTATTTCAAATTCATCTCTTATCTTCAATAAATCATTGTACAAATATTTACGCTCAATCTCTGCAATATCTGGTTGATCTTTTAATTTTAATAATTCTGCACCTGTATTTTTTAATATTTCCTCCTTTTCTTGCTGCTTTTTCACTTCTGTGATTCCTCCAAATGAATCATTTATCTTATGAAATTCTTTAACTAATCGTTGCTCGAAAAATAAATTAAACTTAATCCGATTATTAAAATTATCTAACATAAAATACATTTAAAATATCTTATAATGTTAACATAAATGGAAGACAAAATCAAAAGAATCCAGGACTATGGGCTAAGGAAAATAAAAAAAGAACAAAAAATAGATTTCGATAATTTATCGAAAAAAGAATATGGAATCTTTTTAAAAAAATGTTTTAAATATAAAACAATTGATCAATATATGCATAATGCAAGAGAAGTTACAAGATATTCCCAATATGTTTTTTAGAACGGCACTATCCCTGATTTCGGCTTCAGTACTCCTATTCGCGAGGTTACTCTGGACAAAGTCTCCCCTAATTTTCCTCATGAGAGATTTGGCGGTCGCGTCATTCGAGGTGGTTATCTTTCCTAAAATTCTTGAATTTTGTACCCCTTCACACTTCTCCTTTAAACCGTAAAACCTAACAAAAAAACCTGTACCCGTGTCCACTTTTGGGGGTTCAAATCACTGGCTGGGGTGGAGGGATTCGAACCCCCGAATGGCGGTTCCAGAAACCGCTGCCTTACCACTTGGCGACACCCCAAAATTTAAAAAGCCTGATATAAGATACTAACTAATTTTGCCAAAATCAATATTACAAATTAAAAAAGACCTAAAATTTAGGTCTTTTTTAAATATAAAAACGCATTTCTATCTTAATTCTGTCATTATATCTTTTAAAACTGAACTAATTCTATCTTTAATCTGTTTAGGTTCTAAAGAGTTTAAGCTTTCTCTTAATCCCACCAATACTCTTTGAGTTACTTGATTAGGATTAATCACTGAATGAGGATATTCACTTCGCATTACAGATATAAAATTAGCAACTTCCGGTGCAACTTCCTCCATAATACAATCAACTTTTTGTCCTGCATTTTCTGTACCAATCATTTCATTACGTTTACACGCATCAAATTGTACTGATCCTACTTCTACAGATGGGTTATTAACTGATAAAAATCTTGAATATTGACATCCCGAACAATTCTCAGAATCTTTAATTTTGAGTTCTGAATTCCATTCTCTGTCATGGTGAGTAACGATTTCAGAATCAGGAATAAAAATTTGTTTTTCTGCCATAATCGTATGGTTATAATTTTTTACAAGATCGAATCCTAACATAAAAACAAATAACTGTCAATGCCGAAAAATATTAAACGTAATACAATTTCCCTATTTAAGTTTTTATTATTAAATGAGATTCCTTTATTTGACAAAAAAAACTTTACCAAATATTATAATAAATAATTTAAAAAAATAACTATGTCTAAAAAAATCTTCATTTTTTTACTTCTATCTCTATTAATTTTTATAAATGCGTGCAGCACGGCGCTACCACCCGAAAATACAAATAATAATGGAGATAATCAGACGAATGGTGAGCCTAACAATGACCAAGGCATTGACAATACCACCTTAAATTTAAAAATCCCCGCCAACTTTACAATTACTGAGTGGGCTAAAAATTTAAAAGGTATACGAATTATGACTCATCCTGATCAATTCGGAAATATTTGGGTAAGTCGAACAACTGAAGGAATAATCTCCATGTTAGAAACAGATGAAAAAGGGAATGTGTTAAAAACCAATGATGTTTTTAAAAACCTGAATGCACCTCATGGCATAGTTTTAAATCCTCAAAACAATATGGAACTTTATTTTGCCGAATCCGATAAAATTTCCCGCGTAGCTCTATACTCAGACGACACGCCGCATAAAATCGCGGATTTACCAAATGCAGGAAGACATATCACCAGAACCATAGATTTTGGACCGGATGGCCGTTTATACGTTTCTATCGGTTCTTCATGCGACATTTGCACAGAACAGAATGAATTAAGAGCAAGTATTTATTCCATGAAGCCTGACGGAACAGATTTTAAAAAAGTTGCTTCAGGTTTACGAAATTCAGTGTTTTTTGTAACCCACCCTGTTAATGGTGAAATTTGGGCGACAGATATGGGCAGCGATCATTTAGGGGATAAGCTACCACCTGATGAAATTAATATCATAAAAGAAAATTCAAATTATGGTTGGCCATATTGTTACGGCAATAAAATTTATGACAACACAGTTAAAAATTCCAATATAAATGAAGAATACTGCAAAACAACACAAACTCCAAAAATTGAAATACCGGCGCATTCTGCTCCATTAGGTTTAGATTTTATCCCTGAAGAAGGATGGCCTGAAAAAATGTGGTTTAACCTAATAGTTTCTCATCATGGCTCAATCTTTCCTCAAGAAAAAATCGGATATAAAATCGTTCGCTATAAACTTGATGAAAATGGTGAATTTGAGGGAGAAGAAGATTTTATCACAGGATGGCTTGATGAAAACGGAAATGTCACAGGAAGACCAGTTCAAATAAAAATTTACCCCGGAGGTTTGGCTTATATAACAGATGATTTACGAGGAAGCATTTATAAATTAACTTATAATTCTGAAAAACATACCGGCAATAATGAAGAACCGACGAATGACAAATATATTTCTACATTAAATAACATAAAATTAAACAATATAAATCCGGGACAACAATTAACTTCGCCTATAATAATAGAAGGAGATGTCCCGGGAAATTGGTATTTTGAAGCTATTTTTAATATTCAACTTCTGGATAAAAACGGAAACCTTCTTAAAGAAGTTCTAGCAACCGCACAAGGAGAATGGATGACTGTAAACCAAGTCCCATTCAAATCTCAACCCATAACGTACACCGTTAGCGAGAAACAAACCGGAACTTTAAGATTTATTAAAGCAAATCCGTCAGGCTTGCCGGAAAATGATGAAAGCGAGGAAATAGAAATATTGTTACAATAGAGACCTTTTCACAATCTCCTCCACTTCCGTTACACACCCTTCGATATCCCCTTCCCTGCTTTCCACCTGATAATCGCATAAAAATCTTTTTGCCATTTCATGTTCGAAACTTTGTTCTCTTTGGGCAATTTCCTCTTCAGACTCAGGATGACGACGCATAATCCTGCCTTTTAAATCTTCCCAATTATTAATATATAAAAATATAGAAACCAAATTTTCTTTAGGAATTCTATTTTTAATACTTTCAAAACCCTGAATATCCACTTCCCTAACCACATTTTTACCTTTTTGCAAAGCAGTCAAAATAGGCTCTTTTAAAGTACCATAAAAATTATCACTATGAACACGCGCATATTCTAAGAATTTATCCTCTGCAATATTTTTTTTAAATTCCTCTTTAGAAATAAAATGATACACATCTCCATCTTTTTCCCTTGGCCTTTTTTCTCGAGTAGTATAAGAAACAGGGAAAACGAATTGCGGATAAATCCGCTTCAAATGGTCAATAACTGTTCCCTTCCCCACTCCCGATGGACCAACGATTAAAAAGAGTTTTTCATTCATTTGACAAAGATATTAAATTATATTACTATATACTGATGTTTAAAAATTGCTCTTTAAAAAACAGAAACAATATAACACAAAATATTTTAAAAAAAAATATACTCCGTAGCTTTAGCGAAGGAGTAAAAAAGTAGAAAGAGATAAGGCTTTTTCAAAATTTATAGATCATGAAATTGCATTCTGAAGGTGCAGATGTGAGCTAAAATTAAAATTTTTGACCGCAGCGTAGTGTTGCTACGTGAGGATCAAAAATTTTAATATTGGCTTGCAGATGCGCCTTCAGAATGTAATTTCAAGTCTTTCTCTCCCTACTTTTCGATGGTTGACGCGACAACAACCAACTTACCGTTTCTTATAGCCTCTATCGGGGCTTAAAACTTAAATTCCTCTTCTTTTACACTTGAGGAATAAAACAAACACAAATATAAAAAACCGAATGGTAGTGTCCGGTTATAAAAATACCTCTACCAAAGAACGGTAGGGAGACCGGCTTAAGGCCCACTTAAAAGTCGCAACCTTTTGCCCGGCTCTATATATAAGTTGATATTCTCTACTTCAAAATCTCAAATTTAAATACGTAGCTTAGAATAATCAACTTTGAGTCGTAACTACTGCAGGGTGTTAATCTCACCTCTGATAACCTTCTAAATTTTGTATGGTTATGCAAGTGCCCAATTCAGATTAACACCCTGATTTTATTTGTAAATTTTATACATTCAAAGCCAAATATTTATTCAAAGCGTTCAAATACGCGTGCGCGCTGGCTACAACTATATCAGTGCTTGAACCTCGACCAAAATATACTTTATCTTCAATTTCCAATTTAACTGTTACAACCGCTTGCGCGTCAATGCCTTCCGTAACTTCTTTTATCAAAAATTCCAAAAGTTTATTTTTAATACCCAAAATGCTGTTGACTGCCTGATAAATGGCATCCACGGGGCCATCTCCGATTTTAGCTTCAGCATGTTCTTTCCCATCTTTATCAATCAAAATAATAGACGCCGTAGGCAATCCATGTGTGCCGCAAACTACATTTAAAGTCTTCAAAATATATGTTTCTTTTATAACTTTCCCCGATTCCGAAGCGATCAAAGCAATATCTTCATCATAAACATTCTTTTTTTTATCAGCCAAAACTTTAAATTTTATAAATGCGTCTTCCAATTCTTCTTTATTCAAATTAAATCCCAACTCATTCAACCTGTCATTAAAAGCATGACTCCCCGAATGCTTTCCCAAAATCAACTTTGTTTTATTTATACCCAAATCTTCCGGCTTCATGATCTCATAAGTTTCTCTTTGTTTTAAAATTCCATCCTGATGAATCCCGGCCTCATGAGCAAACGCATTCGCACCTACAATGGCTTTATTGGGCTGCACTTTAACTCCGGTAATTTGCGTTAACAATTTACTTGTCGGATAAATTTCCTTAGTAATGATTCCTGTTTTTAAATTAAAAAATCCTTTTCTCGTGCTTATTGCCATAACAACTTCTTCAAGAGAAGCATTCCCCGCCCTTTCCCCAATCCCATTAATCGTACACTCGATTTGACTTGCTCCATTAATCACTCCGGCCAATGAATTTGCCACAGCCAAACCCAAATCATTATGACAATGAGTAGACACAATAATATTTTTTTTCTTTATTAACGGCACATTTTTAATAATATCCGCGATCAATTCCCCGAATTCCTCTGGCATGGCATAACCAACCGTATCCGGAATATTGATAGTATCCGCTCCGGCCTCAATCACCGCGGACAAAACTTCATACAAATACAATTTATCTGACCTTGCGGCATCTTCCGGAGAAAAATCCACGCGATCACAAAGACTTTTTGCATACTTAACCATTAAAACAGCTTGTTTCAAAGCTTCTTTTCGAGTCATTTTTAATTTATATTTCAAATGAATGTCACTAGTCGCTAAAAAAGTATGTATTCTCGGTTTTTTCGCTTTTTTAATAGCATCCCAAGCTTTTTTTATATCTTTCTCCAATGCTCTCGCCAAACCGCAAACTTCCGCATTTTTCAAAATTGCGGAAATCTCGGAAACCGCGGAAAAATCATCAGGAGAAGCAATCGGAAACCCCGCTTCAATAGTATCCACTCCCAACTTCTCCAACTGTTTTGCCAGTCTCACTTTCTCTTCAATATTCATGCTGCATCCGGGCGACTGCTCCCCGTCCCGCAAAGTAGTATCAAAAATCTTAACATAATCATTAAGCATAAATTAAAATTAGGATAATAATTCTTTTTAAAAATCTATACTGAAAATATCCTGATTTCAATTGTAAATTTAATATAGTCATAATTCGTAAAAAATTTTCCATTTACGAATTACGGATTACGGATTACGAAATTTATTCTCTAAAACGGCAAATCTTCCAACTTCACTTCTTCCTCAACCGGCACCGGACTTTCCTCATTATTATTTATCTTATTTTGACTTTTCCTGTCTTCATTAGGAATATAATTCATCCCCGAGTGATCACCCATATCGCCTTTTCTATCAAGCATGATCATATTCTCCGCGATAATTTCCGTTTTATACCTTTTAACTCCATCTTCTCCGGTCCAATCTCTTGTTTGCATCTTGCCTTCAATAAAAACTTTCGAGCCTTTTTTTAAATATTGAGCGCATATTTCAGCCAATTTTCGCCAAACCACGACATTGTGAAATTCAGCTTTTTCTTGCTTCTGACCATTATTATCATTCCAAGTATAATTGGTTGCCACTCCAAAAGTCGCTACAGAAACACCCTGAGGTGTTTGTCTGACTTCAGGATCTCTTGTTAAATTGCCAATAATTTGCGCGCGATTTAAACATACTGCCATAATATTTGGTTTTAAAATACAAAAATATCAAAAAGTATTAGGATACTATTCCAGACTTTTTATTCCGTCAAATAATATAAGTTGACACAATTACAAATAAATTCGCTTCTTTATAGCGTTTCTTTTATTTTAATAAAGCATCAATTATTAAAAAAAAATTAAAACATAAATTATACCTTTTTTGCAGAATCCATAAAGTTTTGATTTCGAGCCATTCTATCTTTTCTACCTTTAGTACCTGAGTAGATCTGATGATAAGTCTGTAAAACATCCATAACAGTCAAAACTTCTCTACCTTGAAGCGCTTTACATGTTTCTCTGAAAAATCTCATAACTCCGCCCGGACCTAGATGATTATAATTATCAGCTAAAAACCCCACACCTTCCTCTGTAGCCAAAAACGCTTGAGCAACCGAAGGAACTTTATATTCTTGAGCGATAGAATGAATCCTATCAACAAAATCTTCAATTAACGATGCTTTAAATTCCACTTGTTGTTGAGCCGCGTCCCTGAATAATTTTTGCAATTTTCCCAAATTTTCCTTATTAAAAGCAACTCTAAAATCTTTCCGTTTTACAGCTTCGCTTAATATATTTCTAAAATTATCATCTAATGCTCCCCATAATTCTTGATGATTTTTCTGTATGTAATCAATAAAACTCGGCAATTCTCCTCCTTCATAAAATTGAAATATACCTATCGATCTCTCATTAGGATTACCACACCTTGCATCAACCGTCTGGGCTTCATGCCCTGAAATCTTTATAACTACATTTGCCATACTTACAGGTGGATAATTTTTTCCGTTCAACAAACCTCCTGTATCTGAAATTGTTCGATCTTTTAAAGTTCTTTGAATAGTTTCAGCAGGCGAACCGGCGACTATAGATTCCTGAATACCATTATATTTTTTTGGTACGCCTTTATAATACTCAGCATCAGCCTTTTTAAGATCTGATCTGATGCCTTCATCAAATTGGTCATAAAATGAATCTGAACGATTAACCGAACCAAGATTAAAAAATTTACGAATAAAATCAACAATCTGTTCTATCCAATCTTTTTTATTTATTTCTTCTTTCGGAATCTGACTCGAAAATATTTCCCCTTTTTTTACTTTATTTAATTCAACTTCTAATTTTTTTTGAGCTTCATCTTTTTCCGCCTCTTCTTTTTTATCTTTAGTCTCTTCACTTTCTTTACCTTCATTCTTCTGCTCTTTTTCTTTCTTCAAATTCTCGCTCTCTAAAAAATTTTTTTCATTTTTCAAATCTTGAGGAGTTGAATGGACATCGCAGGTATCTTTTGCTTCTAATGACATTTAAAAGGTTTTAATAATTCATAAAATTATAACATATAAACCTTGAATAGACAAAAAAAAGATTCTATGGAATCATACACAAGAAATTATAATCAAATTTTTCATGCAATACGCTTTTATTTTCGGAAAAACACCATATCTTTCACTCGCGGAAGTAATACATGTTTTTCGTCAGGATGATCAAAACATAGATTATTTTTCCCGTGAATTCGGGATTCTAAATTTTTCAAAAGAATTAAAAGAAATTGAAAAAATTCAAAATAAATTAGGAGGAACAATAAAAATAACTCAAATTCTATCTTCAATTTCATGGCAAAAAAACTTCACGAATTCCGAAAAAAAATCTTTACTGAAATCATTAATGGAAATCTGCAAAAAACAAGATCAGCATAAATCAAAATTCAAATTCGGCATAAACGTATACAATTACCAAAAAAGCGCTAAACAATTTTTAAAAGAAATCTTGATTGATTTTAAACACGATTTAAAAAAAGCCGATATCACATCAAGATTCATCAATAAAGATTTTCAAAACATCTCATCTGCCGCGGCTTTAAATGAAAATCTTTTAGAACAAGGATTGGAATTAAACATATTATTCACTTCCGAAAAAATTTACATCAGCCAAACCATTTCAATTCAAAATATTAATGAATACTCCAAAAGAGATTACGAAAAACCCGAAAAAGATGCTCTCTCCGGCATGCTTCCGCCAAAATTGGCGCAAATTATGATCAATTTAAAAAGCCCTGAAATAAATACGATTTTCGATCCATTCTGCGGATCAGGAACGCTCCTTTTAGAAGCTCTTTTAAGCGACAACAACGTGATCGGATCAGACATCAGCGAAAAAGCCGTTTCTGATAGCATTCAAAATATTGAGTGGTTAAAAAACAACTATCAAATAAATTCAAAATTTAAAACTTCGATTTTCCCCTTGGACGCTTTGCAAATGACATTGGAACATTTGCCAAAAACAAATTTTTCCATAATCACCGAGCCATATCTTGGACCGGCGCTAAAAAAAGAACCAAATGAAAAAGAGATTAAAGAAATTCAGAATAATATAAAAAATTTAATATTTGATTTTTTTCGAAATCTATCGCCAATTTTAGAAAAAAACACGGAAATAATTATAATCTTCCCTTACATTAGAACAAAAAAGAAAAAATACTTTTTGCAAATCGAAAAGGAAGTCACTAAATTAGAATACGAAATAATCCCCCTTATTAAAGAAGAAACACAAAAAAAACTACATTTGAAAATCAACTTCCCATCGCTCTGCTACGAAAGAGAAGACCAACTAATAGGCAGAGAGATCTGGAAATTCATAAAAATATAAACACAATTCCTAGAATTTATCTCTTGCAAAAAAAAACATAAAACTTTATATTAATCTGCGACATCAGTTCTTTCACATTCCGCAGTAGCTCAGCGGTAGAGCAACCGGCTGTTAACCGGTAGGTCACTGGTTCGAATCCAGTCTGCGGAGCCATGATTTCAAAGCCACCTTCATAATTTACAACAACAAATCACACCCCCTATCTCAACTCCAAAATTCTATCCACTCTAAACACCCTTTTAGCCTTACGTTTCAGACAATAAGCTTCCACTCCGATAAAAGATTTGCCCAAATATCCCATTTTACCAACAACTTGCGGTTTGATTTCACGTTTTGATTTCGTGTCATCCGGTTTTAAATAAATTATTTTCAATATGCTTCCGGAATTTATCGCCTGAGTTATCAATTCCAACTTCTCTTCCAAAGACATATTTTCTTCAGATTTCGTGTATTGATAATGTGTTACAAAATTCACAATTCTTTGGTCCATCCAAATATGTTTTTTCAAAATCGGCTTTTTAAGAATTAATCCTTCAAAGCTTGTGCAACGACTTATCGCCACATAAATCTGGCCATGCGTGAAAGAGCCTCTCCCAATATCCACAATAACACGATCAAAAGTTTTTCCTTGGCTTTTATGAATAGTTACAGCCCACGCCAACCGCACAGGATATTGAGTAAAAGTCCCCACGACTTCCGCGTCAAGCCTCCGCAAATCTTTATTATAAAAATATTGCGAAACCTCCCATGTATAAGACGACACCTCAACTATTTCGCCATTACTCAATTCAATCTCCAAAATATCATCATTTCCTTCATTGTCAGAAATAATATTATTAATCACTCCCACGCTCCCATTTACCCATCTGCCCGCGCTGTCATTATTCAAAAGCATTATTTGCGCTCCCTCTTTCAATTCAAGATCCAAAGAAGCAGGATAATATTTCTTATCAAAATTCCCATTCACATGCCCATAAAATACTCTTGTTTTAGATTCCAATTGGGCTAATTTCTTAATATTAATCTCATCCGCCGCGGAATTTGTCGTAGTCAAAGTGATATAAAACTCGCCCGAATCATCATTAAAATCAAAAATACGCCTGCTGTTCAATCTTTCAATATCCGCGTCCTCAACGGAATTATTACGAATTTTGTTTAAAAGCTCAATAAAATCATCATCTCTTTGCCGATAAATTTTTTCCAATTCTATAAATTCCATCTCAAAATTTTCAAAAACCTTGGCATCGAAAAAATAAGGACTTTTATAATAAGATCTAAAAAGCTCTTTCTCGGAAACATCAGCAACAACCGGAGGAAGTTGATAAAGATCACCAATAAAAATCATCTGTAAACCTCCGAAAGGTGAATTGTCATTCAAACAAAACCTCAAAGCCTCATCAACACAATCCATAAGATCCGCGCGAACCATTGATACTTCATCAATAATAATGGCATCCAATTTTCTCAAAACCTCCAAAACTTTCTTTGAAAACTTTTTCTTAAAAAGAGAATGAGGAGTTATTGTTGGAGGAAAACCAAAAAAAGAATGAATTGTCTGACCTTTAACATTAAGCGCGGCCACACCTGTGGGAGCTAAAACAGCGACATTTTTCGCTGTATTATCACGAAAATATTGCAGCAAAGTGGATTTGCCGGTTCCGGCCTTACCTGTAATAAATACGCTTTTATTAGTGTTTGTAAGAAATTCAAACGCCCGAACAAAATCATCGTTAAGTTCAATATTAAATCTCGTTGCTCCCAAAAGTTTATTCATAAAAATAAATAATTCCGAATTGATTATAATCAAAAAATAAAAAACAAACAAAAAACAGGTCAAATTATAAAATAAAACGCTTTAAATAGATCTATGCACTTCCCTTCTATGCTTCACTCGCAATACCACTAAAACTGCTACAACACCAGCTTTTTCATCTAACCTAAAAATAATTCTATAATCCGCTACTCTTAATCTATAAGTATCAATTCAACCCTCAACTACTCAAATGTCCAACATCAGACACCGCGACATTCAATCCGTTTACCTTAAAACAAACCCCGGCAGACAAACCGTCTTCTTTGATAAAAGTATAATTTTTTACTTTATCAGCTTCTAATCCCAATCTTCGAAGACCATATTCTAACAACACACCATCCGGGATTAAACTTGGATCACTATATTGCTGAACCAATTTTTGAATAAGTGAACTAGTAAATAACTTTTCTGTCTGTGAATGTAAATATCTCTGATACAGCAACTCATCTTCTAAAGAAGATTGATAATTAAGATTAATTCCATTCAAATTAAAGCTTGTATGATAGCCACCTGATAAATTTCTCTCCACATTATCAGATTCTTTTACTTTACTCATTCGCAATTTTGTCAAATCAATTTCCTTTATATCTTTTGGAGATCCAACTTTTTTCAAAGATAATGTATAACTTCTGAATTTTTGTCCCTTTTCTCCATCACTTGATTCTATCACTCCTGTATATTTAGCAATCACATCAAACCCGAAATTACGAATTTCTTCTTTTAAATTTTCAAATTGCTCAGGTTTAATTGAACCATACGGGAAGCTCACTATAGCGCATCCTCCAACTTTTAAAACCCTATTAATCTCATTTAATACATCAACTCTTTCATAATTCTTTTCTGTAATAGCTAACGACGTATAATGCAGCGCTAAAGACATATTAATCAAATCTTTACTCCCATCTTCAAAAGGTAAAGATCTAAAATCCGCCACAACATCATTTTCTTGAACTTCATCAAAATGAGAGCTATTAATATCAACGTTTTTAATCACATAATTTTCTGATCTTCCCATATAATGCTGCAACACTCTATTTGCTGAACCCAAATCCGCTATTTCCATCTTCCCTGCATTTCCACTTTCCACAATTAATTTTCTCATAATTTCCGCGTTTGTTCGTCCATTATTAGCATAATATGAATTTACTAAATTAATTTTATACAATTTTGCGTACAAATCTCCATAAGTATCTGTTCTATTTGGGTCTTCCGGATAAAGTCTTTTTTCTAAATATTTTCTATTTAACGCGCTTCCTTTTCCAAACATACAATTAAACATAAAAGCCAATTTCTGCTGAGTGGTATGAACATAACCTTCAATATTAGCATGCCTGTCATATCTGCTTTGTCTCTCAAGTACATCCCATTCTTCCTCATCTACTATATTTCCCTCCAATATCATATCTATAATCCGCTGCTTTTCCGCCAAAAGAATCCTTATACCTTCTTCAATTGTATTCTCAGCTATAAAGGATCTCACTTTCACAGAATTCTGCTGGCCTTCTCTATGAAGTCTTGCTATTTGTTGAAATTTTAATGCCTCTGTCCATGGTAGATTATAAAGAACCATTGAATCAAAACACACTAAATCTTGCATACCTTCAGAGGTTGTTTTCCCTGTAGCCAAAAAAATCACTTTTTGATTCGATTCTTTACACTCTTTAAGTATTTGCTGACGATCTATCCCCTCCACAAAATCATTTCCATCCCTTTTCAATACTTTTATACCTTGTTTCTCATAATGTCTCTGTAATTTTTTAAATAAACAATCTCCATCCAAATCTTTAAAATCAGATGTAAGGCCGTCTCTGAATTGATTAACAAAAATTATCACTTTATCCGTTCTTGTAAGTTCGTCGTCTAAATAACTCTGAACATTTTGATATTTAGAGCTATCCATATACGGAGCTAAGTCCACATATTTTGGATCAAGTACTAATTGTTGCAAAATATTGATCTTTTGAGCGGGAAAAATTCCATCTTCTTCTAGCATAGCCTGGTATATTAATACTTCAACATCTCGAAGATTATAAATAATTTCTTGATAATCCAATTCAGGTAAATTAAGCACTTCCTTTGCGCTATGTCTAAGCATTCGTTTCTTTAAAATATCTCTTATCAAAAGTGGATGAGAAGTCTTTATCATATGAAGTATTTGTTCATCTGTTTTATCTCTAAACATTTCAGGCTCTAACAATCGAAGAGTTGGCGTAATATCTTGAATTCTGTTTGGAATCGGTGTTCCTGAAAGAAGTACAGTATATCCATCTCTGATTGAATCCGTATTAAGCGAAAGCTCTTGAATTATCCGCACCCAAGTGCCTTTAATATTTTTGGCATTATGCGCTTCATCCACCACCAAATAATCAAATCCTAATTTTTTTAGTGTTTCGACCATTTCTTCACCATCTTCACCCTTACCCATAAACATAGAAAAACCCATTACCACATAATCCGCATCTTTAACCTGCTCCCAATCTGATGGAGCCATTCCTGCGTGAATCATACCTACCTTTGGTTGATTATCCGCTTTAAAATAATTAAATTTAATATTTCTAACCCATTGCAGCGCCACATCTCCATCCGGACAAACTATCAATGCTTTATTTGCGCCGACATATTCTTTCCCCAAAATCGCGGAGGCTGATTTTCCCGTACCCATATCATCCGCTATGAGCATTCTTCTTTTCTCAGCTATCTCTTTCATTGCTCTTCTCTGATTCATATCAGGAAAATTTCTTCCCTTTTTCAAAGAATCTACAAAATTTGAAGGTTTTGGAATTGAATAAACATCAAGATAATATTCTTGAACTTGATAAAGCATCTTAGCAAATAGCGGATATTCTTTTTCGTAGTGCCCGGATAAATTTTTTAAAATCTCAATTGTTTCATCTTCATTTTTATGCATCAAAGGAAAATATGCGTCACACCATTGACGATAAACAAGATCATATAAACTCTCTATTTTTAAAATATCTTCAGAAACAATCTTATCTCTCGGTATCGGTCTCATTGGCGGCAAAAAGCTACCCAAATAATCTTTTAAAATTCCTAATGTTCTTTTAATTCCCATTTTAGCGAAAACAGGATTGCTTGCGACCAAATATTCCGCCACCGCGCCTCTACCCAACATCCCTGATATATCTGCTAAAATATCCTTATTCTCGTCCAATATCTCCTGTGGTTTTTTATGATCTAAAGCTTGTATTGCTTCTTCCTGAGTTATTAATTGCTGTATTTCTACAACTTTGTCTTCAAATTTACAAATCTTTGCTACTCGTAAACGAACCAGCAATGACCCTAATTTCCGCATTTCTCCAAACTTTCTTATAAATGAAGTCCACAAATAAGAAGCATATTCTTTCCCTTCTTCAGGATGAGATAATTTTATTTCATTTTTATTCTTAAAGGTTGATGAAATTCTCATCAAATCTTCTCTTCTTAGCTCTCTTTCTATCCCCAATGCCTGCTTTACACATGCCAAAAACAATTCATCATCCTTTATCGCTCTTTCTATCGGAAACGGCTCTTTCTGCTTTTTACTTTGAGCCATCTTGATTTCTTCTAATATTCCCGCGATCAAATCTTCAAATCCACATATCTTTGCTACTCGCAAACGAACTTGCAATGATCCTAACCTTTGAGTCTCTCCAAACTCTTTTAAAAAAGCCTCCCATAAACCTAAAGCATATTCTTTCCCCTCTTCTAAATGAGATAATTTTATTTTATTTTTATTATTCCTATTCGTTG
The DNA here is from genome assembly GCA_000989565.1 of Candidatus Peregrinibacteria bacterium GW2011_GWA2_33_10. GTDB lineage: Bacteria > Patescibacteriota > Gracilibacteria > UBA1369 > GWC2-33-13 > GWC2-33-13. The sequence continues at coordinate 854 of LBOO01000006.1, read as the reverse complement.
TAATGTTCATTAAATCTTCTTTTTTGATCTCTCCTTTTATCCCCAGTGCTTGTTTTACACATTCCAAAAATAATTCATCCTCCTCCATCACCCTCTCTATCGGAAATGGCTCCTCCTGATTCTTTTTATTCTCTCTTTCTTGCTTTTCACTTTGAGCCATCTTGATTTCTTCTAATATTCCCTCGATCAAATCAACAAATCCATATATCTTTGCCACTCGCAATTCACCCAACTAGCTGTAATTTTCTTTAAATCCTCTTTTTTGATATCTCCCCTTATCCCCCATGCTTGTTTTACACATTCCAAAAATAATTCATCCTCCACCATCACTCTCTCTATCGGAAACGGCTCTTCCTAAACTTGCCTCTTCTCTCTATCTTGCTTTTCAACCTGAGCTATCTTTATTTCCTCTCTTATACTCGTAACCAAATCAACAAATCCATATATCTCTGCAACTCGCAAACGTACCTGCAATGACCCTAATTTCAATGTCTTTCCAAACTTATTTATAAATGACTTCCACAAATAAAAAGCGTATTCTTTTCCTTCTTCTAAATGAGATAATTTTATTTTATTTTTATTTGTGCAATTAGATGAAATATTCATCAAATCTTCCCTTTTAATCTCTCCTTTTATCCCCAATGCCTGCTTTACACATTCCAAAAATAATTCATCCTCCACCATCACTCTCTCTATCGGAAACGGCTCTTCCTGAACTTTATTCTTCTCTCTTTTTTGATATTCACTACTTATTCCCTCAACCAAATCAACAAATCCATATATCTCTGCAACTCGCAAACGTACCTGCAATGACCCTAATTTCAATGTCTTTCCAAACTTATTTATAAATGACT
>LBOO01000005.1 GCA_000989565.1 Candidatus Peregrinibacteria bacterium GW2011_GWA2_33_10 | reverse complement strand
GGAGGAATCTTTGGAATAAAAAGAATATTGAATATAACTTTTATTCCAAAGATCCCTCTCTTCGTTCGGGATGACATATTATCTCAGTGAGTCGTTACTGGTGTTTTGTAATTTGTAATCCGTAATTCGTAATTCGTAATCCGTAATCCGTAAATTGAATTTTATTATAATAAAATTATTCTTTTTACGAATTACGGATTACAGATTACGAATTACGGATTACGAGCTGTGAGCAGTTATTGGTGGAGGTAAATTCAGTAATTGGTAATTGGAAAAAGAGTTCTCATTGTCATTTATTCAGAAATTTTGTTAAATAGAGAAGATTAAAAATTTTGTTTATGTATTTGAAAAGAAAGATTGGTAGTTTTTATTCTATTTTTTCTGCTGCTTTAAGCTTTTTTAATTTTGGCGAAAGCGGTTATAGGGATATTTGTATTGATGTTTTGCGGTCAGTGGCGATCTTTGCCGTGGTTTTAGTTCATAGTTTAAATTATTTGGTGAATATTAAATCTAACTATTATGAACCTTTTTTTGAGATGAGTGGTTTTTGGCGGTTTTGTGTGCCGTTTTTTTTGATTGTTTCGGGATATTTCAGTTGCCGGATGAATAAAATGTATTTTTTGAATTTTTTGAAAAAGATTGTTTTAAAAATTTTAATTCCTTTTTTTATTGCTACATTTTTATCATATTATATTTTTTGGGGAGATTTTAATTGGTCGATTTTTTGGCAGGTTTTGTTAAATGGAAGAGCTGATTATGGTCATTGGTTTATTCCGCTTTTGTTGGAGATTTATATTTTGCATTTTTTGATCACGCGGATTTTTAAAAAATCATATTTGTATGTTTGGCTTATATTAAGTTTAATTTCAATATATTTTTGTTTTAATCCTTATACATTTACGCAATTTTTATTTCTCTTGGCAGCAAAATTTCCTTTGTATAAAAGTTTTTTTGTATATTTAAATAATTTATTTATTTCTTATACGCAGGAGTTGGCGCAAATCCAATTTTATCTGGTTTATTTTGGATTTGGTTTATTTTTAGAGAAAGTTTTGCCTTATTTCAAGAAATATAATTATAAGAATTTATTAACAATATTGTTTTTGATTTTAACTGTTTTGTTCGGCATTTTACATTATAGAGATTTTATTGTTGATTCTTGGGTGCAGAGGTTCGCTTATTTTAACGGTTATTTGGCTTTATATTCAATTAATTTTTATATTTTTTTTATTTTGATTTTAGGAAGAATAAGAGTAACTAATTTTTGGATTACTGTTTCTTTATTGGGGAAGCATTCTTTGTGGGTGCTACTTTTTCATGGAATTTTAATTAAGATTTTGACTTCAATATTTTTTGAGAATGGGGTTAGTGAAAATTATAGATTATATGTGTTTATGTTAAGTTTTGTGGTAGTTGGAATATTTTTGATGAGTTTTTGGGGTTTAGAAAAGGTGATGAAAATTAAAAGTTAAATGCAGGTTTGGAAATAAAATTAAATTATGTTATAATTATAAGATTATATCTAATATTTTTGTTATAATTTATGTTGCAAGTTTTACTTAAACAATTAGATCTACCAAAAGAAATAATAGAGAAATGGGAAAAAATAAGTGAAAAATTGTCTTTAGAAGAAAAAAAGAATTTAGAATTTATTTTAGGTAAAGCCTTGAAAAATAAATTTAATATTATACTCCAAAAAAATAAAAAGATTCAAAATTTAAATAAAAAAATGATGCAATTATTTGATGATTTTTCAAGAAGTAAGATTCGAAATGCTTATAAAGAAATGGAATTAGATTCAACAAAAAACGAGAAAGCTGATTTAGAAAATAAATTAAATAATATTTGAATTAGTTTATGGAAAACAAAAACGAAATATTTGGAAAAAATAGATTGGTTTTTTATCACCAAGAAGCGGAGAATTTTTCTAAAGCTGTAGATGCTAGAGAAAAGACGCTTCAATTATCACCTGAGAAAGATGAAGAAATTAGAGATGAGGATATCAAAAAGAAATTTAATAAGATTGAACAAAAGATTGAGAATTCAGGTTTAGATAGAGAATATAAGGAGAGATTGAAATCAGATTTAGGAAATATTTTAAAAGACAGAGAAGACGAATTGCACAATATTGAGAGAGATTCGGAAGAAGAATTAAAGATTCTGATTGAGAATTTATTATCAGAGTTAGATAATTTTGAACAAAGTTTGGGTTCGTTAAATAAAGCTAATTTGCGTGAAGTGACTGATGGACTTTTGGAAAGATTTAAAAATTTAGATAATTTAGCTTTGAATCCTGAACAACTGAAGATTATTGAAAAACAATATGAGTTGATACAAGCAGCTAATTTAAGGAAAGAAAATTTGTTTCAAAGAATAATATTACTCGTAAGTAGAAATAAAAGTGCCGGTAAAGTGGGGGCAAGAGGATTTATTATGGGTGTTGGTGTTAATGATCAGGAAATTTCAGCTACGATAGATGATTTAAATAAAATAGAAACTGAAATTCAAGATGCAAATTTGATTTTGCAATCTATTTTAAATCCATTTTTAGAGAAAGAAAAAGAAAAAAGGGAAGCAACTTATTTAGAAAAAATTAATAAAGTAAGAGACCAGGAAGAAATGGAAAAAATATTGGTAGACGCTATGCGGGAATTTGGTGCGGATTTGCCTGCGTTTATATCTACGCAATTATTTGTTTTAAGAGGGGAGTTACAAAAGAAGGAGAGAAGTGGAATTGAATTGAATTTTTATGAAAATATTTTGTTGGGCAAAGACAATGAAGCTTTAAAACAAGCTTTGACAGAGCATAATAGAAATAATCCTGAATATGATAATTCGGTTATTGATGAATTTTCAAAAAAATTAAGCCCTGCTAATGAATGGAATGATCGGTTGAAATTCGCACTTCAGGTAATAAAAAGATTTAAAGATAAAGTACCTGAAAATTTAAATCTTCAAATCGAAATGTTAAAAAATGAGATTCTAACGAAAGAAGAAGCGGGAGTAATTTTAACAATGGATGAAATGAGCATTTTAAATCCTGAAGACAGACAATCGCAAGAATTTATAAAGTCTATTAAGCTTGAGGATTTACATATCGTCGGGAACCAGAATATCAAAAACGAAAATTTCGCAGCTAGAGAAAAGTTAAAAACATCTTTAGGTACAAATCGGCATATAAATGCAGTATCACAAATTTCTTCTTTATTCCAAACAGACTTATTAGAAATTCAGAAGCTATATAGAGCAGGTATGATGGGGAAAAAACCGGAAAATTTTGTTGATTTGGTACGCGGTAAAGCTGACACTTTAATGGTAAATATTTCTTTTTTAAAGTTAGAAATTCCGAAGGCTCAGGATGCTTTAAGGGAATTACGGGAATTAAATCCGGGGTTAATCACTGATGAATTTGAAAGGCAAATCAGAGAATTGGAAGTTGCATATACTGAAATTGCTGACAATTTAGACAAAGGGGGTTTAGAAAAATTTTTAAATAAAGTAAATCATCGAGATTTTGATCATGATGATTTTGGTAAATGGCTCGAGCAGGACGGGGCCAGGATGATTGCATCTATAACTACTTCAGTTGTTCTTATTACAACTTTTATGGCTACATTGCCTGTTGGTGGAATTGGGGGAATTGCATTAGTGTCAGCTTTAGGAGCAGCGGGAGGAATATTGGGAGGAGAAACCTACGCTGCATTTTATCACGAACTTACCGATTCAGAAAATGTTCAATCGAGAGCAGTACAAATTACAGAAAAGTATGGAAAATTAAATACAGAAGCTATTCAAGAACTGGTTAATACGTTTGGGCCGGAATTTTTTATGAATTTTGCAAGTACATTCGCAATAATTGGATTAGGTAATTTATCTGGCCAAGGATTAAAAATTTTAGTTGCGCGCTATGGCGGGAAAGAAGGACTTCAAGGCGTAATTGGAGAAGGCGCTGAAATTGTTCAGCGAAATTTAGTGAATTTAAAAAATACATTTACTATGGCAGAGGGAGGACTGGAGGGAACGGAAAAGGCTATTTTTAATAAATTATCGCGAGAATTGTTATCTGAACATTTGGAGGAAGTGATTGAAGGGATCATGGGAGAAGTAGGAAACCAACTTGATAAAAGATTAGGTGGCATTGATATTGCCGGGAAGAAGATAGGTTTAGGCGCGATATTAGCCTATTTGACTTCTTTAACTATGTGTATGCAAGGTCCTTCGAAGCCGGAATTACATGATGCTGTATCATATTTTGATGAGAGTGAAGGACTGTATGAACCTGAAAAGCAAAATGTAGTGGAAGAATATTATAAGAATATTCCGGGAGCCAGTTTTGAAAGGGATAATGGAGATATGATAATTACTATCGAAAACGATGCGGGAAGAAACGTCACAGTTTTAAAACCTGTAAATAAAGATATTACTCCTGAAGTGACAAGGGTTAGCCAACTATCTTTGGATGACAGAATTGTTGAAATAGAAAAGAAATTTGGGCGGCAGTTAACTGATGAACAAAAAACATGGTTTAGAGAAGTACATAATCCTGATCATGAATTTTTTCAAAATATTGGAGAAAAGAAGGGATTATCTTTTTTAAAGGCTAAAGATGAGGAAGCAGCAAAAATGATGGGATGTTCTTTAAAAGAAGCGGCCAAATTGATCAGAGAGGGATATTTGGGAGGAATACAGAGGGAATCTATTCCTAATGTTGTTGAAAGAGGTAAGTCGTTTGAGATAGTGCCTATTGGTAGGACTTTATTATATACAAAGAACACACAAACTCCATTCGGGATGATTTTTAAGCGAGGAAGTGACTTTATTATTAAAGGTTACGCTGAAGGTTCTCCGGAAACCGTTATAAGTGGGCAAGTAATAAGTTGGGGACGAGATACTGATCCGAATTTGCCTCGCACTGTTTCAGGCCAACATTTAAAGATTAGAAGGAATGGAGATAAGGTAACTATTATGGATGTTTCCACAAATGGATTGGCGTATAAGATTCAATTACCTTCTCAATCTCCTCAACAAAGATTAAATGTTGAGCAAAGAGAACCTTTGCGGGTGAAATTGAAAATTGTTGAAAAGCTAGAGCGAGCTCAGATCGGAGATATCATCCTAACGCGAGCGACAAATGTAAGATGGAGAATAATTGATATTAAAAGAGACAGTAGAGGCAATTTAGTTTCTATGTCTTTGCAAGAAGTAAATGATCCATCTCTTACCAGCACTATTACCGAGGATGATTTAAGAGATCCTGACGAGAATTTAGGTGCCTTTACGGATGTTATTAAATCTGAGAGAAAAGAGAATCAGAAGTTAGAGGAACAGGTTAGAAATCTTCAAGTTGGTGATTTGATAATTACTTCGTTCGGGGTAAAACATAAGGTAATTGATGTTACTTATGATTATGAAGGTAATCCTAGATTTAGGTTATTATCTCAAGACAATGAGAAATGGGAATTAGATTTAGATCAAATGCCGACTTTTGTAAATAGAATTGAAAAGGGTTCATCCCCAAAAGGAAGGTCTAATATTCCTCAGCAAAGACCGGGGGGAGGGGAACAAAGAGAAGCGATGAATTTTAAGCCAAGTATTGTTGAGAAGCTAGAAAGAGCTGATATTGGAGATATTATCTTAACACGGGCTCCTAATGTCAGATGGAGAATTGTTGATATTAGAAGAGATAGTAGAGGCGGATTGTCTAAAATGATATTACAAGGCGAAAATGACCGCTCTCTCACATCTTTTATTGATCAGAATGATCTTAATAACCCTGAAGAAAATTTAATGGCTCTTACTGATGTAATAAAAGCTGAGGAAGTATCTAGGTTAGCGGAATCAAATGACTATGATCAAGAAAGACGGGTTTTGGCTATTGGGGACACAAATGGCAGATGGGAAACTTATTGGAAATGTATGAGGCTTACCGGCGTGATAGACGAAAATGGAGATTTGCTTCCAAATGCAAATCCAGTTATCCATGGGGATATTATGGGAGATCGTTCTTGCGATAGTTTTAAAATTATTTTACATCTTTCAAAATTAAGAGAACAAGCTGCTGTTCAAGGACAGGATTTTGATGTTATAGCTGGAAATCATGATGATTTTGTTTTTTCATGGCTTTTAGATAGAGGAGGAGTTCATAAAAACGGCCTAGGTCCGGCAATGTTATATGATCAAGGGAGAGGACTTCTAGAATTTACTAAATTTTCCGGACAAAGAGGGAAAGATGGTAAATCAAAAATGATAGAAAGTTTTTTTGGACCTGATTTTGAGGGAAGCAGGTTAAATGCAGATGAAATTTTAAATAATATGCGTAATTATCCTGAAGGTAGGGCAATTTTAGAAGAGATTTCTAAATGGGAGCTATGTGTTAGAAGAAAAAATAGAATTCATATACATACAGATCCTACTAGCGAGATTTTAGAATTAATAAAAAATGAAGATATAGAAACTATTAATGCGAAGTTTCAGGCTGTACTCAGAGCAAAACTTTTAGAGGGTAAGGCTTATGATAAAGAAAGATATAATTATTTATTTGATACTTTTTTGGATACCAATAATAGAACTTTAGCTGAAGAGCAAATTCGTAGTTTGGATTCAGATTTATTAAATTATTTTAGAGACGATCTTGGGATAAACGGTTTCGTATTCGGTCATTCAGATTTAGGATCAGGAAACAGGGTACAAGAGTATATGGGTATTCAGTTTATTAATGTTGATCAACATGCTGATGACGAGGGTCGTATCTCAGGTGCTCGTCTAGAAACAAATGGACAGATCACTACTGGAACAAGAATTATTGAAGAGCAGGGTAATTAAATTAGTAAATTGAAATTATAGCTTATTTAAGGTAAAATTAATAGATTACTTTATTTTAATATGCCTATTAATTTTACACATAGAAAACCGCATCGAATCGCTGAACTTACTTTTGTTGGTGTGATTATGACTATTGGGTGGGCGATGGGGGATACTTTTTGGGCCGTTTATATGAAAGAATTTATTAAGAGCGATTCAATGGTTGGCTTTTTGTCGGGCTTATTTACGTTTATTTCCACTTTGGCTTTTTTCTTTTTTGTTCCATTGGTGGAAAAGTCCGATGAAGCGAAATTGTTTGCTTATTGTATGATTACGTCGATTGTGTCTTATTTGATTTATTATTTTACTGAGAATTTTTGGGTGTTTTTTCTTATTACGATTTGTTTGGTTATTTCGCTTGTTTTACGAAGGGAATCGTATGGTCTTTTGATTAGGGGCAATTCGGAAAAACGTTCGATTTCGAAGAATCAGGGGTTAGTTTATATGCTGGCTAATTTGGGGTGGTTGATTGGGCCGCTTATTGCGGGTTTTGTGGCTGAGGAATATGGGATTAGAAAAATTTATGTATTTTCAGCGGTGTTTTTGTTATTTGCGTTGGCAGTGTTCATTATTTTTAAGATTAAGGATTCTTCTCATAAAATTAAAATAAATGTAGGGAACAAAAATTTTTGTTCTCTACAGAATTTTAAATATATTTGGCAGCATAAAGAGCTTAAAAAAACTTATTTAATCAGTGTGGGATTGTATATTTGGTGGACTATAATTTATATTTATTTGCCTTTATTAATTTCCGAATCTTTATCTGTTATTTGGGTGGGTTATTTTCTTGCCGCTATACCGATTCCTCTTATTTTTTTGGAGTATTTTGTGGGAAAATATCAGCATAAAATCGGGGCAAAAAAATTGTTTACTGTCGGGAATTCTATTTTATCAACTGTCGCGCTTGCTGCTTTTTTTATTGATAATATTTATCTTTTGATGGTTTTATTTGTTTTTGCAAGTATTCCCGTAGCTTTTATCGAACCTACGAGAGAATCTTATTTTTGGGAATTAGTTCCTGAAAATTCAGTGAGGCATTATTACGGTCCTTATATGTCTTCCATTGATATTGGTTCGATTTTAGGAAGGGTAATTTTTGCTGCAATACTTTTAATATTGCCTTATAAATTTATATTTTTAGCTTTATTTTTATTGATGTTGTATGTTACGCATGTGGCGTTTTCAGTTAAAGGGGAGGAAGGGTTGAGAGATAATTAAAGTAAGAGAATCTCCTACTTTATTTTTCATTCTTTTTTTGCTATAAAAAGATTGCTTAATAAATCTTTTGTATTTTAATTTCTTTTCATGGCAAATAAAATTGAAGTTGCTTTTAAGATTGATGATACTCGGGCGCAGGTTAGGAAAAGGAGATTTAATGATTTTGAATTTGGGGAAAAAATTAAAGAGGTTTTTTTGAACGATGTTTATACTATTGATCATGATTTTTCCAATGATGATTTAAATAAAATTGGTTGCGTGCTGTCCAATAAGGTGATTGAAAAGTTTGTTGTGGATGAGGCTTTGATTCCTAAAGAATTTGACTTCGCGATTGAAGTGGGATTTTTGCCCGGGGTGACTGATAATATTGGGCATACGGCTAAGGAAACTATCGAGGATCTTTTGAAAATGACGTTTAAAGATGGGGAGGGTGTTTATACTTCTCAGATTACTTTTATTAAAGGGCAATTAATTGAAGATGAAGTTAAAGCTATTGCGGATAGTTTATATAATCCGATTATTCAAAGGGTGAGAATTAAAAACAAAGCTCAATTTAAAGAAGATTTGGGTATGAATACTATTGTGCCAAAAGTCAAATTACATGGAAACATTGAAGCTGATGAGATTAATTTGGCTGAAATGTCAGATGACGAGCTTTTAGAAATCGGTAAAAAAGGAGTGAAAGATCCGAAAAACGGGGAATTTAGAGGGCCTTTGGCTTTGTCTTTGAATTTTATGAAATTGATCAGAGATTATTTTAAAAATGTGGAAAAACGTAATCCTTATGATATTGAAATTGAATCTGTGGCGCAAACATGGAGCGAACATTGCAAGCATACGATTTTTGCCAGTCCAATGGATGATATAAGTGAAGGAATTTATAAAAAATATATTAAAGGCGCGACTGAAAAGGTGAGGAAGGATAAAGGGAAAGAAGATATTTGTATTTCCGTGTTTAAAGATAATTCCGGTGCTATTGAGTTTGATGACGATTATATGATTACTGATAAAGTGGAAACTCATAATAGTCCTTCGGCCTTGGATCCGTTTGGAGGCGCGATTACAGGAATTGTGGGAGTTAATCGCGACTGTATAGGTTTTGGATTGGGGGCAAAACCGATTTTGAATCGTTATGGTTATTGTTTTGCTGACCCGGAAGATAAATGGCCACTATATAGAGATCAAAAGAGAACGAATAAAATGCTTTCACCTAAAAGAATAATGGAGGGAGTTGTGGCCGGGGTTAATTTCGGGGGTAATTGTTCGGGAATTCCAACGCCATGCGGTTTTAAATATTTTGATAAAAGATATAAAGGCAAACCTCTTGTTTTTGTGGGAACGGTTGGTTTGATGCCAAAAGATGTTGATGGTAAACAAGGTCATGTTAAAAAAGCAAAATCAGGAGATTATATTGTTTGTGTTGGAGGTAGAGTCGGGCAGGATGGTATTCATGGAGCTACTTTTTCTTCCGAAGCTTTGGATAGTGGCAGTCCTGCGACTGCTGTGCAAATCGGAGATCCGATTACGCAAAAGAAGCTTAGTGACGCGATTGTAAAAGAAGCAAGGGATAAGCATCTTTATAACAGTATCACGGATAATGGGGCCGGAGGTATTTCTTGTAGCGTGTCTGAAATGGCTAAAGAATGCGGCGGGTTTGTTGTTGATTTGGAAAAAGTTCCTTTGAAATATCCTAATCTGGAGCCTTGGAAAATTTGGATTTCCGAATCTCAGGAAAGAATGACTTTATCCGTGTCGAAAGAAAAATGGGCAGAATTTAAGTCATTGATGGAAAGAAGAAGTGTTGAAGCTGTGATTATTGGAGAATTTAACGATACTGATCGCGCTATTGTGAAATTCAACGGTAAAGAAATCATGAATATGGATATGGAGTTTTTGCATGAAGGTTTGGAATATTATCCACTTAAAACAGAGGATTATAAAGTTAAATTTGATGAACCCGATATGCCTGTTCCGGAAAAATTGGGTGAGGTTTTAAATGATATGATAGGAAGATTGAATATTTGCAGTTATGATTTTATTTCTTATCAATATGATCACATGGTCCAAGGCAGCGCTTGTTTATTGCCTTTGCAGGGAAAAGGGAAAGTAAATGCTAATGCTTATGTGATTAAACCGAGATTGGATTCCAATAAAGGAGTGGTGGTTTCACAGGCGCTTTATCCGAATTATAGCGAGATAGATGCTTATCATATGGCTGCTTGTTCAATTGATAACGCTATCAGAAACGCAATCTCCGTTGGAGGAAATTTGGATCATTTGGCTTTGCTTGATAATTTTTGTTGGTGTAGTAGTCAGGATCCTAAAAGACTTGGACAGTTGAAGGATGCGGCAAAAGCTTGTTATGATTACGCGGTGAGTTTTGGTACGCCTTTAATTTCAGGAAAAGACAGTATGTTTAATGATTTTAAGGGTTTTGATCGAGATGGAAATCCAATTGATATTTCAGTTTTGCCTACATTGCTTATTTCTTCGATTGGAGTGATTGAAGACGTTCGGAAATGTGTTTCCATGGATTGTAAATTTGATGGTGATTTGATCTATGTGATTGGCAAAACAAAAGAAGAGCTTGGAGGAAGTGAATATTTTGCTTATTTGGGAGAGAAGGATGGAAAAGAAAAATTTATCGGGAATAAAATGCCTGAAGTTGATAGTGATTTGGCTAAAAATATATATAGAAAAATGTATGAAGCAATACAAAAAGATTTAGTTGTTTCATGCCAGAGCGTGGATTTTGGAGGTATTGGAGTAGCTTTGGCAAAAAAGGCTTTGGCCGGAAAATTGGGAATAGAAGTTAATTTAAGTAAAATTGATATTAGTGGCGATGTGGAAAGAGATGATTATTTGTTATTTTCTGAAAGTCAATCAAGGTTTATCGTGACAGTTGATCCTTCTAAAAAAGAAAAATTCGAAAGTGTCATGAGGGGTCTTCCATGCGATTTGGTCGGAAAAGTTGTAAATACCAATAAAATCACTATTCGCGGTTTGAAAGGAAATGTGATTGTTGATGAAGATTTGGATAAATTGAATGGAAGTTACAGAAAAAGGCTAAGTAAATACTAATTTTATTATTTTTAATTTTAATTTATATGGCAAATCCAAAAGTTATTGTGTTAACAGGTTATGGAATAAATTGCGAGGAAGAAACCGCATTTGCTTTTGATAAAGCGGGAGCTAAGTCAGAAATTGTACATATTAATGATTTGATTGATGGTGTTAAAAATTTAAAAGATTATCAAATTTTAGCTATTCCGGGCGGTTTTTCATTCGGCGATGACACGGGGAGTGGTAATGCGTACGCGAATAAGCTTAAAAATAATTTGAAAGAGCAAATTTTAGATTTTGTAAAAAGGCAGACTCTAATACTCGGAATATGTAATGGTTGTCAAATTTTGTCTTTAACGGGCTTAATTCCGGCTACTTTTGGTAAATACGGGGAACCTCAGGTCGCGTTTCGCCATAATTCTACGGCTAGATATGAATGTAGATTTGTTGACGTGAAGGCAAATTCAGAGAAATGTGTATTTACGCGGGGTCTTGATGTTTTGCATATTCCAATCGCTCATGGAGAAGGCAATTTTTATGCGGAGAATTCAACTTTGGAAAGATTGGAAGAAAATCAGCAAATTCCGTTAAAATATTCTTATTCTCATGGGGATTTGGCGAATGGTGAATTTCCAATCAATCCGAATGGAGCCTTGCTTGATACTGCGGCGGTTTGCGATGAATCCGGCAGGATTATGGGTATGATGCCACATCCGGAAAGAGCAATTTTTTTTACTCAATCGGATTTATGGACTTTGGAAAAGGAGATGAGGCTTAGAAGCGGTAAGGAATTGGCTGAGGTAGGTGATGGATTGGCGATTTTTAAGAATGCTGTGGGGTGGTTTTAAGTTAGTGGCCGGTGACCAGTGGCCGGTTTATGTCATTCCGAGCGAAGTCGAGGAATCCGGGAACGGTAAAAAGTTTAACGTTGTTTTGTCCCTAGATACCTCGACTCCGCTACGCTACGCTCGGTATGACAAAAACCGTTTACTTTAGTCCAATCACTGGTTACTTTTTATTTTAAAATTAAAAAAGCTGAAAGGAAATCAATTCCTTTCAGCTTTTTAGGTGTCAATTTACTGTGTTTACTATAGTCCTTTTATGATTTTCATGGCCTCTTCAACTGTGATGTATTCGTATTTAAATGCTATTTTAATTACATTTAAAATTATTTCATTGATTTTGTCTGAATTCGCGTCTATATAGTCTTGAGGTTTATCATAGCCTGAATTTTTGTATAATTCATATTCGGCTTGAGTTAATTTTGTTAAATCAGTCAATGCTCCGACACAATTTTCATCAACTCCTGTTTCGCTTTCATCATCAGCGCAAACCAAATTTATACTGCTGTCTATAATAGCTTGTTTTGAGCTGTCTCCGCTTTTTTCAGCGTCTTGATAGATCGCAATCAAGCCAACCACTGTTTTGCACATTTCAGGATCTTCAACTTGTTCACATTTGTCAGTTAAAATTTCCGTATCAGCAATAGATAATAAGGTTTTACCTAAATTTGCCGATGTTTTGATGAATCCTTCTAAATTTTCAACATCTTTGAAAGCTTTAAGAGCATTTGTTATTAAAGTTAATTCTTCCGCTGAAAGATTGATTGAAGCCAATGAATTGCTTAAGTCAAGTATGAATGCGATTAAAGTTGCATTTTCGTTGTCTGTTAAATATGTTTTTACGGTAAGATCGGGATTTGTTTCTTTTTCAGTCTGATATTCAGTTTTATATTTTGCAGTTATTTCCATAATAGCATTGACTGTATTTTTACATTTCTCTTTGGCAGCCGGTTTATCTTCGCTGTTCATTTTGTCTATAGCCAACTCGCAAGCAGTATCAACTATTGCTTCTTTGTTCAATTCACCTGATTCTCCGGTGGCAATATAATTATTTAAAAGATTTATACCGGTGATTAAATATTCGCAAATTTGTTCTTCATTTTCATTTTCAAGTTGTGCCAAACATGCAGATTTGGTCGCGGCCAAATCTTCAGACGCAATGTTTAATGTTAATTTTGCCATTTCCATTGCAAATGCTTTCGCGGCATCTTGTTCGTCTCCCGCAACTTCATTTTGCATTGCTTCAGCTAAAGCAGTGAAGCTTTGAATTACAGCAGTTAAATTTTCATTGATTTTAATCACGGGATTTTCGCCGGACGTTAAAGCGGTCATTACGTCTTTAACATAGGCTTCAAAACCTGTTTTGTCTTTTGTGTAGCTGCCGTTTTGGTATGTTTCTAAAGCAATAGTCGCGACATCAACACAAGTTGCCAAATTTTCAGCTGAATTTTCAGCAAATGCTTTATTGCAAGCGGCATCGATTAAAGCGGGAGCCAAGTCTTCTTTTCCCTCAATTGTGTATGTGTCATAAAAGTTTTTGATACTTACAGCCAGTTTACATAGATTTTCGTATTTGCTTTGTGTAACGCAATAATCCATTGCTTTTTGTAATGTGCCTGCGTTTTCAGCTAAAGTATAAATGTCGCCGGCCAGTTTAGTGGCAGCAATTACAATTTCTTCTTTATTTCCTGATTCAACAGCTTTAATCAGAGCTTGAAGGCTTGCGTTTATAGTTGGAATATCAGTTACCAAACTTGGGGAAAGTACATCCTCCGGAGGTGTAGTAAGGTCAACAAGCATATTAGTCATTAATGTTTTTGCAGTTGGTTTTTCTGCTGCTTGATAATAAAGTCGTAATTGTACGTCAGCCGCTTTTAAGATTGCGATACATTTTTTAGCCGCATCTGAGTCAGGCGTGAATTGTTTATTACAAGCTGAATCTATATATTTTGCAACTTCAGACGGGTCTTTTGCAATTTGATAAATTTTGATCAGAAGCGCGATTTTATCTTCCGTTGCTTTGAAGGCTTCAGCGTTTTTAGAAATAATTGAAGCTATGGAAGCCGGCTTTGTTTTTGGAGCACTTTTTTTCTGTAATTGTAATTGAGCGCTGCCGGGATCTTTATCTCCTTTATAGTTTTGTGAGCCTATAAAAACTATAGTTATTACGAAAACGAGGAGTACTGCCAATCCAAAAATTATTTTTTTAGATTTGTTTGATTTGTTTTGGTCTGTCATTTTTGTTTTTATTAAATGAATATAAAATATTTTAAATGGCTTCGAATAGAAGAAGCTGTTTTTTAGTTTTGAGAAGCTTCAAGAATAGCGATTAAATCACCTATTGTTATAACCTCGGCAATAAATAATTCTTTTGCCAGAGTTGCGACAATTTCTTGTTTTTTGGTATCAGTTAAGTAATTTTCCAAGCTTTCCTCTGTGGATTTGTATTCAGGGTAATATTTTTTTGCTGTATTGTTTATTGCATTCAGGCTTTTTGTACAGGTTGTCGGGTCATCGGATTTTGAGCAAATCCTGCTTATGAGTTCGCTCATATCTTCTTGTTTATCTTCATCGCTTTTATTGGCGTTTTGAGAGTTTTGATAAATTTCCAAGGCTAAAACAGCAGTTTTACATGATTCCTGCAATGTTTCATCGGTAATTTTTTCTTCACAAACTTTTTTTGCTGTTTCTACTGCTTTTTCGTTTGTTATAAGAGATTTTCCTAATTCTTTAGAGGAAGTTTTAAGGTTTTCTTTATCTTCTTGTGTTTTTTCAGATTCATTATAATTTTTTAGAGCTTTGACAAAATTTTGTAAATCTTGGGATTGTATGTTCGCAGTCAATATATTTACAACATCATTTAAGAATTGTTTTGTCATGGTTTCAATATAATCGTTTATACCATTGTTGTTTTCATCTTTATTGGCTTGATATTCATTAATGTCGAAAGTTTCATAATAGTATTTTGCCAAGTCTGAAATTGCTGTCATAGCATTGACACAAGATTGTTGTTTGTCAGTATCTTCAGGGAAAGCTTTTTGACAGCTCAAAGCGATTAACGTAGGTTTTACATCTTCTTTTGTTTTAATGCCATATTCATTTAATATTATGGTAGTTTCTATAAATGTTTTACAAAGTTCGCTTTTCGTTGATTTTTCGCATACTTTTTCGAGATCTTCAATCGTTACATTATTTTTAATTAATTTAGCGATTTCTACAGATAAAGTTTCCGCGCTTTTTTTCATCGCTTCTTTATCTTTTTCAATTATTGCCTTGTGGAAAGCATTCGCGCTTTCGATGATGGTAACTATTTGTTGATAATTTTCTTCATCCGTGATCGCGCCGGCTTTATATAATTCATCAATAATAGATACTAAATATTGCTCCATATCCACTACGCTATAGCCGCCTTTATACCAATCCTCAATTTCTTTAACTATTATTTCCAATCCAATCATACATTTGCCTATATTTTCTTCCGTGGTAAAAGTGTTTTCGCAAACTTCTTCTATAATATCACCATTCACCAATTCCGAATCCGTGTAGAGAGCCGCGGATTTTGCCAGCAAAATACATATATTTTCGGTTTTTTCATTTTCAGCTTGGTTGCAGAAAATTAATGCTTTTTGGATATTTTCTTCAGTTACCACAATTGTTGATATTTCTTTGGCTAATTCTTGGGATAAAGTGACTGCTGTTTTTATATCTCCGTTGGCAATTGCTAGTTGTATCGCGTTTACACTATTTGTAATTTTTTGAATATCTTCCAAAGTAATTTTCAGATAACCGGAATTCATCAAATCAGTTATAACGCTTACTACAAAAGGTTCTACCAATGAGGTGTTTTTACTGTAAGCGACATAATATTCTTGAATGTTTTTGGCGATTATATTTAAAATTACGGCACAATCCGAATAATCCGGAGCGTATGTTTCGCAGATTTTAGGAATCACGACAGAAGAAACTTGACCGTTCAGACTTTCACTTCCTTTATATATTTCAATTAAACTGATGGCCAATTTACATATTTCCAATTGTTCATCGGTAAAATTTGTGTCGCAGTATGAGTTTAAAGCGGTAATGTCGGCTTTATTTGCAGCCAATTTGGAAATATCTTTTGCCGCTTTGATTATCGCGGCTTTTTTCTCATCATCTGAAGCTTTTTGAATGGCTTCGATTTCATCCATTATCATTCTCATTTCTTGAGCATTGAAGAAAAGGATAGTGTCGTTACCGGCGCTTTCTGCCGCGCGCAAATCATTGATTATAATTTCAGCAAGTTGAGTATAGGTTTTTACGCTGACATATTCAGTACTGGTGGTTGTTTCTTCAGAAGATACTTTGTATTTTTTGATATCATTGAAAATTATCGTAAGGGTATTGGCGCATTTTGTTTTGTTAGCATCTGTTTTAGCCAAACTCGATTGAGTATTAATAAAATTATCGCAGGCATTTTTTATAGCTTGTTCTAATTTTACAGGATCATTGGAGGCGTAAATCAGATACCAATCGATAAAAGTGTTGATGTTGATGTCTAAAGCATCAAAAGTCGCGGTAGCTTGCGAGATAATTTTTGACGCGTCTTTAATTTTTTTAGGTGAATTTTTTTTCTCGATTTGCAGTTTCGCGCTACCTTTTTCGGTATTGGTATTATTGTAGCCATTAATGGCAAATAATGCCGCAGCTATAAGAACAAGCATTATTGATAAGCTGATGACCAGTTTTATCAGCTTTTTGTTTGATTTTTGTTTTTCAGACATTTTTTTATAAAATTATAAAATAAATAAAAATATTTAAAAAGTTTTCCTTAAATCTTGTAATTATATTATAATTTTATCTATTGGTCAATGTTTGACAAGGGGGTTAACTTTGATATATAAGTAAACCTTTGTTTTAAAATTAACCTAAATTTATGATTAAGCGTTTATTGACAGTAATTTTATTTTTTCTAATTTTTTTTAATAATTATTTTATTTTAAATGCTGAGGAGCCTGTAATAATTGATAAAGAGAGTTGGAAACCTAAAAAATGGGATGAATTGCGGGTAGATACGGAAAACAATATAGGATATTTAATACATTTTGATGGATCGTATTTGTCTTTTCCGATTTTGACAGGGCAAAAGAGATATGTTTATTATTTGGGAATGCATTATTTCGCGGGTACGCCAAAGAAGAATTGGGAAGTAAAATCCGTTGATTATAAGGGTGATTATTATACTTTCGGTCCAACCGGTCGATTTTTAAGATTATTTGATGTAAAAAATGGTATGGATCAGAGGACTTCTTATGGAATTCACAGTCATAAATATATTCAAGAAATGTTGGATTCCAATAATCATTATAGGAGTTATGGGTGTATTTTGGTTACAGATGATGTTTTGGATTTGATTTATCAGACTTATTTGGCGAATGGGGAGAGTTTGAAGGTGGAGACGTATTAATTAGGAGTGGCCTGTGACCCGTACTCCGCAACTACATACGTTTTGTGATTGGCTTGGCATTTCGAACATGTAGGGTACCAAGGCTTGAATTTGCGTGGAGTTATCTCTATGGAATTTAATTTTTTGGATTAATTTATGATTACGGGCATGGCCATTATAGATTTCTAAAGTGTTTTTTATGGCTCGGAAATGTTTCTGATAGATTACTTCATGAAGCAAAGTTTTTTTTGTTAATTTGGTTAATATATCATTTTCAAAGTCCATTTTTTCAATTTCATCTATTGATTTATTTTTTAATATATTTAAAAGCAGTTGCGGATTTCCCACACTTTTTAAGCAATTTTGTTTGTTTAGGGAATAATCTGATAATTCGTTTTTGCTATTTATGGTGATATTTACGATTTCATCAAAGGTTTGGCAGCTCATGTGAGAGGATTAAGCTCGATTTGTAAGGATAGTACTATACTTACAAAATTGCTAGAGGAAAATTTAGTGTTAATCGTAATCCGTAATCTGTAACTCGTAAAAGGAATTTATAATATTAATTTCAATTCACGGATTACGTGTTACGAATTACGTATTACGCTTTTGCTTATCAAATTAATTGACTGCCTGTTTTTAAAATTTTAATATAGAGTTACTTTATTCTTACATATACTTATGCAGCAATATTTGGAACTGGTTAAGGAAGTGATGGAAAAGGGAATTAAAAAAGATGATCGTACCGGGACAGGTATTATTTCTATGTTTGGAGCGCAGAAGAAATATGATTTACGAGAGGGATTTCCTTTGATTACTACTAAAAAAGTGCGTTTTGACGCTATTATTTTGGAATTATTATGGTTTTTAAGAGGAAGTACGAATATCAATGATGAGTTAACTCAATATACGCCAATGTGGGATGCTTGGGCTGATCCAAATGGAGAATTGGGGCCGATTTATGGTTATCAATGGAGAAAATGGGAAAAATTTGACTGGGATGAGAAGAAAAAAATTTATGTAAAATCCCATATAGATCAGATTAAACAGGCGATTGATCTGATTAAACATAATCCTACTTCAAGAAGAATTATTGTTTCTGCCTGGAATCCGGCGGATATTGAAAAAATGGCTCTTCCTCCTTGTCATGCGTTTTTTCAATTTTATGTTGTAGATGGAAGGCTTGATTTGCAACTTTATCAAAGAAGCGCGGATATTGCTTTGGGTGTTCCTTATAATATTGCCGGTTACTCGGCGCTTTTGGTCATGATGGCTCAGGAATGCGATTTAACCCCTGGAATTTTTGTGCATACTTTAGGAGACGCGCATATTTATTTGAATCATTTGGACGGATTAAAAGAACAAATAAACAGAATTCCACATAAATTGCCGACTTTGAAATTAAAGAAAAAATCTTTTTTTGATATTAAATTGGAGGATTTTGAATTGTTGGATTATACTTTCGAACCTTTTATTAAATTTCCAGTTGCTGTATGAAAAAATATATTATTGTCGCCGCGGACGAGAAAAATGGGATTGGTAAAAATGGCTTATTACCATGGAAATTAAAGAAAGATATGGAGTTTTTTCAGCAAATGACATTAAAAACCGAAGATAATAAGAAAAAAAATGCTGTAATTATGGGGTCGAATACATGGATTTCGATACCGGAAAAGCATCGTCCTTTAAAAGATCGATTAAATATTGTTTTAAGTAAAAACAGAGATTTTAAGGCTGAAAAGGCGGAAGTAGCGTTTTCTTTAGATGACTCTTTAAAAATCGCGGAAATGAGAAAAGACGTTGAAAATGTGTTTTTTATTGGAGGAGCGAATATTTATAAGCAGGTTTTGGAAAATATTGAATTAACAGGCATTTATTTGACCAGAGTAAGGGGAGATTTTAAGTGTGATGCGTTTTTTCCGGAAATTCCCAAAGAATATAAATTTAAAAATAGTTTAGGGAAGGAAAATGATGGACGGATTGAATATGAATTTTTGTTTTATGAAAGAAAGTAAATTTTTCTTCTAATTAATTGTTTCCGTATTAATTAATTTCAAAAAGGGCATATAATTTTTTCTATTTTCTTCAAGAGAAATTTTAGGATTATTAATACTGGGAGGCGTTTGTTTTATTTGTGCAAGATATTCTTTAGAGAATAAAATGGGATTGATATGACTTATTTGATTTTCTCCGTTGTGGTTACGATATGTTGCCAATTTTTCCGGTAATGTATATATATCTCCAAAAGAGCAGAATGCCATATAGTAATTTTGATTTTTGATGAGGCCTTTTAAGTGAGTAATTGAATTCTGTACGCTTATAATTAGACGGGTAATTTCTTCTAATATTTCGGGATTGCAGTTGTTTATTAATTTTTCCCGAGAAATAGCAGGGATCCATGTTTGTTGCTCAAATATTTCTTGTTGATCTTCCTCTTGTAAACTTTTTGCTTCTGAAGGCCCTTTCATAAATTTATAACTTTTAAAAAAAACAAACCGCAACATTAAAGATTGTTTTTTAAAAAAAGTCAAGGGTGAAATACTAAATTTAATCTCTTATTTGTACAATTTTGACATAGTTTTTCATAATTTCGGCAAATTTTTGCAGATTTGCATTTTGGAAACTTTTTTCTTTTTGATATTTTGGATTTAAGGTTCTGTGGCAGCGGAAATTTTGAATGTAAAAATTATTACAATTTTTTATTAATTCTCCGATATTTTTGATGTCTTCTTCGTTGTGGTGCAAAGGTAGGGTCGTCATGCGAAATTCGTAATCTATACCGCTTTTTTTTATTAATTCGATACTTTGTTTTATAAGTTTTGTATCAATTTTTACATTCACAATTTCTGAATATTTTTTTAAATTTCCTTTTATATCCATGGCAATAAAATCGATTAATTTATTTTTAATCAACTGTTCTAAAATATGAGGATTAGAGCCGTTTGTGTCGAGTTTTACTAAATAGTTCAGGGCTTTAATTTTTTTTATAAACGGGATTAAATCCGGCTGAATCGTTGGTTCGCCGCCGCTAATCACAACTCCGTCCAGCAATTTTTTTCTATTTTCTAAAAATTTGAATATTTCTTCTTCAGGAATAAGTGGTACATTTTTTGTTAATTTAGGATCGACAAATTCCGGATTATGGCAGTAACCGCAACGAAAATTGCAGCCAAGAGTGAATATTATGGCTGCAATTTGATTGGGATAATCAAGTAATGTGAGTTTTTGAAATCCGGATATTCGCATAATCAAAATTTAGTAAGATATTCTTCCGCTTCTTCCAATGTGTGAAATCTGGCAATCTCTTTATCAGTATCGTTGATGATTAACGTGGGAACCCGGCTGACTCTTTTTTCTCGCGCTATGTCCAATCCTTGGGGTTGGCCGGCATTAATAAAATTAATTTTAATATTTTGATGCTGATTTTTGTAATTTTCCAGAAATTCTTTTATCGGTGGGCAATTATGACAGGTTTCAGTTGTGAATAATGTTAATTCCATTTTTAGTTGAATAAAGAGTTTTTACAGGTTTTGCATTCAGTGAAATGTGTTCTTTGGGAGTGTTCACTTTTTTTACCCAGATTAAATTGGGAAACAGGTCTGTGGTATCCCATTACTCTGGTCCAAACTTCGCAGCGGGTGCGATTGGTTTGTTGAGTTGTATTAAGCGTTTCAGCAGCAGTTTCTTGCAATGTTGAGGTTGTCATATTTTATTTGGTTAATGGATTGGTTTTATATAAAAATTTTTTGATTAAGGTTTTTATGATTATTTGGATTTTCCGTATATCCTATTTCTTCATCGCATTTCGGGCAAAATTCATGTTCGCCGGATAAGTAGCCGTGTTTGGGACAAATGGAAAATGTCGGGGTGATGGTAATATAAGGCAGTTTAAAGTTTTCCAATGCTCTTTTGACAATCTTTTTGCAGGATTGGGAATTTGATATGCGTTCTCCCATGTATAAGTGCAATACTGTGCCTCCTGTGTATTTTTTTTGCAGTTCATCTTGTAATTCCAGAGCTTCAAAAGCATCATCAGTGTAATTTACAGGTAATTGGGAGGAATTAGTGTAGTAAGGCGCATCTAGGGTTCCGGCCTGAATAATGCCCTCATATCGTTTTTGATCTTCTTTGGCGAAACGATATGTTGTTCCTTCGGCCGGTGTGGCTTCAAGATTGTATAAATTGCCTGTTTCTTCTTGATAATCTTGAAGATTTTTACGCATAAAATCCAATATTTCTATGGCTATTTTTTTGCCTTCTTCATCGGAAATATCATGCTTATTGTTTGTGTAATTGCGAATTAGTTCATTCATTCCGTTAATTCCAATAGTGGAAAAATGATTGTCTAAAGTCGGTAAATATCTTTTTGTAAAAGGGAGTAGGCCGTTATCTATATTTCTTTGAATAACTTTTCTTTTAATTTCCAATGATTCTTTGGCCAGATCCATTAAATATTGTAATCTTTTCAATAAAGCTTCTTTTTTTCCTTTAAACAAATATCCCAGACGAGCTGTATTGATGGTAACAACTCCTATGCTGCCGGTCATTTCCGCACTGCCAAAAAGACCGTTTCCGCGCATTAAAAGTTCTCGAAGATCAAGCTGTAGACGGCAGCACATTGAACGAATCATCCCGGGTTTTAAATCGGAATTAATAAAGTTTTGAAAATATGGCATGCCGTATTTGGCTGTCATTTCAAAAAGCAGGTCTGTTTTGGGATCATCCCAATCAAAATCTTTTGTAATATTATAGGTTGGTATAGGGAAAGTAAAAACACGGCCTTTCGCGTCTCCCGCAGTCATTACTTCAATAAAGGCTTTATTCACTAAATCCATTTCGTTTCGGAGTTCGCCAAAAGTAAATTCTTGAGGTTCTCCGCCGATTTTAGCTTTTTGATTAATCAAATCTTCAGGACATGTCCAATCTAAAGTGATATTCGTAAAAGGAGTTTGTGTGCCCCAGCGAGACGGTACATTTAAATTAAACACGAATTGTTGTATGCATTGTTTAACTCTTCTGTATGTCTTTTTTTCAATATGATTGTTTGCTTCTTCTTCGGACAATGAGGAGTTCGTATCTTTTAAATCTTTTTTAAGAGAATTTTTTATTTTTCGAACATAAGGAGCAAGGTATGTATCAAAACTGGAAAACGCTTGGGCTCCGGCCCATTCATTTTGAAGTGTTCCAAGAAAATTAACCATTTGGCCGATTGCCGCTTCAAGATGTTTTGGGGGGCAAGAGTCGATTTTATTGGCCACGCCATTAAATCCTTCTTCCAATAATTGGCGCAAACTCCATCCTGCGCAATATCCCGAGAACATATCGAGATCATGAATGTGATAATCCCCATTACGATGAGCTTGGCCGACTTCTTTAGAATAAATGTGTGAAAGCCAATAATTGGCGGTTATTTTTCCTGCGGAATTCAAAATCAATCCTCCCAGAGAATATCCTTGGTTGGCGTTGGCATTTACGCGCCAATCAGCTTTTTTGAGATATTCGTTCATTGTTTTTTCAGCATCTACGAACATGTTTTCAATGTTTCGCATTTTTTGATGCTGATCACGATATAGGATATATGATTTGGCAACTTCGGATTCTCCATTTTTAATTAATATTTTTTCCACGATGTCTTGAATTTCTTCAACCGTAGGGAAATGATCTTCTTTAAATTGAACTTCAATAACAGCCATTACTTGATTGGAAATATTTTGTATTTTTGAAGGGTCTTCTTTATTCACCGATATAAATGATTTATTTATGGCATGTGTTATTTTGTCTTGAGAGAAAGCCACAATGCTGCCGTTTCTTTTTATGATATGACGCATGATTGGGTGGGGGGGTTAGTTATTTAAAGTAAGTTTTTGTAATTCTTCTTTGAATGTTTCAATGTCTTTAAATTGGCGATATACTGAGGCAAACCGGATATAAGCAACATTGTCGAGTTTTTTCAAAAAATCCATTACTTGATTGCCTATTTCTTGTGTTTCAATTTCTTTTTTGCGTTCAAAAGTCCATTTTTCTTCCAGTTCATCAATAAATTTTTCAATAGCAGCTTCAGATATCAATCTTTTTTCGCAAGCCTGCCAAATTCCTTTTAAAATTTTTTGACGATCGTATTTTTCTCGGGTTTGGTCTTTTTTTATTACAATTAAGTTATTTGCTTCCAGTTTTTCAAAGGTGGTAAAACGAAAATTGCATTTCAGACATTCTCGTCGGCGGCGAATTTCCCGATTTTCATTTGTTTCCCGAGAATCTATAACTTTAGTGTCAAAGTATCGGCATTTTGGACAGCGCATAGGATTAAAAAGTTTAATATGCTTTAAGACTTCAAGTTTTAATGAAAAAGAAGCGAATAACAATATCTTGTGTGGTAACTTTCATTTTATCACTATATCTTGGGTCGTCAAATGAAAAATTAAAATTGAAAAGAGGTTTTAAAAGAAGCGAAAAGTTGAAAATTTAATGACGGTTTTGAAATGAAAAAGAAGGGGGGGCAAGGGGAGATTAGTAATTGCTGATTCCTGATCTCTGTGCTATAATCATAGGATGATTTTTAATCAACCACTAATCAACAACTCATGAAAATTGCTTTTTTGGAAGTTTCCAAGAGTGATAAAATTTTTTTAAGAAGGCGATTGCCTGATGATGAGTTGATTTTTATAAATGAGAATTTAAATGAGGAAAATATAAAAAAGATTAAAGATTGCGAAGTCCTGTCTGTCTTTATTTATTCTCAAGTAAATAAGAAAAATTTAGATAAATTACTTAAGTTAAAATTAATTACAACGAGATCTACCGGTTTTGATCATATTGATGCGCAAACGTGTAAAAATAAGGGTATATCTATTTGTAATGTTCCTTTCTATGGGGAAAATACTGTGGCGGAACATACTTTCGCTTTGATTTTAGCTCTTTCAAGAAATGTTCATAAATCTTATTTGCGAACTTTAAGAAGAGATTATTCGACTACCGGATTGATGGGTTTTGATTTGAAAGGGAAGACCTTGGGGGTTATTGGTGCGGGCAGAATCGGTTTGCATGTTATTCGTATCGCGAAAGGTTTTGGAATGAATGTATTGGCTTTTGATCTAAACAGAGATAAATTCATTTCGGAAATTTTGGATTTTTCTTATGGCACAATCGAGGAAGTATTAAAAGCAAGCGACATCATCACTCTTCACGTGCCTTATAATAAATATACTCATCATTTAATCAATAAAGATAATTTGCGTTTGGTTAAGAAAGGCGCGATTTTAATCAATACAGCCAGAGGTGGAATTATTGAAACACAAGCTATAATTGAGGCATTGGACAAGGGGTTGTTGTCGGGGGTTGGTATTGATGTTTTGGAAGGTGAAGAAATGGTTTTGGAAGAGAAAAAGCTTAATTTTGATGAGAAAAATTTGGAATCCATGAGTCATTTGATTCAGGATCATATTTTGCTCAGCCGAGATAATGTGGTGTTTACGCCGCATATTGGATTTTACAGCAAAGAAGCTTTGGAAAGAATTTTGGAAACTACAGTGGAAAGTATTGAAGGATTTAAAAAAGGAAATTTGGTCAATTCTATAAGTTAATCCAATATTTTGTTTTTTCGGGTGAATAGTGTTTGTCTTTTTCTGATTCTTTAATCTTTATTCCACCATTTCGTTCAATAATTTTTTGAGAGGCGATATTATCTTTTTGGCAGGTTAAAAGTGCTTTTTTAAGACCTGTTTTTTTTGCTTTTTTTAAAGCTAATCGTAAAAGATTGTTGCCATATCCTTTTTTTCTTTCTGAAGGCCGAATGTCATATCCGATATTTCCTCCTTGCTTATGGTATCTATCGTTTAATTTCAATCGAATTCTTGTACTTCCAATAAATTCAGTGTTTTTTACCAGCCAAAAAGTTATTTGGGGGACTTGATAGTTTATTAAATTTATTCCTTTTTCATGATTGGCAAGGGATTTTAAGTAAGATGGAAAATCGTTTTTTAATTCATATACATTTAAATCAATGTATCTGTATCCTTCTTTTTGATATTCCATTACAGCTTTTATAAAACTGTTTTTAAATTTCAAAGTCGGTTTTATTAATTTAATCATATTTAATAATTCTAATCAGATTTTTACTTACTGCTTTTTCCATAATTTTAAAAGTGGCGGAGTTTAAGTTAATTTTTCTCCTAATTTTTTGTTTTTTAATTCTTGGCGGGCATGTTCGAATTTCGGATCATGCAGAAAAATCGAACAGCCGTTGCATCCTTTGCCGCAGCAGGAATTTATTACCGGTTTTGTTTTTTTTATTGAAAGGTTTTGAATATTATTTTTTTCATTTTTAATTTCTTTAATCAGGTTTTCCTTTTTTATTCGGTCAATATCCATGTTATTCAATTCGGATTCATAACTTTCGAGATCCAAAATCAACCTTTTTTTGTCGCTTGCCGTGATGGTGTTTTTTTTGCGAGCTATTGTTAAAACCGGAAGAATTTTTTTTATATTTTTTTGGTCTTCACTTTGGAAAATATTTTTCGGGATTCTTATTGCTTTTTTTTGGCCGGGAGATACTTTTTTGACTATTTTTTTTGTATCATTATCAATAAATTCTTCTAATCGCAAGCGGATAATCTTACCCGCAGGAGTTATGAATTCCATTAAATCTCCGCTTTCCAATGTGTTTTTTATTTCAAATATCATTTCATTATTTTCCCATTCGCAAATAAATCCGGCATATTCAAATTCAGAAACGGATTTCGCGCTTAAATAATTGTGAGAAAGGTTTTTTAATCGTCCTTCGTGGAAGGCGATTGTGTATCCGCGATTTTGTAAAGAGTAAAGAATGCCCATGTATTTTTCCGGTTGCCAATTTTCAGGATTTTTTAGCCAATCATCGATTGCTTGTCTGTATGCTAATGTTGTCAGGGCAACGTAATAATTTGTTTTGTTTCTTCCTTCTATTTTTAACGAGTCTATACCGATTTTCAGATATTTGTCGATTTTCGGCAATAGGCATAAATCTTTAGAATTGAATAAATAAGTTCCATCTTGAATCTCTTCTATGGGCATAAAGTCTCCGGGTCGAAATTCTTCTTCGGCTAAAAATTCAAATAATTCTTTATTATTGTCATTTATTTCCAATTCTTCCAGTCTTCCATCTTTTAATTTCAGATGAAGTTTGTAATTCCAACGGCATGAGTGAGCGCAGTTTCCTTGATTTGCTCCTCTTTCCGCCAGAAAATTGGAAATTAGACATCTTCCTGAATATGACATGCACATGGCGCCGTGGATAAAGGTTTCCAGTTTGATATTTGGGCATTTTTTTCGAATTTCTTTTAATTCTTCAAAAGTGACTTCACGTCCCAAAACGCAAAGTTCAGCACCCATTTTTTGCCAAAAATCCACGGTTAAATAGCTGCAAACGTTTGCTTGCGTGGAAATATGAAGTTTTAAATTCGGCGCGTGTTCTTTGACATATTGAAATACGCCCGGATCAGAGATGATTAAGCCATCGGGATTTATTTTTTTTATTGTTTCTAAAAATTCCGGAAGTTTTTCAACATCTTTATTATGAGTGTATAAATTTAAAGTTAAATATATTTTTTTGTTATGTTCATGGGCGAATTTAACACCTTCAATAATCTCCTCAAGCGTAAATTTGGATTGAGTACGCATAGAAAGATCAGGCGTGCCGCAGTAAACCGCATCAGCGCCGTAAAGGATCGCGGTTTTGAGTTTCTGAAGGGAACCGGCAGGGGAGAGGAGTTCGGGGGTTTTTTTTTGCATTAGGGAGTGTTAGTGCGGGGGTAGTATATAGGAAAATTTGGGGAGTGGGTAGGTAGTTGAGTGATAAATTTGTAATTAAAATATTCCCATTCTATCTAATGTTACCATAACTATTCCTATAACTCCTCCCACAACTAATGCAAATAACAGTAATCCCAACCAGATAAATAAAGATCCCATGATATGATAACCTACAGATGCCATACTCCGTTTGATGAAACTGTCTGAAATTAGCCATCCTTGGTAGCTATAGGTATCTTTTTTTTTAGTCATAGAATTTAGTGGTTAATTGTAAGTAAATTATTTTATGCTGATTTGTTGGTATATTACACATCCCTCAACCCCCTGGATTTTAATGCGCGTGATAATGACTCCTGAATTGTTAAATTTAATGGAAATATTGTTGATGGGGATATGGTTAGTTCGAATAATGCTTATGTATCGTAATGATACAGTGCTTAGTGAGTAGCCACGAAGCGCCGTGTTGGGAGTTTTCGTCCCGTCGCATAACATGTGAACTCCTGAGAAAATGCTTAAAGAAGCGAATAAGCTAGTTGGGGATTTTAAGCCCCGAACAATATACGAACCTGCTTTGGCAATCTCTAGGAGTCTTTGCAGCTACCCACTTTCTCTTTTTCTTCTCTTCTTTTTCTCTTTTAATTTTATGCTTGATACAACCTAAAAATCAAGATTATGAAAAATTATATAGGCATTGATATCTCTAAACGTGATTTTCACGCATGTTTCAGTGATATTGGAGATGTATTGAAATTCGATAATACGAAGGAAGGGATATTGTATTTTCTCAATTACTTGAAACAAAATCGTTTTTTTAATACTAATACTCTTCTGGGTTTGGAATCAACAGGTTCATATCATCTCCAGTTATCGTTTTTGGCTACAAATGCCAAGTATACGGTATTTGTTATTAATCCTTTAATTACGCGCATACAAAGTAAGAGAGCTGTTCATATAATGCTTATGTATCGTACATGATACAGTACTTAGTGATTAGCTAGGAAGCGCCGTGTTGGGAGTTTTCGTCCCGTCGCATAACATGTGGACTCCTGAGAAAATGCTTAAAGAAGCGAATAAGCTAGTTGGGGTTTTTAAGATGTTAAGTAAATCTTTGTATTGTTTTGGTGACAATTCGTTTTCTAATTTTAAGTTAGGCATAGTTTTATGGTAAAAAAATAAATTATTAGTTATTTTAACAGTATTTCTATTTTTTTTTAATTTAATTTATTGTAAAGTTGTGGAGGTTTTATTTATTAATTTAAAAATGATATGAAAAAAATTAATGTTTTATTGTTAATTTTGGTTTTAGTTATCACGGGTTGCGCGAATGTGGCGAGTGATTCGGGGGAGAAAGAAAAAGACAAAGCTGATAAGAAACAAGTTTTTTTAAGTTCTGAAGAGCTTAAAGAAAATTCTTTGGATTTTGTAAATAACTATTTATTGTTTGATTCAGAAAGCAAAGCTACCTTGGGTGATGATTTTGAGAAAGTCGAGATTAATAAGTTTAAAATCAAACTTCCGGATGGGAGAGAAGTCAGTTCATTTATAAGTAGTGACGGTAAGTATTTTTTTGCTGAAGCTTTAGATATTGAAGATTATAAGAAAAAGGTTGAGGAACAGAAATCGCTGGAAGCCGCTAAAAATAAAGAGATTCCCAAAACAGCGAAACCAAAAGTCGAACTTTTTGTTATGAGTCATTGTCCTTATGGTACACAGACGGAAAAAGGAATATTACCGGTTAAAGAACTTTTAAAGGATAAGATTGATTTTTCAATTAAATTTGTTGATTATGCCATGCATGGGAAAACGGAAGTTGATGAGCAGTTAAATCAATACTGTATTCAAAAAGAACAAAGTGATAATTTTGATACTTATTTGAAATGTTTTTTGGTTGATAGCGATGGTGCGGGTTGTTTAGATAGAGCGGGAATCGATAAAAAGAATTTAACAAAATGTGTGGAGAAAACCGATAAAGAATTTAAGATTTCAGAATTGTTTGCTGATAAAAGCTCTTGGGTTAGCGGTCAATTTCCGCAATTTAATATCAATAAAGACGAAAATGATCTTTATGGGATTAAGGGGTCTCCTTCTATAGTGATTAATGGAGTGCAGAAAGAATCAAACAGAGATCCGAATTCCATGTTAAAGGCGGTATGCGAAGGTTTTTCCGTACAGCCTGAAGACTGCGGGAAGGAATTGTCAAAAGATACTCCAAGCGCAGGGTTTGGTTTTGGAAGCGCGGATGTTGATAGCGCAAATGCAAGCTGCCATTGATGGTAGCGATCAGGAATCAGACATCAGCGATCAGGAATAATGCATTTTTTTTCTGATCGCTTTTTTCTGTAATTGATCTTCCCCTAAATTTGTTATATTTTTTAGACAATATCTTTTTTAAATTATTATATGCGAAAATTTATTAATATATTTTTTATTTTACTTTTTATATTTATTTTTATAGATCGAGCGGAAGCTGCCAGTATTGAAAGCATCAGTGCCACGGAAATTAAAGTTTGGGGGGAATATGTTATTCGTGGTAGCGGATTTGGTTCGAGCGCGAAACAAGGGCAAGTTTGCTGGGCTGATACCTGTTTGGCGGAAAGTGCGATTAAGTCGTGGAGCGAAAATGAGATTGTGTTTGTAATGAACACTACGGGAATGGCAGAGAGAGGGGAATTACTTGTTGGATTTTATAATAATTGCGCCGAAAATAATGGTGGTGAATGTTTAGGTGATTGGGATTATATTTCAGGGCCTCAGATTACGGTGCTTCCTTTTGTTTCCAAAATTATAATTGATAATGAAGAATATGAAATGCAGGAAGGTTTTGCGTATGTGTTAAAACCTAATGTGGAAATGCAAATTAAAGGTGAATATTTTGGCAGCAAATCGGGCAAAGTGAAATTTGGGGATAAGGAAACGGAAGTCATTAGTTGGGCAAATCAAAGAATTGTTTTAAAAGTTCCCAAGGTAAAGTCTTTTACTTCAACTTTTTCCATTGAGAATCAGTTTGGCGTTGCCAGCAATTATAAAATTATGTTAAACAGCGATTATTTCAATGATCAATATTTTTATTATCAAACATATTTGTCGTGGCTTTATTTACCTGAAGCGTTAAAAGAAAATAAAGCGTACGGTGATAATATTATTGTGGCGGTTATTGATTCAGGGGTTAATTGGAACCATCAAGATATTTTAAAAAATATTTATAAAAATGAAAAAGAAATACCCAATAATTCGCTGGATGATGATAAAAATGGATACATCGACGATTATTATGGATATAATTTTGTGACGGATTCGGGAATAATGCCTAATCCGAATAACGGACATGGCACAATGGTTGCCGGAATTATTAGCGCAATTACAAATAATGATATTGGGATAGTGGGTATTGCGCCGAATGCTGAAATAATGCCTTTAACTGTTTGTGATGATGTTTATTGTGATCAAAACGCCATTGCTGAGGCAATTAAGTATGCTACAGATAATGGCGCGAGAATTATTAATTTAAGTTTGTCCGGATTAGGTAGTTTTTATGATTATACTGAGCTTTTTAATGAGGCAGTCAATTATGCTTATGAAAAAAATGTGATTATTGTCAGTGCTGCCGGAAATGGAGAACAATTGTCTTCTGAAAGCGGAATATATTATGGAAGAAATTTAAATAATGCTCCCAATTCGCCTGTGTGCAATGATTCCAATGGCCGACAGGTTATCGGAGTAGCCAGTATTGAATATGGCGGGCAAAAATCGGAATATTCCGATTATGGCGCGAATTGTATTGATGTGTCGGCGTTCGGAACAAAAATTTTCAGTTTAAGCCATCCTTCATATTCCAGTATCGGTTCTGAATATGACATTGATAGCGGTACTTCTTTTGCCGCGCCTCAAGTAAGCGGAGCAGCAGCTTTGCTTTTATCCAAAAGACCGGAATTGACTTCATGGGAGGTAAATGAATATATTCGAAATAGTGGTACTTCAATTGATTCGCAAAATCAGTTGGAATATCAAAATCAATTGGGGAAACTCTTGAATATTCAGAAATTAATGCAATATTTACCCACAAAAAATGATTTGAGCAAGATAAAGTTTACGGATGCTTGGTATGATAAGGATTATTTGTATATAAAAGGAGATTTTTTTGCGAAAAAAATGGATGTTACGATTTTGTCAAATAACGGGCAATTCAGCAGCAATGATTTTAGTTATACTTTGAATAATGCTTTCAGTTCGCCAACTTTATTGAAAATTTCCAATAAAAAACTTCATTTGGTTGATGAGAAAGGATATACATTAACAATAAAATTGGAGAGATATGATGGAGGTGTCCTTCAAATATCGGATTTTTTTGTAAAAAACATTAAGAAAGCAAAATTAAAGATCAGTAATATTTTTACTGATGTAAGCGAGTTTAATAAAAATAAAGACGCTATTTTATACTTGAAAGAAAAAGGGGTTATAAATGGTTATCCTGATGGATCGTTTAAACCTTTGAATGCTGTAAACAGAGCTGAATTATTAAAAATTTTAATTGAAGGTGCCGGTATTAAAGTCGAGAAAACCAAGTACGCAAATTGTTTTCCTGATGTGAAAGATGAATGGTATGCAAAATATGTTTGTTACGCGAAAGAACAAAATTGGATTGAAGGTTATCCTGACGGTTATTTTCGTCCGGAACAAAAAGTCAATAAAGTTGAAGCTTTGAAAATGCTTTTAAATATACAAAAAGTTAAGTTGCCTTTGGCGATTTATGTTAATCCTTTTTTTGATGTTGATTTGAAGGAATGGTATGCGCCTTATGTTTATCGAGCTAAGGAGTTGGATATTCTAGAAGAAACAGGAAATGAATATATTCCCGGCGGAATAATGACCAGGGCGGGTATAAGTGAGAATTTGTACAGATTGATTAGGGGGAGTAATTCGTAATCCGTAAATTGAAAAATCTTAAAATTAATTTGTTTTTTTACTGATTAGGGATTACGATTTTATTCCTTTCTTTCTTAAGAACTCCTCTTCTTTTTTTAAGCTCTAGCATTTTTTCTTTTGCTCTTTTTGTTCTTTTTTGTTTTTGTTTTCGTATTTTGTACATTTTTTTCATTAAGGTTGATTCTGAACCTTTTTTAAGGAGTTCAATTTTATTTATCAATAATTTGTAGGCACTTATTCGATTTTTTTCCCGTTCACGATGTTTTTGGCACTTCACGTCAATATTTAATGGAGGATAGATAAGTTGAACACAGCTTGAAGTTTTATTTATTTTTTGGCCGCCCGCGCCACTACCGCGAATAAATTTTTCTTGAATTTGATAAAAATCCATTTTTAAATTATCGGCTTTTTTTCTATATTCAGGAGGCAAATCGGGGATTGACATAATTAATGATTTGATAGTTAAAATTTAGTATTATTTTACTCTGTTTTTTGTTTAAAAAAAATTTGACATTTGATATTTATAGGAATAATTAATAATTAATTCATTTAATATTTTTTTGTGAAAATTTATAAAAAAATTGAAGAAGAACCTCCCGACGGTATAAATAAATTTTGATTTTTTATTTTATTTAAGTTAATTTATTAAATTACTTTATTTTATGGTATTTTATAATTTTCCTATAAATTTTCAAGAAAAAACCATTTTATTGGTTAATACAGGTTCTATTAAAAAAAGATTTATTATTCAAAAATTAAAAAAATCGGGTTTAAAGATTGTTGTTTTGCATAAAGAAAAAAATTGGGCGCAAAGTTATGTGGACCATTTTATTATAGCTGATACTACTCATCACAATGAGGCATTGCAGGCTGTTTTGAATTTTTTGAGCTCGCATCCTGAAGTTAAATTTGATGGAGTTTTGACTTTTTGGGAAGATGACGTGATTTTGACTTCAAGAATAGCTGATAGACTTAATTTGATCGGTATTCCTTACAGTGTGGTAAAAAGAGTTCGGAATAAATACAATTTTCGAGATTTTTGCCGCAAACATAATATTTACGCGCCGGATCATTTTTTAATTAAAAATGTTGATGATTTGCAGATTGTTAAGAAAAATTTGAATTTTCCAATTGTGCTTAAGCCGGTTTATGGATCAAGCAGTGCTTTTGTGGTGAAAGTTGAAAATAAAAACAATTTGGATGAAATGTATAATTATTTAAGAACGAATATTTCTCCTAACATTGAATCCGCTTTAAATGATGGTTTGGATATTTTAGCGGAGGAATACATTGACGGAGAAGAGGTGGATATAGATATTCTAATTCAAAACGGGAGAATCAAGTTTTATTCCATATCTGATAATTGTAAAACTAAAGAGCCGTTTTTTGTGGAAACAGGAGGCGCGATTCCTTCCAATTTGTCGGATCATGATCAGCATGCGTTAATAAATATGGCTGATGAGACTTTGGAAAAGTTGAATATTCAAAATGGTTGTATTCATTTTGAAGCAAAAATGTCGAGCAAGGGGCCTGTTCCCATTGAAGTAAATTTGAGAATGGGGGGTGATGATGTATATAATCTGGTTAAACGAGCATGGAAGGTTGATTTGGTTGAAAATGCTTTAAAAATAGCATTGGGAATTTATATTCCAAAAATTAAAAAACCGGAATTTCCATATAAATATTTGGCCAGCAAGTATTTTTTGCCGGATCATTCAGGGATTCTTTCTCAGTATAATATTCATCCTGATTTGGAAAAGAAAAAATTTATAGAGGAGGTTAATTTTTATAAAAAAGTTGGAGATTCGGTTATGGCTCCTCCTTATGGATATGAGTATTTGGGATGGATAAATGTTTCCGGTGATTCCAGAATTGAAGCGATTGAAAATTTGGATGAAGCTTATAATTTGGTTAAATATGAGATTTCAAAATTCAATCAAGGATCTTTTATTGGTAAAACTTTGAGGAAAAATGCTTATTCTCCAACGTTTTTAAAAAGTAAAAGTTTAGTTGGTTATAGTAAAATTGAAAGGATAAGAAAAATGTCCATTAAAGATCAGAGAAATTTACATGTTGGAATTGCCGGAAATTTGTACGCTGATGGAGGTGATTTGATTGAGAAGGATTTAATGAATATAAGTAAATCAATAATGAATCATTTGGAGGAAAGGGGATATAAAGTTTCATTTTTTGATTTTAGCAATTGGCAACAAGCTATAAATGATTTAAAAGCCAGTAATATTGATATTGTTTTTAATGTTTGCGAGAGAATCAATGATTCCAGCTTGCTTGAGCCTCATGCCGCGTCTCTTTTGGATATTTTCCAAATTCCTTATACCGGTTCAAATCCGTTTACATTATCTTTGTGCATTGATAAAATCAGGGTTAAAAAATTATTGACTTATCATAATATTCCGACTCCGAAATGGGATTATGTTTATTCATTGGATGATGATATTCGCAATGATCTGAAATATCCTTTGATTGTTAAACCCGCGAATACTGATAATTCAATCGGGATTACCAATGATTCCGTTGTTACGAATAAAAAACAATTAATGCGTCAGCTTCGGATAATTGTTGAGGATATCGGGTCGCCGGCTTTAATTGAAGAATACATCAGTGGTGATGAATATGATGTTTCAATTTTAGGCAGCGAGGAAGATGATCTGCGAGTTTTGCCTTTATCAAGATCGATTTTTAAAAATTTACCGAAAGGCTATTGGCATATTTATGCTCAGGAGGCGAAATTCGGACCGGAACATAATGTTTATAATGATAATATTATAGTACAGCGTCCGCCAAAAGGATTGTCTTCACGGTTGACTTCTTTAATTACAGAAATCGCTTTGGATACTTACAATATTTTGGATTGTCATGATTATGGTAGAGTGGAAGTTAAAGTTGATGAAAATAATAATCCATACGTGCTTGAATTAAATCCGAATCCATCCATTGATAAAGTAGACTGTGTTTCGCTGGTTGCGAAGATAGCGGGAATGGATTATGGGGATTTTTTGGAGGAAATTATAAGGTTGGCGATTAAACGTTATAAAAATAGGCCTCCGTATTATCACTTGCAGACGAATTTAATTTAAGAGAGCGCTTTCTAAAGTGCCATCTGCGACTTTTTTTGGAAAAAAATAATGGTCACGTAGACTACTACGTTCACATTATTTTTTTCCAAAGAAAAGCCATATCTGGCACTTTAGAAAGCGCTCTCTTGTTATTCATGTTTGAAGGTTTTTATAATCATTTTTTTGTTTTAAGTTTATAAATTTAACAAATAACATCCGGACATTTGGATTTATTACTTTATTCATGCTATAATTTACAGATTAGTTGTCTTTTCAAATATAAAAACAAAAATAAATTAATATTAAATTATGGTTAATGATAAATCTTTTTTAGGAAAATTAAATAATCTTATTTTAGAGGCTTTTGGCAATGAAAGGTCTCGGGCATATAGGATTGTTAATGATGTGATTGTGCTTTTGACTTTTGTGTCGGTAATTTCGATTATTGCCGCGTCTGTGGAAGAATTTTATTTGAAACATCAATTATTGTTTGATGTTTCCGAGAAAGTTATTGTGGGGATTTTTACTTTGGAATATCTATTAAATATTTATGCGGCTAAAAGAAAGACTGATTATGTTTTTGGAGGATGGGGAATTATAGATTTTTTGGCTATTATTCCAACTTATATAAATTTGGTAGTGGGAATTTTTGTGCCGGTATCAGTTGTTGGTCATATAGATTTAAGAGCGATTAAAGTTTTAAGAGTTTTGCGTATTTTAAGATTTTTGCGTTTAATGAGGCTTTTAAGACTTTTAAAACTGGCGAAAACCGCGACAAGCGGGTATGAGGAAAGTAAATTGAAAGGCAAGGAGAATACTATTAAAATGGATTTACAAATTTATTTTATCGCGCTTTTTTCAGTTGTGGTTCTGTTCAGTACTTTGATGTATTACATTGAAAGAGGGGTTGAGGGTACGGCATTTACAAATATTCCAAAAGCAATGTGGTGGTGTATTGTGACGATTACAACTGTCGGGTATGGAGATATGTATCCTACTTCAACTTTAGGGAGAATTGTAGCTTCCGCTACCATGCTTTCCGGTTTGGCTTTATTTGGCTTGTTGATGAATGTTATTGGAAAAACCATGATGACTTCGCTTTTTGGATCTGAGGATTTGGAAACAGCAAAAGTTGAAGAATTAGAGGATAAGGTTAAGAAGGGAAAGAAATAAATTTTATTTTTCCTTTTTTAATGCTTCCAATATTTGAAGTAAATATTTTTGAAATTCCGGATAGTCTTTTAATAAATCCATAATTTTTTGAATAATTTGAGCGGATTGGTTTTCGGAAGCTTCTTCTTTTAGTAGTTCTATCAATATTTCCAATGTCATATTTTCACGGTCCAAGAGTCGTTCCCGAGTTAATTTAAGCCATAGTTGATAAGCTATTTCCGCGGCTTTTTGCAGCTCTTGTTCATCAATTTTTTCTTTTAGTTTCTTTTTTTCTTCAAAATATTGTTTTAATTTGATTAATCTTTTAAAGCTGTGGTCTTTTTCGGTTTCTTCTCTTTGTTCCTCTACTTCTTCCTCTTCTTGCTGTTCTTCCGGATTTTCGTGAGTTTCAAAAAGAATGTTAGAATCAGTTATTATTGTTTTGGCTTCTTCTTTTGGTTTTATCTCAGGTTCTTTTTGTATTTCTTCTGTTTTTTCTTCTATATCTGATTTTATTTTGATGTTTTGAGATTTTTCAGCCGGTTTTTCTTCAATATTGTCAGTTTTTATTTGAGTAGAGGAATTATCAATGATTTCTTTAATTTCTTCATCTGTTTCTTTTTTCTCTTCATTTTTTTCTACTTCGGCTTTTTTTTCATCTTGTTGTTTTTCTTTTTCTTCTTTTTCAATTTTTTCGGTATGGACATCAGTTTTTTTAATATCTTCTTTTTCTTCTTCATCTGTTTCTTGTTTCTCTTCATTTTGTTCTACTTCGACTTTTTTTTCATCTTGTTGTTTTTCTTTTTCTTCGTTTTCAATCTTTTCGGTATGGACATCAGTTTTTTTAACATCTTCTTTTTGTTCTTCATCTGTTTTTTGTTTCTCTTCATTTTTTTCTTCTTCGGCTTTTTTTTCATCTTGTTGTTTTTCTTTTTCTTCGTTTTCAATTTTTTCGGTATGGACATCAGTTTTTTTAATATCTTCTTTTTCTTCGTTTTCAACTTTTTCCGTTTGGGCATCAGTTTCTTTAACATCTTCTTTTTGTTCTTCTACAGTTTCTTTTTTCTCTTCATCTTTTTGTGTTTTTTCTGTTTTTTCATCTTGTTCCTCTTCGTTTTCAACTTTTTCCGTATCGACATCAGTTTCTTTAACATCTTCTTTTATTTCTTCCTTTGTTTCTTTTTTCTCTTCATTTTGTTCTTCTTCGGCCTCGGTTTCTTTAACATCTTCTTGTGAATCTTTGTCTGTTATTTCTTTTTGTATATCCTCAATTTTTTCTGTTTTTTCCGTTTGAGCATTATCAATAACATTTTGTTCTTCTTCATTTTTTGTTGGTATTTTTTGTTCGTCGTTTATTTGTTCTATTTTGAATTCTTCGAATTTTTGAGCATTATCTGAGGAAATTTCAGTTTTAATTTTTTCTTTGTCAGTAATTTTTTCTTCTGTTTTCGGAGTTTCTTCTAAAATATTATCTTTTTCTTCTTCTTTTTCTTCCGAGGATTTATTATCCTCTGTTTCTTCTTTTTCTTCTTTAAAGAATTCTTTAGGATTAATTCCAATATCCTGCACTCCTTTTTCAAATTCACTCCAGCTTTCCATTGTTTTGCCTTTCATGGTCGAAACGGACTCTGCTATTAATGGATCATGGAAAAAATTAAGGAAAAATGTTTTGTGGTCAGGCGAGTGTTTGAGCAATTTTTCATGTAATTGGCTGAAGTCGTTATCTTCAAGCGTGGAAATGGCCATGAATATAAAATTGTTCATTTTTCCATTTGTTTTTAACATTAGCTCTTTATATCCAAAAACTTGGTTTAAACGCGCCATTCTTTTGATTGCTTTATCGTAGTGTTCTCGATCTAAATTCGGATTTAATTTTTTTGCTTCTTTATAGCTTATCACGTCAGAACCTTTTTCTTTGTCTTTGCCATTCTCTTCTTCCTCTTCTCTTCTTTTTATTTCTTTTTGATAATCTTCAAACAGAGTATGGATTTCTCCATACAAACCAATTAAATGATTTTCAATATATTGGATGTTTTTATCGCCAACTGAAGAATGCATTTTTTTTGTAAAATACTCTTTAAATTTATCTTTGTCAGAAGGCAATTCATCAATTTTTTCAAAGTTTATTTTTAATGCTTTTTTGGCATCTGCCAGAGCTTGTGTTGATTTTTCTTGGTGGTTCGATTTGTATTGCAGATAAAGATCATCAATTTTTTTATCAATCGGATCTTTTAATTGAGGTAGTAAAAGTTTACTGTCATCATCCATTTCATGTCCTAATTTCTGTTTTAGCAAAGTGCTGAATGATGCTTTGTCATTGAGGTATTTTACGTCATCCAAATCAGTCGGACTTAACGATAAATCTTTTATTGATGCTTGTGCTTTGTCATTAATGGAGCCGCGCCATTTGAATTTTTTATCAATGGCGGATTCGATTTTACTATCTAGGGTAGGCAGGAAGAAATTTAAAATATTTTTTCCTTTTCCTTTTAGGTAAGAGACCAAAGGTTGTTTCACTTTATCGTTTATTTTTTCTTTTGAGAAAGTAAGAAGGTTTTCATTGGAAACAGAGGTTTTATCATCAATTTCTTTATTTGTCTCATCTATAATTTTTTGTGATATTTTTTGATTTTCCTGAAATTTAATTTCGATTTGTTTTAATGTTTCCGGATTGTTTTTAAATGCTTCAAATTGCTCAGGAGTCAATTCTTTTTGCATTTTTTCCATTATTTGAGCTGTAAATGCTTCTATATTTGTGGACGTATTCATGTCAAACGATTTTTCTTCTTTTTTGAATACATCATTTAATTTATCTTTTATTTCTTCCGGCTTTGCTTGTGTTTCAAATAGCGCATTTTTATATAATGAGTTTACTTTTGTATCAAAAGCTTGCCTTAAAGTAGGGCTAATATTTAAATCGCGATTGTTTATTTTCAGTTCTTTTGCCAGGTATTTTCTTAAATATTCTTTGTATTGATCTTCATCACCTTTAAAATTGTTAAGAAATTTTTTATAATTATCCGGAATTTTATGTTTTTCCACGGATTTTATTAAAGCGGGAATATTTTCATATTTTTTTAATTCGGGATTATTAAGAGTGGTAGGAGTTTGAATGTCCTCATTTTGTGTGCTTGGAGCTGATGATGTGTTTTGTTGATTGGCCATCTAAAGTCTAAAAAATTTATTCTTAGATTATAATTATACCATAAAAACATTTAAATATTTGCATATATTTGTTTTTTTTTCTATAATCATAAATTATTTCTTAATCTAAGATTATGAATTTTTTAATAAAATCTTTAGCTGTTTTAATTACAATTTTAATTACCGCGCGACTTTTACCCGGTATTCAGGTTAAAAATATGTCAGCTGCGATAATTGGAGCTTTGGTTTTGGCTTTAATCAATACTTTTGTAAAACCGGTTTTGCTTTTTTTGACTTTGCCGATTAACGTTTTAACTTTAGGTCTTTTTACGATTGTACTAAATGCACTTTTAGTTATGTTGGCTGATAGACTGGTTTCCGGTTTTGAAGTCAAAAATTTTTGGTGGGCGGTTGTTTTCAGTCTTGTTTTAACCCTTGTGTCAATGGTTGTGTATAATGTTTTGGATGTGTAAAATTTTATACTTCTCGGTTTTGAATGATTTTACTGTCTTGCCGGATTTGTGATGATTTCTGTGCCTTTAAATCTCATATTGTTCATGCATTTCATTGTTTCTCTGTCATAACTTTCGTCGATTTCAAAATACGTACTGTTTTCTCCGATTCTAATGTCTCCTATACGCACTTTGCGGAGTCTTGGATGCATCGTGATCAGTTCGAAAAAAAGTTTATGGTTAAATCTGTGTTTTTTTCCCAAGTTAATCGTAAAAGCAGCGAAAGAAACACCTCTATTATCTCTTTTGCTTTTTCCTTTATTATAACCGATTTCTTTTTCGTGATCGTGAATATTGCTGTTCAAATCCGCTGAATTTTTATAATGGCTTAATATTTGGTGGAGTTCAATTGATATAAATCGTTTGATGACTTCTTCACGAGTCATGTCTTTCAGTTTTTCCATGATTGGCGGTAAATATTGCGTTATTTGAGTTTCGTTCAGGTCAATATTTTTTATTTTATCAACGAAATTATATAATTGTTTTTCGCATATTTCAGTTCCCAACGGAATTTTTTTCTGAGTAAATCTTTTGCCGACGATTTTTTCAATCAGTTGGATTTTTCTCATTTCTTTCATGTTCAGAATGGAAATCGAAATTCCGCTTTGGCTTGCTCTTCCTGTTCTTCCGCTTCTATGGATGTAAGTTCGAGGGCTGTCGGGTAAGCTGAAATTTATTACATGGCTTAAATTGTTCACGTCGATTCCACGGGCAGCAACATCTGTGGCAACCAGAAGTTTAATATTTTTTCTTTTGAAATGACTCATGATTTGAGTGCGCATGTTTTGTGAAACATCTCCGTGAAGGGCTTCAGCATTGTATTTAAATTGTTTTAATTTGTCGGCCACTTCTTGAGTTTCTTGGCGAGTGCGGCAAAACAATATGCCATAAATATCAGGATTGGAATCCAAGATTCGTACTAATGCGTCGAAGCGGTCTTTAGCATGTGTAATATAAAATTCATGGGTAATATTCTCAGCGCTAATATTTTGATCACCCATGCTTATTCGGTGCGCGTCTTTTATGTGTTTGCGGGCGATTTCCATTATTCCTTTCTGCATTGTGGCTGAAAAAAGCAGAGTTTGTTTGCTGTCAGGAGTTCTTTCCAATATGGCATCCAGATCATCTTTAAATCCCATATCTAAAATTTCATCAGCTTCATCAAGTACAAGCCATTTTATTGCGGATATATTGAGCTTTTTTCTATCCATTAGGTCATTGACACGGCCCGGAGTTCCAACTACTATTTGCGCTCCTTTTTTCAGTAAATTGATTTGTTTATCAATGCTGTCTCCGCCGTAAATCGCCACTGTATCAATTTTTGCGAGGTGTTTACTGAAATTGTGGATATCTTTAGTTATTTGTAAACATAATTCTCGGGTTGGACAAAGTATCATTGCTTGCGTGTTTCTGTCATTAACATCGATTTGTTGAATTATAGGCAATGAAAAAGCCGCTGTTTTTCCGGTTCCTGTTTGAGCGGAGGCAATTAAATTTTGTTTGGAAGTCAACAAATGCGGAATTGTTTTTTTCTGGATCGGCGTTGGCTCAATAAAATTTAATTCTTTTAACGCTGAAAGAATTTCGGGTTTTAAACCACTGTTTTCAAATTTGATCATGTATTTTTTTAAGAAATTATATCATCTTCAAACTCATTATTTGCTGTAGATGCTTAAAATCATTTAAAGATCGAGTGGAAATATTAATATATTTTTACTAAAAAAGCAAGTTAGAAAAGTTTTTGGGTTTTAAAGAAATTTTTTTGAAATTTTTCTCTTGAATAGTAGTTTAATTCTGAATAAACTGTTTTAGTTTTAAATTTTTTAATAAAAAATAAATATGTCAAAGAAAATATTAATTTTATTTGTAATTTTAGCTCTTACAATAAATTTTTTTTCTGATTTGTCCGTTAATTTCGCGACAGCTGAATCAGCGAATCCGCTGTTAAAAATTTCAACTTCCAAAGAAGGGTTTCATAAAATTACTTTTGAGGAATTGGTGGCTAAAGGTTTTAGGACAGATGTTTTAAATGTAAAATTGTCCAATAAGGGACAAGAGGTCCCTTTTTCAATAGATAATAACGCATTGGTTTTTTATGCTGAGAAGATCAGTTCTTTGAATACTTCTCAAAATGTTTATTTTTTGGAACAAATTAATAGCGGCGATATTGGAAACGCGATAATTAATAAAGCAGATTTGAGTTTGATGTCTCCAACTTTGTTTTCAAATTCATATTTAGAAAAAACGCATTTTGAGGAAAATAAATTTTATAATTTCAATTTGAAAAATGGAATTGGAAGAGATCATTTTTTCTGGTCATCTTTCAGTTATCCAAAGAATTTTAAATTTGATTTCGTTTTAAAAAATATGGATTATTC
Organism: Candidatus Peregrinibacteria bacterium GW2011_GWA2_33_10; assembly: GCA_000989565.1. GTDB lineage: Bacteria > Patescibacteriota > Gracilibacteria > UBA1369 > GWC2-33-13 > GWC2-33-13. Next base: position 4,428 of record LBOO01000005.1, on the reverse strand, counting down.
CAATCCGAATTCTAAAATTATTTTAAAAACGATACGATTTGATACTAATAAAGTGAGTGCTTATTTTGATGTTTACTTAAATGGCCGGATAATAAAAGAGAATGTTTTGGAAAATCAGATTTATAATAATCAATTTTTGGAGATTAATTTTAATACTGAACTTTTGAAAGCGCAAAACAGTTTAGAGATCAAGTTAGAAAATTCCGGTAATACATTATACCTTGATAATTTTGATTTATATTATCCACGCAATATTATTTTAGATTCCGGTCAGAAATATTTTACATTTAATGCTTTAAATGAGGCCGGATTTAAGATTATATCCGGTTTAAGGCAGAATTTTGATATTTTTCAAGTAACTTCGAATACGGAAATAACAAAAATAGACGAAGCTGATGTGAAGATTGTGGAGGATGGTTTGTTGTTCGCTTCTGATAATATGAATGACCGGAAATATCATTTGATTTTTGAAGATAATTATCTGATTCCTGATAATATTTCCTTAATAGAACAGAATAATTTTTATAATAATCCTTTGGGAGCGGATTATATTATTATTTCTCATCCTGATTTGATGGAGTTCACAGAAGATAAATCTTTAAAATCCGGTTCCGATATTTTACGATTAAAAGAATATAGGGAGTTTAATGATAATTTTGTTGTAAATGTTTATACTGTTACGGAAATATACAACAAGTACAATTTCGGGATTAAAGATCCGCAAGCCATAAAAAGTTTTTTGTCGGATGCTTATTATAATTGGCAAATTAAACCGAAATATTTGCTTTTGATCGGTAATACGACTTTTGATCCGAAAAATCATTTGAAAACTGAAATTAAAGATTATATTCCAACAATTTATGATTATTTTCCTGTGAAGGATTTTCAAAATGATACGGAATATGAGCTTCCTGATGATGAATTGTTTTCTGATTTTGTAGTTGAAAATAAAAATACAACCGGAGAAATCATTACAGGCAGGTTTCCTGTAATAAATAAAGATGAATTACATAATATCGTTGAGAAAATTTTTGTTTTTGAGAGTGATTTTTATGCCGATGTTGTTAAAAAGAATGTGTTTAATCTTAGTGCGCAAAGTCCTTACGTAGACTTACTTGAACCTACAATTAAAGCTTATTTACCTGAAAGTTACGGTTATTTTAAAAATTCGCCTGAAATGTTTGAAAATTCCATTAGCGCGGCGAGAGCGGATTTTATTGAAAAAATGAATTTAGGACAAATGATAGTCAATTATATCGGGCATGGACATATTGATTCATGGAACGGGATTTTTTATAAAGCCGCCTATCTTGACAATAATCATGTTTATTCTTTGAAAAATACGCAATATCCGATTTTGCTTTCATTGAATTGTTTTGGAGGTTTGTATAATACGGTTAATTCGAGTGGAATTATTTCCAGTATCGCGGAAAAATTTTTGAATGTTGAAAATGGTTCAGTGGCATCAATTGGCTTCCCGGGGCTTGCCATTAGTCCGGATGCCGAGCAGATTGAAAAATTTTTATATAAATTTATTTTTGAAGAAAAGGATAAATATTTGGGAGAAGTTATTCAAAAAATCAGAAAAAACATACCTCCGGATAGTAATAAAGGTAATTATTTAAAAACTACGAATTTTACTTATTTCGGAGATCCTGCTTTAAATTTAAAAGCTTTTTATCCTGAAAATTTTGCTAAGCCTGAATGGATTACTCATATCGCGGATCAGGAAATTATTGCCGGAAATTCTTTTGCTTTTAAAGTTGAGGCTTCTGATAATTACGGAAATCAGATTAATTATTTTATTGAAAATATCCCTTCAGATGCAAGTTTTAATGAGGAAACAGGCGAGTTCTTTTGGACTCCGGCGGTTTCTCAAATTGATCAAACTTTTGAAATTATTTTTAAAGCTTCAAATGGTATTCATGAGATTAGCCAAAGCGCGCAGTTTTTAGTGAAGGCACCTTTGCAATTGGGTAAAAAGATATTGGATTTGAATTTTGATGAAAAAGAAGGTTTACAGAATTTTTTTGATATTTCGGAATCAAAAAACAATCCAAAATGTTATCCGAACGCGGATTTTTGTCCTTTATCCGGTATTATAACTTTAAAAAGTTTGGGAGTTTATTTTAATAATATTTATAAATTATTGATTGTTGATTCAAATGAATCTTTAAATTCTGATTATATAACTGTTTTTGCCAGAATAAATCCGGATAAAATAGAAGATCATCGTTATCAGCTTGTAGTGACAAAAAAGTTGAATTTTGAATTGGCTGTTAACGCAAATCCATTAAGGAGGGCTTTTAGATTCGGAGTAATCACTGAAGACGGCGTTAGAACTGTTTATAATAAATTTTTAGCTATTAATCCGGGGGAATGGAATGATGTGGCATTTACTTATGACGGTGAATATTTGAAAGCCTATGTAAATGGAAATTTGGTTCAGTCAATTGCCAAGCAAGGCAAGATTAAAAAAACAAATGATGCTGTAACAATCGGTGGATATTACAATGGAGGTTTTGGCTATATCGGAAAAATCGATGATGTGAAGATTTTTGATTATGCGTTGAGCGAGGAAGAAATTAAGGAATTAAGTAAATAGATTTTAATAAATATTTTTTATTGACTTTAGGATAGCTTTTGGATTAGAACAGGAGAAATGAAAATTATAATTTATGGTTAATATCCCTAGACAAGTTGAGGTTAGAGAGGAGAAATTACATGATTTTTGTGCAAACGAATATGTCCGGTTTCAGGAGAGCTCTTTAAAACGAGATCATGTGAAAGAAGTTTCCGTAAAGAGGTTTCAGGATAAATATAATCAGATATTTCAGGAAATGGATTACAAACCTTCCTATCCTGACAATTTGAGTATTGAAAATAAAAATCGGGAAATTTTGGGAAGAGCTATCAATTTAATTAATAGAAAAGATTTAAAAAATTTTCAGAGGATGGAAATCTTAAATCAGCAAATTGATACGCTGCAGAATAGAATGGATTATTTAGACCAGATTCCCGATTATAAAAATAAAAAATTATGGCAATCAAAATTTAACAATTTGAAGACCGGAATTGGAAGAGAGATGGGAAATATGGTTACGAAAAAAACGGAAATGAGAAAAGATTCTGATTTAAATTCACGAGTTCCGGAAAATAAGGGGATTTTTAAAAGAATGTGGGGGTATTTGAAAAGTAAGTTTTGAATTAATTTTTAGTGGATAAATTTATACAGCATTGCAGGATACGTTATTTTTAGAGCTTAATTTTATTTTTTGTTCTGTGTTTTTTATTTTATTGACTTGTGTTTTTTTTTATGTTTTAATTCTAGTTCGTTTTTTATTATTTTATTAATTTTCATTTTATGAAAGATGAATTCAAAAAATTTTCAGATGGTATTTCTGAAATTGTTGATCCTTCAGAAGTTAATCAATTTAGGGCATTGCTTGATAGTATTCTAGCGAGGTTAGGTCAAACACAAGGTTGTTTGGAAATCGGGGTTGCTACCGGGAGTTACCAACTTGCAGTTGATTTATTGATGCGAGAATTGATAAAGGCAGAAGAAAAAGTGTCTGATAATAGAGAAAAAATAGGAGAGGATTATTTTGATGGTCCGGCAGTAGAAATTGCTGAAAAAATGAAAAGAGATGGAATTTGCATTGTAAGTGAGATTAAAGGGGAAAAAGTAGTTCTTAAAGTAAAAAATGCGATTCCTTGGCATGCTACTAAAAAGGAAGAAGGTGTTTCTGAGATTAAAATGAAAAAAACTTACGAAAAAATAGCTAAGCAAAGTGGAGAAACTTTAGTTCCTGCGGGTAAATTGTATACTCCTTGGGGGAGAGGTCGTTTATTAAATGTTACTACAAATGATGGATGTGTTTGGATAGAGGGCGTAGTTCCTATCGAAGGTGTTGACGGCGATATCAAGGGAATAAACAAAATAGCGGAAGCATTGGGGATCCCGAGTGAAGGTGAGGAATTTAATGGACTATCAGTTAATAATGACCAGATTTATTTTGTGAGTAGATTATTAGATAAAGATTTACAAAAATAATAAAATTATATGAATCCAACTGATTATTTACAAGATGAATTAATATTATCACCTCAAGAAACTAAAGAGGATGTTTCGCGAGAAGTTGATGCAGGAGTTCATGAGGATTTAGGAAAGGTGAGTGAAAATATAGGAGGTAAGGTGATTGAGGGGGTGGGGGAGGAGTGTGATATTGGAAGGGACGGGGGAGAGAAAAAGAAGAGGAAGGGGAAAAAGGTAGAACTTAATGGAAAAGTTATAATTCAGGAACCATTTCCGATAGAGAGAGTGATGGAGGAGGATGAATTATTTTTGGAATGTGTAAAACAAGCATGGGGGATAAGGGGAGATATCAAAAAAGAGGATTTAAAGAAAATTACAGCTAGTTGGGTGAA
>LBOO01000004.1 GCA_000989565.1 Candidatus Peregrinibacteria bacterium GW2011_GWA2_33_10 | reverse complement strand
TTGATACAGGATAAGGAATAAATTTTGATTCCAAAGATCCCTCTCTTCGTTCGGGATGACATAAATGAAGTTCTGGATGACATATTACCTCAGTGAGTGGTTACGAAAATTTCTCTTGATTATTTGGGAAACAAATTTATTATATTCTTCCTGATATTTAATTAACAAAAAATTATGACAGAAGAATTTAATGATTTAACACAAACTGAAGAATTTAAAGAATTAGAACCTGTTGAGATTGGGGGGAACTCCGGTAGGCAGTTGTATGAAGTACCTGAGCAGAGTTCTAATCGCTTAAATCAACCTCCTCTATATGATTCAATTACTAATGAAAATTTAGTAGGCATGCATTCACCTGTTTTTGGCAGAGTTGAATGTAGATGTAATGGTTGTCCTGATAAATTAGGAGAATGCCGTTTACAAATAAAAGAGGCATTAAAAAATATAACCCCGGGTATATTCGGGAAAATTCTACAGAGATATTTAGGCTTTGGACATAATCACGCAGATATAATTAGCTTTTTTGAAGCAAAAAGAATATGTGCTACCAAAGGATTCAGTGAAAATAAAGATAATGATTAAATAGTTAATTGAAATTTTAAGTAAAAGGCGTATATTGAGTACGCTTTTTTGTTTATTTTAAGAAGTATTTATGTTGACGGAAAGAATACATCGAGCGATTCGAACCACTAAAAGGCATCAGGAAAAACTTGAAGATTTGGGGATTAAGACTTTAAAAGACTTGTTTTTTTATTTTCCCAGAGCTTATGAAGATTTATCACAATTTTCAAAAGTTTCGGAAATTCGAACGGATTGTAAAAATGTTTTAAAAGGAAAGGTTACTAATTTATCAAAAAGAAGGGCGAGAACAGGAAAACTGCTTATTTCAGGTATTTTTAGCGATAATACCGGTTCCGTGGAAGTTATTTGGTTCAATCAACCTTATATTTTGGAAGTTTTAAATCCTAATGAAGAAATTATATTGTCAGGAAAAGCTAGTTTTGATTTTAATCGTATTACTTTAAAAAATCCTGATTTTGAAAAAGTAAAAGAAAATTTGATTCATACTGCCAGAATTGTGCCTATTTATCATGAAAGTCCGCCTATAACTTCAAAATGGGTGCGGGAAAAAATTGCTTTAACAAAAAGCTATTTGGATTTTCTGGAGGAATATATGCCGGAAGAAATTTTAGAACGTCAAAAACTTATAAATTTTAAAAAAGCAATTAAGAGTATACATTTTCCGAGTTCCAAAGATCTGATTATTAAATCCCGCGAACGTTTGGCTTTTGACGAGCTCTTTTTGATTCAGTTAATCGCTTTGCAAAAGCGTTGGCAATGGATGAAAAATTATTCTGAGAATGAATTAAATATTAGCATTTCTGAAGATTTTTTAAATGAATTTAAAAATAAACTTCCGTTCACTTTAACCAATGCTCAGCAAAAAGTTATTGATGAAGTTTTCATAGATCTGCAAAAAAAGTATCCAATGTTGCGTCTTTTACAAGGTGATGTGGGAAGTGGAAAAACCGCTGTTGCTGCCGCTGCGGCTTATGCGGTTTATAAAAATGGTTTACAAACCGCGATTATGGCACCCACAGAAATTTTAGCTAAGCAGCATTTTAATTCTTTGACTGAAATTTTTGGATTTTTCGATGTTAAAATGGATTTATTAGTAGGTTCTTTGAGTGAAAAGAATAAAAAAAATATTGCGGAAAAAATTAAAAATGGGCAAATAGATATAATTATCGGCACTCATGCTTTGATTCAGGAATATGTGCATTTTAAAAATTTGGGATTGGCGGTAATTGATGAGCAACATAGATTTGGAGTGAAACAAAGAGATATTTTAAAAAGTCATGGAACTCCGCATTTATTAAATATGACGGCAACACCTATTCCGCGAACATTAGCTCTTACTTTGTACGGTGATCAGGATATTTCCATTATTGATGAGATGCCAAAAGGCAGAAAAAACATTATTACGCGAATTGTGCCGGAGCATAAAAGGCGGGATGCGTATTTTTGGATAGAAGATCAGGTAAAAAAAGGCAGACAGGTTTTTGTTATTTGTCCTTTGGTTGATGAATCCGATTATTTGGAGGTAAAAAGCGCTACTCAAGAATATGAAAAATTATCCCGGGAAATTTTCCAAAATTTAAAAGTCGGATTGGTTCACGGAAAATTAAAGGCTGATGAAAAAGATAAAGCAATGAATGATTTTAAAGAGAAAAAAATTGAAGTTTTAGTATCCACTTCTGTGGTGGAAGTTGGAATTGATGTACCGAATGCGACAATTATGATGATTGAAGGTGCTGAGCGATTCGGTCTCTCTCAACTTCATCAGTTTCGGGGGAGAGTCGGCAGGGGAGAGCATCAGTCATATTGTTTTCTGTTCCCTACTAATTCCTCTATAGAAAGCCTAAAACGCCTTAAAGCTTTGGAAGAAAATCATAGTGGTTTCAAGCTGGCGGAAATAGATTTGGAACAAAGAGGTCCGGGTGAAATTTATGGAATTAATCAAAGCGGAATTCCGGATTTAAAAATGGCATCATTAAGTGATTTTGAATTAATTAAACGAGCCAGAAATGAAGCTATTAAAATAATTTCGCAAGATCCGACACTTGACAAATATGTGAGTTTGAAAGGTAAGTTAAATGAGTTTATAAATGATTATAATGTGAGTATTTGTCCGTGAAAAATCGTAATCCGTAATCCGTAATCCGTAATTTGTAATTCGTAAAAGGTATATAATTTTGAACAATAGAAGTCGCGAAAAATTTTGTTTTGTGATAGGGGAGAATAGCTAAAAATCTTTTGACAGCTTTATGTCAGCAACTGAAAAACAATAAAACGCTTTTTTGATAATGACTCAGATATTATAAAAGAAATTGATGACCCAGAGGAAGGAAAAATGGCTATAGAACAAGGCGGAAGTATTATTGAAGATGACATTAAAAAAGTTCTTCAATGGCTAGACGAAGAGAATTAGCCTTAACGCTCATTTGCATATGATATCTTTATTATTATTCATACCCGTACAAGATATATTGTGCGGGTATGAAAGTTTCTTTTATTTTTAGGCTCTTGTTGAGCTTTTTTTAAAAAGGAAGAAAACTGTCATTCCAATGCGCTACTCTTTTTGGATGACAGAAAATTGGCTTTAGAATGCTTACTTTAACAAAAAACAAAATTTTAAAAGAACGTATATTAAAGTGAATTTTATACTGCTTCGTATACTAATTCCTCAATGCTATCTCCCATAACCATCTGCATTCCTTTGCTGTAGACATAATCCGCTGCCGTGATTGTCAATCCTACTCCTATTGTTGCTAAGCTAGTTCCTATTATTATTTTTCTGTTTATATCCCCTACTTTTGTGATTGTTTTTAAAGTTTTATTGCCTTCGATTAATTCTTTGGTTGTTTTACTTGAATCTTTTAATATATCAGCTGCTCTGGCCATATCTATCCCCTTCCCTGCCAGTCTTGCTGCTTTTAATGAACCTAAAGCTGTTCTGCCAAATAAACCGATTCCGGCTAATGATGCGATATCACATGGAATTCCGGCTAATCCAAAGCCTAAACGCCACATTCTATCGCCAAATTCCAAACTTTTTCCTGTAAAATATTCTTTTCCTGAAGCAGCTGAATATAAATCAGATAGAGTACCGGTAACCGGTGCTAAATCAGCTATTGTTTGAGTCGCAGCTTGAGCAATACCCACTTTTTTTCCGCCTTCGGTTTCTTTGGTATTCATTGTTGTGCCTATTGTGAGTTGAGTGGTTAAAAATATTGCTTTTGCTTTTTTTCCTCCGATTTTAAATAATTTATTGTCAAGAATTCCTTGAGCAATTTTTCCTGTTAATGTTTGTCTTTTAGCTATTCTTTGATTTTCATAGACTTTTAAGACGTATTCTCTTAATTTTTGGATTTCCTGTTTTGATTGCGGTCCTGTAATTTTATTTAAATGAAGAGCTTCCTGTATTTTTTGCCATGAGCGGTTTAAGAATCCATCAATACCTATAAACAGATTCTTTTCCATATTGGTTTGTTTTTTTGTTATATCATTTATTTCGTTTTTAAGTTTGTCAATTAACGTTGGGTCATGAGCCAAACCTTTATCCATTTTTATTAATTCTTCCTCAAGTAAAGTGGCTTTCTTGTGTATGATTTCTTCTAATGAGCTTCTATATTCTAGGAATTTTTTACCAACATTATCTATTTTTTCAAAATGTTTTGATTTTATGACTTTATTTGATTCACCTGCCAATCCAAAATCACTTTCTAATGTTGTTCTAAGATTTCTAGCTTCAATATTTAAAACTCTTCCTTCTATGTCCAGTTTTTTTATATTTACATCATCGATTTGCGCCTTTAAAGTTTTTATTTCTCCTTCAATTCTTGTTCGATCAGCCGGAACTGATGTTGTTTTTAGTAATTGTTCTTTATCCAATAGCAACTTTTTTTGTTCGTTTAAATCTTTTATAAATTGATGATATTTTTTTTGATCGTTCAGGTTTTCAATTTCATATTTTAATTTTTTTCTTTCTGATTCATCAATCGTGATTGCTTGAGCGGTTTGTTTTTGCGTTATTTCAGTGTCAATTTCACTTACGCGGGTATTTGATTGTGAGATTTTTTGATCCATTAATTCTTTTGGAGTTTTTGTTTTTTCACTTATGAATTGAGCTGCTTCTCTTATTTTTTTTGATCTGCGGAAGCTGCGGTATTCTTTGTATATGGCCGGGGCTGTTAAATAAGTTTTTAGAGCTTTTAATATTTTGTCATGTTGTAAAAGAAGCAATTTTAATAATGTTTCATCGTTTTTAATTATCATTATTTCCTGATAAAGAGCTTTTAATTCTTCATTTATATCCAAATATGTTTCGTGAATTTGGGCTATTTTCTCTTTAATTTCCTCAATCGGAGCGTTTGATTGTAATAATTCGCAATATTCAGCCATTAAAGTTTGCTTTTCCGCAAACAGTTTTTTCAATAAATCAATATTAATTTTTTGAGATTTTTCTCCTTTTTCCAGAAATGATTGAATCAATTTGTCTGAAGGAAGATATAATAAGTTTTTTTCGAATTCTCGCGCTAATGTTTTTTTCTCAGGCGAATTAAGCGAAGTAATATAAGTTTCCCTTTCTTGTTTTTCCTGAATTTCTTCCTGTGTTGAACTTTCGCTATAACTTTCATCAGGATTTAAAATCATTTCCAAAACTTGATTTACTTTTGTATCGTCGGTGATTTTTCCTGCTTGACGTAATTTGTTGATTTCTTCTTCATGTGTTTTCAGATATGATCGTATTGAGCGGGAATCTTCAATAAATCCGGTTTTAAATGCATCAATGGGAATGTACGTAGAAAAAATGCCCCATTCCTGAATTTTATCATCTATAAATTTTTCAAATATATTTTCCTGATAAAAATCAGTAAATTTTTCTTTTCCCATTTGTTTTATGGTTTCCGGTTTAATTTTTTTGCCTGTTACTTTTTCGATTTCTTTGATTGTTGATTCGTGCAATTTATTATATTCTTCATCGGGTTTTTCTTTTTCTTTGTTCTTGTCTTTGCTAAAAAAACTTGTTATTGCTTCCCAAGGATTTTTTATTAAATTTTCAAAGAAATTTTTAATATTATCGAGGCTGAAGTCGTAGTTTAATTTTTCTTTGAACCAATCTATTAACTCTTTGCCTTTAAATAAACCGCCAAATGCCAATAGAGGGATTAAAATCAATGCCAATTTTCCGATAATTCCGCCTTTTTTTTCCGGTTTATTTTCACTGTTTTTCTCAGTTAAAAAGTTAAATACGGGTTTTAATACTAATTTATAGGCGGCATAAGCTCCAACTATGGCGATGGCTGCTTTTGCCATTCCTCCCAATCCATTAAAATATTTTATTGGATCGCTTTTTATTTTTTCCACTTCTTTTGTGCTTTTATCAACATCTTGTTTTATTTGGGGCCAAAGCATTCGTAACTGTCTATCCAAAAAACTGTCTCTATGCTCAAGCAGACCTCCAAATTTTCTGATTAAACTTCTTTCTGAAGCATTGAAATAATTTAAATGTGATCCTAATTTTAAACTTAGTTCGAACGGGCTTTTTATTTCTTCATCAATTAATTTCTTTTCTTGGGCTTTTGTTATTAATGAAGTTAAAACTGTTTGTAATGTAATTTGTTCCGGATAATTTAATGGACGGTTATAATCCCAAGCTTCAATGGAACGAGGGGTTTCTTCGTCTAATTTTTGCTGTTCAATATTTTCCTGAATTTGGGTTGCTTTTTGATCTAAAGCTACATCTCTTCTTTCCCCTTTTTTAAATTCAAAAACCTCTGTTCTTTTTCCCTGAAACTTTTCTTTACTGATTTCCTGATTGAATTCTCTTCCTATGTCGGAGTAATCGGGTCTTTCAATGCTTTCACGAGGTTTTTCTCGCAATCGTTCGGGGATAGAACCTGTAGATCCGATTTTAGAGGGATCTACAAAGTAGATAAAGGTATTTTTAAAATTTTGATTATAAAAATGCATTTTTTTTGTTTTGGTTTTATTATTATATTATAATGTTTTTTGACTATATTAGCAAAAGATTTTAATGCGTATATCGATTATGATTTTCAATGACATATTCTTGGTTTTATGCTTAAATAATGGGGATTTATAATTTTGCTATGTTAAAACGAACTGCGGATAAAATTTTAGGTATTGTTAATCAAAATTACGAAGAGATTGGACAAGAGTTTTCTGAAACCAGAAAACATATTTGGCCGGAGTTTAAATTTTTTGAAAAATATTTTAAAAAAGGCGCGAAAGTACTTGATGTTGGATGTGGCAATGGACGATTGGTCGAATTTTTAAAAAATTATTCAATTGATTATACGGGATTGGATCAATCAAAAAAGTTAATCGAAGAGGCTAAAAAAAATTTTTCAAATAAGAATTTTGTTCAAGGAAATATTCTGAAATTGCCTTTTAGAGATTCAAGTTTTGATATTATTTTTTGTATTGCCGTACTTCACCATATTCCTTCAGTTGAATATCGAAAAAAAGCTATTTCTGAAATAAAAAGAGTTTTGAAAAACAAGGGAATTGCGATTATTTCTACTTGGAATATGTATCAACCTAAATTTGATAAAATACGTAAAAAAGCGGCTTTAAACAGTATTTTAACTTTTGGCAACAAATCAAAAAAGGATTTGTTTTTTTATTGGGGAAAGGAAAAGAAATCTTTAAGATATTATTATGCTTTTCATGCGGCGGAATTTAGTGATTTAATTGAAGGGAATGGGTTAAAACGATTAGAGGTTTTTGGAACGAAAAGGGGCGAAAGAGGGGGATTAAAGGAAGCATTTAATTGGTGGGGAGTGTATGAAAATAGTAATTAGTAATTTGTAATTAGTAAAATGAAAATTGATAAGATAAATATTTTGGGAGTTAACTTGGATAATATTGGAACGGAGGAAGCTTTGAGGAAAATAGAAGACTTTTGTAATTTGGAAAAGCAACATTATAGTGTAACTCCGAACCCGGAAATTTTGTTGGCGGCGCAAAAAGATATTGTTTTTAAAAATATTTTAAATAATGCTGATTTGAAAATCATTGATGGGGCAGGACTGGTTTGGGCGGCTTATGTATGTAAAAATTTAAGCAAGGTAAAAATTTTAAATATTTTTATAATTCTTTTTAGGACTTTAAAGTTTATATTTTATAAATTGTTTAAATTTAAATTTTTAACTTTTGCGAATAGAATTACGGGTGTAGATTTTATGAAAGAAATTTGCAAAAGAATACCGAGAAAAGTTTTTTTGCTTGGAGCAATAGATGGTGTGGCGGAAGAAGCAATAAAGAAAATGCAAAATTTAAATTATAAATGTGAATTTGTTGGGTGTTTTTCCGGAGATGTCAGTTATCAAACATTTCCTTTAATTAAAAAGAAAATTGAGATTTCAAAAGCAGAAATTCTATTTGTGGCATTTGGAGCTCCTAAGCAGGAATTGTGGATTGCCGAGCATCTGCATGAATTGAAAAATATTAAAGTCGCGATGGGAGTAGGAGGTAGTTTTGATTACATTGCCGGTGTTGTAAAAAGAGCCCCTAATTGGATGAGAAAATTCGGATTGGAATGGCTTTATCGATTAGTAAAACAACCTTGGAGAATTAGAAGGATTTTTAATGCGGTGGTGAGGTTTCCATGGGTCGTAATTCGTAATTCGTAATAAGTATCAAGATTTCTTCCTTTTTTCTTCGACTATTTTTTGTACCATTTTGAACTTTTTTCTGATTTCGTTAATAATTTTAGTGGGTTCGATTATTAGTCTATTTATTTTATCTGATACTTCGCGGGCTTTTTTTGTGACTTCAGAAACATCTTTTAATATAAGCGTGAGGAATATTAAGGCCACACAGAGGAATATCGCGATTAGAATACTGGAGATTGCAAGGGCGAGGTATAGAATGTCTACGGCGGTGGTTATCATGAGATGGTGGATTAGATTAATTTATTTTAGTGATCACTGATTTATTTTTTTTCTAATTATTTCACTTAATATTTTTGGATTCGCTTGTCCTTTAGATTTAGCCATTCCCTGCCCTACCAAAAATCCTAAGCTTCGTTCATTTCCGTTTTTTAGGTCTGCTACTGCTTTTTGATTTTCCGCGATTATTTGACTGCAAATTTGTTCCAATGAACTTAAGTCATTCACTTGTTTTAAACCTTTTTTTTCTATAATTATTTCAGGAGTTTCTCCTGTTTCCCACATTTCCGGAAAAATTTCTTCTTTGGCTTTTAGATTGGAAATTTCATTGTTTTCAATTGCTTTAATTAAATACGCTAATTCCGGCGCTTTAATTTTTGCCTCTTTAATTGAAATTTTTTCTTTTTTTAATTGATTTAAAATTATGTCATTGGTCCATGTTATTGATCGTTGAGGTAAATTCGTTAATGCGACAAGTTCTTCAAAAAATTTTCCCAAATCTATATCTTCCAGCAGTGTTTCAATATAGTGTTCTTGTAAATCATATTCTTTTTGATATCTATCTTTTTTAGCAGACGGAAGCTCAGGAAGGGCTTTTTTCATTTCTTCAATTTCATTTTTTGCAATTTCCATTGGAGGTAAGTCAGGCTCCGGGAAATAGCGATAATCATGAGCTTGTTCTTTTACTCTTTGTGATACTGTAATTTCTTTTTCAGCATCAAAACCGCGTGTTTCCTGAATTATTGATTCTCCTTTTTTCAGTGATTCTGTTTGGCGGGAGATTTCGTATTCTAAAGCTTTTTCCAATGATCTGAATGAATTTAAATTTTTCACTTCAACTTTCACTCCCAATTGCTTATCTTCAGGTTTTTTAAGAGATACATTTATGTCAAATCTCATCATCCCTTTTTCCATATCCGCATCCGAGGAATCAACGGCTCGTATAATTTTTTGAATTTCTCTGGCGTATGAAACTGCTTCTTTCGGGGTAGTTATGTCCGGCTCAGAAACGATTTCCATAAGCGGCGTACCGCTTCTATTATAATCGCAAAGAGTTCCTCCCGGAACGTGCGTTAGCTTGCCGGCATCATTTTCCATATGTAATCGCGTAATCCCAATATTTTTTTCCACGTTTTCCACATTGACAATCAAATTGCCTTTTTCGGCTAATGGCTGCTCATACTGTGAAATTTGAAATCCGCTCGGCAAATCAGGATAGAAATAATTTTTACGGTCAAAACGAGAGAAATTGTTTATTTTGCAATTCAATGCCAAAGAAGCCATGATGGCTTTTTTGAGAGCGTCTTGATTTAAAACAGGTAATGTTCCGGGGAATCCCATACAAACAGGACAAGTATTAATATTAGGTTCTTTGTCAAAAGAATCATTGTCGCAAGAGCAAAACAATTTGGTTTTAGTGGATATTTGAGCGTGTATTTCGAGTCCGATGGTGGGGATATAGGTAGGCATTGAGATATTGGGAATTAGTGATTTGTGATTAGGAAGAGTTCTAGTTAAATATATAATTTATTTTTTATTTTGGGAAGAGATGGGGGTTTAATTTTATTTTTTTAAAGTGGAACAGTATAAAACCTTATTTTTAAATTTTGTTTTTGTTTCATTATTTTGGATTTGAATTTTAGTTATTTTAGGTGAGTTGTAACTATTATAAATTTTTTTAAGAATTTTTGGTTCAAATTTTTTATTTCTTTTTTGAATATTTGAAAAATCAGATATGATCTCAATAACTGAACTTGGTTTAAATAACTTTATTATTGACGGTAAAGATTCGATTATAATAATTTTGTTTTTATGATTTTTAATTATTTTTTTTATTTCAGCCATTACTAAAGGATGGATTAAATCTTCCATTTGTTTTTTGATTTCAGGTTTTGAAAAAATGTCTTGGGCTAATTTCTTTTTATCAATTTGTTTTTTCCGGGTCAGATATTTATCCGAAAATTTTTTATTGATTATTTTGTATCCTTGATTATCCTTTTTGTATAATTCATCTACAAAATCATCACAATTAAAATAGACTGAATTTTCAAGATTCTTGTGAATCAATTTCGCGGCAAATGTTTTTCCGCTAGAAATGGGGCCGATTATGGAAATACGTATTATTGATTGTCTTAATTCATTTTTCATAGTTCTATTCCTAAATCTTTGAATGCTTTTTCAAATATTTTAAGTACTTTTTGGCTTTCCGCCGAAGATATTGAATAATCAATTTCATGAGCGATTTTATTTCGGGTTTTATGAGCGTGCCAAATTTCATTGAGATTTGAAAATAATTTAGCGCTTTTTTTCAGTTTTTCTCCAGTAGAACCTTGATAACCTTTTTTAAATAAAATTAAGTCCAAAACTTTATCGGCCTCTAAAATGGCTGATTTCGGATCATTTTCAAATATATTTTTTATTTTTTGCCATTTGTTTTTAATGAATTTCAGATCTTTCGCGGATATTTTTTTTCTTTTTTTTATGATAAAAAAAGCAAATAATATATCGGCTATTATGAAGATAATGATAAAAAGAAAAATCAGGTCCATGGATAATCGATAATTAATAATTTTTAATTACTCTCTTTTTTCGCTTTATCTTTTAAAAGCATTTCTATCAGCATCTGTTTTAACGCCTCATGATCACTCATTGTTTGGCTATGGATAAATTCGTTTTGATTATTAAGCAATATTCTTTCAATTTTTTTTGGATGAGCCGCCTTTTCCAAAACAAAATTATTCGAATTGATCGCATGCTCCAGCGTAGTATCGCCATAACCAAAAATCGTACCCCAAAATCCTTTTATGTTATAGGTTAAACCTTTTATTCCTGTGTATTCCATTCGAGATGAAGATCTGTCAAATATACCATTCCACTGGACATCTATAACGGATAAATCGGTAATTAACCATACATCAAAATACCAATCCGCCAATTTATAAATAAATCTTATTATGCCTATGGAAAACCATAATATCCAAAGATAAAGAAATGGCGCGAATGGGAATAAAATATAAAATATTATCGGCAAAATCAGACTGGCAATAATTGTTTTAGCGAAATTCCGCCATTCTGTAAATAAATGCCGGTGGGCAACATATTTTAGCTCTTCATTCTCCTCTAAATATGTTTTAAACAAAATTTTAGCCAGGACCATGGGGTCTGTTTTTAATTTAATTTATTATTAATATAACAAATTCTTTTTTTTAAAACAATGAGTCGTTTTAGGTTTTTATGTTGTTTTTTATTATCAATAAGAGTAGATTTTTATAGCATAATTTTAAATTTATATGGAAAATAATCAAAATAATCATAAAATCAGCTTTGGATTTGGTGATACTAATCCAAATGAGCAAAACAAAAGCACTCCAACTTCTGAAAATAATCAAGTTTATCAATTGAACAATTCAATTTCCAGTAATGTTAACGCTACTTTAAAAGAGCAGGAAGTTTTGGATAAATATAAGGTTGCTCATGAGCAGAAAAAAAAGAAACCTTTAACTTTTAAAACTGTAATTCTATTTGTTTTAGATATTTTTTTTAATTTGGGAATAATAATTCTTTTGATTTTTATAATCAGAACTTATCTGGTAGCTCCTTTTATCGTATATGGGACTTCGATGTGCGACACTTTGAATTTTATTAACAGCAAATGTCATGATGGCGAGGGAGAATATATTATTGTGAACAGGTTCAGCTATTTGAATTTTGGCAATTTTAAAATCGGAGATCCTGACAGAGGAGATATCGTTGTTTTTATTCCGCCAAATAAAAATGAGAAACATTTTATTAAAAGAATCATTGGACTTCCCGGAGATACGGTTGAGCTTAAAAACGGTGATGTTTATATAAAACCCGCGGGAAAAAATGAAAGTTTTAAATTGGATGAACCTTATTTAAACGACTTAAATCAAGGAAAAACCAATCCTGATTTAAGAAGCGGAAAATTATTTAAGGTTCCGGAGGATAATTTTTTTGTTATGGGTGATAATCGCCGATATAGCAATGATTCAAGGCATTGCTTTCTGAATTCCGGCTGTAGAAATGGAGACACTAACTTTTTACCTCGCGAAAACGTTGAAGGAAAGGCATGGTTTGTATTGATGCCGATTTGGAATATTAGAGTGCTAGAGTAGATTCACAGAAACCTCTTTGATTTCAGCCAGCCTATTCTCCTGAGCTGAAATAAAATTCTATGAGTGTGATTATCAATACCAGTAAAAGGCCGTCCCACCACGTTAGAACTCCTAAAAATAAAAATGCCAGGCATCCGATGGCGCAGAGCGTAAGTAAAATTGCTTGGCGTAAACTAATTCCTAAATGATGGTGGAATATTTCATTGTGGTAGAATTTTTTCCGTAATAAAAATCCGATAATTGTGAGAGTTGTTGTTAATGAAAAAAAAAGTGTTAGAAAAAATAACAACAAAGCAATGTCTTTAGAAACATACGGATCAACTTTTATTATTACAACAGCAAAAGCACTCCATGAAATTATGGAAGCGATAGAAGCGGGCCATAAATATTTTGATGGATTATAGTTCATTTTTTAGTTTTTTATATTTATGGACACTAAATATTATTAATTCTTGAATCAAATATATAATAAAAGCAAAAATTAGCAAAATCGAACCGAATATTAAATAATCATTATATAAAATTGAAAGAAAAATATTGATAATATTATTTTCTTCGCTGCCTAGAGGAGAATTGATTTTCGGCAGATAATTCGGAACAACAAATATTATGAATGATGTTAACAGACTTGTTAAACCGGCATAGAAAAATGTAAAAGTTATGGTGTTTGGAATTTTTTTCGGATTTCCCAATTCCAATATTACTTGAATAAATATAAGAGCACTTAAGATTATAAATAGAATCAAATAAATATTTTTTGAATTATTTAAAAATCTTTGTAATAAATCGCGTAATTGAATCAAGGGTTGTTCTTGTGTATTGATTTGAACTTTTCCGGGAATTTTGGAAATTATTTGAGTTTGTAGTTCTTGAATAATCAATTCCGTTTTTTCGTTTTCCGTCAGATTAACAGGAAAACATATTACTTCTTTGTTTTGAGATGATTTTTCATCCGAACATTCCGGAATTTTAACCATTATCTTTTTCGCGATTTTATTTAATACCGGATTTAATTCATTCGCATCGGTATATAAAGAAATTTGCAAATGTTTTTCAACCGGCGATTTTTCTATTTGTTTTACAATGCTTTTTATATTGTTCTCTATATTATCCGCTGAAATTATTTTATTTATAAGTTCTTCGGAATCTTTTTTCGAATAATAATGATTCTCATTTCGGGCATCTATATTTTGGATCAATATTTTAGATAATGATTTTTGTAATTTTGCGGAATAAAAATGAGGAGATGTTAAAATTTTTTCAAAACCGATTATTCCGATAAATATTAAAAAGATATTTACAAAAACGAAAATCAAAAAAAGATGTGTGAAGCGTTTGAGCATTTTTCAATTCTTAAATCTGAAAAATTTTAGCAGGAATTTTAGTTGGAGTAAAGAGAACGGGAAGTAATTACTCACTGAGACAGTGTAGGATCATGATGAAGGTTTTCAACGGGAAAGAGTTGTCGTCTCTCTCTATTGTTCCTCCACAACCTTCCATCTTACTTCTTTTTCCAAATGTCCGGGGATTGAGAATCCCGCGGCTTTTTTGTGGCCGCCGCCTCCAAAAACCGAGGCTATGTCGGATAAATTGATATTGTCGCTTTGAGTGCGGAAAGAGCCTTTTACATTGCCCTTTTCATCTTCATTCAATAAAACCGCGAACTTGGTATCGGGGATGGAATTCAATAAATCTATCAAACCGGTCAAATGTTCGGATTTTGTTCCGGTTTCATCAAAATCTTGTTTTGTCGCCACACCCATGGCAATTCCTTCATTGTTAATTTTTAATGTATTCAAAACTCTGCCCCAAAGTTGAAGCGTATTGACCGGCATTGATTTAAACGCATATTTGACAATAATGCTTAATTGCGCTCCATAGCTTAATAATTTGGAGGCTGCTT
This sequence comes from Candidatus Peregrinibacteria bacterium GW2011_GWA2_33_10, assembly GCA_000989565.1. Lineage (GTDB taxonomy): Bacteria > Patescibacteriota > Gracilibacteria > UBA1369 > GWC2-33-13 > GWC2-33-13. The sequence goes on along the minus strand of LBOO01000004.1, from coordinate 35,577 downwards.
TGTAAACTTTACTATTTGTATTCGAATGCATGAAAGAGCCGGTATCCGTGTAAATCCCCGTTAGTAACGATGTTGCTATTATTGGATCAATTTTAAATTTCGCGAATTCAAGAAATTCCAAAATTATCATGGTTGTGGAAGCCGAGGTCCAGTCAACAATATTTATTCCGCCAAATTTTTCGTTTGAAGGATGATGGTCGATATTTATAATTTTATGCTTGTTTTCTTTAAATAAATCCGCATATTTTTCATTATATCCGGTCATGTAATCAGCTCCGCAATCCAATGTTATCACCAAATCGTAGTCATTATGATCGAACTCATGGATAAATTTATCAGCGCAATTTAGAAATTCCAAATTATGCGGCGGTTTATCAACGCACGCTGCTTGGTGCTTTTTATTGACTCTTTTTAAAACATGATCCATGGCGCAAACTGAACCAAGCACGTCTCCATCAGGTTTTTTGTGAGCTATCAGGAGGATGTTTTTACCCTGATTTATACGAGCTATTACTTTTCGAAATTCCATTTGTTTTTCAGTTTGGTCCATTTGCTTTTTTAGCTAGAGAATTTAGTGCAAAAATATAATGGGATTTTTGGAAAAAAGCAAATGGAAAATTCAAATTATCATTAGATAATCATATTCTCTCCAAAATCTTTTCAATGTTATCCACATATTCCAGATTTTCATCCAGCTGAAAAATTATTTTCGGAACTTTGTGCAATCTAAGACGGGGGTTTAACTCTTTTTGAATATGGTAAATTCTTTTATTCAATACATTTAATAGATTTTCCTGTTTTATCAATGATCGTACATAAACGCGACAACTGTCCAAATTTTTTGCAGTCACCGCTCTTGTAACCGTTATTAATCCGAATTCTTTTATCTCTATTTTTTCCTGAATGATTCTGCTTACTTCATCTTTTATTATACTGTTTAAAATTAATTTCCGATTTTTCATATGGGTTGATTATATTTCAATACTTAGTATTATGTTAACGTTAAACTATAGGAAAGTACAGTGGTTCGGGTAATTTAGAGGCGTTCTTTTAATGTTTATTTCCTTTTTATCAATTGTAACTTTATGGAAAAAAGAAATTCATTGATTTTGGTCGGGTGTTCCAATTTCGCGGCGAATATATATAGACCTTTGCTTGATTTTAATAAATATAACATTGAAGCCATTGTAACAGCTCCTGACAAATACGCGGGGCGAAACAAACAAGAATTAGTTATAGATCCCTGCAAAATATTAGGTATGGAAAAAAAAATTCCTGTTTTACAACCGGAAAGAATTGAGAACATTTATGATCTTTTAAAAGGTCTTCGACCGGATTTTTTGGTGGTTTGTTCATATGGTCAAATTTTAAGCAAAAAGGTGTTAAAAATTCCCAAAAATCGTTCTTTAAACATTCATCCTTCTTTATTGCCGAAATATAGGGGCGCGACACCAATTCAAAGCGCAATAAAAAATGGGGATAAATTTACCGGTGTCAGTATAATTGAAATGTCTGAAGATTTGGATGCCGGAGATGTTGTTTTAATGAAGAGAGAAGAAATTTCAGATACTGATACTTATGAAACTTTATCAGAGAGATTGGCTAACTTATCGGTTTGCTTACTTGACGACTCAATTATTGGTTTGGATGAAAATATTTTAGCGCCTTTGCCCCAAGTTGGCCAAAATATCAGCTATTGTTATAAATTTAAAAAAGATGCGGGTTTGATAAATTTTCAAAAAAACGCGCGGAGTATATATGATTTTATACGCGGTTTTAATCCTGAACCCGGGACTTTTACTTACTATAATGGAAAAAGACTAAAAATATTGTCAGCGAAATTCGGTGATGACAAAGAAAAAGGCATTCAAGGGATGATTTCCAAAGTTAATGATGATTATGCAGTTTACGGTTCAATCGGATTTATTATTCCCTTAAAAGTACAGCTCGAGGGCAAAAATCCAAGTAGTTTTAAAGAATTTGTGAATGGACGAAAAGATATAATCGGGACTATACTCGGTAAATAAAAAAACCTATCATGTGATTTTTTTTACTGTTTCTGTTTTTTCAGATAAATAAAACAAGATAAAAATTAAAATAAGCTGAGCATTAAAAGAAGTAATTATATAATGATCAAAAAAAGACAAAATTAAGATTGACACAAACAGGGCTTTTTTAATTTGGGTTTTATAATAAATATCCAAATTTTGAAATATTTTTTTCTGTTTCAGATAGTTATTAATATGTAAAACTATGAGCAATATTAATATTAAAATGAATAAAATTCCCAATTCCGCAGCGAGAAGCAAATATGTATTGTGAACCGGTTGAAGATCCCAAGGATTAATCGGTTGATTTTTAATATAATTCGGCAATAGTATTGTATAATTTCGATATCCTACCCCCATCGGATTTTCAGAAATTATTTTAAATGATGTTTTAATTTGATCAATTCTTTCATTAAATGCTTCTTGATTATATAAACTGAATATTCTCTCTTGGAATTGAGGAAAAAAAATAATAAATATAATTAGCGGAATAAAAATTATACTTAATATCATGTATATTTTTGACTTAATTTTTTTTCGCCATATCGGGACGAAAGCAATTGCCAAAGAAATCATTAAAGCAAAAATTATGTGTCTGCTAAATGTTAGATATAAAGCAATTATTTGAATTATCAGAGCGCATAAATAGAAATAAAAATATTGGTTGTCCTTTTTTGTTGAAAATATTTTCTGGATATTAAGGAATATTGTAAAACTGAGAAAAAATCCTAAAATATTCGGATGTTCAAAAGTTCCGTAAGATCTGATTTTTAATGAATTTTCAACATTTATTTTCGCTACATTCGAAATATTCGCGGCGATCAGAGGCTCTCCCAGAAAATGCAAACCTAAACTTTTTTGACCGATATATTGAAAAATAGCTAAAAACCCTTGGAAAAATGAGCTTATAATCAGAGAATTTTGAATTATCGAGAGAAGATGCGCTTTCTGAATCAATAAGAAATATAATAAAATCAGAATCGAGAACTGCCAAATGTTGAGAATCGTTAGGATTTTGTCTTTGGCAAATAAAAGTGAAATTTCCGCAAAAATAAAATAAAAAATAAAAAATAAAAATATGTATTTATTGTTGAGCTGAATTTTTTCTGAATTTTTTAATAACAAAAAAGCAAATAGTATTAATAAAACTATTATTAATATCTCCTGTATATGCAAAAAAACCGTTTCGAACGCAGGAAATTTACCGGAAAAATAAATTTCAGGGAGATAAAGAATTTTTTTTATTTGAAATGGCGATATAAATGCCAAAAAAATAAATCCGCAATTCAAAATTAACGAAAAATAGGTTTCTGATTGCGTTTTCACTTTCAGATAAACCATTAATTTACTTAGGCGGAAAAAAATATAATCCTTGTTTAGGTATTGATTTATTGATTTCATTTTCAGCAAGTTTTAGTGAATCACTGACATTTGTTTTTCCTTCGACCACAGATTGCACACTTTTGTCCATTATTTGTTTATAAATTTTGTCACTATATTTTGGGATGCTTCTTGCATAACCAACCTGAGTGGCGAAAACTCCGTAAATCGGATCTTTCTTTTGATCCTGAATGAGATCGCGACGGCTTGACGGTCTTTTTGTTAATTTATTGTACTCAGTTAATGATGATTTGGAAACCAAAAATCTTAAAAATCCCCAAGCTTCTCTCGGATGTTTTGTTGTTCTGGAAACTGTTTCCGCGAAATAATTGGCGTAGGCTTTTTGTTGATCTTTATAAACCTGCGGCATTGGAGCGGTTAAAACTTTCTCTTTGTTTATAACTTTAATTCCCTGATTACCCAAAGCTGTTATTTGTCGCATTATATCATCATACAAATATGAATATCCGGCTATCATGGCTACTTTTCCTTTCGCAAACGCGGCAATTTCTTTTTCCGGGGTTGATGTACCTGCCATGTATTTGTTCCATGAGTAATTTTTTCTATTATTTTGCGCAAAGCTAATGAAAAAGTTTAATGCTTCTTCCGATGGATTTTTAATTTTTCCAACTTCGCTGACACCTGTATTTTGAGCAAATGTGAATTTTGTAAAATCTTTATTGTAAAATGGCGCATTATATTGGATAAACAATAAATCAAGAATATCAACACCTCTTAATATATTGTCGGTTCTACCCATAGCTATGCCCGACACCTGAAATCTTTCGTAACTGTTATCTTCAACTTTTATTTTGAATACATCGTCCAATAATTCTTGCCACATCAATGGAGGTTTTCCGCGTGAAGGCACTTTTTCTTCATAAACTTCATCATTATAATAAAGGGCGAGAGTGTCTATGTATAAAGGTAGTGCGTAAACTTTTTCTTTTTTATCAGTTTCATCATAAGCGATTAAATCATCGGCCGCGACATCGAGAAAAGTTGATTTGAATTGAGTTACATTTATCCGGTCTTCAGGTACGGGGTATATTTTTTTAATATGGCGCGGAAGCCATGTATTATGGATTTCAAAAATATCCGGACCTTCTCCTTCGGCCATTTCATTAATAATCAATTGTTCATATTCATCAACATTCGTGAATTTGCGATAATTTATTTTTACATAGGGATATTTTTTTTCAAATGCTCGGATAATCGGCAAAAGATCGGTTTCATCATCAAATAATTTATAATAAGTCAGTTCAACTTTTTGTTTTTTTGATGTTATTGTTTTTTCTTTTTTAAAACATCCGGTTAAAGAAACCAACAATAAGATAAAAATGAGGGAAAAAGAAAAGATTTTCTTCATTTGGTTTTATATTAAAAATTTAATCTGATTATAGTTGAAGGATGATCCGGAGGCAACTCCTTCCATAAAATACCTTTTTGACAAGGCGTAGAAATATAGGTTTGTAAAAATAGTTGGAAATATTTTTTTTAGTAATTTTAAAAATAAAATGGTTATTTGATTAGAGAGGAAGAAAAAAATAATTCTTTTAAATATGCCAGGCACTTTTTTTAATTCGGGATGTTTTTTTTGGATTATATGTGAGGACTTGCCAATCATGAACATTCGGTCGCGCAAACTTTCTTCATTTATTTGATGTAAATGATAACCGATAGCATTTTTATTATAGTGCAATGTTAAATCATGTTTTTTATACAATCTATATCCCAACTCAATATCTTCCCATCCATAAGATGAAAAATCGGGATCGAATTTTTCTTTTTCCAATAATTTTCTTTTTAAAGAGATATTAGATGTATAAAAAAAATTATAGTCGGCGGTTTCTTTATTTTTCAATTTTTCATAAGCAAATTGATGGCCTCCGAATTTACCGAGAATATTTGAGCCATTAGTGAGCCATTTGATAAATTCTGTTTTTTTTACATCTTTATGCCAATCCATAAAACCAAGTACCGCGTGATTTTCTTTTGGATATTTTTTGTGTGTTGAAAGGTGTTCAAAAATAAAATTCGAATCAAGGATAATATCATCCCCTATAAATGCAATAATATCAGCTTTTGTTTTTTCCAGCGCAAAATTGCGGGCTATCCCCTGCCCTTCATTTGTTTTTTTATATATCCGGAAATCAAAAGAAAATTTATTATCTTTTAAATACTCATACGTCTGATCAGTGGAACCATCGTCAACAATTATGACTTCAAAATCTCTGAAATTGATTTTTTGTTGTTTTTCAATTGATTTCAGATTCTTTAAAAGAATTTTTTTTCTATTATAAGTTGGAATTATAATTGCCAGTGCGGGCATATGCGGGTAAAAAATGAGAAATTAGGAAAACCTTTATTAATTCTATAATATTTTTTTATCTTTTGACACTGAAAATGTAATTTGTTAAATATTAATTGATTATCTTTTTTAACTTTCAAAATGAAAAAAAATCTAACAAAGTTTGTTTCGCTAGTTTTAATTGTGGCTGTAATATTAAGTTTTTCCGGTTGTGATTTGCTTTCGAAAACTTTTAGCAAAAAAGACATTTCCACATATTTAAGCAATGATATCGGTACGTTTACCAAGCTTAGAGAAACAGAAGAAGCAAATAAAATTTTAGAAAAATATTTAATGCCTGTAGTAAAAACATGGGATAAAGATACGAATACTTTTAAAGAGGCGAAAAACAAATATTTATCGGAAGTTTTAAAAAAATTAGAAATCACTAAATTTAAAAGTGAAGAAATCCTTGCTGATTTGGAAAATGTAAATTATTTGGTTTCGCCAAAAGAGGGTCCTCTTGATTTAACTAATCTGATCACAAAAGCGCAAACCGCGGCAAATCCTGAAGATACAGTTAAGCAACTTATTGATAATCTGAATATAGTGCATATAAATGAATTAAAAAGCGATGATAATTTCTCAAAATTTTATAATAACTTAGTTAAATCTTTGGGAAAAAACAGTAATTTAAAATTAACATCAGAAAAAGTTAATGGCACAACTATTTATAATATAAAAGGAAATCTTGCTGATTATTTTTTAAGTCCGATAATAAAAGACGCAAATGCGATTGCGCAAATCAATAAGGTGTGGGGAGAAGCAAGCTTTGCATATACCGGAGATTATTTACTATGCGCTTTTAAGAGCGCGGGCATCAAAAATATTTTAAAAACAGACAAAGAAAACAATGAAGAAATACAAAAAAGATTAAAGGAAATTTTAGATTCCGAAGAAATTTTCGCTTCTTATGATAATTCTCAAGCTTCAGTAAACCGATTATTGGCGACAATCGGAGATGCCGTAAAATCAGCGCCTTTGCCATTTTCCATGGCCGGCACTGTTATAGATAAAATCAATGAATCAGATATTAAAAATTTACCTTTATATTCAACTGAATTTGGAAAAATTAATGGCGATGAAATGGAATTTGTACAAACTATGTATAAAAATCCTGATGTTATCGCTAAGTTTCCTGATTTAAATGTTGTCGCTTCCACAAAAAAGGGATCTATTCCTCTAAATAAATTTTCGGATATTTTGTTTTTTGGCGAGATAAATGATTTGGACAAACAAATCAATTATGTTGAGAATCTGATTTTGGCTTTAGGCATTATTGATAAAGAAAGTATTAACAAATATATTTCCATCGCCGGATCGGATATACCTTTATTCAATTTAATGAAGAGTACATTCGCCGGAAATGAAAATATAAATTTAAATTTATTTATTATTCCAAATCCGAATGACGCAAAAGACGAACCTATTGTGAATTTATTACTCTCTCATGATGATTTGTCGCAAGTTTTCATAGATTTGGAAAGTGCCATCGCTACTCATAACGCGGCAATTTCTAAAGATAAGGATCAGACAGAAAAAAACAGGAAATTAAAACTGGACAAAATAAATGATGATTTATTTAAACTTTCAGCTGAAACCGTTAAAGTGGAAGATAGCGAAATTTCAGATGAAAACAACAGTCAAAACATTTATGAACCAATTGTATATTTTGGTAAAATTGAAGAAAAAAAATTGATGTATTTAGGTTTAATAATCCGAGATGAAATTCATAAAGATGAAAATTTCGTTAAAATTTTAAACACACTTAAAGAAAAACAGGAATCTATTATCAAAGAAGAATTCACAAATGCTATCTATGTTGACCTAAAAAATGTAATTGATCTTGGATTGGCGATTGGAAATACAAATCGTGATGAAGCATTGAACAAACTAAAAAAATCTTTGGAAGACGCAGCTTTAGAAGTCAAAAAAAATAATCCTGAAATCGCGAATCTAATGACAGCTTCAATTGAATCTTATATGAATTTTTATTCAGCGATACTTAATTCAAATGATGTTTCCATAGTTCATAAAATAGAATCAGCGGAAAAAAGCATGATTAATGTGAAAATAAAATTAAATGAAGATAAACTCGAGGTAAAAGAAAAAACAGCTGTGAAGAAGAAAAAATAAATCAAATTTATGCAAAGATTTTTTATTGAAAAAAATTGGATTGAAGAGCGAAAGATATTTATTACTGATAAAAATTTAATTCATCAACTAAGAAATGTTTTGAGAATAAAAGATAATGAAAAAATAATTTTTCTTGATAACAACGGATTCGAATATTTGTGCAAAATCATAAAATATGAAAAAAATTCAGTGGAGGCGGAAATAGTAGAAAAAAAAGAAAATTCCAATGAAATCAGTAATGAAATTTATATTTATCAGGCGTTACCTAAACAACTTTCCAGATTTGAATTTGTTTTGCAAAAGGGAACGGAATTGGGAGTTAGAGGTTTTGTTCCTTTGGTTACGCAAAGATGCGAAAGGCGTGAAATAAAAAATCGAGACAGGTTGAAAATAATAATCAAAGAAGCCGCGGAGCAGTGTGGACGCGGGATATTACCTGAATTATTCGATATCGTTGATTTTCAAAAATTATTGCTCAATAAGCCTTTGGGACAAAATATTATTGCTTATGAAGGTGAAAATATAGAGAATTCTTTATCTAATTTAATAAAAATTTTAAATTTAAATGAACGAATAAATATTTTTATTGGTCCTGAAGGAGGTTTTGAATTTAGTGAAATTGAGAAAGCAGTAAAATCGGATTTTTTTCGTTTTTCTTTGGGAAGCTTGATTTTACGTACTGAAACTGCGGGAATCGCCATTGCTTCAAGATTGATTTTTCACTAGCATACTTGCGCTAAGAGTGCTAATATCTTGGTGCAACAATTATTAATTTATTACTATGTTTTACGATTCAAGTTTTTTATTATTGATACCTGCGATTCTCTTAAGTATATATGCTCAAATAAAAGTTAGCAGAACTTTCAGCAAGTATTCCAAAATTTCCAATAAACGCGGTATCAGCGGTAAGGAAATCGCTGAGACCATGCTTAGATCAGAGGGAATTCAGGATGTTTCAATCAAGCAGGCCACAGGTTTTTTATCTGATCATTATAATCCTTTAAAAAAGGAATTAAGATTATCTCCGGATGTTTATGGTGGGAGCTCGATAGCTTCAGTTGGTGTGGCAGCTCATGAAGTGGGACACGCGATTCAACACGCCAGAAGTTATTATCCAATGCATTTAAGAACTTTTATTTATCCCGCAGTCAGTTTTTCCAGCTGGATGGCTCCAATTTTAATCATTTTAGGATTTATCATCAATAATCTCGGAATGCTAAAATTCGGAATTGTCTTTTACGCATTATCGGTTGTTTTTACTTTGATTACTTTGCCGGTGGAATTTAATGCTTCCAGCAGAGCATTGGCTTTTATAAAAACACATTCGATTTTGGATAGTCAAGAATTCGATGGGACAAGCAAAGTTTTAAAAGCGGCGGCATTAACTTATGTTGCCGCGGCAATTACAGCTATTTTGGAGTTAATCAGATTGATTTTAATAGTTCGAGACAGATAGCACTGAATTTTATTTGGTAATTATTACTTGGTAATTGGATATAGGGATATGGATCAGACAACTTTTTCTCAAATTTTCAAGATTGATGAGGATAGATTATCAGGTTTAAATTTGTTTAAAAAACTGCTTTGGGAAGAAAATCGGAAAATTAATTTGTTTTCCAGAAAATTGGATATCGATGATTTGGATGCTCATTTTATAGATAGCTTGTTTTTAATGAAATTTATAGATTTAAATGGCAAAAATGTCGTTGATATCGGAAGCGGAGGAGGTTTTCCGGCCTTACCTTTAGCTATTTGCAATCCAAAAACAGAGTTTACTTTAATTGAATCTTCCACAAAAAAATCCAATTTTCTTTTTAATGTGATCAATAAACTTAATTTGAGGAATGTGAAAATCATCAATGATAGAGCAGAAAATGTTTCAAATATGCAAAATTTGAAGGAACATTTTGATCTTTCCATAATGCGAGCTGTGGCAAAAGTTCCAACTTTACTTGAGTACGCACGCCCTTTTTTAAAGAAATGCGGTTTGTTGGGTGCTTATAAAAGTTTAAATTTTCAAAGCGAACTTGATTTATCAAAAAGTATTTTAAAAGAGCTGGGATTCAATTTTTTAAGATATTATGAATATGAATTACCGAAAAACGGAAGCAGGTGTATATTGGTTTTTGAGAAAGATGGTGGGTATTCAGTCACTGAGGTAAGATCATAAGTTTAATTATTTTGTAACCCGTAATTCGTAATCCGTAATTCGTAATTCGTAATCCGTAATTCGTAATTCGTAATTCGTAATCCGTAATTCGTAAAAGGAATAAATTAATATTAAAATTTTTCAATTTACGGATTACAAAAATTACTTTTTCAAAGGGAAAAGCGTATAATCCTATGTCAGTGAGTGATTACGAGAGTGAATATTGATAATAAGACATTTAAATTATAAGATATGCCAAAGCCATATAAAGTTAAAGATTTTTATTTTTTAAAAGCGAAAAAGGAAGGTTTGAGAGCCAGAAGTGCTTATAAACTTGAGGAAGCGCAAATAAGGTTTAAGCTCATTAAAAAAAATGATTCAGTTTTGGATTTGGGAAGCGCGCCGGGCAGTTTTTTACAAAAAATTCATGAATTCGTGGGAGATAAAGTTGAAATAATAGGCATTGATTTGAATAAAATAGAAAACCTGCCTTATTCCAATATAAAACTTTACCAAGCGGATATCAGTGATTTATCAGCAGTTCAAAATTTATTGGGTGAGAGAAAATTCGATTGCATCACCGCTGATTTAGCACCAAAGACGAGCGGGATCAAAGATTTGGATGTTGCCAGAAGTATTGATTTAAATTACGCGGTTTTAGAAACCGCTAAAATTTTTCTGAAAAAAAATGGGAATTTAATTTCAAAAATCTTTGAAGGCGAGGATTTTAATATTTTTTATAGAAAATTTAAAAATATGTTTGAAAAATCAAATTGTTTTAAGCCGAATTCCACGAGGGACCGAAGCCGTGAAATATTTGTGATCGGAAGAGGTTTTATAATAAAATAGATTAATCGATCATTTAGGGACAAACTCTATTGTCGCGCCAATCATAGGTGTTTTTTCCAATTTTATATCTATGTTTGGTTCCAGATTTTTCGGTATTGTTTTTTCCAATATTTTATAATCAAACGGGAACTCTCGGTTTTGAGATAATTCAGGATTGATCCAAGGTTCTAAAGTGATTATTAATTTGGTTTTCCCATCATTTAAATTCATTGGAAATTTTATGTCTTTTGGCGGATCTTGTAGAAAATCTTCGCCCGGATATTTAATCAGAAGATTACTCGCGCTATGTTTATTGTTTAAATCAGGATTATAAACATCCCCGATTTCTCCCAAAGAAATATACTGATAATCTTTTTTTATCCATGCTTCATAAATCCAACCCTGCACGGCAAAAGGTAATTTCAAGCTCGGGATTTCTTTTCCGTCTTTTACTTGATAGAACCAGATGCCATTTTCTTCATTATCGCTTTCATAATCTGAAGGGGTGGCTAAGCGGAAAGTCCCACCTATATCGGACAAATCCATCATTTTGAATCCCAATACCACCGTGAGATCATCCGGTTTAAATTTCCCTTCCAAAATTATACTTTCAGAGGGCGCAGAATCTCTATCATATTGATTTTCAACTGTTATCATAAATTTATCATAAATTGTATAATTTCCCGGAAGATTAAATTTATTTTTAGAGATTTTACTTTTTTCAAGGCTGAAAATGTTTTGATCTCTATCTATGTTGAATTTTCCCAAACTTATATACTCGCTGCTATTAACTAAGAATGCCTCATAAAACATTCCTTGAAGCACAGGCAAATAGGAAATATCCAATCTTGCTTTATTCGGCTTTGCGTTTGTTGTCGTTAAGATGTTACACCCTGATAAAATTAGAGCGAACAGAAGGATTGAAGCTAGCTTTTTCATTTTTTCTTGTTTAAGTTTTAACGATTGTTATATTATGGAAAAAATTAAAAGAGAGCAAGAGTGTATTTCGAAGTTATTATTTAAAATATATATTAAGCTTCGTAGTATTACTTGTCTTTCGGAGCTTTAGCGAAGATTGATACGTTATTTTATAAACAATTGAATATATATGCAACTTTCAGATTTCGACTATTTTTTACCTAAGGAGTTAATTGCTTCAAAACCCGCTTATCCCAGAGATCAAAGCAGATTAATGTTTGTTGATAGGAAAAAAGGGATAATCAAACATTACAATTTTCATGATTTGCCTGATTTATTAAATAAAAATTCGGTTTTGGCTTTTAATAATTCAAAAGTTATAAACGCACGTTTGTTTGGTGTGATTGAGGGTATGAGAAATGTCGAAATTTTGTTAACCAAATGTTTAGATAAAGATAAAAATATTTGGGAAATTTTAGCCAAGGGAGCTAAATATCTTAAAAATGGCTCAGTAATTTATTTTAATAATCATAAACCGATTTTGGATAAATTGTACGCGATTGTATTAAATCAAAATTCCGACGGCAGCAGAGTTATTCAATTTACAGACATAAAATATCAAAAATTGTGGATGCTGCTACCTTTTTATGGTGTTTTGCCTTTGCCTCCATATATTAAAAATTTTCACGGGTCCGAGAAAAAATATCAAACAATTTATGCGAAGAATCAAGGGAGTATTGCGGCTCCAACCGCGGGCTTGCATTTTACGAAAAGAATTTTTCAAAATTTAAAATCAAAAGGCATTTCAATGGAGTATTTGACTTTACATGTCGGTTTGGGAACTTTTATGGAAGTTCGGACTGAAAATATTAAAGATCATATTATGCATGAAGAAATGTTTGAAATTAATAAGAAAACAGCAAAAGCATTGAATAAAGCGAAATCAGATGCAAAAAAAATAGTGAGTATTGGAACCACCACATTAAGATCTCTGGAATCATCGACTTTCATTGAAAACGGGAAAACTGTTCTTTCACCTACTTTAAGCCCGAAAAGTACAAACATATTCATTTACCCGGGATATAAGTTTAAATTTGTAGATCAATTGGTTACGAATTTTCACTTACCTAAAAGTACCTTATTGATGTTGGTTTCGGCTTTTGCGGGTAAAGATCTGATTTTTGAAGCTTATTCCAAAGCTATTGAAAATAAATATCGTTTCTTTAGTTTTGGAGATGCAATGGTGATTATTTAATCCACTCGGGTAAATATTGCGGGGGTTTTATTCCTTCAATTTTTGATATTAAATCCAAATCCGCGTGATTGATTTTACCTATATATAATTTTTTTATATCTCCACCGCTTTTTACGTAATTTTTGATTTCTTTATATCCTTTAAAATAAATATAGTCTTTGGTAAATACTCCGGGTTGGGAGGTGTCTTCCACCCCGCGTTTCACTTTCGCGACAACATCAAAAGCCTGAATTTTTGTTAAACCTCTATCAAGCAGATTTTCCGCGAGTTTCGAAAATGAACTGTGTACTCCCTGAGAAATACATTCCACCAGAAGCAAATAACGGTAGCTGTTATCAATTATTTTGCTCACATTGTATATGGCCAATCCTTCTTGGGTGGTTAAATATCCCGCTGTTCCTGTATGAAACAATTGGTATGGCTGCATTCTGCCATTTTCAGCGGATAAAACATGAGTTTCAATTTCATGGACAATTAAACTTTTTAATCTTTTTTCCGATAATTCAATATCTTCTTTAATATAAATTTTAGAATTTTTGCCAATCACGCATGCTGAAATAATATCATTTTTTGCTTTTACCTCCCAATTTTCCAACTTATAGCTTTCCAACACTTTTTGAAATTCTTCTTTTATTTGAGGATAACCATATATTTCCAGTTCTTTGTTTTCGTTTTTAAAATCAATTTTTTTTATTTTCTCGCGGCACTCAAATAAATCACTTCCTGTCGGGAATCCGTATAATCTTATAGACTGAGTTGTAAAATCGTCACTGCAAATTGAAATTAAAAGATCAATTTTGTTGATTAATTCCGATATTTTCTCGTTAAATAGAATACCGAGCGGTGAATCATCGGTTTTTAAATTCGATAATCTTTCTTTTAATTCATAGGGATTAAAATCCAATTGGGAATATGTGAATTGGGGATTATATGAAGTATTTTGTAAAAATTTTTCTTTCTCCAACAATAAATTTTTAGGTTTTAAGTGATTGATAAGTTTTATTTGTTTATTTATCAATGTCAGCTGTTGGTCAATATAATGGAAATCAATATTTGATTTGGGCTTAACTGAAAGCATTTCAGTATTTAATTTGGGTAATGTTATTTTTTGCTCTTTTTTCCGAGGATCAATAAAAAAGTTGGTTAAATCACGACGGCCTAAAATAATTTTATATTTACGATTTTTTCCCAAATTCGTTATTTGCGCGGCTGTTTGGATGCGCGCTTTATCAATCGCCAGTTTCAAATGGATAATGTCTGACTGATTTTCATCAATCAATAAGCCTATTTCTCGAGCAAAATCTCGATCAATCACAGTTCTCTCTATTCCGGGATTTGATAATACTTTTACTCGATGATTTTTATTTTTGAGTATTATTTCCACTGTTTCTTCAATTCCGATTACGTATTTTCCGGAAATATTTTGAATTCCTCTTTCAACTCTTTTGCCAAAAATATCTTTAACTATTCGAACAGCATGTTCAGGGCCGGAAACTTTGATTCCTTTTACTTTTTCAAGTCTTTGGCGTAGAGGGATCAAATTTGCCACCTGAACCATTAATCCGGCGCGTGCATTGATTTCGAGCAACACAGGGCCCTGCACCCGATCAATTGCAAAATCGCATGCGAGAAATCCCAAATTTGTGATTAATTGAATTTTTGAAGACATTTTTAAAATATCATCAAAATATGGAATTTTTATTCTTTCAAATTCTTCAATTCCGGGAATTTTGTTGATTGTTTTTCCTCTTCTGATTAAATGCGTTGTTTCACCTGTGGCAATATCAATTCCAACGCCGATCGCATTTTGATGTAAATTGGCTTTTCCTCCGGATTCTTTTGTAGGAAGCCTTAACATGGCCATTATTGGAATCAAATTATGGACAACTATTCGGAGATCCGGCAAACCGCGATATGAATATTTGGCCAGAGTTTCATGAGAAAGAATGTAATGTTCGAAAAAAGCCAGATCAGGCAGATTTGATATTGAAAATCTGCCATCCAATAAATCCAATGTATGATCATACATTTCTCGATGCGAAATTATTTCATTATCAGCTTTTAAAAATTTTCCATCTTTTCGGCCGATAATCGGTATTATTCCTTCTCCGCCATAACCGGAATTGGGTTTTAGAACAAATGTATCGGGTAAGGAATTAAAATCAAATTTGCTTAATTCTTCTCTATTTCTAATGATATTATAAACTTTCGCTGTGGGAATTCCACGTACTGAAAGGAAATATTTGGTTTTTAATTTATTATCGGCAAACTGAATCGCTTTTTTATTATTATACGGACGTATGTAAAGCAAATTTCGAGCATTTATACCGAGTATTTTTTTGGAATTGAAGAACATAATTATTTTGCAATCAGGGAATCGGAATTCATAAATGGATGTTATTTTAAATTCAATCTACTCTTCTTCGGCATGCCCGATCAGTTCGCGGAAACGGACGTACTCGAATAATCTTAAGCCTGTCCATCTTCCTAAAATAATATTAATGAATATAAAAATGAAGATAATTTCCGGGTAGGCAATGATTTTGCTTTGTAGGAATTCCCATTCCGCCACATAGTAAGCTCCTAAAGAAACTAAAATAGTTTCCACAATCAAAAGCATGGCTTCTTTTATTCCTCTATCTGTTTGAATGCTGACAAATTTTTCCACCAAGGTTCCCATAATTAAGATCGGAAATATTGAGAGCGAAAGCAATTGGGCGGCATTAAAATAACTTGCTAAAAATAGAAGAAAAAATATTCCAATATTCACAAAAGTTAAAAGTATTGACATTCTCGGGATATAAAGCAGACGATATCTTTTCAGCAAATACCGGCCTAAAGTGCCGATAAAAAGGAGAATTATCAAAATACTTAATCCGTAAGTCAAATCCAGGGCAATAAAACTTAGTGCCAAAATTGAAGGAGTATAAACACCTAATGTACTAATGCCAATTATCTGTTTTACAAAGGCCACAAATGTTACGATTACCGGAAGTATTAAAATTAAACGAATCGTATTGCTGGGGACTCCTTTATCAATCATAAAATTAACCATATTGGCCATAAATGTGCCTTTTGGCTCTTCATCTTCAGAGCTATCAATAATCAAAAATTTAATATCCATCAGTTGAATATTTTTCAAAAAAGTTTCAATACCGGCACTCTCAAACAATGTCCATAAAGCTTCATAGCGGGTCATAATTAAACGAGCCGGCTTAATGGTGTTAAATGTTCCTTTGGCTATATTTTTTAAATCCGTAAAACTTCTATCAGTAACAAAAATTATATTTTTATTATTAAAATTGGTTTCCGTATCTTCAAGAGTTCGGTGCACTCTGTTCAATAGTGTCAAACCGACTTCCGAGTTAGTCCAGATTACAATTTGATCGGTTTTTTTCAAGTCTTCACTTGCCTCAATCAATTTTTGGGATAATACTTCTTCGCTTAAATATCCGGACGCGCGTTCAAAGCTTTCTATTGTTTGCAGATAAATGCCTTGGTTTTTGGCAAAATTGCTTAGGGACAGTATTTTTTGGCGTTCGGAATTACGATCCGTAATGAATAAAATCAATTTTTCATAAACAAAGACTTCCAATGAATCTGTCCAAATGCCTGCTTCAGAACCTAAAATGACATGAATATCGTTTACTCCCGGATTTTTAAAAATATGAGATACTTTATCTCCTTTTAATTCCTTACCATCGCTGAATTTCCATGTGATAGTATAACCTTGAGGCAGAATTTCAGGTTTTTCAGGGGTAAATTCAAATGAAACTTCACCATTGATTTCCACGCTTTCATCATACTTTACATAAGCGCTAAATTCTTCAATATTAGCGGGTTTTAAGTTTTCTTCTTCCGTGATTTGAGGTTCTCCGGTTGCTTCAGGGGTTTGAGCAAGCGCGAACGTTAAATTTGAAAATATAACTATAAGATATAAAACCAAGATTGTACTGAATAAAAGTTTTTTTCTCATATTGAATTTTTATATATACGTGAGCCAAGTTAGGTAATTTTTATTTTGTCCTCCAACTATTTCTTTAAATTTTTCTTTTAATTTTAGTGTTATATCATGACTTTTATATATGTTTTCGTCAATAGATGCTATTTGTGTTATTTCAGCCGCGGTACCGGTAAAAAAAGCTTCATCGGCATCAAATAATTCTTGAACGGATATTTTCTTTTCAATTACTTCATATCCTGAATCTTTAGCAATTTTGATTACTGAATCACGGGTTATTCCCGCTAAAATATTCCCTTTGGGAGGTGTGTAGATTTTTTTATCTTTTGTGATAAAAATATTCTCACCGGGCCCTTCTGCCACATTTCCTTCATAATCCAGGAATAATGCTTCATTGTATCCTAATTTATGTATTTCCTGAGAAGCGAGAATGGAATTTACATAATGCCCAGATATTTTGGCATCAGCAATCGTGGATTTTGGATGCAAGCGAATATATTCGGATATTTTTACTTTAATGGCTTCTTCGCCTAAATATGAACCCCAAGGCCATGCTGCGATAACATAGTTTTCACCTGCTCCGCGGGGATTTAATCCCATTTTTCCGTCAGCGTAAAAGGCTATAGGTCTTATATAACCTGATTTTAAATTATTTTCCGAGACAACTTTTTTACATCCTTCCATCCATTTTTCCAAATTTATTTTCATTTCCATTTCAATCGCTTTCGCTGAATAAAAAAGTCTTTCCATGTGTTCAACAGCCCGAAAAATTGCAGAGCCATCAGGTGTTTCATAAAATCGTATTCCTTCAAAAACCGCGGATCCGTAATGTAATCCATGAGTTATAACACTGACGCGAGCATCTTCCTGATCCATCATGATGCCATTCATCCATATTTTTCCCAATTGCATAAGTGTAAACTTAAATAATAAAGACTATAGAAATATTATAGGAACGCATGTTCAGTTTCAAGTGCGTAGAACGCAATGCAGTCAATTAACTTCGTCCCAGCTTTTTCTACTGTCTCCGTCTATTGGTATTTTCTCACCTAAAAATTTTGGTTTTGAATGAATGTTAATATCAATGAATGCTTTTACGCGCGCTAAAAGTTCTCGTTGATTATTGCGTGATCTATTCGCGTATATCTGCTTATCAGCACTTGCGCCGTACGTTTCCAATCCCAATTTTTTGGCGATATAGACAGCACGTGGCAAATGAAATTCCTGAGTTGAAATAATTATTGATTTGATCCCGAAAATATCTCTCGCGCGGTAAATACTGTCGTAAGTATCAAAGCCCGCGTGATCCAAGAAAATGTCCTTTGATGAAATTTTATTTTCCAACAAATAATTTTTCATGGCATTAACTTCATCATAATTTTGTGTTCCATGATCTCCGCTTAAAAGAAATTTTTCCGCTTTTCCTTGTTTATATATATCAATCGCGTTATCCAATCTATCTTTGAGTATCGAGCTTAAGACCTCTTTGGAATAAACCTTGGCGCCTAAGACAAGCACTGCTTTAACTTTTGGAATTTCGGATGCGTTTTCGTATATATATTTTTGGGAAAATTTTAATATATATATTTGAATAAGACTGAAAGCAATGAAAAAGAGGATAAAAATGTTGAGAATTTTTTTGTACATAATTTATATCAATGGTTCAGCAAAAGTTTCCTCTGAGGCTTTTATTTCCAATTCACTTGGGGGTTCGCTGGCTGCTTCATCCCATTTTTCCAAAAGTTCATGAACTTTCAGTTTTTCCAAAGAATACTTTTTTCTTGAAGCTTCAATAATTTGCGAGGTTAGATCTTCTTCTATTTTTGGAACTTCCAAGGTTCTACCGGAGAAAGCTTCTCTGAGTTCGCCGTTTACGGACATTTTAACATAAAATTCTCGCACGCCAAGGTTAATTATATCCCTTTCTTTAAAGATAGGATTGTATTCTCCCTCCAATATGGCGGCATCTTCAGCACCCACGCGAAAGGAAATCATTGATCCCACGTTCCCAAACACGGTTTTACGCACATTAGAGCTCAATTGGCCCATGTATTGATGAGCTAAGGTTAAATTGAGGCGGTACTTTCTGGCTTCGGAAAGTATTTCCGCGAATGAATCTGTAGCAAAATTTTGGAATTCATCAACATAGAAATAAAAATCTTTTCTTTTGTCTTCATGTGTGTCTGCACGGCTCATGGCAGCTTGGTACATTTTGGTTATTATCATCGATCCGATCAATGAAGAGTTTTCTTCACCGAGCAAGCCTTTTGATACTTTCATGAGAAGAATCTTTTGATTATCCATTATATCGCGTATATTGAATTTTGTTTTAGGCTGGCCAACTATATTGCGAATCATGTTTGTGGCCACGAATTGTCCGACTTTGTTTAAAAGCGGAGTTATGGCTTCAGAATCAAATTTCTCAGACCACGAAGCGAATTCAGACACCCAGAAATTTTTGACGACTGAATCTTGGATTCGAGCAACTATTTTTTGGCGGTAATTTTTATCCGTGAGCATTTTTAAAATGGAAAGCACGGTTGTATTCGGGCTGTCCAATAAAGCCAATGATGTATATCTTAGCACGTGTTCCAGTTTATTGGTCCAGTTATCGCCAAAAAGTTTTTTAAAAATATCCAAAAATCCAATCGTTACTTGCATTTTATACGCTTCATCAACTCCTTCCAATGGATTAAAGGAAATCGGAAACTCTGTATCGGCAGGATCAAATAAAATTACATCATCAATTCTTTCCTTCGGGATATAACGTAAAATATTATCAACCAGATCACCATGCGGATCCAGTACAGCAAATCCTTCTTTATTTTTAATATCCTGATTGATCAGCAATTCCAAAAGTTTGCTTTTTCCGGATCCTGACTTACCTACAACATACAAATGACGGCGGCGGTCGCTTCTTTGGATTCCAAACGGAACGAAATTATTGTGGTAATTGGTTACTCCGAAAGCGCTGACATTTTTTTCGCCGGCTTTGGGAAGATCTTGAGGCGGATCGGATTTTCTGGCTAAGACATGAACTATATGCGGAACATAATCCGCGTTAGGAAGATGATATAATGTGGCTATTTCTTTCGAACTCATTATATAAGTTGATTTTGGCTTAAGATCTCTATAATCCCGCACAAAGGTTTTAGAATTGTGATAATATGAAGCTTGGAATTTATTAATATCTTCATCATTAAATTGATAAAAGCTATTGATAACCGCATGTAATTTTTCTTTAGCATTTGCTTCGCTATTACTTATATAAGCGCAACGAATACTAACACGGAATGGTTTATTCTTTTCTTTAATACGTACTTGTTCATTTCTTAACGTTTGAATGCCTTTTCTCCCACCGGTTCGAAAGCGGTCTTTAAAACTGAAAAATTTTTTAAATTGACTATAACGAAAACGAAAGTTTCTTCTGATATAGAAAAAAGCGTTGTCATCAACCGGTTCAATCAAAATCTGAACCCATACTTCTTCATTTGCGGCAATTTTAGAAATAACGGAAAATAACCGCGCCAAACTATCCTCGTCAAATTGATCATAAGTTTTTATAGGATAAACATCGCTTTCTCTCAAAACAAGCGAGCATCCACTCAAAGATTTTTTTTGCAGATCCAATTTGTCCACATAATCTTCCTCTCTATGAATTTCCGCATCAGGAAAGGTTGAATATATCAAGCCTTCCATAGTTTCATAAAGCGTTTTTTCAACGACAATATAAAAATACGTATATTGGCCTACTCCGCGAAATTCCAAACCTATTTTTTTACCTGTTACTGTATTTCTCAGGTTGTTTAAAAGCTCTTCCCATTTGGATTCAAGTTTTTTTTGATCTGATGAGCCTTGCGGAATGATGACGTGGAGGTATTGCAGGGTGGACAAGGAATGAGTTAGTTATTAGTGGTCATTGTAATTATAAAAGATTATCAGGAAGAGGTAAATACAATACTATGTGATTACATTCAAATTTCTTCCATTTTACGCAAAAAAATGCTAAAATTATGGGATTTGAAATAAAAACAAAAACAATTTATGAAATTTTACGCAAAAAAAGGCATTTTAGTTGTAATGTTAGCGATGATAACGGCTTTTTTATGGAATTTTAAACCAAATTCAGTAAGTGCTGATTCTGATATCAGTGTTTCCGCCATTGATACTATCGCCGGTTATAGCGCTTTGTTGAAAGTTCATGGTAGGCCTTATTCTGATTTTGAAGTTCGCGTTGAAAAGCCGGATAAAAATATCGTTAGCATTCCGGGAACTACAAATAAAAACGGGGAAATAGATTTGGATTTGTATTCTTTTCATACGAAAATAGCGGGAATATATAAAATTTCCGGCAGAGAATCCGGCAGTGAGAATTTCGGTACTACCAACACTTTTGAAGTTTATCCGGATGAAGTTTCGAATACTCGCTCAAACATAAGCTTAAGTACCATGACTTTACAGGCAAATTCTTATGACTATGGACAATTAAAAGTTATTTTAATGGATTCTTATAATAATTTAATTGAAGGGCATGAAGTTCAGGTTATTTCCTCTCGCACAGAGGATTCAATTAAGCCCGTAAACAGCACGATAACCAATAAAAGAGGAGAGGTTCAGTTTACTGTTTTTTCTTCTACCCCGGGAATATCTTATTTTATCATTCAGGATTTAACATCCAATATTACGCTGGAACAAAGAGCGCAAATCGTTTTTTTGAGTCCGCTTGATAATTTGAAATCAATAGGTGGTGATTTTGATTTGAAAATTCAGTCAGCCTCAGCTCAATCAGCAAATACCACTGTCGCGACTCTTCAGTTTGAGGATCTTCCAAGCGAGGTGACGATTGACAAGCCTTTAACTTTTACGATTCAAGCGATTGATAAAAACAAACAGGTTGTAAATAATTATTTATCCGAAGTTCATTTTCATTCTTCGGATATTAACGCGACTTTACCCGAAGATTATTTATTTAATGAAAGCGATCGCGGAGAGCATACTTTTAGCGCGGCTTTAAAATTCGTAACTAAGGGAAGTCAGTCAATTACGGTTACTGATATTAATAATCCGGAAATTAAAACTGAATGGAAATTGAATGTTACAAATTCGAATTTGGCCGGCAGTGCGCCAAATTCCGGTTCCAATGAATCTTCAGGTTTAAAAATAATTTCTCCTTCCGCGGGTACAACAAGGGAAAACATTTTAACCATTGAAGGACAGGGACCTGCTTTGAGTACAATCAGTATTTTTGATTTTGAATCATTGCTGGGAACAACTACAACCGATTCTGATGGAAAATTCAGTTTCAAAACTTCTTTACTACCTGATGGCAGCCATCAACTTTTTGCGGCTATTAAAGATGGAAATACTGTTATTCAAAGTTCTAATACGGTTTCTCTTAAAGTTGACACGAATGCTCCGACAATTGATTCTGTTGAAATTATTCCGGATTCGGATATTCCGGCAAACACTAATTTCGAATTAAAAATTTTTACTGAAGGAAATTTATCAAAGGCA
This sequence comes from Candidatus Peregrinibacteria bacterium GW2011_GWA2_33_10, assembly GCA_000989565.1. Classification (GTDB taxonomy): domain Bacteria; phylum Patescibacteriota; class Gracilibacteria; order UBA1369; family GWC2-33-13; genus GWC2-33-13. The sequence goes on along the minus strand of LBOO01000004.1, from coordinate 13,038 downwards.
TCAGCAATCATTAATAATCAATCATATCCGATGAGCAATGATTCCGAGAATTCCGGTTTGTATATGGCAAAAATATTATCTCCAAGCATCGCGGGAAATTATCCCATTGATATTGCTTTGGTTGATGAGATCGGAAATGATACTTTGTTTAAAAATGTTACAAATATAATTACAGTTGAAGGTGAAGATTTCAGATCAAGTTCGCCAAACTCAAATGATCTTGAAAATCTTCCTCCCTCAAAAGTAACCGGAGTAAAAGCCGGTGCTGATTTTACCAGAGTAACCTTGAATTGGGAAAATTCTTTTGATAACAAAGGTATTCGAAATTACAGAATTTATTATGGAACTGACAATGATGATTTAAATAACATTGCTAATACTTTTGACGATAGCACAACCTGGTTTGTGCCGAATTTAAAAGAAAATACTGAATATTTCTTTGAAATTACGGCAATTGACACGGATTTCGCCGAAAGTGCCGAGAGAAGTGAAACTGTTAGTGCTAAAACAAAAAAGAGCGTTGGTGGGGATGATTCTGAAATTTTAGATGATAATTTTTATACTGAAAACAGAACATATAATACTCCGGACGAGAATCCTGACACAGGAACCAAAACAAATATTTTAATTTTGATGACGATTTTGTTTACAAATATGTATGTTTTGGCGAGGGTCGGGATGAGGAAATGGAAATAAGTTATTCCTTCTTTTCTAAACGGAACTTTTTTGTTAATTTATAAATAAATTAATTTCTTTTATCCATGATTGATTATTTAGCTACGATTATTTCTTATTCCGCTGACATTTTATCTTTTTTAATTTTTATCAGGATAATTATTTATTCTTGGTTGCGCATGAGGTTTAATAACTTTATTGATAGAATAATTTTGGATTTTACAGATCCGATTTTGGATAGAATAAAAAATTTTATGCCGAGTACGGGAATGATAGATTTTTCACCAATGATTGCGATTTTGGGATTGAGTTTGATTTCCGAACTTGCGATGAGGATCGCGATGAATTATTGAAGAAATCGATCACAGGTATCTTTATTCTTAAATTGATCTTATGAAAATTTATAATACTTTGACTTCTCAAAAGGAGGAATTCGCACCTTTGGAAAAGAATAATGTAAAAATGTATTTGTGCGGGCCCACGGTTTATGATTTAGGACATCTTGGGCATGCCAGATCAGCTTTGAGTTTTGACATTATGAGAAAATATTTGAAATTTAAGGGTTATAATGTGATTTTCGCGTCGAATTATACTGATATTGATGACAAAATGATAAATCGAGCCAAAGAAAAAAATATTAGCGTTAAAAATTTGGCTGATTTAATAATTCCGGAGTATGAAAAAGATTATCAAGCATTAAATATTGATAAGCCTGATTTTCAGCCAAAAGCCACCGAACATGTGGAATCTATAATCAAAATCATTGAGAAGTTATTGGAAAAGGGGTTTGCTTATAAAACAGACGATGGAGTTTATTTTGATGTGCTTAAATTTAATGAATATGGAAAATTATCAAAACAAAGATTAGAAGATTTGGAAGCCGGAGCGAGAATTTCCGTGATTGAACAGAAGAAATCTCCTCATGATTTTGTTTTGTGGAAAAACTATAAAGAAGGGGAACCTTTTTGGGAGAGTCCTTTTGGAAAAGGGAGACCGGGATGGCATATTGAATGCAGCGCAATGAATTTGGATCTTTTTGGAGAAACAATTGATATTCATGGTGGAGGGGCGGATTTGATTTTTCCTCATCATGAAGATGAGATCGCGCAAAGCGAGGCATATTCAGGTAAGCAATTCGCGCGATTCTGGGTTCACAATGGTTTTGTGCAGATTAATGAAGAAAAAATGTCCAAATCATTGGGAAATTTCAAGACAATTCGTGATGTATTAAATAATTATTCGGGCGATGTTATCAGATATTTATTGATTACAACGCATTACCGCTCCCCTATTAATTTTTCGGAAAAATTATTGATTCAGGCAAAAAACGGTTTAGAGAGAATTAATGATTTTATTCGTCAAATGCAATTGATTGACTTAGATGGAAGAGAATCTAAAGAAATCCAAAAATTATTAGATAAAACTAAAAATAAATTTATAAAGAGCATGGATAATGATTTTGAAATTACAGGAGCTTTTGCCGGTATTTTTGATTTAATCAAAGAGGTTTATGTAAATCATAACGATATTAAAATTACAAAAATAGAAGCTGAAAACATTTTAAATTTATTTAAAGAATTAAATCAGGTTTTGGGTATAATGAAATTTGAAGTTGAAGAAATTCCCGAGGAGATTTTGAAACTTGTGAAAGCTCGGGAGGAAGCGCGTGAGGAACGGGATTTTCAAAAATCGGATAAAATTCGTGAGGAAATTAAAATTAAAGGTTTTGAAGTGGAGGATACGAAGGATGGGAGTTTGGTGAAGAAGGTGGGATAGAAAAGACAATTTTCTTATATTTAATCCGGTTCGAGCATTTCCGTAATTTTAAAAACGTCTCCGGCGCCCATAATCAAGCACATATGATCTTTATTCAGTGTTTCTTTTAAAATTTTCGCGGTATTTTTAAATCCTCGGCCATTTTTAACATTTTTATGATGTTTGCTGATTTCATTAACCAAGATTTGCGTTGTTACGGCTTTTTGATCTTCTTGGTTATCGCGTACTTTGTAAATGTTCGGAATAATAACGCTGTCAGCGTCGGTAAATGATGTTGCAAATTCTTTTAATAAATTTCTGGTGCGATTATATTGGTGAGGTTGGAAGCAAACTATTATTTTTTTATTTGGGAATTGTTCTTTGGCGGCGCGTAATGTGGCTTTAATTTCAGTCGGGTGATGGCCGTAGTCATCGAATATTTTGGCGTTGTTTATTTTTCCTTTATATTCAAATCTGCGCCATGAACCTGTAAATTCCTGAATAAATTTCATAGCTTTTTTTACATCGATGTTAAGCTGATCCAATAATGTCAAAACAGCCAGCGCGTTTTGATAATTGTGCGCTCCAAAAATTTTTAATTTTAATTTTCCTTTTTTTTGCTTATTTATATAAAAATTGTTTTCTTGATCAAGATAATAAGGAATGTTTTTGTTTTTATGGCTAAAATAAATTATTTTTTTATTTTTCAATTTTTGGCAAGCTTCTTTAGTTAATTTGTCATCGTAGTTGGCTATAACAAAACCATTTTGCGGAATTTTTTCCATTAATTCGATATACGCGCGCTGATAATCTTTTTCATCTTTAAAATAATCAAAATGGTCGGGGTCGATATTGTTTATTAAAACAGCGGTTGGATGCAGATTTAAAAATGTGCGTTTGTATTCGCAGGCTTCGCAAACAAAGTATTTGCTTTTACCAATTATGGTATTTTTGTTATTTAATTGGGGAATTAATGTTCCAACCAAAACTGTGGGATCTAATTTTAATTTATTCATGGCAAAGCCAAGCATGGAAGTAATCGTGGATTTACCGTGACTTCCGGTGATAGCGATTGTGAAATGTTCTTTTGATATTTGCCCTAAGCTTTCGGAATATGTTACGCAGGGAATTTTTCGCTTTTTTGCTTCTTTTAATTCAGGGTTATTTTCTAAAACCGCGGCAGTATAAACTACCAGCTGAGTGTCTTTTGATATATTATTTTTATTGTGATTATAAAATACTTCAATCCCCTCTTCTCTCAACTCTTCCGTCAATTTTGACGGCTCACTGTCAGAGCCGGTAATTATTTCGCCTTGAGATTTTAAAATTCTGGCGATAGCGCTCATGCCGATGCCACCGATGCCGATGAAATGGATGTGACCGCTGACCTGTGACCGCTGACCTGGAATTTTATTAATTATTGGATTCATTTTTAATTTCTTACGAGTTTAGATTAATAAATTTTATTGTTTTTGGAAAGTTTTGATTTAAGGATTTTTTATTAATTTCAAATATTCTTGCTTGAAACGAGAGAAGCGAGTTACTATAATTTAGTCTAAGAAATTAATATTTCATATGGATCTTCGCACTCAAAGGTATAGTCATTCCCCTACCAATAGCGCAAAAATTGTAATATTACTGGGCTTTATTTTGATTTTATATATGCTTTATGCTTTGACTACGAAAATTTATGATAATTATTTGATTGATCAGCATATTAAAACTTTTACCACCAAGAATAAAAATTTACTTTCCGAGAATTCTAAAAAATTGGAGGATTATCAATATTATACTTCAGACGCATATATTGAAAAAACCGCAAAACAAAGCCTTTCACTGATTAATCCCGGGGAAAAAGTCATAATTATTACGGAAAATTCCAACCCAACATTGCCTGAATCAGAACTTTTGGAGAGCGAAAAAATTGAAAGAATGAAAAAAATGCCTAATTATAAAAAATGGTGGAATTTTTTCTTTATTGAAAATCAATTTAAATAATTTTTAATTTATTTTATGCACTTTTTTAAAAAAATATCGGAAAGCAAAAGTTTTGACTTGCACAAAGGTGTTAAAGTGAAAGTTTTGACTACTTCAAATGATGAAAGTATGACCGCAATTCAGTTGGAAATTGAGCCCGGCAGTTTAATGCCCACTCATAAGCATTTTGAAGAACAATTTGGCTTTATAAAAGAAGGAAAACTTAGGATGTGGATTGGTGATGAAGAAGAAACTTTAGAAACCGGAGATTTTTATTATGTGCCGCCGGATAAAGAACATGGAAGCAGCACTGTTGGGGATAAGAAATGCGTTAAGATTGATGTGTTCTATCCGAGGAGGAAGGATTATTTGGAGATGATTGAGAAGAGGGAGCAGTTGTAATCCGTAATCCGTAATTCGTAATTCGTAATCCGTAATTTGTAAATTATATACTGGTCCGCTTTCATATTTTAAAATTTAAGCAGTATATACGGTGTAGCTATAAAGCCCTAGCAGATGCATAAAATTTAAAAGTAAGCTACGCAGAGATTGTTAAAGCGTCGGAGTATAAAATCCATTTTAATATTTTATGGATTACTGATTACGCGATGTGTGTAGATGCTTTAGTTTTTTTTAATCCTCTATTTCTCCTTTCACCACTATCGTATACGTAAACTCATCGGAGACTTGGTCGTAGTCCGTTACTTTTAGCGTTACTTTATATGTGCCGGGGTTTTTGAAGGTGTAGGTTGGTTTTTTGTCCGTGCTGGTGGATCCCTGGAAATCCCAAAGATATTTGGCTATTGAACCGCGGGAGCAGGATGGGGTGAATGTTACTTTCAACGGTGCTTCACCTTCTTTTTTGGATGGTTCAAAACATGCTTTTAAAGATACTGGTCGAACTATTAAATTCGTTTCCGCTGTGGATTTTAAGCCGTCTGAAGCTATCGCGGTTACTTTTGCGGTAAATTCGCCAATTTCACTATAGGTATATGTTATTGAGGCATTCCCCAGTTTTTTTATACCGTTACCAAAATCCCATTCGTAGGAAATAATTTCTCCGCCCGGATAAGCTGATCCTGAAGCATCAAAAGTGATTTCCAAAGGTACTTCTCCCGTGATTGCCGATGCTTTTAAATCCGCTGTGATTCCTTTTTCTTCCACCTGAATTATGAGAGTTGTCTGATCCTGATTATCGTCCGCATCAGTAATGAAAAGCGTGGCATTATATTTTCCTATTTCCTCAAATGTATAGCTTACTTCCCTACCTGTTTTATCTATGGATCCGTCTCCATCAAAATCCCATCTATAATCAACAATGTTGTTATCCTGATCTTTACTGTCGGAAGCATCAAAAAACACTTTGAACGGTACAGCGCCAACTAATTTTTTGTTATTTTCATCAGTTATTTCCGGTGATGTTTTTATTTTTGCTTGAGGAGTCGCATCTTTATCTTGAACTTCGATTTTTATAGTATTTTCTCCTGTTTCGCCGATTTCATCCGTTACTTTTAATTTAATTGAATAATTTCCGGAATCTTCAAACGAATGAGAAACGCTTTTAGTGTTAAATTTTGAGCCGTCACCCATGTCCCACTGGTATTTGATAATTTTTCCAAACGGGCTGTCTGAATCCGAGGCATCAAATATATAATTTGTTCCCACATAATATTTTGTTTGTTTGTTATTGCTGGATATTACAGCAACAGGTTTTTCCGGAGATAAGGCTTTAATTTTTTCTTCAATAATTTTGTAATCCCCATTGTTGTCCGTAATACGTAATTTGACGACATATGAGCCTGATTTATCGTATGTATAGGTTGTTTTTTTACCTTCCGCGTCATCAAATGAATCATCTTCGTTAAATTCCCAATCATAAGCCACTATTTCTCCATCCGGATCTTTGCTTTCAGATGCGTCGAATTTGATTTCCAAAGGGATTTCACCTTCCGATGCACTTAATTTCAGCTTTGCTTCAGGTAAAATGTTGGAAATAATTACATCCAATGTTGCTTCTTGTTTTTTTACTTCTCCATCCAAAAAATTATTGATTGTTAATTTAACGGTATATTTACCGTCTTTATTTTGCGGTTTTGTTTTATAAGTGTGACTGATTTCAACTCCATTTCCGCTTGTATTATCACCAAAATCCCAAAGTAGAGAATATTTTTCAGCTCTGGGTATGTTGGAGGCGTCAAACTGAACCGTGACCGGAGCTTTCAAATTTGTTAAATCAGCGGGATTAGTTGTGATGTACGCGTACAATGGTCTATCTTGTCCGTTTTGTTGCGGTTGTATTTTACTTAAATATAAATAAGCCGCGATCCAACTGAATATTAAAGTTGTAAAAAACAGCATTCCGACAATCAGGGTGATAATACCTGATCTTTTACCTCTAATATCGTCTTTACGCACAATCAACAGTTTAAATAATCCAATGATTGTGATTATGAAGGAAGCGAATGTGAATAATCCGAATCCAAAGTTCGATAAAGTTTTTAAAGCTCCTATTAAATTTGATTCTTTTATGCCAAAAATCGATAACAATGGATTTGTTTGACCTGCTTTTGCCTGAGCCATAAATAGAATTATGGCGATGATAAAAAACAAAATAAGTACAAGAAAAATTGAAATACAACCTAAAAACAGTTTTTTCTGTTTCTTTTTTTCTTTTTGTTTTTTTATCAGATTTAATTTATTCGGATCGTTATATCCTTGATTTACCGCGGGATTTTCTTTAAAACCCGTATCCGGATTTTGAGTTTGATTGTTTACCGGTGTTTGAATATCAGTGTTCTGATTTTCAGTATTTTGTTGATTCGGGGTCGGAGTTATTGGTTGATTGTTTGTGCTTGCATTAGGTTGTGTATTATTTTGATTTTGATTATCAACATTTAAATTTTCAGGCATGTTTATAAAGATTAATATTTTTTATACAGCTTAAAAAGCCGCTTAGTTGGAATATTTTTTAATTTTATTGATTACCTGATAAAAGATTATAGCAATGATACCAATAATAGCAAATATACTCACAAATAAGTTTGATGAAACTATTGAAATTATATTTGTTTGAGCCGGATTTTCAAAGACAATTTCAACTTCGGCTTGATCTATTTGTCCGTATTTATCTTTAATTATCAATCGGCTTTTTGTTTTTCCCCATGATCTTTCAAATGGCTCTGTTATTGGCTTTGGTTTCCCGTCAGCTCCCTTTTCAATATTTATATAATCATCATCCAAAGTATTATTAAAATTGGAGTCAAAATAAACATTTTTATCAAAATAATATTCCAAACCTTCACCGATTGAGTTTGTGAAATCAAAAGTGATTTCACCTTTGTCCCCATAAAGAACAATTTTGTTATTGTTTTTTCCTCCTTGAGCAGGGGTTGGCCGACTAAAAATCCTGGCATCAATCTGGCCGGGTTGTGTTGGAATAAAATATATCAATCTTTCGCGAGAACTGATTTGGCCATTTTTATCGTAGACAAATAATTTGGCTATTATATCTTTTTCTTTTGCCCAGCTTTTTTCATAACAATATTGAATTTCCCCGGCGACCGCTGACTGAAAGTCAGCGTCATTTTCTCCGTTGCCATCTCCGGACAAATCAAAATTAATATTATAATCAATTATGAATTTTTCATAATTTGATGAGCCTCCTGTCGCATTATAAACAAAAGTTACGCACGCTTTTTCACCGGTTAATTCAATTCTATCTTTAGAATAATTTTCCAGTGTCGGGTCTTTACTTTTCAAAGTCGCCACGGGTACTTGCCCTTTAGATGGATCTTTTAAATTCAAAGTTACTGTTTTGGAATTATTGGCATTGGCTGTTTCTACAGTTAATTTCACTTTATATGTCCCCGGATAATAAATATATGATGGAGTAATAGAACCTTCTTCCTGAATATCATTTATGGTGTTATTGTCCGTATTTTTGCTGTCTTTCGCAGCTTCGTCCAAGTTAAAATCCCAAATATAATTGGTTAATGTTTCATTTTTCGGAGCTTTTGAGGCGGACGCGTTGAAATTGACAGTATATTTTCCATTGGCAAACGTGCTTATTTGATGATTAAACTCAGCAATCGGCTTACTCGCGGTTTTATCTGAAAAAGTTACTTTTTGGCTAATACTATCTCCGTTTCCTTCATCATCCTCAATCGTTAATTTTATTTCGTATGTTCCCAATTTTGGATAAGTAAATGTCATTTGTTTTTGTCCTTTTTGTTTTTTATCATCTTCATCGTTGTCATTATCAGGTTTTTTATCACCGCTCGAATCCGTAGAAATGTCTTTGTCCCAAATGTATTTTATGTTTTTATTATTTTCAGGATCGATTTCACTATTATCTTTTACAGTTACGGTTAATTCCCCGGGTTGCGGCTCTTTTTCCAAAATAAAAGCAGCTACCGGATCTTTTGCTTTTGAATCCACAAATATTTTTAGGGCTTTTGAAGTTACTTTTGCTTTTAATGAATCTGTTACCGCAGCTCTTACTTCATATCCTTTATTGTTTTTCTGATTATATTGATAGGTACATGTGAATTTATTTTGGCAATTTTTTTCATCGTTTTCCGCGGATTCGTCTTCATTATAAATTAGATCTCCATCCAGATCCCATTCAATGATTTCAATTTTTCCGTCAGGATCATCGGTTTTTGCTGATATATTTACGGATTCGCCTTTCATTATATAAGTTCTATCTGCGCTCAAAGTGATTTCCGGAAGTTTATTTGGGCCATTTGTTACTTCGATTTGAGGAATATTTGCTTCAGGCAATACATCTTCAATATTTACGCGATTATTATCATTATCGGTAATTTCAACATACAATCTGTATTTTTTAATTTCGTTTTCTTTTCCAAAAGTATTAATCGTGAGAGTTGTTGTGTTTTTTGCAGTTGTATGAGATCCGAGTTTTTCATTTGTACTATCGGCAATATCTTGATACCACCATAAATATCTGACGATTTCACCATCCGGATCTTTTGCTCCTATGGCTTTTAATTCCAATTTTAATGGAGTGATGTTTTTAGGATCAGCAACCGTATATTGAATATTATTAATTTGTGGAGGCGCGGAAGCTATTTTTAAACATCCAAAATAGGCGTAATCCTGTTTGCTCGGATCATCTTTATCTTTTAAATCCAATTCAATCAGATACTCACCGTATCTATCAATTTTCGTAGTAAACTTTTTCAAATCTGATGTTTGGAATATTTGTTTATTTGAGTCTAAAGCTTTGATAGTCCAGTTGTAATTCAATTTTCTATTTGTACCATCTATATTCAATGATTTTGATGCATCAAAAGTGAATACATTATTTTTGTTACCGGTTACTGTCGGTTTAGAACAATTTTCCGCTTCCGTGGCTCTGCTGTCCGCTATTTTAATATTGTCCTGCAAAATTTCGAAACTGGCTAAAGGGGTGGTACCGTCTCCGATTTTAATTACTTTAATATCTGAATTTTCATTGCCGTCCACGTCATAAACTGTGGCTTTTATTTGATAAATGCCGCTTTCAGTGTAAACATGCTCGGTGGAAATGGAATTTTTTCCATCTTTATTTGCAAATTCCAGTTCACTTTTCTCTCCATCGGAAAAATCCACTTCCGCATATTTGCCTGCTTGGCTTTCAATAGTTACTTTTACTTTACTTTCGGAATTTTTATTTAAATTATAGACATTGGCGTCAGTTGAGATTTCTATTCCCAAAATATTTTCTATCTCAACTTTTTTGCTTATTATTGCGGTCTTTTTGATTTCTTCAGGTAGTTTGTCGCTGACAATCAGGTCAACATTAAATTCTCCTGTTTTTAGAAATGAAATTATGGGATTAATCGAAGTATTGGTTGTGCTTTTTTCGAATATAAAATCTTCGTTTAAATTCGCATCTATATTCCATAAATACTCTAAATCATTGTTATCGGGATCTATAGTTTCCGACGCGTCAAAATAGACTTGGCCGGGTTTTGTTTCAGGAAACAGCTAAATCAATTTTATAAACGCCGGGTTCGGTAAATTTTAAAGTTAAATTTTCCGAATTCAAGTTTCCTGATTTTATGTCCAAATCATCTTCTTTAAAACCGGAATCCTCTTCTTTGGTAATATTCCAATCCCATTTGTTTATACTCGCTATATCGCTTTTTGACGCGGACCCATCAAGTTCAAATATTGTTTCACTTGATCCTTTCGCAGGTTTTATATAAAAATCCGAAATGATTGTTTCTATGCGGATATTTAATATTTTTTGATCAACATTTTCTTTACTGTCTTTTATTTTCAATTTCATGCGATAAATACCCGGATTTTTATATTTATGAGTTGCTGTTTTTCAATAAGCATTGGCCATTCCTCTTGGTGTATAAATTTCTCGTGGCATCATTGTCTCTTGGAACATGTATTGATCCAGCGGACCTGTAAGAAACGTTTGTTGTGCTCCACCTCTCAATCCAAATTGCTGAGCAACTCTTCCGGAAAAAATGGTTGCACCCTGAGGAACTTCTACTATAGCAAGCCTTGTGGCTGAGTTATTTGGTAAAGCAAAATCAACAATACGCCTTGTCTGATTTTCTAATAAATTTTCAGATGTATAACGACCAAACATTTTAGCGTCAAAATCATCGAATGCACGATAAATTTGTTTTTGTTCAACGACATGTTCAACTCGAAAAGTTTCTAAATCGAATGAACGTAAGACATCATTACGAATTATCCATCACCCTCAACCGCATCGGTGAAAGTGCATTGACTTCACGGCTGCCAAACATACTCGCCCAATTTTTTGCAACACTTGAGGTGCCTGCAATAAGACTGTCTACTCCGTGAATCACCTTGTTTGCGATAGAATCAAATTCACCACCAAACGCAAATGTAGCAGCTGCTATTGCAGCATCAGTGTATGCTTGACCTTCAGTAACTGAATGTCCAGTGATTGGATCAATTTTTGAATATGCTTCTCTTAGTGCAACAATTGGATTCATTGCGTGATCTGGTGCTAATCCATGCATAATCATGTGCGCTGTATTTGAATTTAATCCATCAAATACAGCTAATATTCCTTTGGCGATATTAGAATTTTCGTGTGTGTAGAGTTCTTGAGATATCCAATCTTCCCAGCCATGACCTGTGTTTTGCACTTGCTGCATATCGCTCGCTAACGCGCGCGGCTCCCTGTTGAGTGATGCGCTACCACTCGCATATGTATTGTAATTCAGCTCACTCGTGCCATCTTCAATTGAAGATATTTGTTGATCCCAGCTATTATCCATCATTTGTTGATATTGTTGTGCGATGTCGTAATCGGGGTTGTAGGTGGGATCGATGTGGGTGGAGCGAATAAACAAAATCGGAGCCGCGAACGTGAGTGAGCGGTTACATTTTATATTTAATGATTCGTTCATTGGCTTCGCTTTTATTATTCATTTATGCGGTTGTGAGTGGTTGTGGTTGTGCGTTGTTTTAAATTTTTAAAGAAAAAATTTATTTTTATTTCAATTTATACTATTCTTTAACTGAATTACTCTTTATTTTAAACAACCTCAAAACTTCCAGTAAGCAACTGTACCGCGTCCTTGATATTCTGAATTATCAAATTTTTATTATCTGCGCTTATACGTACTTTTTTGCCTCCATCATTCCAGTCAACAGCATCACTTACATATATATAAGCTTTTCTATTTTTTAAATCATAGCTAATACCAAGATCAAGAATATAATTTTTATAGGTATATCGCATAATCTCAGGGCCCACAATTTGTATTGCAAATCCTTGATCACTTTCCACTCCACCTTCATTTATTTTTTTTAACATCCCTACCTCGGTTTAAAAATCAAACCGATTTATTTTTTACAGGGAAAGAAATCGAAACATTGTGTTCGTGGCAAATAAAACCTTCATCGGGAGAATTGTGTGGAGAACCTCGATAACTCCAATATTCCAAATCAGGTTGTTCAAGTTTTATTTTTTCTTTTGCTGATGACGACAACTCTAATTTCATGCGAATATCTTCTTTTACGTTAGACCAACCATCAGAAACCTCCGCAATTTCATTGCCATTGACTTTCAGAAAATCAAGGACGAAAACGATTTGTGGGCAATTGATTTTCATTGTAAAATTCCTCCAAATTAAATTCATTTTCTAAACGTAATGCGCATGAATAATGATCAATAAAAAATTGTCTACCGCCTCCAACACCAAACTGTGGATTGGCGTGAACAACACTACTAGGAATTCGAGCATCATTTACGACCTTATAAGCGGCAATATTAGAGCGATATCCTCTTATCGGGTGTGGTTGAATCTGTAGGTTTTCACCTAAAACTTCTTTATTTCCCGCCGCACCTAATGCTGTTTCAAAATCAGTATAAAAAGCCGACTGCCCAGGTATTCCACCATACACTACATCACCAGCACGTAATGTTGTCATTTCCCAAGTATCTGCCGAATATCCATGAGATATTTGATCAATTTTTGCTTCAAGCACAGGATATCCAGTTTCTGCACGTGCAAATTTAGAAGCTGTAACATTATCCATCACCCTCAACCGCATCGGTGAAAGTGCATTGACTTCACGGCTGCCAAACATACTCGCCCAATTTTTTGCAACACTTGAGGTGCCTGCAAT
>LBOO01000003.1 GCA_000989565.1 Candidatus Peregrinibacteria bacterium GW2011_GWA2_33_10 | reverse complement strand
TTGGTACTATAATTATGAAAGACCTCACCAAGCTTTGAATGGACTGACCCCAAAAAAAATTCTTGAAAATTTGTCAACGAATTAGTTGACTTTTACAGGAATGACACAATGTCCTCGTTTGTTAGCAGTTACAAAACTTCACATTGCTTTTTTTAAAAAAACTTAATCTAATAAAACCATAATAATAAAATCATTAAAAAACTCTAAAAATCTAAAAAAATTATTAAAATTTAGCACAATACTTAATTTCGCCTATACAACCAAATTAAGCATTCTATCCGAAAACACTTCGGATAGAAACGAGTTAGGCGAAATGTCAATTCCACTTAACTTAACCAATAATAATATGAAAATATCAATGAAAAACAAAAGCAGCGTAGTCATTGCCAGCGTACTCGTGGCTGCATTTTTTTTGCTCCACTATTTCGTTTACATGGATAATGCTTCGGGTGAAGTTCCTGTCATACAAAGCTACACCGATGCACCCGTTGATTTACAAGAACTTGTACTTTGTGAAGAAAAGAAACCAAGTTATTTTAATCCGTTCCGCAAAGTACAATTTAGCTACCAAGTGGAGCAAAATGGCATTTACACCGAATGCAACATAATTGAACAAGCAGAATCAATTTTTACATCAAAAATGCAGCCACTCGTTGGCGATCCTTATGAATACTTGGACGGATTCGATGAAGATGGCTTCGGTAGGCCCCAAGTTGGTTACACTTATGCGAATTTGCTATTCTTTATAGTTCAATACCTCATAATCGCTGCTTTTGTTTTTGTTATAATAAAAACAGAAAAATCTAAATAACGTGGAATTGACACAACGCCTAACTTAATATATCTCGTCAAACCATCCACATAGACAAATTAGTCAAAAGATTACAGAACAACAAAAGGACCGGTGAGGTTTCACCCATCCTTTTGTAACCGACTAAAACATATTATTAGTATTTCACAAACGGTGTTTTTCTTTTCCACACAGCATAAATTATCGCTACAAGCTTGCGTTCCACGGCACAGGTGGCAGAAAAGTAATGCTTGCCTTCAGCAAGTTTTTTCTCAAAAAACTCCTTGAGCTCAGGATTATGCTGTCTGGCCACATAAGCCGCATTGAAAAGCAAACTTCGAAGGACGGGATTACCACGCTTGGTAATGAATCCTTTGCCGTTTATCGATGTTCCACTCTGATGCACACGACAATCCAAACCGAGGTAAGCAACAAGCTTTTTAGGATGGCCAAAACGCTCAATATTCCCAATAAAAGCAACCAACGCCGAGGAACAAACAGGGCCGATCCCGGGTATGGTTTGTAACAATTTCTGCTCTTCGGAATTTGTTTTCTGTAGTCGTTTTTTCATCTGTTTAAGATTTTCATTCAGAGAGTCCATAAGATTTGGAAATACACTATCAAGATTTTGGTCAGTGGTCTGTTGGTACTTATTTTGAATTGAGATAATATTTTTGCATTTGGCTTTAATTTTGGTTAATGAGGTATATTCCCTCAATAAAGCCTTTAATCTTAAGGGATAAATGGTAAAGAGAAAAAGAAGAAAGAAAAGAAAGAAGAAAAAGAGAAATGCGGGTAGCAATCTCATCCCACTTTTGATATCCTCAATGCAGGTTCCCGGGTAATAAATGGCCAAAGCCACAACTTAATTATCCGCATCTATAAGGATATCGTGGGATTGTAAGTTATGCGCCGGATCTTTTACATCCAACAGAGCTTGTCGACAACTCCCACACATTCAAAATATACTATTTGAATGCGGTTAAATGATATAGGAACTACCTATATCTATCAATAAATTTTTTTAAAAAAGAATATTTTCAAACCCTCTTAATTCCCTATTCTTATTCATTCAAGAACAACTATCAATATACCCAGCCACATCCTTTTCAAATTCTTCCCTTGTTTTTTGGAAAAATCTTTTAACACCAAATTCATAAATTCTCTCACAGTCCGCTCCCAATTTACGCCAAAGTGCAGCTTGTCTTAATTTTGCCTGATAATCCATTGGAGTTCCCAACTTGACACAATAACGCATCTTATCATCTAAATTCTTTAAAAAATCTAAAATTCT
The DNA here is from genome assembly GCA_000989565.1 of Candidatus Peregrinibacteria bacterium GW2011_GWA2_33_10. Taxonomy (GTDB): domain Bacteria; phylum Patescibacteriota; class Gracilibacteria; order UBA1369; family GWC2-33-13; genus GWC2-33-13. Next base: position 91,372 of record LBOO01000003.1, on the reverse strand, counting down.
ATCCTTATCTTCAGGCGATTCATCTAGGCTTTGGCATAATTTTTTAAATGATTCATCAAACATCTGCATTAACTTCTCTCCAAACTCAGAGCTCTTTTCATCCAATAATTTTTCATCATCTATAAAAATATGATAATAACTCTCACCTCCAAGTTGGATAAATTGCATTTCTTTTCTTACTTCACCAATCAATCCCAACAATTCTTTATCGACAAACAACGCATGATGACCTTCTCTAACTTCCACTTTCGAAGGTAATTTGGTTACATAACGTGAAGATACCAACTCCTCAAACTTTTCCAAGGACATACTCTTTCTCTCTTCTCCCAAACCTTCTGAAAACAAAGGATATATTCTACCATTAAACTCAACCGCAAAATACGTAATCCCGCAAGGTTCACTAATAGTCCCATTCAAAGCCACTGCCTCATAAATTCGACCTTCCTTTTCATCAAAATTATCCATATAAAATCTCAATTAAAAATTACCGCACGCATTTTGCCTGAGCATTCCCTTAACGTCAATCAGATTTAGCTATAACCCCCATTTCTATCAATAAAGAGTTTCCATCCGATCGCTATAATACGGCACTTCTTCCTCTCTTCCTCCTTGCACCAAACTCTTTCTTAAATCAGTATTTAAATTTAAGTAATCATCACTAATACGGCTTAGTTTAATTCCGGGATATTGGGAAAAAAGAGATTTCCCAAGGATATTTTCAGGTAATTGAAAATCTTCAATATAAAACTCTATAGAATCTATCTCTTTAAATAAATCCCATTTTATTTTTTCAAGAATATAAGAAGGAAGCCGTGGACCTTTTTTAATTTCATAATTTTCCGCATCTTCTTCTGTCCCCAAAGGATCATAATCAAACACTTTCGGATTATATTTTCCCCATTTTTTCACGATATTTGGATTCATATTTGCGAAATCTTCAAATGTATATTCAATTACATCGTCCCAAAATTCAACAGGACTCTTGTCAGAAATAAACCTTAATTTTATCGACATGGGCTTTTCACCATCCATGCCAAAACCTTCAATAATATATAGTCCGGATTCCTCATCCTGCTCATCCCTTGCTTTTATCAGATCTCCTGCGAAAAATCCTTTATATTCAATTTGGCAATCTGTTTCCGGGTAATCATGATCATTTAATATTAAAGATTTAAGAGGATAAGAACTATCAGTAAATTTAGGTAATTTATTAGTAATTCCACCGCAATCAGGTTCATGCTTAAATTTACTCCTAGCTTGACTCTTAAATTTTTTCAATTTTTCTTTTAAATTAACTCTCAAATCTCTTTCATAATCTCTTTTTAATTTTTCAAATTTTTCATTCAAAAAACTTACATCAAGTACATGACTTCTTTCCTCTGCGAGATAAGAATTAATACTTCCACTCAGCTGTTCAAAAAATCTTTCACACTCGACATCAAATTCGCTCGTTCTACGATTAATCTCGTTTGTTATATCTTCATCGGATTGATCTTTGGAGATAGTCATTTTAAGTGCTTCTAAATATTGGCTATCTAATAAAGCTCGAAACTCTTCAAAAATTTTTTCAATTTTTCCTTTAAAACGATCTACTTCTTCAGGAATTCCTTTTTCTCCGATTATTTTCAATCGAATCAAATTCCCTTTTATGGGATCTTGTAATAAATTCAAATGATCATGGTTTGAATGTTCATTATTTTCCGTTTGTTTCGGATTCTCTCTCATTACATAAGCAAGAAACATTTTATGATCATGCAGTATTGTACCAATAAAATATAAAGCTGCCTCTTCGGATGTATAAAAATCTCTAACTAAGTTTGGTTTTATCCGAATGTCGTTATTTAATATCTCTGTTTGCGCCTCTTCTGTTCGATGAAACAATGGTTCCAAACGAACCTCGACTATTTTCGTAAGTTTTTTCATCGCAGACATAAAATTTCCATAATCATTGTTGAATTGAAAATCATCTCCGGGATGAATAACAGGCATAACTTCATCCTTTAAACCCAAATGAGTTCCGGTATCAAACTTAATATGTTTATAAATAAGATTCAATAATTGTCTTAAATTAAAATTACTACGATCCTTATAAATAATTTCACGTATTTTATCAGCTTGTTCAGTTGTGATCTCGCAAGCAAGCCGGTTTTCCAAATCTGAGATAAACCCTAAGCTTTGTTCCAGAACTTCTGATGAGGATTGTGCGTTTACGGCTGCTTCAATAAGCTCATGAAAATTTCTTAAAGCAAACAGGTTATTCAATCGTCTCATTAAATCTATATATTCCCATCTTATTATTTCTACTCTGAATTTTTCCAGTTCACTGTATGTGTCATATTTTTCTTCTCTTAAAAGTGGCTTATCCAATAATTGAGCATCATATAACTTTTTAAAATTTCTCTTTTTTCTATCACTTGAATCTTCCGAACTATCTCCAAATTTCGACAAATCCGGTTCGGGATCATCAAGTTTATATTTTTCAACAGCAGCCTCTCTTCTTTTTTGTTCATCCGTGGATCCTCTATTATTTTCAATTTCCCATTCATAATTTCGAGGCATGCTGACTAAATTTAACATCTGAGGAGGTAAATACGGTTTCAAACGTTCAATTATCTTCCTTTCTTTCTCATCAAGATAGATTGCTATAGATTCAGCCAATTTATTGCCATCAATTGAATTTAACGAATCACCTAATTTTGCTCTTATATCTTCAATTTCCAATAATAATCCCCATATCAGCATAAGGTCTTCAGTATCTTTAGCAGAAGATATTAAATTTATTTCATAAGGAGATACAGGTTCATTAAGAGATTCTCTATGTCTTATAAATTGAGATATCACATCCTCAATTTTTTTTCTGAAAGGTAAATTTCTATATTCCTCACTACTTAATTCGGAATAATCACTAAGGTCGATTATATCTTTCATTTATTTTATAAAATAATAAACATAACAAACAATCCTCTGACATATAAAACAAAATTGAGCAGTTGTCAAATTAATTTTATTACCTTACACCGGCGAATGATCTCCGGTCACTACTCCCCAACATTCACCTCCCTCGGCTTCGCTCCCCTACTGGGTCCCACGACACCATTTTCCTCCATCAAATCCAGCAATCTCGCTGCTCTCGCATACCCAACCGACAACCTTCTCTGTAAATATGACGCGGAAGCTTTTCTGGATTGCATAACCAACTGCACGGCCTCCTCGTACAAATTATCCTCATCATTCGCCTGCGCACTCGCCGCTGAACTTGGCGGAATGCCCGGAACATTTTCTTTAGCGGTTTCTTCAGAAGTTATGTCTTGTCTATAATCCACATCCATTGTTAATTTAACCCTATTTGTAACCCTTTCAATTTCCTTGGAAGAAATAAAAGCTCCCTGAACCCTAAATGGCCTACCCATATTTCCCGGCAAAAAGAGCATATCACCATGCCCAAGCAAATCTTCCGCGCCCATCGTATCAATAATTGTCCTTGAATCAATTTGCGAAGCCACAGTAAACGCAATACGCGCCGGTATATTGGCTTTAATCAAACCTGTAATCACATCAACCGAAGGTCTTTGCGTAGCCACAATCAAATGAATGCCAACGGCTCTCGCCATTTGAGCGATTCTACAAACAGAAGCCTCAACCTCTTTCCCCACCGTCATCATCAAATCAGCCAATTCATCGATTACAATCACAATATACGGCATTTTTCTTTTAATTTTATTATCCGAATTATAATCATCAATATTGCGATGTTTATTTTCAGCGCAAAGTTTATACCTCTCGTTCATTTCTCTTACACACCAACGCAAAGCCACATTCGCTTTATCAGGTTCAGTTATGACCGGAGTCAATAGATGCGGAATAGCATTATAATTATTCAATTCCACCCGCTTCGGATCAATTAAAATCAACCTTAAATCCCGCGGTGAATATTGATAAAGCAAAGTAATCAAAAAACTATTCACGCAAACGGATTTTCCGCTTCCTGTAGAACCCGCGATTAACAAATGCGGCATTCTCGCCAAACTGCCGATAATGGGATTACCTGAAACATCACGTCCAATAGGCAATTTTAAAGGATCCGCGAATTCTTTGTATTCTTTTGACTCAATCAATTCTCGAAGCCTAACCGTGCTTCTATTATCATTGGGAATTTCAATGCCAACCATTGACTTGCCGGGAATCGGCGCCTCGATACGAATACCCTTTGCAGCTAAAGCCAATGCCAAATCACTTTTCAAATTGGTGATTTTCGATAATTTCACACCTGCATGCGGTTTCAAAGTATATTGCATTACTGTAGGACCGACATTAACACTATTCATTGTCACCTCAACTCCAAACTGAGCTAATTTTTCTTGAATCAAATTGGCATTTTTCTTTAAAGTTTTATCATCTGAAGAAATATTCAACGAAGCATCGCTTAAAAGATTCAATGGCGGAAATTCCCAAGGCGTTTCCATCAAATCAGTTTCATTCAAAACATTGGCTTCTTGATTGGATTGCGTCTGTGGCATAGAAGCCAAAATTTCCGCTTCCTTATCCTGACTTAAAGAATCTTTCAAAGCGCCAACCATACTCCCGCCCCTTTTCAAATGCTCAGGCTTAATAATATTCAGATCTTTTTTCTCGACTTCTTCTTTATTTTCTGAAGAATCCGATGATTTTCTATCAACTTTTACAGCTCTTTTCGGCAAAAACAATTTAACAAACAAAGTAATTATCGAAGCCAAAGAAAATTGAAAAGAAAGCAAAATTGAAATTAAAAAAAGTGATATCGCTATCACATACGCGCCGGATTTACCAAAAATATGAAATAAAATAAACGCTCCGGCAAATCCCGTCAAACCGCCAAAATTTCCTTCTTTCGCTGTATCATAAAAATCCATCAAAGGCACAGACAAATGTACAATTGAAAGGGAAGAAATGATAAAAAGAATAAGACCAAAAATTCGCGACAAATTATATTCCACCTGTTTTATAAAAAATAATGAAAGAGCGATACTGACGAAAATTATCGGCAATAAATAAATTCCATAGCCAAAAACAGGAGAAATAAATCCCTTCCAAATCGCGCCCAAAGGCCCCAAATTACCTTCATAACTAAGATAAGTAAGACCTGCCAAAGCCAAATAAAAAACAGCCCAAATTTCTTTCGCGATACTACTATCAATTGAAAAATCAAATTCCCTTCTCCTTCTCACAACTTTGGTTTTTGAAGCGAGTTTTTTTCTTCGAACTTTTCTTTTCATTTTTTCTAGCTAAGATTCTTGTATAAAATACTAATAGCACTATAATAAAATGCGAAATAAATGTCTATAAATTCTAACAATCCTCGCATGATCCGCACCCGCTTTGCTCCTTCTCCAACCGGCTATCTCCATGTTGGCGGTTTAAGAACCGCTTTATATTCATTCCTATATGCTAAAAAACATAACGGTAAATTTATTCTTCGCATCGAAGATACAGATCAAGAAAGATTGGTTGAAGGCGCAACGGAAAATTTAATAAAGATACTTAATCTGTTTAATTTAAAATTTGATGAAGGACCTGATGTCGGAGGTGAATTTGGACCATATATTCAATCCGAACGACGCGAATTGCATATTAATGAAGCAGAAAATCTCTTGAAAAAAAACGCAGCCTACCGCTGTTTCTGTACAAAAGAAGATTTGGATAAAATGCGCGAAGAACAGCAAAGACTAAAAAAACCGCCTATGTATGACAAAAGATGCCGCTTTTTATCATCAGAAGAGATTAAACAAAAACTTGAAAAAAATACACCTCATGTAATCAGACTCAAAGTTCCGGAAAATCAAAAAATTATTTATAATGATTTGATTCGAGGCAAAATCGAAGTATTAACAAATACTATCGATGATCAAGTACTGATCAAATCAGACGGTTTTCCGACTTATCATTTGGCGAATGTGGTAGATGACCATTACATGCAAATCTCACACGTGATCAGGGGCGAAGAATGGCTTCCCTCAACCCCAAAACATATAATTTTATATCAAGCGTTCGATTGGAAACAGCCGGAATTCGCGCATTTACCGCTGCTTCTCAATCCCGACAAAACAAAATTATCAAAACGCCAAGGCGACGTGGCATGTGAAGATTACTTAAATAAAGGGTATCTTGAAGAAGCACTCCTCAATTTTGTGGCTATGCTCGGCTGGAATCCGGGATCAGGAGAAACACAGGAAATTTTCACTTTAAATGAATTAATAGAAAAATTCGATTTAAATAAAGTTCAAAAAGCCGGCGCTATTTTCAATATTGAAAAACTGGACTGGATGAACGGCTTATATATCCGCCAAATGGACATAGAAAAATTAACGGAACAAATCCTCCCTTACCTGCAAAAACAAGAATGGTTTACAAAAAGTCCTTTATCAAAAGACATAAAATATCTTCAAGAATGCATAAAACTGGAACAAAGCAGAATAAAAACTTTCCCTGACAGCATCCCCATGCTGGAAATATTCTTCACGGAACAACCTGAATACGACAAAAAAATATTTCTAAATGAAAAAATGAAAGTAGATGAAGCAATAGCCAAAGAAGCTTTGGAAAAATCATTAAAAGCATTGGAAAAACATGACAATTTCGATAACGAAGAAACAACAAAAGAAACCCTAATGCAAGTAATAACAGAAATGAACGTCAAAAACGGCCAAGTTCTATGGCCGATCAGAACAACCCTAACCGGCCGCGAATTCTCCCCCGGCGTCTTCGAACTCCTCAGGGTTTTAGGAAAAGAAAATAGCTTGAAAAGGATTAGGAATGGGATAGAAAAAATCAGTTAAATAATTTTAAATTATTCAGCCCAATCATTTTTTGAGTCACTCGAAATCTCTTGCGAAACTCCCTTAATTTTATCAGACGGCATCTTAATTTCTATTTTTTGCTCTTTTGTCCGTAAACCAATTATTATGTTATCTGGAAAAATTCTATTTAACCGTTCACTTATCTCTTCTTTCAATCTATCTAAAGCAAGTTCATACTTATTAATTCTATCAGTTGAAAAATAGTTACCATCATGGGTCATGAAAACATCAACATATACCATTTTATCACCTTCCGGAGGGTTTATCTTTCCCAACTTCTCGCGAATTTTACCTGACAATTCATCAATTTCAGACTGGAGAACAGTGTCTTCTCTATCTGTATAGTCTCTATCAGTTCTAGTTGTCATAATATGATCACCACGGTAAATTTCATTAATTAATCTGTCTCCGTCCATAGTCAAATCAATCTGTGTAATACTTTGATTATCTTGAGTTAATTTATCCTGCCTTATAGTGATTTCTTCCATAATTTTTTTTAAAAATAAATTTTTCGTCCAAATATTAATATAAATATTTAAATTGTCAAATTTTTTAATCTTAAACCTTGCAAAAAAATTCAAAAATAATAATATAAGAATACGATATAATCAATCTTTAAACAGCACTTCCAATGAATTTATCTGAAATTAACTACATATTAAAGGAAATCAAAAAGAAAATTACCTGCCCGCACTGCCAAAAAATTTTTTCAAACAAAGAAATTCACATACTTGGCACTAACAGATTTGACGGCGCTTTTTTCATTGATTGCGAATCATGCAAAAACAAATTAATGATTAATGTCTTCCTGCCCCACATGGCAATTACGGATATTAATATGGATATAGAAATTAAAATAGTATCCATCAACAAAAATCCTGTTACGAAAAACGACGTTCTGGATATGCATAATTTTCTGAAAGAATTAAAAAATGAGGATATAAGCAAGTTTATAAGGTAAAGCAAAAAATAACTTTTAGTGTTAATATATAATTTTTCGTAATTTGTAATACGTAATCCGTAATTCGTAAAAGGAAAATATTTAAAAAATTCAATTCACGAATTACAGATTACATATTACAAATTACGAGCCATCTATCACTTACTATTCTATCCATGCCTCAAAAAATCCTTCTCCTCGCATTTCTTCTCACCCTCTCAAGTTGCTCCCTCGGTGATAGTTTTGAAAATGTAAAAAATACGGCTACTGAAACAATTGATTCAACAGTAAATACCTATGAAGAAACAAAAAACAAAGTAAACGAAACAATTTCGGATGTAGAAGAAGCAACAAATAGCGTTACAAAAGCTACTAACGATGTACAGGAAGTTTTTGAATAAATTAACTAACTATTTAAATGATCAGTTTTTACTGAAAGATATACTCCAGTAAAAACCCTCGTAACATTATGAAAAAATTCCTAAAAAAACTTAAAAATAAAGCAAAAAAGAATCAAAAAACAATAGTTTTCGCTGAAAGTGAAGATATTCGAGTACTTTCTGCAATTAAAGAAATAATAAATCAAAATTTATGCCGTCCTATTTTATTGGGAAATTTAGATAATATAAAAGAAATTCTCCGCAAACATCGCTTAAAATTAAACCTGCAAAAAATCCAAATTATCAATCATTTGGACAATGATTTTATTGATCATTATGCTAAAAAATTATTCAAAATCAGAAACGGAAAAATTAAAAATTTAATGGAAGCGCAAAATTTACTCAAAGACCCCAATTATTTCGGCACCATGATGATCAATGAAGCTTATGCTGATGCCATGATTTCAGGAAACCTATCTCCTACGAACAAAACTATTCTTCCTGCTTTACAAATAATTAAAACCAAAGAAAAATTTCATAAAGTTTCAGGATTATTTATTATGATGATGGAAAAAAAATTAATATTTTTTGCAGATTGCGCAGTCATGACAGATCCAAATTCACATGATTTAGCGGAAATAGCCATCGACACGGCAAAAACAGCTAAAAAAATGGGCATTGAACCGAAAATTGCCATGCTTTCTTTTTCAACTAATGGTTCAGGAGATCATCCTACAGTAGATAAAATGCGCGAAGCCACTTTAATTGCAAAAGAAAAAGCGCCAAAACTGATCATAGAAGGAGAAATGCAAGTTGATGCTGCTTTAAATAAAGAAGTGTGCGCCCAAAAATTTCCAAATTCAAAAATTCAAGGAGATGCCAATATACTTATTTTTCCGGACCTCAATTCTGCCAATATAGCCTATAAATTAGTCCAAAGACTTGCAAAAGCCGAAGCCATAGGTCCAATTCTCCAAGGCCTGAAAAAACCGATCAATGATTTATCGCGCGGTTGTGATGCCGAAGACATAGTAAACTTGACAGCGATCACAGCGGTGATTGACTAATCAAGTTTTTCACTACCTTCGCTATCTGCAGTCCTTCCTTTGTCGTGATAACAAAAACTTTAATTTTGCTTTTTTTATCATGAATTTCCAAATCATTCTTTTTATTTTTTCGATCATCCAAAGATAAACCTGAAAATTTCAAATAATCACAAATCCACTTTCTTACATACCATGCATTCTGTCCAACACCGGCAGTAAAAGTAATCGCATCAAAACCTCCCAGAACCAAAATATAACTACCAATATACTTGGCTATATCATAACAATATAAATCCAAAGCTAATTTAGCCCTCACATCTTTTTCCTTAAACCATTTATCCCTTAAAATTCTCACATCCGAAGTAATACCGGAAACACCTTTCAGTCCGGAATCATAATTAAAAATCTTCTCCAAATTATCAAAAGTATAACCCTTTTTCAACAATAATCTTATAATTGAAGGATCAAAATCCCCTATTCTCGTCCCCATCATTGCCCCGGTCATAGGCGTAAAACCCATACTTGTATCAACGCACTTTCCATCTTTAATCGCGCTTATACTCACGCCATTTCCCAAATGGCAAGTTATAATTTTAGATTTGTTCTTCTTTAATAATTTAAGTGTTTGTGAACTTACATATTCGTGAGAAATACCATGAAAACCATATTTCCTGATATGATAATTCCTATAAAGTTTCATAGGCAGCGCATATAAATATGCTTTTCTTGGTAAGGTCTGATAAAAAGCCGTATCAAAAACCGCGACATCAGGAATGCTTTTTAAGTATTTTTGACTTGCAGTGATAATTTTGTAATTAGCGGGATTATGCAACGGCGCAAGAATAAAATTTTTTTTAATTTCTCTTTTCACTAAAGGATTAACAAAAGTAGGTTCAATTAATTTTTCACCTCCATGAACAACTCTATGCCCTATAACCTTAATTTCACTGAATTTTTTTAAAATTTTGCTATCAATTAAACCTTTTAAAACCATTTTAAAAGCTTGATCATGATTTTTACATATCACTTTCTTGTTTACAACTTCATAATCTTCCCCTCTTAAAATATGCTGCTTAAACTTACAACTATCTAAAGAAATCCCATCCACATGAGCTTTATAATGACTTTTCAAATTTAAATAATCATAAAGAGTAACCTTTAACGACGACGACCCCCCATTGAAGACTAAAATATACATGAATAATTATTAGTAATTTTATATTCATTGTGATCGGCATTATTCCTGATCACTGATTTCTGATCACTCCACCCTACATATACGAACTCTCAATCAACTCTTTAAAATCCTCAAAATCCAAAATTTGCTCCCGTTCATTGGATGGTAAAGTCTCATCAGCTGTAAACATCCATACTTTCCCATTATCCAATAAAGATAAAGTCCACATTACTGATCTTTTTAAAAAACCTGAACCGCTTACAATTTCCATTAAAGCATGATGATCATCTTTTATATCCAAATTTATATCGTCCACAGGCCACCAGTCAAAACTCTCCAAATCATACAAACTGCTGAATTGTAATGTCTCTTTTTTCTCGGTTTCTTTAATCTCTTGGCCGATCGAAGATTCTTTTTCATATTCTTCTTCCAAATTTTCCGGCTGCTCTTCTATAATCTGATCTGTAGCTTCCGTTTGACCTTTATCTCCTTTTTGAAATATTCCTATACTTTCATCAGGTTTTAATTCGGAATCTTGCGCTTCTTCTACATTAATGGCTTGTTCCTGAGAGGAAATTGTTCCCGCTCCTTTTGGTACGGTTGGAGAAAAAATAGGTTCTTCATTTTTGATTTCTACATCATCTACAGCGGTTTTGGAAAAATCAGCCCCTTGAAAATCCGGAATTTTCTTTGGTTCTTCCTGTTTGACTTCATTGGTAATTGTTGGCACATCCATATTTTTACCCAAATTCGGATCTTCTTCAAATTGCGAAACATTTGGTTTTTGGCTTGTTGCTTCTTGATTCATAGTTTGTGGTTGCACCGGAATATTCATGTTTTCGTTTTGTAACGGGGTTTGCGCTGTAGAAAGCTGAGATTCTTGCTGTTTTGGAAGCTGTGGTGGAATTACATTTAATTGAGGTTGAGGTACTGCTTGAGGAGTCTGTTGTTGCATAATTACATTTCCCTGAACCTGAGGAGAAAAACCGCCTCCCTGTGTTCTCATTTTTTCAATTTTGTCGGCATGATCTTTAAAATATTGAATATAAGCTCCATTTTGCGCGCTTGTTCCACGATAACCATCACTATTACTCATAATCGGAGGTTCTCCTTGTGTCATTGAATTAATATACTCAATTATCTCAGGATGAGCAGCCAAAAATTGTCTACGATTCAGAAATCCCGCAGCCAAATTAAATGCTGTAAAAACCTGATCGATATCTCCTGACATTAAAGCCGCGGCTTTAGGGTCTTTTTGCATCCCTCCTCCCATTTGTCCGGCAAATTGATTATTCTGCGGATCTTCAAATACAGCTCTATTCTCAAAATTAATAAAATAATTAAAATTTGGTCTAAAAGGAATGTTCTTCATAAAAAATTAGTTAAATTAATTTGTTTAAAATCTAAAAATTATAACACATTTTTATATTATTACCAATAAAATATTAATATTTTGGCTATAAAAACTCAAAAAGATTGCCTAACATAGTTTTTACCGCTATAATTATAAGATTTTAAAAATCAAAATAAAAATTAACTAAAACAAAATGAAACTCATTCCAGAAAAAGTCGATATTAAAACCGGCAATAAATATATTGCAGTTTTGCATGAAGATACAGCCAGAATGTTTGATTTGCATGCCGGCGACAGAATTATTTTAAAGAACAAAAAAAATGTAATTCGCGCTCTTCTCGACACCACTCCTACCATGCGTAAAGATCATATTAAACTTTTTACTGAAGCTTGGGACTTATTGGAAGCAAAAAAAGGAGATAAAATTACAGTAGAAATGGCCGAAAAACCCATCTCAACCATGTACATAAAAGAAAAGCTCAACGGAATCGCTTTAACAAAAGCCAAAATTAACGAAATCGTAAAAGACATAGTAGAAGACGACCTTACTGACATTGAAATGACATATTTTGTTTCAGCATGTTATATTCATGGATTAAACGACCAAGAAACCGCGGATCTTACAAGATCGATAGTCGCTAACGGAAATAAACTTAAATTCAAAGATAAAATTATTGTGGACAAACACTGTATAGGTGGAGTACCCGGCAATAGAACAACAATGATAGTTGTACCAATGCTTACCGCTGCAGGCTTAAAAATGCCAAAAACTTCTTCTCGATCAATTACCAGCCCCGCAGGAACCGCTGACACAATGGAGGTTCTCGCTAATGTCACAAATCAAGCTCCAAAACTCATGAAAATAGCCAATAAAGTCGGCGGATTTATTACTTGGGGCGGTGGCGTTGATTTGGCGGCGGCTGACGATCGCTTAATCCGCGTAAGACATCCTTTAAGCTTGGATCCCGAAGGCATGCTTTTAGCTTCAATCATGGCCAAAAAACATTCAGTCGGAGCAAATCATGTTCTTATTGATATTCCAATCGGAAAAACCGTAAAAATATCCAATATGAAACAAGCCCAACATTTAAGACAAAGATTCCTAAAAATCGCTAAATTATTAGGAATGAAAGCCGAAGTAATAATTACTGACGGGAAAGAACCTATTGGCAATGGAGTAGGACCTCTTCTTGAAGCCATTGATGTAATAAAAGTTCTAAAAAATGAAAAAGATGCGCCTCAAGATTTGAAAAACAAATGCATCAAATTAGTCGCGATTTTATTGGAACTGACAAAAAAAGCCCACAAAGGACAGGGATTGAATATGGCTAAAGAATTACTGGAATCAGGTGCGGCATGGAAAAAAATGCAAGAAATAATAAAAGAACAAGGCGAGAAAAAAATTCCAAAACTATCTTCTATTTTTATAGACATAAAAGCCGAAAAAAGCGGAAAAGTAATTGAAATCCATAACAAAAAAATATCCCGAGTCTGCCGTGTTGCCGGCGCCCCGAAAGACATTCAGGGTGGAGTTTATTTATACAAAAAAACAGGCGATAAAGTTAAAAAAGGAGAAATACTATTCAGAATTTATTCATCCAGCAAACAGCTTCTGGATTATGCTTCCAAATTTGCCAAAGAAGATTCCGCATATACTATAAAATAATAAAAATGCCATTTAGCATAAAAAAATACTCTCTGTTAATTCTAGGAATAATTTTTCTAACATCCTGTAGCATCAATCCATCCAATTACAGCAAATCTCTTCAAATTGAGAAAAAAACAAAAGATGAAACTGTATCAAAAAATGAAAAAAACTCCAAAGGATCTACCGCTATAGAAGATCCTAAAAAAAACGAAAAATCTTCTAATATAATATCCGATGAAAATATTTCGAATGAAAAACAGAAAAATTTAACCAAAAATGAATTTTCATCAAAAGAGGAAAGCAAAAAGGCTGCAGAGAAAGAAAATAAAGAAAAAACTATTTCTATTGAACCTACAACAAAATACAAAACAATCGAGATTATAAGTCAGGAAGAAATAAATACAAACGTTTTTAAAGCCGATAACTTCATCAAAACAACACAACCTGCTTTAACTGATCATCCGACAAAAAAACTGGCCATAGTGAAAAACTATTATTTTGCCAATAATAATCTCATAGGTAATATTGAAAATGCCCTGCATCAAAATAATATGGAAGCCATATCACAACTGAACAAATTGACAAATGAATATCCGGGAAAAATAATCCCCAATTTAGAGTTGATTAAAACAGAAACTCTTTCCGAAGATTCCAAAAACGTATATTTTAAATTTACTAATTTTGAAGAAGACAAAATTAAACAAGAAGGTTATTTTCTGATTCATCAGGACAATAACTTGATTATAAATGTAAATCTGATATTTTCCGGCAAAAATGAGTTTAATGCTGACAACGAAAACAAACTGAAATCCATGCTTCAATTCGCGAAATCCAAAATCAAATAAATTTAAATTTTAATCTTCAACAATGACTTTCCAACAAATTTTACAAAATATCAAAGATCTGAAAATCCAAGGCGCGCAAAAAATAGCGGTTGCCGCGGTTGAAGCTTTTAAAATTAAATTGGAAGAAAAAGCATCACAAGAAGAATTGGAAAAATCTGTTGTCGATCTTGCCAATGCCAGAGCCACGGAACCGGCACTTCGCAACTCGCTTAGATATTGCTTGAAAAATTATCAAACTGAAAAAAATATCGCTGAAAAAGTAATAGAATACTTTAAAAATTCACAAAAAAAAATTATTGAATACGGCGCCAAAAAAATTGAAAATAATATGATAGTCCAAACACATTGCCATTCATCGACGGTTACAGGAATAATTATCGAAGCAAAAAAACAAGGAAAAAATTTTAAAGTTAACAACACAGAAACCCGCCCGAAATTTCAAGGTAGAATTACCGCGGAAGAATTAGCAAATGAAGGAATCGAAGTACATCATTTTGTGGATAGCGCGGGAAGAGTAGCTATGAAACAAGCTGATTTATTCTTATTCGGCTGCGACGCGATCACAAGCGAAGGTCGAATAATCAACAAAATTGGCACAAACATGCTCCTGGAATTCGCCAACAAATACAATGTACTTACCTATTCCTGCACCAATTCGTGGAAATTCAACCCTGAAACAGTATTCGGAGCTGAAGAAGAAATCGAACAAAGAAATACAAATGAAGTTTGGGAAAATCCCCTAAAAAATATTATTATTCACAATCCGGCCTTTGAACCGGTTTCACCTGACCTCATGACGGGAATAATTACAGAATTGGGAGTATTCAAATCCGAATCCCTGATTGAAGAAATCCGCCGCGCTTATCCATGGTTAATTTAAAAATCCCAAAAATTTCTTGACAAAAAAATAAAAAAATATATTTTAGTAATAATTTCTTTATTTTAAACAAAAAACTATGACACTGGAATTATCAGAAGATAATATCACAGACTTTAACTTTGCTTATCTTGAAGATAATGCTGATCCGGAATCTTTAAAAAAGATATTTACTATCTCAAGACAAATTTCCGACAAAATCTTAGAAAACGAAGGCGGAAGACATAAAACTAAAAAACAATTTAGCTGGGAATTTAAGAAATATTATAACGCATATTCAAAAGAAGCTGACGAAAAACTTCATATCGCAAATCAAATAAGAGAAAAAATCTTGTTAATTTATCGTGAAAAAGGAATTAATCCAAGAGAACTTTTTTATAATCCGGATCTCACTCTTGAATACTGAATATTCTTAAAAAACTGATTTACATCGCCATTTCATAAACCTTTGCCGCAGTCAGTAAATACATCTTGCGCGCTTTTTTATCTATATAAAAATCTTTAATCTCTTCCTTTACATCTTCAAAAATATATTGAGAATTATAAATTAAATCAAATTTCCCCGGCACTTTATTGTACAAAAGCACTCTCTTTTTTTCCGGTTCCAATACATAAACTTGATCCATATCTTTTTCCGTATAAAGAGCTTTCGGCTTTTCCATAGGCACAATCGGCTGATTGTCAATAGTGATGTCCTGCTTTTTCCCAACATAATAATTTTCAATGATTCCATTTGATTTCAACAAATAAACACTTCCGTCAATTGAAATCGAAACTGCTCCGGTTAAATCACTTTCGGAAACAAATTTTTCCGGCACGCTATATTTATCTCTTCTTCTTTTATATTTCCAAATCTGATTATTCTCCGCATCCAAAACATATAATTTATCTGAATACGCGGCAACATCCATTCCTGAATGCCAAGCCTTATCTTCAGTATCCATGAAAGTAAAAACACCATCTTTAAATTCAATAATCTGGCCGGATTTTGTTAAGAAAACCAAAGAATCTCTATCTTCAAAATACGTTCCTCTTACAACAAATTCATTATCATCAATTGTTAAAGGCTCGGAAGCACTGTCTAAAAGTAATTTATAAAGAGCATTATATTCAAAAGCATATAAAGTGTCCTGATAAGACAATAGCCCGATAGCATTTACATTGCTTCTTTTCCCGCTCAAATCAGCTACCAAGCGCAATTTATCAGAAGATATCCTTATAACGTTATCAAGCATATCCCTTTGCGACTTAATTGTTTCTAAATTTTTGATAGCCTCAGCTTTTAAATATCCGGACTGCAAAACCTTTAAAGTGTTTTTCTCCGCCGCGTCCAACAATACTCCAGCTTTTTCTTTATCGTAAGACCTTTGCTTTGCCAAATCAACATTTTCTTTTGCGTGAAGCAAATCAGCGGCATATGTTGTACTCTCTTTTTTCTCGCGACTTCTAACCTGCAAACTATAAACACTGACACTTAACGTTAAAAACATTATTATGGAAAGTAATAAAATTGCATTCTTTTTACCTTTAAAAAACAAGAAAAAATCTTGAAATTTTTGTTTATCAAATCTGTTTAAATTCGCAATTTTAGCTTTTAAAGCAGGCAAAACAGAACTTAATTTCATCAAAATCCGGCGATTATCGGACACTCTGGGAATTCCGGCAGTTTCAATTTTTTCCTCCTCATTCAAAATTTCTTTTTCTTTTACTTCAATTCCTAAAATCGCCACTTTATTGGAAACTTCCCTCTTCAACAAAGATCGAAGTTCTTTTAAGGCTTCAGGAAGATTATAATTGGAAAAAAGTTTACTTAAATCAATTTCCGTCAAATATCGAAGAAGTTTTGTGGAACTCAAAATTACAGTATCTGAATCTTCCAAAGCACCGCTAGCGACATTGCTGAACAATTCATTTGCCGCATCATCTTCGGATAACCCCTCTGTAATCACACTCACATATTTTCCTCTCACCAAATAAACTTCCGCATCTCCGGCTTGCGTTAAATACAAATTATCTCTGGCAATAACGCCGATCGCAATACTTAAATTTGAAATGAATTTAAATTCTTTTTCTTTTTCCTTTTTTAAAACAACCTCATTGATTTTTTTTAATGAATCCTCAAATCGAAGATAAGGATCCCTATCCATTTCCAAATAAAAATTTTCTTTTAAACAGTCAAAAATATCTTTAGCTATTTCCTCCGCCAATAATGGATTATTTGGCATCTCCAAAGTAAAAAAAATTCTTCCTTCATTTTTCTGACCAACAGATTCGACATAATCGTAAACTTGAGTGAAAGCAAAGCCTTCTTCATCTTTTCCTAAAATAATTTGCTCAAAATTTTCTACTAATGACATAAATTATAAGTTGAAATAACTTAAAAAATAACTAAAATTAATTTGGTTCGGCAATTCGTAGAATATATATTCTAACATTGAAAGTCAACAAAAGCTTGCCATTTTTTTGAGATCAATAATGAAAACACTTATCCTCGACAATTACGATTCATTCACATATAACCTATATCAATATTTAGGAGAATTAAATGCGAATCCTGAAATCTTCAAAAACAATAAAATTACAATTCCGGAAATTGAAAAAATAAATCCGTCTCACATAGTTATTTCTCCGGGTCCCGGCAATCCTGAAAATCCATTATTCTTTGGAATTTGTCTGGATGTAATTTTAAAATTAGGTCCGAAAATTCCACTTCTGGGCGTTTGTCTGGGACATCAAGGCATAATTCATGCTTTTAAAGGTCAAATCATAAAAGCCCCAAAAATAATGCATGGCCAAACAAGCTTCATAAAACATAATGAAAACGGAATTTTTAAAAACATTGAAAATCCTTTTCCCGCCATGCGCTATCATTCTCTAATAGGCTCAAAAGAAAACTTTCCAAAAGACCTAAAAATATCAGCTGAAACCAAAGATGACGGGATAATAATGGCAGTACAACACAAAATCCACCCCATTTTCGGCATCCAATTTCACCCCGAATCAATCGGAACACCCCAAGGAAAAAAAATACTAAAAAATTTTCTCTCACTGCCAACTTACAACCTATCGTAATAACTTACAATCATAGATAGTCATCTGCAACCTGAAAAAATTAAAAATCCCGGCCGCAAGTCACCTTTTCGTTGTCGCGACATTATTATTCTTTACATACGTTACGTCTTTTAGCTCCTTATTATCCATTTTTTCAGTTTTTTTGTTTTCTTCTATCGTGGTAAAAGTTTTCGCTTCGATAATCTTTTTTTCCAATATTTTGCTTTGTTGATAAAGCAAATCATTTTTTTCCTGCAATTCTTTCAGAACATAACCTTTGGCATTGGTATGACTGCCAATATAGAGGTGAATTGCCGCCAAAAAGGAAAGAATCGTAAAAGTCGCGATAATTAAAATTCTGGAACTCTTTTCCACTTGCGCAGACAAAGTGGTTTTTCGGTATTTGAATACATTTTTAGCTTTTCTTAAATACATTACTTAATCATTTTAGAATTTCATATTTAATAGGAATATATCCGCGAGAAATAGGTGCCAAACGTTTGAACGCTTCAGCAGACAAGTCTAAAATAAAACGATAATCATAAGGCCCGCGATCATTTATCCTAACATCAACATAATCATTTGTCTCCAAGTTGTAAACACGAATTTTTGTGTTGAAAGGGAGGGTTCTTGAGGCCCCGGTAAATTGATTTTTATCAAATACTTCTCCGTTCGCGGTATGATTGCCGTCAAATCCATCTCCTTCACCATAAAAAGTAGCCTTGCCATAAATATATTCGATTTGTTCTTGTTTTTTTTCATTTATAATTTTAATTTCATCCCTTTTGATATAACGATAAATCAGACTCGACAGCATTGCTCTGCTTACAGGCCGATTAGGATAGATATTATTATCAGTATCGGTTTCCAATAATTTGTAGTTTTGAAATACTGAAAAATATGGCGCATACCAGGTTTCCACGGCAACATCATTATATGGATTATCAACCATAGTTTGAGTAATTTCCGCGCTGAATGAAAGCAAAATTATTTTTAAAGCTTCAGATAAATTTATACTTTTTTCCGGATAGAAAAATCCATTGGGATATCCATGAATAATATCCATTTCATTGGCTTTTTTTATGTACGGATAATACCAATCTTTGGCTGAGATATCCAAAAAAGCACTTATTTCAGAGTTAATTGACACTTCAGGAGTAGCATTTTCAGCATTAACAAGTTGTATTTGCTCATCGGTTTCAGAAAAATGATAATTGGAACTCATAAGTATTATTTTTAAAGCTTCAGCTCTATTAACCGTTTGTTCAGGCCGAAAAGTATTATCAGAATAGCCTTGAATTATATTTCTATCGTATAAATATTTTATAGCTTCGTAATCAGAATGTTCTGTTGGCAGATCAGTAAAAGGCAGCTCAAAATCGGCTTTGGCTGATTTTGTGGCATTAAATGAATTAATGATCAATATCACGCTTATTGTAAAAATTAATATTTTTTTCATAATTTTCATAGTAATAAAATTAATCTTTCAAAACTGGAATATTTACCGCAACAATTTTCAAAGGTTGCCTTTGCTTATCTGGAAATTTGAGATCAACTGTCTTTAAGTTTGATAACTATTTGACGTCTTTCTCCTTCTCCTATGCTCTCTGTAATAAGATTTGGAAAATTTTCTGAAATATAAAGATGAATTATGCGTCGATAATAAGAAGACATAGGTGCGAGAATTTGCGGCTGGTCAGTGTTCTTACAGATTTCCGCTTTTCTTAACGCAAGATTTTTGATTCTTTCTTCTTGCCGATGACGATAACTATCTACGTCAACTTTGATATATATATCATCTTTTCGGGATATTTTTTTTATCAATATATTCAATAAATGCTCCAAAGCATTTAAGCTGGCTCCGTTATAACCTATCAAAAGACTTGAATCAGTGCTGTTAATATTAATTTTGTATCTGGCTTCATCAATTTTTTCAATTTCAATTTTACTATAATCGATTGAAATTTTTTGCAGTAAATTTTGGAGAGTGACTTCAATTAAATTTTCCATAATTTATATGGTAAAGAAATGTAAATTATTAATTTTTTATATTTTTTTTCCAATCACTTTGACTTCAGGCTCGTTTTTATCTTTTTCTCGGTTAATGATTAACTGCTGAACAATTCCGAAAAGCGTGGAAACTCCCCAATACAAACCGACACCGGCAGGCAAGCTCGCTGTAAAAAAAGCTATCATGATCGGCATAAAATAAACCATCATACTGTTCATCATTTGCATTTCATCTACCTGTTTTTTGTCATTATCTTTTTGTTTTTCTTTATTTTTCTTATTTGAAGAAGCTAAGGACAGCTTCATTTGTGTAAACTGAAGTCCGGCAATGATTAATGGAAGTACCACTTTGTTGCTTTTACTTAAATCCAAAATTCCCAAAAAAATATGATTTATATTTGGAATATTGATATTCTTCAAAGGAGAATAGAGGAGAAAAGTATTGTCGGGATTTAAGCCACCTTGAACCACATAAAATAAAGCAATCAGAATCGGCATTTGAATAATTAAAGGCAGGCAGCTGCCAAAAGGATTGACTTTATTCTCTTTCCATAATTTCATTGTTTCCAAAGCGATTTTTTCCTGATTACCTTTATATTTATTTTGAATTTCTTTTAATTTGGGCTGGATTTTTTGGAGATTTTTTTGCGATCTTAAAGCTTTTTGTGAAGGGAAATATAAAATGAAACGGATTAAAATCGTAATAAGTATGATAGCAAGACCCAGGCTGTGGCCCGGAAGATATGCCACAAGAGAAATCAGGGTGTTATAAATCGGACGGTATAATAAATTGTTCCATAATAATGAGAAAATTGATGGTTTTGTAATTGTGAATATATTGGAATTCAATTCAATGGTTTCGTTATTCAACAAGGCTGTGCTTTTTACCTGATATTGTCCGACTTCGGAAAATAAACGGTATCTCCAATTACTTAAATCAATTTGTTTTTGTGATGATGCCGGGATTTCCAGGTTGCAGGGTTTTTCTGCTTCGACTTTTGTATTTTTTAGACTCCATGTGTTCCCCTGAAGTTGAAAAATATCTACGCCCGGCTCTTGGCAATTAATATTTAATTCGGCTTTTTTATCGGATTGGTTGACAATGTTGATTTTAATACTTTTTCCCTGAGAGTATGAAGTTTTATCAGTCAATAAAATTATTTTATTTTCAGAGTTTTGAGGAATTTGTGTTTTTTCACCGGAGAATCCTTTTATTAAAAGGCTGGTAATAAGGACAACAAATAATATGAGAATAAAGTTTTTACGCATAAAATGAAAAAATTTTAAAATGTTTGATTAAATTGATTTATTATTAAGGGCATGAGCATTTTTGACAATACGTCATACTCGGCATTAAAACTACAGCTTCTAATTATTATAGCGAAATCTTTGGCAGGCATTTTAGGCAGCGCGTGTAAATTCAATCTGATTATATCGTAGATTCTACGCCTTAATAAATTTCTTTCAACTGCTTTAATTTTAAATTTTCCGCTGATTATTATACAAAATTTATGTTCTTTGTCTTTATTATTTATACTTTTAACAACAAAAAATCCATTTTTAGTGGAGTTTTTTTGTTTTAATAAGACATTTATTCGATCTTTATTTGAAAATCGATTTTTTTTTGGTAGCACATTAATTATATGTTGGTGTTAATTGCGCTCGTCCTTTTCTTCGGCGAGAAGCAAGCACACGACGACCGTTTTTGGTACTCATTCTTTTTAAGAATCCATGACGGCGTTGGCGGCGAACATTTGATCTTTTGCTTTGCATTTCAGTTATTATTTAAATTATATTTGTTGTTTTTTTGCTTTGTGATAGTAATTTTTATTTTGGGAAAAGTCAAGGGGAGGGATAGTAATGACACTATTCTCCTTCTGATTATAATGAGTGAATTACCACTGATTCCCTTTAAAAATCATCTATTTCATGCTAAAATATATAAAACAAAAACAAAAAAATCAAAATGTCTGTCGAAACCAAAAAACTTAGCGCTTATTTACTTGAAAACAATTTAATTGTTAAAGCTCAATTAGATACCTGTTTAAAAGAGATCGCGGAAGACCATAAATCTTTGGAAGAAAAAATCATTGAGCACAACATCTTATCTGAAGAAAAATTAGGAACCTTAATCGCTGATCTTTTTAAAACAAAATTCATTAACTTATCAAATCGAGTAATTCCGGAAAACATTTTACTGGAAATCCCTTTTTCTGTTGCTCAAAATCAACAAATTATAGCTTTCGACAAAAATAAAGATAAACTTTTTATAGCTACCTCAAACCCGGAAAACCAAGAAGGTTTTTCTTTCATTCAACAAAAAACAGGACTAAAAATTATTATTTACTACACCACTCCCTCGGAAATTAAAAATCAATTAAAAGCTTACAACAAAGACATACATGACCGTTTCGATAAATTATTGAAAAACATTCTTAAAAATCCTGATGAAATTGAGTCTTTAAAAGATGTTTCCAAACTTTTGGACTCGCTCATTATTTTGGCTTACGAAGGCAAAGCATCGGACATTCATATTGAACCTCAGAAAAAAAGTGTTCTAGTGCGCTTTCGCATGGATGGTCTTCTTCACGACATTATAAATTTACCGAAAGAAGTACAAGAATTAATCACCACGCGTATCAAAGTATTGTCCAATCTGCACACCGATGAGCACCGCGCTCCTCAAGACGGCAGATTCAAAATTGAAATCGATAATGATGATTTAACTCTTAGAGTTTCCATAGTTCCGATTTATGACGGAGAAAAAATAGTTCTTCGCCTTCTTGCTCCTCAAAATAAAACCCTAACATTGGAAGATTTAGGTTACAATAAATTTAATCTTCTGCGAATTGAAGATAATATTCGTAAAACTCACGGCATGATTCTGGTAACCGGCCCTACCGGATCCGGAAAAACCACGGCTTTATATGCCATTCTCCGCGAATTAAATAGCAGAGAAGTAAACATAGCCACAATTGAAGATCCAATTGAATATCGTTTGGAAGGTGTTAATCAAATTCAAGTAAATACTGAAACCCGTTTAACCTTTTCCGCCGGTTTAAGATCTTTATTGCGCCAAGATCCGGACATCATAATGGTCGGAGAAATCCGCGACAACGAAACTGCCACAATAGCCGTAAACGCAGCCCTAACCGGACATTTGGTTCTAGCCACTTTACATACCAACAATGCGGCATCTACTTTGGTTCGTTTAATAGAAATGGGAGTAGAGCCTTTTTTAGTCAGTTCCACAGTAATTATGACAATCGCTCAAAGATTAATCAGAAAAATCTGCGACGGGTGCAAAGAAAAATACATGCTGAACAAAAAAGAATTGGTAAAACTGGCTGAAAGTTTAAAACTTAATGTCAGTTCAATCGAATTATTACATAACATATTCAAAAAAAAAGCAGTCAATATTGAAGAAATCTATTTTTACAAAGCATATGGATGCAAACTTTGCAATAATACGGGATACAAAGGCAGAACATGTATTTCGGAAGTAATTGTCATAAACGATATTATCAAAGACCTGATCATGCACAACAAAACACCCGAAGAAATAGCGTTAAGCGCTGAACAAAACGGATTTCAAAGCATGTTTGAAGACGGAATTGAAAAAGCCCTCAACGGTAGCACCTCCCTGGAAGAAATCCTCAGAGTGATTCGAGAATAAATAAATAATTAAAATTAACAAATTACCTTGCCAACTTTTCACTACAAAGCATCAACACTAACCGGAAAAATTGTTGAAGACAATATAGTTTCCGAAGATAAAGGAAAAGCGATTCAAGAATTGCAGAAACTATCTTTAATTGTCCTCAACATCAATGAAGAAAGAAAAACATGGTTTAAAAAATTCTTTCATTTTGACGTAAAAGTGGCAATGCTCGAAAAAGTGATTTTTTTCAAACACTTATCATCAATGTTAGACGCCGGATTAACCATCTCTGAAAGCATTGAAACATTGAGCGATCAAACAGAAAACAAAAATTTCAGTAAAATATTAAAAGAAGCTCATGCGAATTTAAAAAGCGGTTTATCGTTATTTGCCACATTTGCCTGTTATCCAAGCGTATTTTCAACAATGGCGTTAAGCATGATCCGAATCGGAGAAAGCTCGGGAACCTTAAGCGACTCTTTAACATATCTCACAAGACAAATGGAAAAAACATATGAAACGCGTAAAAAATTAATCGGTGCTTTTATTTATCCGGCTATTTTATTATCCATGACAGTATTATTGATCTTATTTTTAATGACTTTCACCATGCCTAAAATAATGGATATTTTAAGCACATTTGACACAAAACTTCCAAGATCGACTCAAATAGTCATGAATATCAGTGAATTTATTCGCGCTCATTATTTACTTATTATAATCGGGGTTTTTGGTTTAATCACAGGCTTTAGAATCTCCATAAAAACAAAAACAATCAGACCTATTATTCATTTGCTTTATCTTAAACTTCCGATTTTCGGAAATCTATTGAAAAAAACAAATATCAGTCTGTTTTCACGCACATTTTCTTCATTGATTCAAAGCGGCACGCCGATAGTTGAAGCAATTAATATCACAGCTGACACTCTGAGTAATTACCAATATCAAAAAGTAATTAGAGAAGCAGGAGAAAAAATCCAACAAGGAGGCTCTTTATCCGAAGCTCTTGGATCACACAAAAAATTATTCCCTCCAATGGTATCGAAAATGATCGCTGTAGGCGAACAGATCGGCAATTTATCAAAAACTTCATCCCATTTGGCAAAATTATATGAAAAAGAAGTTTCTCAAGCCACAAAAAATCTATCCACTCTTTTGGAACCCATACTTTTATTAATCATGGGCGTATCTGTCGGAGGTCTGGCAGTAGCCATTATCGCACCAATTTATGAAATTTCCAGCTCAGCGCTTGGCTGATCGAATCAAATTAATTTTTCAAAAAAAAGGTCAAGTTCTCCTTGAAGTACTGCTCGCTGTGTTAATTTTTTCAATAATTACTCTGGCAGCGATTAATTTACTTTTTTATTCTATTCAAGCCCAACAAAGACGATTTGAACAAAATGCCGCGTACTCACTCTTGCGAGAATGTTTTGAAGCAGTAAGGCATGTCAGGGATACGGATTTTTCTCTATTACAAAACGGAACTTTCGGATTAAACTTTTCATCGGGAAATATAAATCTGGTTGCCGGAAATGAAATCATTGATAACAAATATACCCGCGCAATTACAATTTCAGATATTTTCCGTGATAATGACTTAAATATCGCTGACACGGGAACTCTTGATCTTCATAGCAAAAAAGCCATTTGTGAAATTTCCTGGAAACCCGCTCATTTACCCCCGCGTCAAATTAATTCACAATCAATCCTGACAAATTGGCAAAATAATACTCTGGGCGACAACTTAACTACGGAATTTAACCAAGGAACTTTAAATAGTGTGGAAATAATAAACAGTGAAACGCCACCGGAAAATAATGGAGCCATAACTTTAAGTGTAATTTTTTCCCCTTCAGGATTTACATCATCGGTAAAACTTGAAGCAGCCGCGAATGATGTCGAAGTTCAAAGTAATTACGCATTCATTGCTGTTGATAGTAATACAAAAGGATTTCAAGTCGTGGACATCAGCGATCCACAAAATCCTTCTCTGGTAAAAAGTTTAAATATTCAAACTAGAGGCGCCTGCATTGACATAAAAGACAATTACGCGTTTATAGGCACAAAACAAGCATCTAAAAGTTTAGTGATCGTGAATATCGCTGACCCTCTTAATCCGCAAATAATAAAAACTATCAATCTCGGCGCCACAATTAACGACATCAGTATAAAAGACAACTTTGCTTATTTAGCTGTGGAAAATATGCTTCGAGGCATGATAATCATGGATATATCCGATCCTTTAAATCCCCAAAAAAGAGGAGAGGCATTGACTCTTGGCAGTGTCAACAGCATTGCTGTTCGCGACAATTACGCTTATCTGGCTAATGAACATATGCTAACCGGTTTAATGACATATGATATTTCGGATCCGGATAATCCTGAATCTATTGATGTCGACTTTATTTACGGAAAAGGCAAAGGAATCACTTTAAGCGACAATAAAGCCTACATGGCGGTTGATAATAATACTAACGGCTTGGCGGTAATAAGTCTTAACGAACTCGCTAATCCACAATATATCCGCTCCATAGATATCGAAGCCGCAGGATTCAGAGTCGATGTTTTTGGTGATTTTATATTTGTTTCTACAGATAAAAATAATGCCGGAATAGCCATCCTTGATAAAAGTGAAGACGATTTAAATCCTGATTTTTTATTTGCTCAAGATATTCAAGGCAAAGGACGAGGTTTTATCGCGGCCGGAGAATATATTTATATGGCCACCACCAATTCCAATCGAGGATTCGTGATTATAGGTCCGCCCGTTGAAGAATTCGCCGTATCCGGAGATTTCACTTCAAGAATTTTTGATACAGGTTCACTAACTACTGTTTATTACAATTTATTTGTCAGTTATTTAAACTCTCCGGGAGGCAATCTGAAATTCCAAATTCGAACCGCGAATTCATATACAGACCTTTTATCCACAGAATTTATCGGACCTGATGCGACAAATACATCCTATTACACAAATCCGTTTACAAAAATCCTTCTTCCCGGAACTCCAACCACTCCAAGATATTTCCAATATCGAGCTTATTTCACGGGAGATTCCAATAGTTCTCCTATCTTAAACGAACTTCAATTCAACTTCCGCAACAATTAAAAATGAATAAAAACAATCAAATTACGGACTCCAAAGCCTTCACCCTCCCCGAAACCCTCATTTACCTCGGCATCATTTCCGTAATACTCACTATAATCTTTCAAATCACAATCAACAGCATGATGCATAAAAAAGATAATTTTATAAAAGAAAGCATCCACGAAAACGGACATTTGATTCTGAATGAAATAGGCCGTCAAATCCACTCGGCAAAAACAATAAACGAAAGCACCTCGATTTTTGACACAAATCCCGGCGCATTAATCTTAATCATGAACGACACAACAAAAAATCCAACAAGATTTCTTATTGAAAACAAAAATCTGTTTCTGATAACCGGAACAAATGATGAAATAACTTTAAACAGCAGCGACATTGAAGTTTCCGGCCTTACTTTTCATCGATTGAATACCCCAAATGAACCAAACAGCATCCAAATTCAATTAACATTGCATAAAGGTAAAGAAATCGAAACCTTTAAACAAATCTTCACCCAAAGAATATGGTAAATCACAAAAAAGCCGGCATAATGCTCTTGACTGTCCTGATTTTTACGGCTTTCTTAGTACTTATCACCGGCACTATAGCCAAAATAAATATTATTAATCTCCAAAAAAGCCATATTATAAACAAATCGAATTTAAGCTCCATTTATTCAAATACTTGTGCCGAAGAAGCTTTATTCAGATTAAAAAATTCCGCGACATATATAGGTGGAACCTTGAATTATAACAATCAAACTTGTACTATCAATATCAGTGGGACAGATCCGAATAAAACAATTGAAATCGAAATAATTGAGAACAAAATCACCAAAAATCTTATTATAGAAACAATAATTTCCACCAATGAAAATTATCGCAGCATAAAAATCATTAATTTTACTGAACAATAAATATCTATTAACTTAAATAATAACATTGTTTAATTCTTATACATTAGGCTTAGACATACAGGAACAAAACATCACCGCGATATTGATCAAAAAAACATTTTCGCGAAAAGAACTGGTATCCATAAATAACATTAATCTTACTCAGCCATTTATTAATGAAAATAAAACCATAAATTCGATACTTTTAACGGAAAACATTAAAAATTTGTTGACAACCGCTATCCCTACACCAATACCGGCCGATATAACTGTTCACTGTTCAATTCCCACAAGCAAAACCTTTATCCACATTTTTAATCTTCCGGTTAAAATCTCCAACAATGATTTAAAAAACGCGCTTTTATTTGAAGCGGAAAAAATTATTCCGATTCCGATTTCTTCATTATATTTTGATTATCAAATAATTAATGAAAACAAAGCAGAAAAAAAAGTACTGTTTGCCTGCGTTGAAAAAAATATAGCTGATCAATTTTTACAAATTTTGGAAAGCTGCAATCTGAATCCAACAACCTTTAATCTAAAAAATAACGCAATTATTAATGCGTTTAAGTCAAAAAAGAAAAAAAACATTCAGGATAACGTTTTAATTTGCGACATTGATTCCACAATTCTTTCTTTAATAATTCTCAAAAATCAAAAAATTCAAATAACTGATTATCTGCATATAAATTTGTCCGATATAGAAAATATTTTAGAACAAATTAAAAACTTTATCCAAAAATTTCCTGAAAAAATAAATAAAACGATTTTGAACGGCAGCGCTCTATCAAATAATGAAATTTTTAATCAAATAAAAAATATTTTTCCGCGTGAAGTGGAGCTCGGCAATCCTTGGACACAAATCCATGTAAAACCTAAAATTATTGAAAGAATCAATAAAAAACCCGAAATTAGCAAAGAAAAAGCTATTTCCTTCGCCTCAGCCATAGGTTTGGCTTTAGATAACCAAAATAATATAAATTTGATACCTGAAAATATTAAAGAACAAAAATTAATCCAAAAATTTGTTTTACTGACTAATTTAATCAGTTCATTTTTAATAATTTATGGCTTATTGGCAATTTATTTTAGTATTATTACTTGGGCTGACTTAAACTATCAGGAAAAATATTATCAGATTACAAAAAATTCTATTGACCGGATAGAATCAGGCGGAAACTATCAAACTTTACGGGACAATATTCAAAAATTTAATTCCGAGGTAATTACAGAACAAAAAATTGAAAAAACATTATATTCCTTATCAACTTTTCTCCAAGAATTTCGTGACTACGTACCAAAAAACATTAAAATCACCAAAATTAATTTTGACAGAAATAGCCAATTAATACTTTTAGACGGCATTGCTCCTGATAGAAACGCAGTAATTGCCTTGAAAAAAAGTTTGGAGAGCTACCCGCTGCAAAAAAGCATTGATCTGCCTTTAGCATCGCTGGTGCAAAAAGGTAAAATTTCATTTATCGCGAAAATATCCATAAATGACCAAAAACTGCCACCCTATGCAATGATAAATTCTAATCAAAACGTAAAAAAATGAGTACCCAAAATATATATAAAAAAATAAATTACCTTCGATTAACTAAAACACCTGTTTTAGCGCTTATTGTCATATTGATTTCCGCGTCAATCTGCATTTTTTCCGTTTATAAAATAAAAAAATACAATACTTCTTTAGTCAATCTAAAAAGCATTCATTATCAAAGAGATCTTATAATTAACAATTACAAAAACACTTTAGAAAATTTCAATAAAAGCTATAAAGATAAATTCGACAAACTACAACAAATTCGTCCAAGCGAAGAAGGAATAATCAACTTTATTGAAAAACTGGAAGAAGTGGGAAAAAATAGAAACCTAACTATCCAATTATCTCAAGATGCCGTCGATAGTACAGATTTGAAAAATGTAAAATATAATTTGGGATTATCAGGAGATTTTAATGAAGCGGTAAAATTTCTTTCAGATATTGAATATCAATTACCTTATCTTATCGGCTTCGAGCAATTTAATTTTGTGGATGACGACAACGAGCAAAATATAAAAATTCTAATTTCTCTATCCATTAAATAAAAAATGATAAATCAATCGAAAAAAAACATCCTCATAAATTTAACGGCCATAAGCATCATTTTGTTGATGATAATAAGTATTTTAATGTTTAAAAATTATTTAAAAAAAATCTCAGAAATCGAAAAAACAGAAAACGCTTCAGCTCCTTATTTACTCCCTGAAATAGATATCCAAAAATACGACCAAATAAAAAAAATCCTTCATGAATAATCATTAATTTATAAAAAATGCAAAATCAAAAAATCATCCATATAATTTTCGGTACAATTCTAATAATAATATTCGGGTCTGGGATTTTTTTCACTATTAATCCGAAAGAACAGCTAAAAAAAATAAAAAATTACCAACGCCAAAGCGATGTTACGGAACTAATTGATTTAATGGATCTCTATGCCAAAGAAAACAACGATGAATTCATAAAACAAATTTATGAAACGCCTACCCTGATGGGATCGTCTAAAGGCCAAGTAAATATTTGCGAACTTCTTATCCCGAAATACACAACATCCCTTCCTTTTGACCAAAATATGGAAGGCACATACTACAAAAACTGCAAAGATCACAATTTAGGATATACCATAGCAAAAGACCAAAATAACAAAATAATCATCTCCGCACCCAATGGAAACTAAAATCTTATAAAAACATGGTAGCGCCAAGGGGAATCGAACCCCTGTTACCAGGATGAAAACCTGATGTCCTAACCACTAGACGATGGCGCCTTAAAAAACCGATAAATTTCTAACGGGGTAAGTATAAAAAAAAACTATAAGTAAAGCAAGAAGAAATTTAAAAAAAATTAACCTAAACGCGCATTATTTTTAATAAATCAATGGTAGCGCCAAGGGGAATCGAACCCCTGTTTTCGCCGTGAGAGGGCAATGTCCTAACCGCTAGACGATGGCGCCTTAAAAAACCTTTTTCCTTTTTTCTGGGTCAGTATAGAAAAAAAGTCATTTAGAGGCAAGAAGAATATGACGCCTGATCACTATACTTTTCCTCTTTTTTCCTGTAAAATAAATGGATTTAATAACAAAAAAATGCTTTTAAATTTATTTGCCATTTTAGCTTTAATTTTTACTTTCATATTAGTACTTTCCGCATGTGTATGCTTATTTTATCGCGTACCTTATGTCCCGACCAAAAAAAGATTAATTGAAACCTTATTAAAAACCGCGAAACCGCATAAAGGACAAACAATTTATGATCTTGGCTGCGGTGATGGGCGGCTTTTATTCGCAGCCGAAAAAAAATATCATACAAAATGCATAGGATACGAACTATCTCCAATCGCATATTTTTTAGCAATGAAAACTGGTTAAAAAGGTAAAAAAAGAATGCCACAAAGGAACCATAATTGTTTCACACACATTTCATATTGAAGGATTAAAACCTTTAAAAATTATTAAACGTGATAAAAAAAATAAGATCCCAATAATTTATATATACAAAATTTAAACATGATTTTTAATTCAAAAATTGCCATTATAATTTATGTAATACTCTTAATCCCCACCTTAAGAGCATTGATTGGTGGCGCTCCATGGGTCCCGACACCACGAAAAGGAATTGAAAGAATGCTTAAAGCTGCAAACATAAAAAAAAATGAAAAAGTTTATGATCTTGGTTGCGGTGATGGCAGATTGGTTGAATTGGCCGTCAAAAAATATCAGGCTGACGGATATGGCATCGAACTTTCCCCGATCATCTATTTTATGGCCAAAATCAGGAAAATTTTAACACAATCTAAAGTAAAAATAATTTTTGCCAATTTCATGAATCAAAATTATAAAAATGCTGATGTGGTTTTACTCTATCTAATGCCTGAAACGAATCAAAAAGTAGCGAAAAAATTACAAAGTGAATTGAAAAAAGGCAGTCGCGTTGTTACTTATGCGTTCCAAATAAAAGCATGGAAGCCACATAAAATCATTCCCAGAAATAAAAAATTAAGACTCGCGCCAATTTTTGTTTATAAAATGTAATATGAAATGTCGTTTATATCTTATTTTTGCTCTAATGTTTCTTTTAAATATTCCGAATTTACTGAGCGCCAATGGTCAAAAATTAATATATCCTGAATTTAAACTGGAAATTTCAATCCCCTCTTCATGGAAGTTATTAAACGAAAATAAAAATTTAAAATTAAATCAAATTAATTCAACACAAATACTAAGCCAATTTATTTTACCGAACTCAAGCTCAACATTCCGCAATAATTTCAGCATCTCGGTTGAACCGAACTATTATCCGAACTTTACATCATTCAAAAAAAATTATACAAAAAAATACATTGAAGAAATAAAAACTTATTTCCCTGATTTTCAAATCAAAGAAGATAAAAATTTTGAACCTCAATCATCTATTGAAATAAACGGTTTTTTTTCGCATTTTGAAAATAATATTTTAATATTTAACGCTATTGAATATAATAAAGATTTTTTATTATCATACAAATTAAGCTGCGCCCAAAATGATTGTAAAAATTATGAAAACGATTTCACGTCAATACTGAAAACCACGCAATCTGAACCTCAAATTCTATTTGCCGATGAACAAAAATCCATCACAAAACCAAAAGTACGAACACCTGTAAAAACAAATAAAATCCAATCCGATAAAAAATTAAAAGCACCCGAAAATATCAAACCCGCCCCGCTTCCGGAAAAAAAATCCAAAGTTATTGATTTATGGACACAATACAAATATCCGATTTTAATCTTCATTGCTATACTTATTACCATATTTACAGCAAAAAAAATATATTCAAAAATTCAACTAAAAAAATTCACTCAAACCAATGTCATAAATTATAAAACAAATCAGCAATCCGAAATATCAACTCAATCAATCCCCAAGCCAAATAACCAAAAACCAGAGACAAATCAAAATATAGAAAATAAAATCCAAAACTAATGGCTCCCAATAACATTGTCCAAGGAATAAGCGGCACCACCAGTAAATTTGAAATAAAACTAAAAAAAGTAAATTGATGATATTTAAATACTAATATCGGCAAAACAGCTAATTGAGCGCTAAAAGTAACAGACAACAAATCATTTATCACTGAATTCAATTTTAAATTATTTCCTAAAATTTTAAAATGCTCTGCTCCTAAAGCAATTCCCATAGTGGCCAAAAATGATAATTTGAAACCATCATCGTAAAAAATAAGCATTGGATTTAACAAACACATTAAAAAAGCGGCAAAAAAAATACCTGTAAAAACTTCATAAATTCTCCCGCACCACAAAGCAAAAAGAGACAAAACCCCCATTATGCCCGCTCTTAATATTGACGAATCAAAACCGGCTAAAAACATAAAAAAAAGAATCATTATTCCGGTTAAAACAATCCTGATTTTTCTCCCTAAAAAGCTGAATAAATAATTCGAACATATCGCGATTAAAGTAATATTATAGCCTGAAACAACCAAAATATGGCTCAATCCTGCCAAACGCATTTTTTGATTTAACTCTTCAGGCAAATCATTTTTTTCTCCCAAAAAAATTCCATTCATAAAACCGGAATATGGTTCCGGAAAAATAACTTTTATAATATCCAAAATTTTTAATCTGACTTTACTAAGTGCATATTTAAAACCATTCCCGCATTTCTCAACATATAAAATTTCCGCATCAAAAACCACAAAACGAACATCATAAATTTTCAAATAATTTTGATATCGACTGGCGGGCTCTCTCAATTGCCCGGTCATCTTCAAACGATCTCCTGTTTCCAATTCAGGATACCTCTTCATATATAATAAAATATTCTCTTCAATCTCTTCATTTTCGATCAACTCAACTTGAAAAATATACTTACTCTGATTATCCAAAGAAGAAAACTTCTTTTTTATTTGCCCCTGAATTAAAAGCTTTTCATGATTTAATTGATAGTACCACAACCTCTTTTCCTTATTTTCCCAAAGATTAAGCCGAAACACGCCAAAAACAAAAAAACCGATTAAAAACAAAGCTAAAATATAATTTCTGCTTTCATTTAATGAAAAAATAAGAAATATTAGTAGTAGCAAAAAAAATGCGCAAGCAATTCCAAAATGAATAAAAATGCCTGCAATAAAGGATAAAAATAAAAATGTAATTGGATTTAATCGCGTCATTTTATAAAAAAAGTATATTAACGACTCATTTTTACCAAAAAAAAATTAAAAAATTATAAAAAATTTATTAAATTTCATTAAAAATTTTGGTAAATTGATTAACGTTGATTTAAAAATTTGTATATTTAAATATTTATGGAAAAAAAATTTATAAATAAAAAACTTAGTCAAAAATTACATAAAAAACAAACCGGATTTATTCACAAACATCTGACCGGCATTTTAATAATCAGCCTTTCAATAATTATTGTAGGTCTGCTTTTTACTAAAGGTATTAAAATTGTCATAGGCAAATTGAATTTCAAAGAAATTTTGCCTACTTTCAATGTAAATGTTGATGACAAAAAACACACTAATTTTTTACTCACGGGAATAGGCGGCGAAGGCCATAGCGGTGAAAATTTAACTGATACTATCATCGTTGCTTCTCTAAATCATAAAGATAAAATGGTAACAATGCTTTCCCTCCCTCGAGACCTATTTGTCAATTCGCAAATTGGAAAAACAAAAATTAACAATATTTACGAATTCGCC
Source organism: Candidatus Peregrinibacteria bacterium GW2011_GWA2_33_10 (assembly GCA_000989565.1). Taxonomy (GTDB): domain Bacteria; phylum Patescibacteriota; class Gracilibacteria; order UBA1369; family GWC2-33-13; genus GWC2-33-13. The sequence goes on along the minus strand of LBOO01000003.1, from coordinate 56,819 downwards.
CTGCAAAAATATGAAGATAAAAACTTGGCCATGCAAGAATTAAAAAAAGTCACTGAAAATATAACCGGTTTACCGATCCACTATTATATAAATATTGATTTTAAAGGATTTATTGAAGCAATAGACACATTGGGAGGAATCGATATTTATCTGGACAAACCGTTTACAGACAAAGCTTATCCTAAACAAGGAACCTTTGATTATGAAACATTTCATCTTGATGCGGGCAATCAGCACCTGAACGGCAAAACAGCGCTTAAATATGTAAGGTCAAGACATTCAACCAGTGATTTTGATCGCAGCCGAAGACAACAACAAGTAATGACTCTAGTTAAAGAAAAAGCAATGAAATTGGGAAGTGGAACAAGCCCGAGCAAACTAAAAAGTTTATACCAATCTTTTTCCAATAATGTTTCTACAAATTTATCGTGGGATGAAATAGCAATATTAGCCGGTATTGCCAAAGACATACCAAAAGAAAACATACTTACCCAAACAATTCATAACAACCCTTTGGAATTGGGAGGATTTTTATATGTTCCTGACCGCGCATATTTTGGAAACGCGTTTGTATTAATCCCGAATGGTGGCAGTTATAAAACGTTAAGCAATTATCAAGAAATTAAAAAATTTAATAATTATTATCATTATAATACTGCTTTATTCCAAAAAAATGTTACTATTGAAATTCTTAATGGCACGCGCCAAAGCAGCATGGCTTATTATACAAAAATGATGCTCGCTCGAAACGGATTTGACATAATCAAATTCGGCAATGCACCGGTCAAAAACATACAGAGGACAACAATTTATTTAAACAATGAAACAATTAAAGAAAAATCACTGGTTCCATTACTGGAATTCATTCCCGGAGAAATAAAAAAAGAAATACCTGTTGACATACCAATTAACGGAGGAGATATAATCATAGTTTTGGGCCAAGACTTCGCAAGCTATTACAAATCAAATCCATCATCATTTTATTAATGCGATTAAATAAATATATAGCGTCCTGCGGCATTTGCTCGCGCAGAAAAGCCGATGAATTGATTTTGGAAGGCAGAATAAAAATTGATCATAAACTTATTACGGATTTGGGCGCGAAAGTTGATCCATTAATAAATATCGTTGAAATAGACGGAAAAACTCTGATTCCTGAAGAAAAAATATATATTGCGTTTAATAAACCTAAAGGAGTTTTATCTACAAACAAAGATACTCATGACAGAAAAATAATTAATGACTACTTGCCTTTTAAAACCAGACTATTTTCAATCGGCAGACTGGATAAAGATAGCGAAGGACTGATTTTACTCACAAACGATGGCGAATTCGCACAAAAAATATCCCACCCCGGAAACCGAAAAGAAAAAGAGTATATTATTGAAATCAGGGGAGAAATAAATGACTTAATCTTAAAAAAAATCGCTGAAGGAGGTACATTCTTAGATATAATCACCAAACCGGCGAAAATAAAAATTCTAAATCAAAATAAAAATACAGCTAAAGTCTCAATGATCATTAAAGAAGGACAAAAAAGACAAATACGAAAAATTTTTAAACACTTTTCTCTTCCTGTAGTTTCATTAAAACGCATTAGAATCGGAAAAATCAAATTAGAAAATTTAAAAAAAGGAAGTTACAAAATTATAAATCCAAACGAAGTATTATAAAAAACCATTATGCTAAAAGCCCTATTATCATTAATATTACTGTCAGGAACTGCCATATCAAACAATTTACCGGCAAATACCGAAACTAACATCTTGTTGACAGGAAAACAAATGGTAATTGAAGAACAATTAAAAAAAAAGGTTTTGGATATAACCCTACCGCCCGGTTTGAAAAAAAAAGCTGCTGATGCTCCACTAATCCAAGCATCCTCAGCGCTTGTATATGATTTAAATTCCGGAGTTATTTTATATCAAAAAAATATTGACACTAAACAACCAATAGCCAGTATCACAAAATTAATGACCGCGATTATAATTTTGGAAGAAAACGATTTAAACGAAATCGCGACAATCAAACAAGAATCCACTCAAATAGGCGGTGTTAAAATATGGCTTTATACCGGAGAAAAAATCACAATCGCCAATCTGTTGAGAGGAGCATTAATACCTTCAGGTAATGATGCTGCTCACGCTTTAGCAATACACAATTCCGGTTCAATCAATCTGTTTGTTCAAAAAATGAATCAAAAAGGGCAAATTTTAGGATTAAAAAATTCTCATTTCGCTAATCCCATGGGATTTGACGATCCTGAGAATTACTCAACAGCTGAAGATTTGGTCACATTATCAAAATATGCTTTAAAAAAGAAATTTATTAGAGACACTGTTAAAATTTCTCACACTGAAGTTATTTCTGAAAATGGAAAAATTAAACATGAATTATCTTCAACCAATAAACTGCTCACAGATTCTGATATAATCGTAAAAGGTCTAAAAACAGGAAATACTGAAAATGCCGGTTTGTGCTTTATCGGATTAATACAAAACACAGAAAATCATGAATTTGTCAGTATAGTATTGAATAGCCCTGCTCGTTTTACAGAAACAAAAACACTAAGTAAATGGATAATAGATAATTACATCTGGCCATAATGGCTGCAATTTACTCCCTTCACATGGAAACCTACCGCCACTTGATTCTCATTTTCGGCTCATTCCTTTATGCGTTTATTCTAGCCATAATTTTCGCTCCCCCATTTATCGAAATTCTAAAAAAATATAAACTCGGCAAAAATATCCGTGAAGATAGTGTAGATGGACTAAAAGCTACAATTTTCAATGAATTACATTTTAGAAAAAAAGGTACTCCCACAATGGGTGGAATATTGATTTGGGGGACTGTTCTATTGGTGGTCATCATCTCCAGAATTCTTTCTTATGCCGGAATAATTGAACATTCATTGATAAATAGAAAAGAAACATATCTGGCTATTTTTACATTGATTACAATGGCTTTACTGGGTGCGTTCGACGACTATTTTAATATCAAAGGCATAGGCAAAACAAAAGGAATTAATGTCAAACCCAAGTTTATCTGGCTCATGATTTTTGCTATTTTAGGCAGCTTATGGTTTTACTTTAAATTGGAATACAATCAAATACACATCCCGTTTCTTGGAGATCTACATATTGGAATCTGGTATATCCCCTTATTTATTTTAGTATTGTTGTCCACTTCAAACGCTGTAAATATAACTGACGGACTCGATGGACTTGCGGGAGGTATTTTAATCAACTGCTTCGCTGTATTTACAGTATTATCATACTTCAAAGGATTATTCATATTAAGCGCGCTTTGCGCTGTAATTATTGGAGCTTTATTGGCTTTTCTCTGGTATAATATTCATCCGGCAAAATTTTACATGGGAGATACGGGTTCTTTAGCTTTGGGAGGTACATTGGGAGTGATTGCCTTAATGACAGATTCTGTTTTGATTTTACCAATAGTGGGAATAGTTTTTGTTGTAGAAACCTTGTCAGTGCTCATCCAACTATTTTCAAAAAAATTCTTTAAACGCAAAGTATTTCATATCGCCCCGCTGCACCATCATTTTGAGAAAATAGGATGGCCGGAATCACAAATAACCATGCGATTTTGGATCATCAGCACCGTATTTTCCATTATAGGTTTAATCTTAGGCTTAGTTTCGATTTAAGTCGCAGGCGTTAACTTGATCAAATCAGGAATTTTCTTTCGATTATCCAGTTTAATCAGATTTTGTTTATCAATGTGAACTTCAACAACTTTTTCCTCTCTATACAAAGATTCAACCTCTTCAACTTTTTCAATAACTTCCAAAGGCAAATCTTCTTTCTTATCCATTAATTTTTTAACTTTATCCGCTTTTCTCTCATTCTGTTTCTTTTCAGTTGAATTACTGAGTTTTTGGGAATCATCGGCTTTTACAATCTCCACTTTAAATTCATCAAAGTTTTGATTGTCTGCTTCAGGAATTATTTTTTCCAAATTGTTACTTCCATTATCAAAAGGATTTTCAATTGGATCAATTCCCTTTTCAGGAACAACATTTTTTTCATTATTGCTTTTCTCTCTCATAATGTTTTCCTCTTTTACCGCATCCTCTTTGCTTTCTTTGTTTGTATCACTTATTTCATCGACATTTTTAATGAATTTTTCAATTATATCCTCGCTTACTAAATGTATCTTTTTTGCTGTATCAACATTTTTTACTTTATTTTCTATAATTTTTAAAGTTTCCAAATTGGAAAGTTGATATTCCAAAAATAATTTTGATATGCTTTCCCTATCATCCTTGTTTAAACTTTCCGTGTCTTTTGAAATCTGTAATAAATTATTTTCATAAGAAGTGATTAAACCCTCAATCTGAGAATCCGACAACTCTGTCGATAAATTTTTGATTACCATCAATTCTTCAAGTGATGAATCCAATTCTAATTTGATTTTTTCTAAAGGATCAATCTCAAGATCAAAAGCGATTTTATCCAAATCATATTTCACCTGATAATATTTCTGACTTGGCAAAATATCCGCTAAAGTACTTTTTATAGCAGCAATTTCTATTTTTGTGCTCGCGATAAATTCCTTATAAATTTTTTCCTCTTTAATCTTTTCCATCTTTTCTTCTAATTTTTTAATATTCAAATTTAAAGGCTCACTAATGTCTTTTTCACTATCAAAACTTATAGCAAAAAGCTCATTGATCTCTCTCAAAATAATCTCAATCTCATAAATTTCTTTTGCCTTTTCGTCAAAAGTCAAAGAAAGTTTTGCCTGATCTCCCAGCTTTTTCACTGAATACAAAGCTTCATCAGGTAAAATTCCGACTTTATTTTTTATCTCCATCCCCAAATTTTCTCTCATTTCCAGAGCTAATAATTTATCTTTTTCTCTATTCATACTAACCCATGGATCATCGTCAACTATCTCCATAATTGTCACCTTAACAACTTTGGAATGATCAGATCCGATCATAGAACTCTTGTTAATATTACTTTCGTCATTATCTTCAGTATTTTTTAATTCAACTTTATACCCTTCCAAAACGGTTTTCTTTAAAAATTTTTCCTCTGAAGGCGAGATATGCACATCCACAATATTTTCCAATGCTTTGATTTCTATTTCATTCTGTTTAACATTTATATCAAAAGTAGACTTATCTTTAGCGCTTATATATAAACTGTCTTGAGGAGTTACAATAAGTTTTGCCGAAGTTTTGGGGGTATTCATTGTTTTTCCCCATATCCTGCCCTTTTCAATGGCAATATTAACCACTTTTCCCATATCGTTCTCCTGATTAAAATCAGACAATTGATTGACTTGCACGGAAGTTGAACTATCCAGCCTGCCAATTCCATTTATGGCGAATCTAAGCTCTGCCCGTCCATCCTCACCGGTAATTATTTTATCGCCTTCTTCTATTACAAATAAATTATCATTAATATTAACTTCCTGATTATTTCTATATAATTTGACTACTCCGGTTTCTATTTTTAAAAAATTTTGTTTTGCCGCATAAATTGTGAAATCATCTATGGAAAAAGGAGAAATCATGCTCAAAAGTATAGCCGCTATTGACATTTTTACCCAAGTTCTTTTTTTGAACAAAAAATCAAAAATATTTACAAAATACCCTGAATTCTCAATTTTTTCCAAAACTCGATATTTTATGATGGACTTTTTACGCGCGTAAATTAATTTTTCCAATTTTGCGTTTGAAAACAAATTAAAAACATTGATATAACTTCCGCTTTCATTAAAATCATTTTCAAAAGAATTTTGCGTTTCGGAAATTTGCGCGAAAACTTTTTCTTTAATTTTAATTTTAACTTCCGTTGAAATATTATGACAATTATATATTTTCATATTTTGTAAATTTTCTTCAAAACGCATTTTTCCTTTTTTATATTCAAACATAATTTAATTATACTTCCCTTCTATTAATTTAAACGTATAAACATGGGAATACGTTTCTAAAAATCCGAAAATCTAATTTGCTTTTTTCTCAAAATTTTCCTTAAGGCGGAAAGAGCCCTGAATTGAAGAACCCTGACAGTAGATCTGCTCTTATTTAAAGCATAAGCTATTTCATCATTCGACATGTCATTCAAATATTTCATAACCAAAATTTGTTGATAATTTTCTTTCAATTCAGATAAAGCCCTTTTCAAAACATGAGAATTCATCTGAAGATCAGTAAAATGCCTTGGATTTGCCTCGCTTCTTTCATCTTTAATATTATCCTCTAAAACATCCACGCTTCTATGAAAACGATGATGATCAATGATCACATTACGAACTACTTTAAAAACCCAAGCACTGAAAGACACTTTTTGTTTTTTATATTTTTTAATATTTGTCCAAATTTTTACAAATGAAATAGCGACTAAATCATCAACCTCTGAGGGAACTGCTTTAAAATAAACATATCGATAAACCTTATCAATCAATAAATCATATAATTGTGAAAAAGCTTGTTGATCTTCCTCCTGACACTTTTCCACTAAATAATCGATTTTTTTCTCAAGTGTCAACTTATCTTTAAAAGTCTCATTCATAAAATAAAATCAAAGTGTAACTTAATATATGCGAAAACCTTTCGATATTCAAGATAAATAAGTCTGTACTCTCTTTACCTCCTCAATACTTCCAAGATAAATAGGAGACTTTTGATCAATACTTTGAATAACTTTATCTAAAATTCTTGCATTACCGTCAGTTGCAATACCTTTTGCTTGTTCCATTAAAAAAGCCATTGGAGCGCATTCAAAAAGCAACCGCAGCTTTCCCTCAGGCTTTGAAGGACAGCCCGGATAAATAAAAATTCCTTTTCCTTTCAAAAAAATCTGATTAATATCCGGCACCATTCCCCCTGAATACCTCAACGTATAACCATTTTTCATCCAAAACTCCATTAATTTCATATAATCATCCCTCTCGGAAATTATCCGCAAATTACCGGGCGCGAACATTTTCCCCTCAGAAACAATTAAATTATCTTTTGTAACTAACCATTCATTATCTTTATAAGAACATTCAATCGTCCCATGAGAAACAGAAATAATCAAAGTCAATCTCGGTCCGTAAACAATAAATCCGGCCACCAATTGATCTTTCCCGGCAACTCCGATAAAAGATGAAGATTCATATATGCTAAAAATGCTTCCTACTGAAAGATTGGTATCAATTAAAGAAGATCCATCCAAGGGATCATAGCAAACCGCGTAGTTTCCATCACCGATTTTGATCTCATCGTGCAATTCTTCAGACGCGATAAGACCTACGTTCCGATTACTTTTTAATTCTTGCTGAAAAATTTTATCTGATAAAACATCTAAAGCCATTTGCTCTTCCCCATATATATTTTCCGTACCTGCCGTACCTATATCAACATTTTTAATTTTCTCCGAAATCTCTTTTCCGGCCTTCAGAATAGACATAATTACAGAAGTCAAATCCTCCGAAATATAACAAGAATGCAAATAGTCTCTTAAATTCATATAAAAAAATTAATAATTGTTATTTTTTCCTGATAACTAATCTCTAATTCCTAATCACTGATATTTTCCGGCCATGCCCGAACTTCTAAACCCGTTTTTCATCACATCTCTAATATGACTCACCATTGCATTAATGGTTTTTTGCCAAACACTATCATCCAACTGTTCCAATTTATCCAAAAACAAATACAAAACTTTACGTAAAGGTTTATTTAATTCCTTGCCTTTCTCCTCCATTTCCTTAATTAAATCCGCAGGCAAATTATCAAACATAATATCGGAAACAGCGGTCGCATAATTGATTTTAGCTACACCTGCGTCAATAGCTGCGTTAAACACATCATTACTCAAATAACTACCTCCGTGAAGGACGATTGGACAATCATATTCTTGTACTGCTTGCGCAATTTCTCTTATTCTCTCAATCCCGATTTTAGGTTCTTTTAAATATTTTCCATGTCCATTCCCTACAAAAATCGCAAGCGCGTCAGGTCTGCACTGTGCGGCTAATTCTTTCGCATCTTCAACTTTAGTGTAATAATTTTCAATATTAGAATCAATATCCGGATCAACCAAAGCCGATGTAGAACCGATTTCTCCTTCTTCCAATTCAACGGAAACTCCCAAGGGATGTAATTTTTGTACAACCTCCTTGGATTTTTCGATATTTTCATTTAAAGGAAATTTTGAAAAATCCGCTTCCACAGATGAAAATCCTGACTTAACAGCCCTGTCAATCAAAGAAATATCCTTTTGTACATGATCCATATGCAAAGCAACAGGCACAGAATAATTATATTTATTCAACATTTTTGCAATTAATTCTTCCATTATTTCACCCAATCTTTCAGGTTCCATCGCGCAATATGATTGTTCGCTCTCCGCAATTTCCACAATCACAGGTGATTTTTCCTGCCACGCGGCTTCAAGAGTTGCTTCAACAATACTTTTATGCCTTGCATTAATAGCAACAACACCAAATTTATTTTCTTTCGCGACTTTTAAAAGCTCCTTAAAATTCTTCAAAGTATAACCGTTTTCAAACATTTTAACATAAGGATTATTTTCCCTCGAATAAGCTTTTATTTCAGGGATTAAAGTCATATATTTAAAATTAAATATTATAAAAAAACACTAAAAAAATACAGTATAGAGTCAATTGAGTCAATCTGGAGAAATCAATCTGATCTTTATTTCTTCGCCAAACCATCATCCTTGTTCAAATACACAATTCTATCCTGATTTAACTGAACCATTCTTTTAACTTTTTCTGAATTTAAAATAAACTCCAAAGTTCTTACATTGGATATCTCCATTTCCTTTCTCTCGATTTCTTTCACCAACTGAAGTCTTTCCGATTCTAATTTCCTTAAAACATAACCTTTAGTCGAAATACTGTTAAATCTAAGTAAAAACAAAACAGCCATTGAAGCGCATAAAAGAACTATCATTATAATTAAAGAAAATGTTCCGATCTTCACCTGCTGAGATAAAGTCCTTTTTCTTATACCCGGATATCCGCTACTTTTAGGAATGACTAGCTGCATTATTTTATTATTAAAATTAAAATTATTATTAATTATATTTTCTCAATCGCCCTTAATTTTGCGCTTCTACTTCGAGGATTTTGGAATATTTCTTCGTTATTGGGAATAACCGGCTTTTTTGTCAAAATTTTTAATTCTCTTTTTTTGCCACAATCACATATTATTTTCTGAGACGGGCAGATACACGCCCTGAATTTCTCCCTAAAATAATTTTTTACGATCCGATCTTCCAATGAATGATAAGATATTACAACCATTCTTCCCCCTTTCCTTAAAGCCTGAAAAGCCTGATCCAATCCTTTTTTTAAAACTTCCAATTCATTGTTTACTTCAATCCTGATACTCTGAAAAATTCTAGCTAAATGATGATGATTATTTCTTTGCTGCGGATAAAAAATCTCTATTATATCCTTTAAATCTTTTGTTGATCGAAATAACTTAATCTTTCTTATTTCAACAATTTTTCGGGATATTTGAACAAATTTTTTCTCCTCTGCGTAATATTTTAAAACTCTCATTAACTCTTTTTCACTATATGAATTCAATAAATCGGCTGCAGTCATTGATTCTATATCTGAACGGTTAAATCTCATATCCAACGGCCCCTCGGCTCTGAAAGAAAACCCTTTTTCTGAACTGTCCACATGCACGGAACTCAAACCCAAATCCAATAATACCCCATCCGCCTTCTTAATCTTTAAATTTGAAAGAACTTCAATCAAATCTTCAAAACCTTTATTAAATAAATAAACATTCTTCCTTCCCTCTCCCAATCTTAATTTAGCACTTTCCAAATTATCAATATCTTTATCCAAACCAATCAATTTCCCGCCTCTTCCGATTTTTTTCAATATCGCTTCCGAATGCCCGCCTAATCCCAAAGTCCCATCAACAATAATTTTGCCATTATCCAAATTCAAATAATCAATAACTTCAACTTTCAAAACCGGAATATGCTTTATCTTCATCTTAATAAATATGTAATTCTATAATATTAAACTAAAATTTTGTCCTTGAATGCGTATAATTTTTTTATCCAACGTCTGTATTATTTTTTTATCTCTTATACAAAAAAAAGTCAAACAAAAAAATCAGATTAAATACTAAATTAACTTGACGTTATTTTAGCAATCCGTAATTCGTAACCCGTAATTCGTAATTCGTAAATTGAAAAATTTTAATATTAATCTATTCCATTTACGAATTACGGATTACGAATTACGGATTACGAAACAATTATTGTTTCAAATAACCCATTCAAAAAACTTAATAGCTCCGGTAAAACCCAAAGTAATAATCAAACCGGCAATCATGACACCTAAAGACACTAAAAATAAAGCGCGCCAATAAGCGACTCCAAATAAAAAAGCTATTAAAGAACCTGTCCAGCTACCGCTTCCGGGCAAAGGGATGGCAATAAATAAAACTAAAAACAAAGCACCATATTCTTGAAACTTTTTAGAATGTTTAGTCCTGGTTTTATCAAATAATTTAGAAAAAAAAACATTAAAAAATTTTGAATGTTTCATTAAAAATTTCGAAACAGGGTCAAGCGCGTACAAGATAAAAAGATTGGGAAAAATATTACCTAAAACACCAAAAAAATATGCTTCATAAGGACTCATCCCAAACTTTTGAATCGCTAAAGGAATCGCGACACGCAATTCAGTAAAAGGAAACATAGATAAAAAGAAAGTCCAAAAATAATGTTCCAACCCAATATTAAGTTATTAATTTTGTAAATTTAAACTTAGATTCTTTTATAAAAAAGTCAATATGAATTTGCGGTTATTATAACTCCAACTCTCCTCGCCTTAGAATTTCAATCTTATCATTTTCCACTTTTACAATTGTTGAAGGTTTAATTTCAGGCAACAATCCTGCGTCCAAAACCAAATCCGGTTTTAATTTTTGGGCGTCAAATTCTCTTAAAATATCGTGCAAACTATACGGATTTTGAGATCCCGTCACATTTGCACTCGTAGTAGTAATGAAACCACTCAAACTTTTTGCGAATGCCAATGAATACCCGCATTTAGGATATCTTATACCAATGGTTTCATTTCCATTATTATAAAATAAAGGAAAAACTTTTTTCCTTTTAAAAACTATTGTAAGAGCACCCGGCCAATATTGATCAATTATTTTTTGCGTTGATTCATCAATATAAACAAACTTATGTAAATTATTCAAATCACCCGCAATCACACTAATCGGCTTTTCTTTAGCCATTTGCTTTATTCCCGCAACTTTATCCACAGCCGCTTTATTAAAAACATCAGCGGCAAGACCATAGCAAGTATCTGTCGGATGAACGACAACTCCGCCATTACGTAAAATATCCGTGACCAACTTCACGACATCCGCGTCAACTATTTCTCGATTTATTTTTATTATCTTCATAAAAATTTTTAAATTCGATCAATATTTATCTCTATTTTCTTAACTGAAGTCAATATCAATTAATATTGAATTTTCTTAGTTATAAAGTTAAATTTAGTCTAATAGTCGAATTTTTAAATTAAAATTTTAAAAAAAATGACAAATAAACAAATATTAACAATACTTGGAATTTTGTTCTTAATCATGATTATTGGCTCTCTTGTTTTATCAACTTGGATTTCATATTCTCAATCTCTACGAATAATATTCGGCACTGTTCATATAATCTTCCTCCCTGGATTTATTTGGACTTTCATATTTTTCGAAAAAAAATTTTTAAATATTATTGAAATAATAACTTATAGCATAGCTTTATCTATTATACTGGTTCCTTTTAGCGCACTGATTACCAATGCGGCGGGCCTTAAATTGACCTTTGAAAACACCATGTTGATTCCTGTCGGCATATGCGTTTTGGGCATACTGATACTACTTCTGAATTTTTCATATAAAAAAACAAATGAATAAAACGCACAAAGAAAAAACATCTATTTACTTTTTATTAATCGCGATCAGCTCATTTTTCGGACTTTTATATAAAATTTATTTAATCATCCACAAAAAAAGCTATATTGCGCCGGGCAATGACACTTCTACGATCATGGAGCATACACAATGGATAATTAGAAACAACGACTATAATATTCTGACAATTACAAGACCGTTTGAAGCATATCTGGCGGCCATATTTAAAATCACAACAGGAGTATCCACAACTGAAACTTTTATTTTAAATACGATCATAAGCCCTATTTTAGGTTTTCTTTTAACTTACTTATTATCTCTGGAATTATTCGGCAAAAGAAATATTGCTTTAATTTCCTGCTCTCTTTTCTCCGCGGTTCTTTTGATTAGTCAAGTTAATTCAATAATTTATTTTAGTTTAACTTTTATCGCTTTTTTATTTTTAATCTTAATAAAATATTTAAAAGGAAAAACAAGCTTCTTCCTTTTGCTTCTAACCTTTGTAGCAGGTCTAAACATATATTCTCAAATTTTTTTTATATATTTGGGAATAATAAGTATTTATATGTTTTTTCTTGAATTATCAGCCATAAAAAAACAAAATAAATTTTTAATAAAAAAAACAGCAAATTACTTTTTAATGGTTATTTTAAGCCTAATAACAGGATTCGCCTTAACAAGCAGTGTGTTTCCGGATTATTTAAAAGGTTTCAAACGCGTATTTTGGTTCTTAGGCGGACTCCAAAGATCAAGCCCTGAATTAATCGAATATATGTACAAAGGATTTTTTCTATTTATATACATATGCCTGATTATGTTCTCACTCAGATTTTACTGGGACAAATTCAAATTTAGCCGAAAATCGAAAACAATTAAAACACTTTTCAAATTTAAAAACATATTTTTAAAAAAATTCTGGTTTAAATATAAAATAAATTTACCTTTTGCAATTTTAGCTTTTGTTTTAATAAATGTTGTAATAATAGATATTTTTCTCTTAACAAAAGAAATCTATTTTTTTCCAAAAAAAGAATTTGAGCCATCACGGTGGAGCTTGACATTTAAACTTTTCCATTCCTATCTAAGCTCAGATACATGGAGAAATATATCAATAATTACAAATCTTCTGGCGTTATTTGGGATGTTTGGTGTTTTATTTTTTTCTATTTTGCGAACTAAGCTTGAAAAATATTTAATCTTAATTTTAATTCCCATATTCCTATTATTTATTGACATAATTCCTCAAACACAAAAAATAGGACTAAGTAATTTTGGAGGAATAAGAGGTTTATATGCCAATTATATATTTATTATCATAATCAGCGGTTTTATCCTCTACAAATTAATAAACTATAAACCCCTATCGAAAATAATAATAACTGTTTTAGTTATTATTTTTTTCTTTAACAGTATACATTTTATAAAAAAAATCAGTTACGCCCGACTGCCCGAAGCATCTTTCATGGAAGCTGTAAAATGGTTTGAAAAAAACAAAAAAAACAATAGATTTATCTACCTTAACGCCTATCCTTTAGAGGAATCAATTGCAAAAAGGCCGGAAAAGCTCGATCAATTTCTACTTTTTGAAAATATGACTGTCTTTTATAAATATTTTAGAAAAGATTATATATATACTTTTTTTGAATCAGATATCCCTTTCAACATCAACCACCAAATTAACCAAAAAAAATTATATTTTCGCGATATACCAAAATTTAAAAATATGCTTGATTTTTATCAAATAAATTATTTGATTTACGCAACAGACATAAATACGGGAAGAGATTATGATAATATGAAAAAGTTTCTGGAATCACAAGTAAAAACAGTTTTTAAAAATGAAAAATATAATATTTTAGAAAAATTATAATTGATATACTTGCATTTTTTATTCTCCCCTCGTATCATTTATAAGCAAAAAAATAACCCCTCAACTTATGTCAAAACCACGCGTTGGCATCAACGGCTTTGGCCGCATTGGACGCTGTATTTTTCGCAGCAATCTTGTTTCGGATTTAATAGACATCGTTGCGATCAACGATTTATCAACCTGTGAAACAGCGGTGCATTTGCTCAAATATGATTCTGCTTATGGAACAATTAAAGACAACGTAAAAGTTATTGGCGAAGATGATTTTTCAGTAAATGACATAAAAGTGAAAAATTTTACTGTCAGAAATCCTGAAGAAATTCCATGGAAAGACGCCGGAGTAGATATCGTATTGGAATGTACCGGATTTTTCTGTGATTACGAAGGTGCTGCCAGACATTTAAAAGGAGGAGCAAAAAAAGTAATTATTTCAGCACCGGCAAAAAACGGAGTTGAAAAAACCATAGTTATGGGAGTCAATGAAGAAACTTATGATCCCGCAAAACATGATGTAGTTTCCAACGCCTCCTGTACCACTAATTGCCTAGCCCCTCTGGCCAAAATAATTGATGAAAATTTTGGTATTGTAAAAGGATTAATGACAACAGTTCATTCTTATACCGGAGACCAGCAATTACTTGATTCATCACATAAAGACTTGCGCCGAGCAAGATCAGCGGCTTTATCGATGATACCAACATCAACAGGAGCAGCAAAAGCAATAGGAGAAGTACTCCCTCATTTAAAAGGCAAAATGCACGGATTGGCAGTACGTGTACCAACTCCGACAGTTTCATTGGTTGATTTGGTTTGCGAATTAAACAAATCAACAACCGTGGAGGAAGTTAACGCAGTTTTAAAAAAAGCTTCAGAAGACAAAATGAAAGGAATTTTGGAATATTGCGATAAAGAACTGGTATCAATTGACTTTAAACACAATCCGAATTCCTCAATAATAGATGGCCTTTGCACCTGTATGATCGGCGAAAAAATGCTAAAAGTTCTATCATGGTACGACAATGAATGGGCCTATTCCACAAGAATGGTTGAATTATCTGAATATATTGGAAAAAGACTGTAAGTTATCAGCAACGATTAGTAATTGCTCTCTTTCTGATTGTCATTAAACCTCAGTGAGTGACTATCATCGCTAATGTTGTCAAACACGCCAAATAGACATATAATTCTAATTGCAGCAATTTAAAATGACTTTTTAAAATGGATAATAGAAAACAAAAAATACTTCAAGCAATAATTGAACAATTCATAGAAACCGCCGAACCGGTTGGTTCAAAATCTCTAATCATAAGTTATCATCTTCAATTCAGCCCTGCGACAATTCGTAATGAAATGGTAAAGTTGGAAAAAGATGGATTGATTGTACAACCGCACACATCAGCGGGTAGAATTCCAACTGAACTCGGATATAGATTTTATTTGGAGGAATTAGCGGATTTTGAAAATGCGAAAATACTTGCCAAACAATTTTTTCATGACATCAAAAAAGAATATCAAAAAGAAAAAATTAAACAAAAAATATTTGAGATGGTTTCTATATTGGCCAGAGCTACAGATAACATTTGCTTCGCCACAATTCCGGAAAATAACCGAACGTTTTATATCGGCATTTCCAATATTTTAAAAAAACCCGAATTCCAAAAACAACCTTATAAAGCCAGCCAAATAATCGAAATATTGGAAGAAGAAACCAATTTCATGTCAGCATTAAAAAATGCGGATATTGATTACAAAGTTAAAATATTTATCGGAGAAGAAAATATTATACCTCAAATTAATAGCTGCAGCATCATAGTAACAAAATATAATCTTAAAGGGTACGAAGGATATATTGGCATTCTCGGACCTAAAAGAATGGATTATCCTTTAAATTCCGCCTTGGTGGAAGAATCAAAAAACATATTGGAAGAGAAAGAATAATTATATAACTTAAACTTTTCAAATAATGACAGATCAAAACACCAATCAAAACGATCCTTTATTGGAAAAATTAAAGCAAGTACAAAAAGAAACCGAAGAGAAAGAAAATCAAGAAAAAAAAGAAATTGGAAACAAAGAGATGGAAAAAGTCCTTCAAGAACTCGAAGAAGTAAAAAAACTTAATGACATGTTAACGGAAACTTCCAAAAGAGCGCTTGCTGATTTACAAAATTATAAAAAACGCTCAGAAGAAGAAAAAAAAGTTTTTGTGCAATATGCGAATGCTAATTTAATTCTTGAAATACTTACAACTCTGGACAATTTTGAACGGGCGTTCAAAAATATTCCTGAAGATTTAAAAAACACTGACTTTATCAAAGGAATAATTCATATAGAAAAAGGACTATATACGACACTCGAAAAAGCCGGAGTAAAACCAATAAAAGCTTTGGGCGAACATTTGGATACAAACCTGCATGAAACATTAATGGAAGGTCCGGGAGAAAAAGATGTAGTAATAGAAGAATTTGAAAAAGGCTACACCCTTGGAGACAAAATTCTAAGACCGGCAAAAGTAAAAGTAGGTAACGGAAAATAAGATTAAAAAAACTCTTGACCAAAAACCTATTGGCACTCTATAATTATGAGTGCCAAATTTGATTTATAATAACTTAACCTTTTATTCATGAGCAAAATTATAGGTATTGATCTAGGTACAACCAATTCAGTAGTTTCCGTAATGGAAGGTACGGAACCTGTTATAATTCCCAGCTCTGAAGGAGCGCGCACCACTCCTTCGATTGTAGCTTTCAAGGGAAAAGAACGCTTAGTCGGAATTCCCGCGAAAAGACAAGCTATAACCAATTACGAAAACACTGTTTACTCCGCGAAAAGACTTATTGGACGAACTTATGATGAAATAAAAAATATTGCTGAAAAAATGCCATTCAAAGTAACGAAAGGCAAAAAAGGCGAAGCGGAAATCATGATTCAAGATAAACAGCATCGACCCGCGGAAATTTCTGCCATGGTTTTACAAAAATTAAAGGCGGATGCTGAAAGCTATTTGGGTTTCGAGGTAAAAGAAGCGGTAATTACAGTCCCTGCTTATTTCAATGATTCTCAAAGACAAGCCACAAAAGATGCAGGAAAAATCGCCGGACTCGAAGTAAAAAGAATTATTAATGAACCAACCGCTGCAGCACTTGCTTATGGACTGGACAAAAAAGGCCAGGACAAAAAAATTGCGGTTTTCGATTTTGGAGGCGGCACATTTGATGTTTCAATATTGGAATTGGCGACAGTAGAAGGCGAAAAACAATTTGAAGTTCTTTCAACAAACGGAGATACCCAGCTTGGTGGCGATGACATTGATGAATTTTTGATTCATTGGATTATCAGTGAATTCAAAAAAGAAGAAGGTATTGATTTATCAAAAGACAGATTGGCTTTACAAAGACTGAAACAATCTGCTGAAAAAGCAAAAATTGAATTATCTTCCAGCCATGAAACAGAAATCAACGAACCATTCATAACTGCTGATTCAGGCGGCAATTCAAAACATTTAAATATCAAATTAACCAGAGCCAAATTCGAAGATTTAATAGCTGATTTAATTGAAAAAACCGTAAGTCCTTGCCGCAAAGCAATGGACGATGCAAAAATTTACACTTCGGATATTGATGAAGTAATTTTAGTTGGAGGAAGTACAAGAATCCCTGCGGTTCAAGAAAAAGTAAAAGAAATTTTTGGTCGCGAACCTCATCGTGGAATTAATCCTGATGAAGTAGTGGCTATGGGAGCCGCGATTCAAGGAGCTGTACTGCAAGGAGACGTAAAAGATGTTTTACTTCTGGATGTTACCCCTTTATCACTTGGAATTGAAACCTTGGGCGGCGTGTTCACAAAATTAATTGAAAGAAATACCACAATCCCAACTTCAAAATCTCAAACCTTCTCAACAGCGGCGGACAATCAACCTTCAGTAGAAATTCACGTTTTGCAAGGAGAAAGAGAAATGGCATCTTATAATAAATCATTAGGCAAATTTATTTTAGACGGCATTCCTCCGGCACCTCGCGGTATACCTCAAGTCGAAGTAACTTTCGATATCGACGCTAATGGTATATTGAATGTAAAAGCTACCGATAAAGCAACAAGCAAGCAACAACACATCACTATTACAGGAAGTTCAGGAATGAGTGATGAAGAAGTCGAACGCATGAAAAAAGAAGCTGAAAAATTCGCGGAAGAGGATAAACAGAAAAAACAAGAAATTGAAACCAAAAATCAGGCAGAATCATTAATATATCAAACGGAAAAAACATTGCGCGACGCGGGAGATAAAGTTGATGCATCTTTAAAAACCCAAGTACAGGAAAAAGTCGACTTTCTCAAAAAACTATTGGAAAATAAGGACGCGAATACTGAAGAAATTAAAAAAGAAACAGAAAATTTATCACAAGAAATTCAAAAAATCGGAGCCGCAATGTACCAACAAGCTCAAGGAACCGGTCAAAATCAGGAAGACGAAAATGTCCGTGTCTACGAAAAAGACAAAGAAGAAAAAAAAGATGAAGATATCGTGGAAGGCGAAGTAGTTGATGAAGAGAAAAAAGACAAAGAATAAAAAAATTTAATAAAAACGAGAGAGCGCTTCTTGAAGTGCCATATGCGGCCTTTTTTCCAAAGAAAAGCCACATCTGGCACTTCAGGAAGCACTCTCTCAATATTCATAAACGATATTCAAAGACGGCCTATAACCGGTTTGCGAATGTTCTTTGGAAGCGAATTGAACATAATATTGAAAAGTCGCAGCCTCTTCCATATCTTTTATTAACCAGCCATAATTATCCAATGGAGTTTTGATTAAATCGCCAATATCGGATGTCAAATCAATCTGAACCGAAAAAGGAGTACCATCAAAAGCACTTACATTAAAAGTATTGGAAAGTGTTTCAACATAATCCCCTCCTCCGCCGGTCCATAATTGACCGATTTTATATCTATACCACGTAGCCTCATTTTCAATCCAATCTCGATCAGGATTTTGAATAATTTTATAAATCCCATAACTCCTACTGCTTCCTTTCTTATCCACCACATATAATTTCAATTTTGCGCTTACAATTTGCGCATCATTTGGAATTGCAGTTAGATCAAAACGCAAAAGTCCCCGTTTATGCCAAAGAACAAATCTTGATTGCACCCATATATTGTTTTCAGAACCGAAACTGACATCCTCATCTCCCTTATCAATATAAGTATCTTGCAGCACCGGCACAAACACATTATACGTCTGCTTTTCAAGCGTATCATCCGGAATAATCGGAATTTCGCCTGTATAAGCCGGATTACTCTGATCTAATGAAATAATCCCAAAATAATTGACAAACACACTTTCACTCGCGCCTTTCACATTTTGCAAAATTATTTCTCCATTTTCTTTACTATATCCATCATTTTTAAAAAAAGTCATAATATCATCTCCCCCATCAAAAACTATTTGCTTGAAACTTAATGTTTTATTCAAAAAATACTCGCGATCAAAAGCTATTTCCCGAGTTTCATAATCATTACCTTTAAATAAAACATATTTTCCCTCACTCAATAAAAATTTTATTGACCACGAATCATTTTCATATCCGCTTTGAGCCCTACTTCTGGCTTCACGCAAAACAAAAATTAAATTTTCAGTATCGGTCCGCAAATACTCTCTACTTATAAATCCCGCAGAAAAAAAAGTACCCGCACCTAAAAATATTCCTAAAATTCCTAAAACGATAATTATTTCCAATAAAGTAAAAGCCTTCTTATTCATAAAAAATTAAATATACTGCTCAATCTTTTAAATTATATTATTCTTTTTTAGAGAACATAAGTACGCATTTAAAAATAGATTATAATCAAATTATCTGCAATAAAAATTATTTCAAATTCCGCTTCTTCCATTTCTCAATTTCCGCATGATTACCGGAAAGAAGCACTTCCGGAACCTTCATGCCTCTAAATACAGCAGGTTTCGTATATTGCGGATATTCTTTTTTACCGTTTAAATTTAAAGAAAAAGAATCTTCCTCAAAAGATGCCTTATCCCCTAAAACACCCTGCTTTAGCCTGGAAAGAACATCAACAAACACCATCGCGGCAAGCTCGCCTCCTGTCAAAACATAATTTCCAATCGAGATTTCCTCATCAACTAAAGCATCAACAACTCTTTGATCCACCCCCTCATATCTCCCGCAAAGCAAAATAAAATCTTCATCTTTTTTCGCTAACTTTCGTGCCTTTGCTTGATTCAACAGCTTTCCGTGAGGAGAAAAAAATATAACTTTGCCGTTATTGGTTTTTTTCGCATGTTCTACAGCATCAAAAATCGGCGAACAAGAAAGAAGCATTCCGGCACCACCCCCGTATGGCGTATCATCAACTTGTTTATGTTTATCTTTAGCAAAATCCCGAATATTCAAAATTTCAATTTTAATTAATTTCTTCAAAATAGCCCTTTTTAAAATCGAATCCCCCAAATAGGACTTAAACATATCCGGAAATAAAGTTAAAACTGTAAATTTCATAATAAAAAATTAAAAATACAATTATATTTAATAGGAATAAAGAAAAAATACTATTGATTTTTATTTAAAACATTTTATAATTTAAAATCTAAAATTTTACAATCTCTATTATGACTAAAGAAAAGGACGAAAAAGGTTATCAAGCCCCAAAAATAGTGAAACGAACTAAAAAAGGAAAATTAAAATTCATTCCACCAATATCCAAAAATACATTCGAATCTTTAGTTGCCGATCTAAGTTTAAAAACTGACGAAATACAAAAAGAAGAACCACAGAACTCACCTCTCTTAGAGGAAATTGAAAAATTTCGAACATTCAAAAATCAACACAAAGCAGATCAAGAAATAACTTTAGACACTATTTTCGCAAGCTTATCAGGCAAACCTTCAATTATTGAAAAACCATCCTCATCGTCCGAAAAAAAAATTACTGAAGGATCGAAAAATCAAAATTCAATAGAATACGAGCAAAAACTGGAAACAATACTAAATTTCCAGTGCCAATTTGCCTCTGAAATCAAAAATATAAGTATTGAAAGACAAATTTATCCCCCGTTCCATAAAATGATTAACGAAATCAAATTTCTTCTTAGAAATTCATATTCGGAAAATCAAGATGCGGAAAAACAAACTGAAGAAATCCCAAAACAAATACAAGAAATTTCCTCAAAAATTAAATTTATTTCCAATCAGCTTAATACCACGAATATAGATCAAAACAAAATCTCATCAATAAAAAAATTGCTGCAAGACATTATTGATTTTATTCAAGGCAATAAAGATCAAAAAGATCTTGATAAAATTAAGGAAATTGAAACAGCGGAATCACCGAAAAATCTTATTACAAAAAAAGATAATTCAGAAATTCCGCAAATTATGGATATTGTACCGTCTTATAAATCACCTGAAGAAAAAAATACAAATAATATAAGAGAAAGTATTGATATGATAGCGACCTCTAAGCCAACAGAAGCCGAAATTGGACTACAAGAACTGGAAAAAATTAAAAAACTTTTTGAAGAAACAAAATTACAGCTGATAGAAGCTGTAAATGACCAAAATCTACAAGAAACCGTAGTAGAAACAATAAAATTATTAATTATTTACTGGAAGGAAATAATTCAAGAAAAAATAAATATTTATATTGAAGTTCCGGAAAAAATTTCTCAAAAAATCACAATAATGACAAATTTAACAACTGAAATTGGCCGATTAAAAAAAGCAAATACTGAAGAAGCGCAAATAGAAAGAGAAAGATTAATAGGACTACAAGCTGAACACAAAGAAATTTTAGAGATGCTGGAACGTCAAAAAAGATATTTAAATTTATTTAAAAGATTAAAAAAACAATTAATTATACTACAAAAAAAATTGGAAAGTTAAAAAACTTGCATTAAAAAATTAAGAGACCTATCATGTAAAAAAATGTAACCAAAGGTTTTTATGAAATTTAATTATTTTTTCAAAAATCTAACAGAGAAGGACAAAGAAAATGCACAGAAATACCTTGAAAAAAAAATAAAAAAAGTTTCTAAATTTATCTCTTCCGAAGATCAGGAAATCGGCATTTGCCATTTAACTCTCGAATATCACAAAAAACACAACTGTTATACAGCAAAAGTCCAACTTGATTTACCTTTCAGCACATTGCACGCAGAAGATTCTTCTCATGAAATAAACAAACCTCTCGACATTCTCAGCGACAAATTAATTGTTCAACTAAAAAAGCAAAAAGAAAAAATACGCGGAGAAATAAACCATAAAGAAAGAAAACATAAAAGTATCAAAGAAATCAAAAAAGAACAAATATTTGAAGTGGTTGAATCTGATATTTAAGGTATCCTTTACAACAAATAATATTACCCTTAAGATAAACACGATTTTAAAATTTATCTTCTTTTATGATCGACATAAAATTAATTCGCGAAAATCCCGAACATTATAAACAAGGCATGGTAAAAAAACAGCATAACCCCGAAATAATAGATAAAATTTTGGATTTGGATAAACGCCGCAGAGAAACAATACAAAAAATTGAAGAAATAAAATCCGAAAAAAACAAAGCATCAGAAATAATTGCCTCTCTAAAAGGAACTGAAAAAGAATCTGCCATCAAAAAAATGCAAGAAATCGGGCTAAAAGAAAAAGAGCTCCAGCCAATTTTAAATACAATAGAAGAAGAATTTAATGATTTGTTAAGCCGCGTCCCCAATCCTCCTCTCTCCTCCGTAATAGTGGGCAAGGATGATAGCGAAAATAAACCTTTAAAAATTATCGGTTCAAAACCTGAATTCGACTTTTCTCCATTGGATCACGCGGAACTCGGAAAAAAATTGAATATCATTGACATTGAAACAGCTGTTAAAATGTCCGGCTCAAGGTTTTATTATTTAAAAAACGAAGCTGTATTGCTAGAATTGGCACTTGTACAACACATAATTAACAAATTGGTAAGCAAAGGCTTTACACCGGTAATTCCTCCGGTTTTGGTCAAAGAAGAAGCAATGTGGGCTACAGGTTTTTTTCCTGCGGATAAAAACGAAATTTACAAAGTGAATCCTGAAGAAGACCAACTTTATTTGGTCGGAACATCAGAAGTTCCATTAACAATGCTTCACGCAGATTCAATTATAGAAGACGAAAAACTCCTTCCAATGCACTATTGCGGTTTTTCCACGTGTTTCCGCCGCGAAGCCGGAAGTTATGGTAAAGACACCTCGGGGATCTTACGCGTTCATCAATTCGACAAAATTGAGATGTACAGTTTCTGCCATCCTGAAAACTCCGAAAAAGAACACGAATTTATTTTAAGCATAGAAGAAGAAATCATGCAGGACTTAGGATTTCATTACCAAGTCGTGAACATCTGCTCCGGAGATTTAGGCGCTCCCGCAGCCAAAAAATATGACATTGAAGCTTGGATCCCAACTCAAAACAAATTCCGAGAATTAACCAGCTGCTCAAACTGCACCGATTATCAAGCCCGCCGCGCCAATATCCGCTTCCGAGACAAAAACGGTCAAAACGTCTTTGTGCACACCCTGAACGGCACCGCCTGCGCCGTAGGACGAACCTTAATCGCCATCATCGAAAACTATCAGAACAAAGACAATTCCATAACAATCCCGGAAATATTAAGACCATATCTGGGAGGAAGAGATACAATTAAGATAAAATAAGGCACTATTATTGTAAATACCTTAAAAATCTGATAAAATATAAAGATTTTAATTTATTAATTAAATTATCTTTGTGTTAACACTATCCACAGACACCTTAAAAGGATACAGCTTAGACAGAATTTTTCGTTTCGCGAAGGAATTGGAAATTGACGGAATTGATTTAGCGATTGATTTAAAACAATATGATACCCTATCCGCTGATTATTTGATTGAACTGAAAGAAAAATATAAACTACCGATAACCTCCATTCAAACCCCCTCGGTTTCTTCAATAAATACTGTTTTAAGCGCCATTGAATTGGCTAAGAAAATAAATTGCCGAATCATAATTGTCCAGCCTCCAAAACTTTTAAATCATAAATATGCCTCATGGCTAAAGAAAAAAGTTCCTTTAATCCGTAAGAAAGAAAGTATTTCAATAGCTTTGGAAAACGCCCCGAATAAGACTTATCTTGGCTTTATTCCTGAATATACAATGAATAATTTAAATGAATTAAAAAATTTTAAACATGCTTGTCTGGATACGACCAGAGTCGCCCAGCGTAAAGAAGACCTAATCCGTGTTTATACGGTTTTGAAAGATTATTTGGTACACATCCACTTATCCAACATGTATCGAAATAAAAGCTATTATTTGCCTCAAACAGGCGTACTTCCAATGGAAAGCTTTCTGGCAAAATTAAAACAAGAAAACTACAAAGGAGCGATCTCCATAAAAGTAAATCCAAAACATATAGAAGCCGAGGACGCAGAAAAAGCAAAAACAAATCTAAAGGACATCAAAAAATTCTATGAAAAATATTTTATAAACAGTTAATCATACTGATTCTGATTTATCCTCTTTTTTCAAAAACAAAACTTAGGTAAAATAAAAATAAATTAACTTTTTTTGTGTTGGAAATAAGGAACTTAAGTAAAAGCTATATTTATAATAAACAAAAATTTTTTGCCTTAAAAAATATCAATCTTGATATTAAAGAAGGCGAAATTATTGCTGTTTTTGGAGCGTCCGGCTCCGGAAAAACCACTTTACTCAATCTGATTGCCGGCTTTGAAAAACCAACAAGCGGAAAAATAATTTCTTTTCAAAATTCCGGCATTGGTTTTATCTTTCAAGATTTTTTATTATTGCCTTTTTTAACTCTTGAAGAAAACATTTTTCTGCCATTAAAATTCAATAAAATCAAAGATCCTTATTTCCAAATCATTGACGAAACCGGCTTAAATCATCGCCGCAATCACAAACCTGCATTTACTTCCGGAGGTGAAAAACAAAGAGCAGCCATTTGCCGCGCCTTAATCACTCGCCCAAAACTACTCCTCGCCGACGAACCAACCGGAAATTTGGACGAAAAAACCGCAAAAAGCATAATCCAACTACTTCAAAAACTCCACAAAGAAAAAAACTTCACAATGATAATCGCCACCCACGACCAAAAAATCGCCAAAATCGCAGATAAAATTATAAACCTAAAAAATCAGTAATTCCTGATTACTGATCACTCACTCCTACCCCATGCTCTACCTCGCCCTCAAAAACATTCGAAACTACCTTCCCCGTTTCATCTTAATCCTGATCACAATCACCATCTGTATTTCGAGCATATTTACATTTTTAACTTTTAATAATTCCGTTCAAAGTTCTGTTCAGAAAGAAAGCTCTAAAAAAACACCGCTTAATCAAATCAATGTTTTTCCCACATCCGTGACTTTAAATTTTAGTAAAATCGGCCAAAATACCTCAAATATTACCGCTGAGAAAATAAATGAAATTAAAAACATAGATCATGTTTCAGAAATTTATCCAATAATTCGATATAATAATCCGGTTTCCTTGGAAGCATCATTGTTTAATCAAAAATTAATCTCCGACAGTTTGCTTTTTGGCGTACCTTTCAAACTTATTGAAAAAGACATAAAAATTAAAGACTCATGGGTTACAAATGAAAAAAGCATTCCGGTAATTATTCCAAAAAAAATAATAGAACTATACAATTTATCTTTAGGACCAAATCACGGCTTACCTAATATGAAAGAAGACTACCTATTAAACAAACAAATTAAAATTCACCTAAATTATTCCAGTCTTTTGCCGGAATTAAATGACTCACCCACCAAAACTTTGAACGCTAGAGTTGTAGGATTTTCCGATATTATCAATATTACAGGCATAGCGATACCGGAAGAAATAATTAAAACATTAAATTTCGAAAAAAATCCTAAAGCAAGCGAATTAATAGTAAAAGTGGACAATTCGGAGTTTACCAGTCAAACAGCGAAAAAAATTGAAAAAATCGATCTTCAAACCGAATATCTTCAAAAAACATTATCTGAAATCAATCAAAATTTAGCTTACCTAAAATATACTTTGTTGATTATCGGAATTCTAATCAGTTTTATCACAATAATTACGATTACAAGTAGCTTTTTAAGCTTAGTAAATGAACAAAAATCCCAAATAAGCATAATCAAAATATTAGGCGCATCTAAAAAAAACATCTATACATTTATAATGACACAAGTGTCGGTTATTGGCTTAATTGGTTCATTGTCCGGTTTAGCCATAGGATTCTTGAATATCTCCATTATCAACATTTACACAAAAAACACTTCAAATTTCCTCATAGAAAACTATTTCCCAAATTTAAATATCAACATCTCAAATGTCCTGACAATATTAATTCTAAGCTTTTTAATCAGCTTTATTTCAGCCTTAACCCCATCCATTCAAGCCGCCCGGATTAATCCAATGGTTAATTTAAAGAAAAATTGATCCCTAATTGCTAATTCCTGATCGCTAATTTTTCTCTTGACAAAGAAAAAATACTCTATAGTATAAATTACACATCTAGGCTTAACTTGAATGCGTAGAGGAAAAAAGCCGCTTCAAAAGTTTCTAATCTATTTATAAGATTGAAAACTCAATTTAAATAAAGTAACTTAATTATCCTCATTTTTATTATGCCCACAAAAACTGCTTCAAAAGATAAAAAACAAATAATTAAAACTAAAAACACCGGAAATAAAAGAATATTTCTGAACGAGAATCAAAAAAACTTCCCCATTCCAAACCTCATTGAAGTACAAACCAATTCCTATGATTGGTTTTTAAAGGAAGGCTTAAAAGAATTACTGGATGAAATCTCACCCATCACTGATTTCTCAGGAAAAAAACTTGAATTGCACTTCCTGGATCATGCGATAGGAGAACCGAAATATAACGCTCGAACATGCAAATTAAAAAACATGACCTATGAAGCGCCTTTAAAAGTACATGTCCAATTAATCAACAAAGAAAGCGGAGAAATCAAAGAACAAGACATTTTCCTTGGAGGCATCCCTTTGATGACCGTTAATGGAACTTTCATAGTAAATGGGATCGAAAGAGTAATAGTCAGCCAAATCGTACGTTCTCCGGGAGTTTTCTTCTCGGAAAATCCCGCAGCTCCTGGGATGGGAGCCGCAAAAATCATTCCAAAAAGAGGCGCGTGGCTGGAAATCGAAACCGATAAAAAAGGTGTCATTACGGTTAAAATAGACCGTAAGAGGAAAATATACGTAACAAGCCTTCTTCGCATATTCGGATATGCTAAAGATAAAGAAATTTTGGAATTATTTGAAGATGTAAACATTAATCCCAACATGGATTACATTTTAGCAACTTTGGAAAAAGATACAGCGAAAACCATTGATGAAGCTTACAAAGCAATATACAGAAAAATCCGCCCCGGAGACTTGGCAACCCCTGAAAATGCGAAAGCTTTGATTAATTCAATGTTCTTTGATTATCGAAAATATGACATGGGCAATGTTTCTCGCTATAAATTAAATAAAAGATTTAAACTGGACACTCCAAACGATAAGAAATATCACACTTTCCAAATTAAAGATTTAATATGTATTCTCAAACATTTACTGAAAATAAATAATAAAGAGGAAGGATATGACGATATAGATCATCTATCAAACAGGCGGATACGCGCTGTTGGCGAACTTGTTCAAAACAAATTCCGCGTTGGACTTATGAGAACAGACAGAATAGCTAAAGACAGAATGACTGTTATGGATATGGAAACAGTAACTCCAACACAATTAATCAACTCACGCCCGATCACTGCGGCTCTTCGAGAATTTTTCGCCAGCTCTCAATTATCTCAATTTATGGACCAGACCAATCCATTATCTGAATTGGCACACAAAAGAAGATTATCAGCCATGGGTCCGGGCGGACTTTCAAGAGAAAGAGCTTCGTTTGATGTTCGCGACGTGCATCCGTCTCATTACGGACGTATTTGTCCTATCGCTACACCTGAAGGACCGAATATCGGTTTGGTTGTGCATTTGGCCACTTACGCAAAAATCAATCAATATGGTTTTATCGAAACTCCTTTCTTTAAAGTAAAACATGAAGTTGAAAATGATCCGAAAGAGTTGGAAGGAAGAACTTGCGCGGAAAATATTGAAAATCCGAAATCCAAAAAAAATATTATTTCAGCAGGTGAGATAATCACAGCTGAAAAAATCACAGAATTACAGAAACTTAAAAAAGATAAACCTATTATTAAAGTGAGAGCTTATGCTACTGAGGAATATTCATACATGGACGCGGACGAAGAAAAAAACATTACAATTGCGCAGGCGAATTCTCTTCTTGATGAAAAAAAACAATTTATTGAGAGCAGAATTCCCGCGAGAAAAGCTCATGAGGCACTTTTAGCGCTAACTGAAGAAATAACTCACATGGATGTTTCTTCCAGACAAATTATATCTGTTACCACGTCTTTAATCCCCTTCTTGGAGCATGATGATAACACAAGGGCATCAATGGGTTCAAACATGCAAAGACAAGCTGTTCCTTTAATCGTACCTTCCTCTCCTGTTGTCGGCACCGGAGTTGAAGAAGTCGCCGCAAAAAGTTCAGGTCAAGTACTTTTGGCGCAAGACAATGGAAAAGTACAAAACGCTGATGCTTCAAGTGTTACAATTCTGTACGATTCAGGTAAAAAAGTGACTTACGATCTATATATTTACGAAAGATCAAATCAAGCAACATGCGTCCACCAAAGAGTTAGATTAAACAAAGGTGATATTGTAAAAAAAGGTGATCTTATTGCAGACGGCGCGGCAACCGATCATGGAGAACTGGCATTAGGTCAAAATTTATTGGTGGCTTATATGGTTTGGGGAGGATACAACCTTGAAGATGCTGTTATTATTTCAGACCGTATTGTTCAAAAAGGTTACTATAGTTCAGTACATATAGAAGTTTTCACAATGGATGTGAGAGACACAAAGCTCGGACCTGAGATTATTACGAGAGATATACCGAATGTTGGAGAAGCCAGATTAAAAGACTTGAATGAAGATGGAATAGTCCGAATCGGAGCAACTGTCCGTGAAGGAGATATTTTGGTGGGAAAAATCACTCCAAAAGGCGAAACCGAATTAACTGCTGAAGAAAGACTTCTAAGGGCGATATTCGGAGACAAAGCCCGCGATGTAAAAGACACATCATTGCGCCTACCCGGAGGAGAAGGCGGGAAAGTGGTTGGAGTACAGATTTTCACTCGTGAAGCAGGCGACGAATTGTCCACCGGAGTAAACAAACAAATAAAAGTTAGCGTTGCTCAGACAAGAAAAATTGCCATTGGCGATAAAGTAGCGGGAAGACATGGAAACAAAGGTGTAATCTCAATCATAGTTCCTGAAGAAGATATGCCTTATCTTCCGGATGGAACACCGGTAGATATCATCTTAAATCCGCTTGGAGTATCCAGCCGTATGAATATTGGTCAAATTTTGGAAACTCATTTAGGATGGGCCGCCGAAAAACTCGGATTCAAAATTGCAAGTCCCGCGCTTAATGGAATAACAAATGATGAAATAGTTGATCTATTGAAAGAAGCCGGCCTTCCTGAAGATGGAAAAATCCAATTATATGATGGCCGTTCAGGCGAACCATTCGACAAAAAAACTACGGTCGGAATTACATATATTCTTAAATTAAGCCATTTAATTGAAGATAAAATACATGCCCGCTCTGTTGGTCCATACTCTTTGGTAACCCAGCAGCCATTAGGAGGAAAAGCGCAACATGGAGGACAAAGATTTGGAGAAATGGAAGTATGGGCATTGGAAGCTTACGGAGCCGCTCATATATTACAAGAAATGTTGACTATCAAATCAGATGATGTTTATGGCAGAGCAAAAGCTTATGAATCAATCGTAAAAGGCGAATCAATAAAAAAACCACGCACTCCTGAAAGCTTTAATGTATTGGTTAAAGAGTTACAAAGCTTGGGATTATCAGTAAAATTGATGAATTCAGAAGATGATGTTGTTATAACCGAAGATGAAATTTTAGAATCCGAACACGAAGACAGTCCTTTATTTTCCGGAGACTCTGAAGATCGTCAAATACAAAAAAATTTAGGCCATGAAGTTGCTGATATAAAAACGGAAGACAGTATTATTACGGATAATGATCTCGATTTGGATGAAGGAGAGGAAATCCCATCGGATATGGAACTTTTTGAAGAAGCACCTCTTGAAGACGAAGAAGAAAAAAAATATACAGAAGAATAAAAATTATTTTTAACACATAACAAACTAAAAATGAGAAGTGTAAACAAAGTAATTCTCATTGGAAATCTAACACGAGATCCAGTAATGAGAAGTGCGCCAAGTGGCCAAGCAGTTACCACATTTGGAATTGCCACAAACCGTGAATGGATAACAGCAAATGGGGAAAGAAAAAGTTCAACTGAATTTCATGATCTGGTAGCGTGGGCTAAATTAGCGGAAATATGCCAGCAATATCTAAAAAAAGGAAAACTTATTTACGTTGAAGGATATTTAAAAACTCGCAGCTGGGAAACTCCTGAAGGAATAAAAAAATTCAAAACCGAAGTTATTATTCAGGATATGATTATCTTGGAAAAAAGAGCAAAAACGGATGATGAAAACTTGCCGATTATTGAAACCGATGAACATCAGGAAGAAATCGATACAGAAGATCTAAATGTCTTGCCTATCGATGATGAAGAATTTCAAAATCAAAAAACAACAAAAGGAGGCAGCCTTATCGATAGAGATTTAGGACTTTAAATTAAAAAACAAATCCGGTCCGTATTTAATAAAAATAAATACGGGCCGAAAAATTTATTCCATACTAAAGTGCTGCCGATAGTGAAAAAACTTAATTTACAAAATTCGTCAACATTATCGAAAGCACTTTAAATAATAATATCTTAAACCTCAATATTTCATGTCAAATAATAATACTGCTAACAACAATTTAAAAAGACACGATTTTGATGCCATAGCCATATCCATTGCTTCTCCCGAAGAAATGCTGGATTGGTCGCATGGAGAAGTAAAAAAACCGGAAACAATAAACTATCGCACTCAAAAACCTGAACGCGAAGGATTATTCTGTGAAAAAATATTTGGGCCGACAAAAAATTGGGAATGTTATTGCGGAAAATATAAAAGAATTCGCTATAAAGGAATTATTTGTGAAAAATGCGGAGTCGAAGTTACCAGATCAATTGTCCGCCGCGAGAGAATGGGACATATTAAATTGGCGGTACCGGTTACACACATCTGGTATTTGCGCTCAACTCCAAGCAGAATCGGTTTATTGCTTGATCTGCCGATAAAAACCATTGAACAAGTGGTATATTTTGCTGCGTACATCATTACAAACGTTGATAAGGAAGCAAAAAAAGAAGCTTTTAAACAATTAATTGAAGAACATCAGGTTCTCAGAGCCAAAATTAAAAAAGATTATGAAAACGACTTACAGGAAATAAAAAAACAAAATTTGGAAAATAGAGAAGAAAAAGTGCAAGAATTGGAAAAAGATTACTCTCAAAAAATAGAAGAATTGGAACAGCAATTGCGCCAAGCAGAAGAAGATTTAGCATTAATAAGCATCAGCAAAGTTGTATCCGAATTGGAATACCGCGATTTATCCATGAAATTCGGCCATATCTTCCAAGCCGGCACAGGCGCTGAATCCATTCGCAGAATTATAGAAAATATGGATCTGGCCAAACTTATTGAAGATTTAAAAGAAGAATTTAAAAAATCCACCGGCCAAAAGCAGAAAAAAATAATCAAAAGAATGAAACTGGCCGGAAGCTTTCTAAAAGCGAACATTCACCCTGAATGGATGGTCTTGACAATTCTACCTGTAATCCCGCCTGATTTGCGTCCAATGGTACAACTTGACGGAGGTCGCTTCGCTGCTTCAGATTTAAATGATTTATACAGACGTGTAATCAATAGAAACAATCGTTTAAAAAGATTAATGGAAATTGGCGCACCCGAAGTTATTTGCAGAAATGAAAAAAGAATGCTGCAAGAAGCCGTGGATACTTTATTGAATAATAGCGCCAGGCAAGGAAAAACCGTATTTACGGCCGGAGATAAAAGAAAATTACGATCATTATCAGACATGTTAAAAGGAAAACAAGGTCGATTCCGTCAAAACTTATTGGGAAAACGTGTCGATTACTCAGGCAGATCGGTAATCGTAGTCGGACCACAGTTAAAACTTCATCAATGTGGCTTGCCTAAAATCATGGCTTTAGAATTATTTAAACCATTCGTTTTAGGAAGACTGATCAAAGAAGGATATGCTCACAACTTGAAAAACGCAGAAAAACTGATTAACTCCAACAGAAAAGAAATTTGGGATATTTTGGAAGATGTGACAAAAAGATACCACGTACTTTTAAATCGCGCTCCAACGCTGCATCGCTTAGGAATTCAAGCATTTCAGCCCATACTTGTGGAAGGTAAAGCTATTCAAATTCACCCATTGGTATGTGCCGCTTTCAATGCGGACTTTGATGGAGACCAAATGGCTGTGCATGTTCCCCTATCAGCTCAAGCTCAAAAAGAAGCTCAAGAAATAATGCTTTCCTCAAACAATTTATTAAAACCTTCAGCCGGTGAACCAATCACAATACCTGCCCAGGATATGATTTTGGGCTGCTATTATTTAACTAAAATTAACGACAAAACAAAAGAACCCTACAAATGCTTTAAAGATGCCCATGAAGCGATTTACCATTATGACATTGGCGCAATCCATTTACAGGAAAAAATTAAATGCCGAATCAACAATGAATTAACTGAAACATCCGTCGGCAGAATTTTATTCAATGAGATCATTCCAAATGAACTTGGATACTACAATATTACAACTGATAAAAAAGTATTAAAAAATATAATTTCAGATTGCTACGAATACTTTGGCAAAGAAGACATTACCGCAAAATTATGCGATGAGATTAAAAAAATCGGATTTATTTACGCGACAAAATCAGGAATTACGATTTCCGCTTCTGATATGATTATACCCGATGAAAAAAATAAAATCATTAATGATGCTTCTGAAGTTGTTAAAGAAATAACCAATCAATACATGAATGGTTTAATGACAGAACACGAAAAATATGTGCATGCCATTAAAATCTGGAGTGAAACAAAATCAAAAGTTACTACTGTAATGATAAATTCCATAGATGATCAAAACGATATTGCTTATATGATCAGCTCAGGCGCCCGCGGAAACTGGGGTCAAATTACTCAATTATGCGGAATGAAAGGATTAGTGGCTAATCCTGCAGGTAAAACAATCGAACTTCCGATTAAATCAAATTTAAAAGAAGGATTTAGCATTTTAGAATACTTTATTGCCACTCATGGAGGACGCAAGGGAAAATCAGATACAGCTTTAAAAACAGCTGAAGCCGGATATTTGACCCGAAGATTGGTTGATGCCGTACAAGATATTATTATCAAAGAAAACGATTGCGGATCCGAGGACATGAATACTGTAACACGTAAAGAAAGCGAACAAATCGGAGAAGCTTTTGAAAACAGAATATTCGGTCGAATATTGGCAACTGACATAATTGATCCTAAAACAGGAGAAATCCTTGTGCAAAAAGAAAAAGATATTGGAAATAATGAATTGAAAATTATTAAAGAACGTGAAGTTAACGAAGTACAGATTCGATCAATTATGACCTGTAAGACAAAAAATGGCATTTGCCAAAGATGTTACGGAAAAGACTTAGGAACCAATAAAATAGTTAAAATAGGCACCGCTGTAGGCATTATTGCCGCGCAAAGTATCGGAGAACCCGGAACTCAACTTACCATGCGTACTTTCCACATGGGAGGCGTTGCTGAAGGAAGCGATATTACACAAGGTTTAACCAGAGTTGAAGAATTATTTGAAGCCAGAACCCCAAAATCTCCTGCAATTTTAAGCGAAATAGATGGTATTGTTAAAATTATAAAAAAAGGAAAACAACAAGAAATTTATATTACCAGTGACGGACCTGTTGATATTACCTATGATATTCCCGGCGATTTTATACCCGTTGTGGAACCGGGTGAAGAAATTCATGAAAAACAAGTAATTTTAAAAAACAAAAATACCAAAAAAACTCTTCGTTCAATGGACAATGGAAAAATCAAAGAAATAATTGGCAATAAAATAATTATTACAACATCGGCTCCTATTGAAAAAAAATACATAGTTGGCATGGGAAAAAGTCCTAAAGTAAAAAATGACGAATTGGTAAAAAAAGGAACTCCCATAACTACAGGCAACCTTAACCTAAGAGAATTCATGCGCTTAACCAGCCTTTATAGAGTACAAAAATATATTATCAATGAAGTTCAAAGTATTTATGCCTCGCAAGGACAAACAATCAATGACAAACATCTTGAAATTATCGCCCGCCAGATGCTATCCAAAATTCGAGTACTCGAACCTGGAGATAGTAATTACTTGCCTGGAGAAATAGTAAATTATATAGATTATCAACACACAATTGACAAATTAACAGAAGATAATAAAGCCTTGCCTATTGAAGAAAGATTATTATTGGGGCTAACCAGAATAGCTCTGTTCACGGACAGCTGGCTGTCCGCAGCATCTTTCCAAGAGACCATCAGAGTTTTGGTTGAAGCTTCAACCACAAATAAAATCGACCAACTTGAAGGACTTAAAGAAAATGTAATCATCGGAAAACTTATTCCCGCCGGCGAAACATACCGAAAAAAACATCGTGAACTTCAAGATTTAGAGAGATAATTGACAAAACACCTCAAATCCGCTAGCTTGTGAAAGTCAAAAATTTATTCAAAAAATAACATATTAACTAAAAAATAATGCCTACAATAAATCAGTTAGTCCGCAAATCACGCGTTAATACAAAAAGAAAGAGCAAATCTCCGGCCATGCAGCAAACTTTAAACACTTTAAAAAACATCAACCTTCCGCTTAATTGTCCTCAAAAAAGAGGAGTATGCATAAAAGTATCCACAAGAACTCCAAAAAAACCCAATTCCGCTTTACGAAAATACGCCAGAGTAAAACTTACAAACGGAATGGAAGTTAACGCATATATCCCCGGTGAAGGACATAATTTACAAGAACACTCCGTAGTTTTAATTAGAGGTGGCAGAGTTAAAGATTTGCCCGGTATCAAATACCATATTATTCGCGGAAATCTTGATACGCAAGGCGTGGCAAAAAGAAAAAAGAGCCGATCAAAATACGGAGCAAAAAGACCAAAAGATCAAAAATAAATTAATAACGAATTACCAATTACTAATTACTAATCCCCATCACTCATGCCGCAAAAAGTGAAAACTCTATTCATCCCTGAAAACTCATCAGAATTACAAGAAAAATTTATTAACTATATAATGCTTGGAGGCAAAAAATCTATAGCCCGCGCAATTTTTTCCGACACTTTGGAAGCATTAAACAAAAAAGGACATAAAGCTCCTGTAAAAGTATTTGAAAAAGCATTGGAAAATATCAAACCAAGCTTGGAAGTAAAAGCAAAAAGAATCGGTGGTGCCGTATACCAAATTCCAATGGAAGTAAAACCGCATAGACAAATCACTTTAGCTTTTCGTTGGTTAATTAAGTCAGCTCGCGATAAAAAAGGAAAAGAAATGGCGAACAAATTAGCCGAAGAAATCGAACAAGCGGCAGATAATCAAGGTAACGCCATAAAGAAAAAAGAAGACACCCACAAAATGGCCAAAGCAAACAAAGCCTTTGCCCACTACGCAAGATACTAGCAACTATTTGATGCCAACTCCCAAATACAAAGCCTATTTCAACGAAATGTTTCAAGCGAATCAAGAAAAAATGATGAGATTCATGGTAATAAATCAAGATTACGCGAATAATAAAGAGAAGCACAAAAAAGAATTCGATACACTGGGAAAAGAAATTCAAGAAATAATCAGCGCGTGGCAAGAAAAATTATGCCACACAATGGAAAAAGGCAAATACGGAACATATAGCACAAAAATTGCGGACAAATTCATTGAAGAAGCGGTAAAATATTTTCCGTACTATCACGAAATAGGCATAAAATTTTCTAAAAAATAATTGAATAGCACCTCTAGAATGCTGCAGTAACTACTCACTTACATACTGCTCTCTTGACTATTCCCTAAAACAGGGTAATATTTGATTTCACTAAATAAACTGAAAGCTGTTCAATTAATCGGAAAAATATGAAAACCAACACTAAAAAAACATTTAAATTTTTTTATCGGCATGCGGTTAAATATAAATATTTATTCATTTTTGGAATCATCAGTTTAACAGTAGCAGTTGTTTCAAATACTATTATTCCAATTTACTATAAACAATTTTTCGATTCAATAACCGATAATGACCCGAGTTCGCAACTCACGCAAAAACTAATCAGTATTCTTGTAATTATATTAGGTTTAAATTTTTTATCTTGGTTATTTTGGCGTATAGTTATTTTTATTATCATAAAGCTACAATCAGTTGCGATGAGCAACATCTACCAAGAATGTTTTTCTTACCTGCATAAACATTCTTATGACTTTTTTAATAATAATTTTGTAGGATCATTAGTAAAAAAAATCAATAGACTGGTCAACTCTTACGAAGGGATGTTCGATCGAATATTTTTTGATTTTTTCCCTTTATTTTTGAGGACAGGAATAACCTTCACAGTACTTTTTCTCACAAATACATTAATAGGCGCGATTTTTTTTATTTGGGTCATATTTTTTCTGATATTCAATTATTTCTTTTCCTTATATAAATTTAAATATGATGTTGAAAGATCAGAAACGGACAGCAAAGTAACCGCTTTTTTAGCGGACACTATTACAAATCATCTAAATATCAAACTGTTTGCGTCATTATCACAAGAAGAAGAAGATTTTGGTAAAGTGACAGACACATGGAGATCAAAAACTCACAAATCATGGACATTGGACAATTTGATTGAATCAATTCAAGGATTTTTAATGATTATATTGGAATTCTTATTAATTTATACTGCGGTTTACTTTTGGCAAAGAAATTTATTAACAGTCGGTGATTTTATTTTAATTCAATCTTTTTTGTTTGGTATGTTTAGCACACTATGGAATTTCGGACGCATAATCCGCGCCACTTATTCTAATTTGGCTGATGCCGAGGAAATGATCGTGATTTTTGAAACACCCCATGCCATTAGAAGCTCGCAAAACGCCCCGTCATTAAAAATCAATAAAGGCCAAATAGATTTCAAAAATGTCAATTTCTCGTATGATAGCACAATTCCTGTTTTACAAGACTTCAACCTATATATTAAGCCATTGGAAAAAATCGCATTAGTTGGACCTTCAGGAGAAGGAAAAAGCACCTTGGTTAAACTTTTACTAAGATTATTCGACATTAATAAAGGCGAAATTCTTGTTGACAATCAAAATATCACTCAAATCGATCTGGATAGTCTACGCAAAAACATCAGTCTTGTTCCGCAAGATCCAATACTTTTTCATAGAACATTGTATGAAAACATAAAATACGGAAATCCCAATGCGTCTGAAGAAGAATTGATTAATGCGTCGAAAATGGCTTATTGTCACGATTTTATTGAAAAACTTCCCCAAAAATATGACACCTATGTTGGAGAAAGAGGTATTAAACTTTCAGGGGGGCAAAGACAAAGAGTAGCTATAGCAAGAGCGATTCTTCAAAACTCCCCCATTATCATCTTAGATGAAGCCACTTCATCGCTTGATTCGCATTCCGAACTCTTGATTCAAAAAGCCTTGTACAATTTAATGGAAAATAAAACAGCGATAGTAATTGCCCATCGACTTTCCACCTTATCACAAATGCATAGAATTATTGTGATAAAAGAAGGAAAAATTGCAGAATCCGGAACAGAGAAAGAATTACTTCAAAAAGAAAATAGCCTTTTTAAAAAACTTTGGGATATCCAGATGAAGACACACAAAGAGGTATTGTTGTAAAAAGACTGGAACTCCTATACCCCGTGTAACCTGTAATGGGGTTAGAAATATTAGGTTAATTTACTTGGAATAAAGTCGAATTTTTAATGGGTATCCAAATTACTAACCCCGTACCTTACCCATTACGGGTTACAGGTCATGGGATATATTTTCTCTTCGCTCACCCTTGACTTCCACGTCCAAATCCCTATACTCTTTTTGATAAATTAATAATAACTTCCATTTTTTATGGCCGAAGATTTAAATTTTCTACGCAATATAGGAATTATAGCCCATATTGACGCAGGCAAAACAACAGTAACCGAGCGTGTACTTTATTACACCGGCAAAACGCACAAAATTGGAGAAACTCATGAAGGAGCAGCTCAAATGGACTGGATGGAACAAGAAAAAGAACGCGGCATAACAATTACATCCGCAGCCACAACCTGTTATTGGAAACCCACTTACAATCCTGAAATCATGTATCGATTTAATATTATCGATACTCCGGGACACGTTGACTTTACCGTGGAAGTGGAGCGTTCATTAAGAGTACTTGATGGAGGAGTGGTAGTTTTCGATGGCTCCCAAGGTGTAGAACCACAATCAGAAACAGTTTGGCGCCAAGCCGACAAATACACAGTGCCACGTATGGCTTTTGTAAATAAAATGGACAAAACAGGCGCTGATTTTTACATGACCGTAAATTCAATTCATAAAAGATTAAATTCTAAAGCTATTCCCATTCAATTACCAATCGGCGCTGAAAGTACTTATGCCGGCCACATTGACCTATTGGAAAGAAAAGCATATAAAAATGAAGGCGGAGACGGCACAACAATCGTGGAAATTCCGGTACCCGAGGACATGAAAGAAGATGTGGAAAAATATAGAAACGCATTGGTTGAAAAAATTGCCGAAACAGATGAAATATTAACGGAAAAATTTTTGGAAGGACAAGAAATAAGCGTGCCTGAATTAAAAAAAGCACTGCGTAAAGCCTGTATAGCTATTGAAATCATACCTGTACTTTGCGGATCAGCTTTAAAAAACAGCGGAGTCCAAAAATTATTGGATGCTGTTTGTGATTACTTGCCATCACCGTTAGACTTGCCTGCCATCAAAGGCAAAAACCCAAAAAACGATCAAGAAATTGAAAGACACCCCGATGACAGTGAACCGTTTAGCGCACTTGTCTTCAAAATAGCCACAGACCCATTTGTGGGAAAATTAGCCTTCTTCCGCATCTATTCAGGAAAATTGGAAGCCGGTAGTTACGCGTACAACTCATCTTCTGACGAAAAAGAAAGAATAGGTAGAATATTACGTATGCATGCCAATAAAAGAGAAGAAGTAAAAGACATGCATGCCGGTGATATCGGCGCATTGCTTGGACTAAAAAACACTGTCACAGGCCACACACTTTGTGATGAAAAAAATTCAATACTATTGGAATCAATCGAATTCCCTGAACCGGTAATCTCAATCGCGATTGAACCAAAAACAAAAGCAGATCAAGAGAAAATGGGAGTTGCCTTAAACAAATTATCTGAAGAAGATCCTACTTTCAGAGTAAGCTCAAACCAAGAAACCGGCCAAACCATTATCGGTGGAATGGGCGAACTGCATTTGGACATCATAGTTGATAGAATGCGACGCGAATTTAAAGTGGAAGCGAACGTTGGCAAACCTCAAGTTGCCTATAGAGAAACTATAACTTCTCAAGTTGAAATGGAAGAAAAATATGTCAAACAAACAGGTGGCCGCGGTCAATACGGACATGTACTTCTTCGTGTTTCACCAAATGAAAAAGGAAAAGGATTTGAATTCATCGACTCTATCGTTGGAGGCAGAATCCCAAGAGAATATATACCTGCCGTTAACAAAGGTATTGAAGAAGCATTGCAACGAGGAATTATTGCCGGATATCCTGTTGTGGACGTAAAAGCGGAACTTTATGATGGATCATACCATGACGTGGATTCATCTGAATTGGCTTTCAAAGTTGCGGCTTCAATATGTTTTCAAAGAGCCGCAAAACAAGCCGGTCCGATTCTTCTCGAGCCAATTATGGCTGTTGAAGCAATCACTCCGGAAGAATACATGGGAGATGTAATGGGAGATTTAAGCTCCAGAAGAGGACAAATTACAGAAATGGGAGATCGCGGAAATATTAAATTTATAAAAGCGAAACTACCTCTATCTGAAATGTTTGGATACGCCACTGATCTTCGCTCCATGACACAAGGAAGAGCCTCGTATAATATGGAACCGTCCCACTATGAAAAAGTGCCGGAAAACATAGTAACAAAAATAAAAGAAGAAAAAGGAATTTCATCATAGTCTTTTAAGAAACACTTGACCACATAGAGATCAATGACCACAAACCCACATCCAACATTTCTCCTTGCATTAACTTGAAATTTTATATAATATCTTTTCGCGGTAGTTTTAAAAAACTTAAACTATATTACTCTTATCTTTCTAACCATATCTCTTATGTCTGACGACAACAAAAAATATGTGAGAACCAAGCCGCATCTTAATATTGGTACAATCGGCCA
Source organism: Candidatus Peregrinibacteria bacterium GW2011_GWA2_33_10 (assembly GCA_000989565.1). Classification (GTDB taxonomy): domain Bacteria; phylum Patescibacteriota; class Gracilibacteria; order UBA1369; family GWC2-33-13; genus GWC2-33-13. The sequence continues at coordinate 16,426 of LBOO01000003.1, read as the reverse complement.
CGTTGATCATGGAAAAACCACTCTAACCGCAGCTATTACTTCAGTTGCCGCAGCTAACTTCGGCGGAAGCAATAAAGCGATAGCGTTTGATCAAATCGACAATGCACCCGAAGAAAGAGAACGCGGCATCACTATTGCTACATCTCATCAGGAATATGAAACTGACAAAAGACACTATGCTCACGTAGATTGTCCGGGGCATGCCGACTATATTAAAAACATGATTACAGGAGCGGCTCAAATGGATGGCGCAATCCTTGTAGTATCAGCGGCGGACGGCCCAATGCCTCAAACTCGAGAACATATCTTACTTGCACGTCAGGTAAACGTTCCTTACATAGTTGTATTCCTAAACAAAATTGATATTGCGGATCCTGAAATTGCTGAATTATGCGAAATGGAAGTACGCGAATTATTGAACAAATACGAATTCCCGGGAGACGACACTCCAATCATCAAAGGTTCAGCATTAAAAGCTTTGGAAAATCCAACCGGAGAAGAAGCAAAACCGGTATTGGAACTTCTAAAAACTCTTGACGAATACATTCCTCAACCACAAAGATCACTTGACAAACCTTTCTTAATGCCGGTAGAAGACATTTTCTCTATCAAGGGAAGAGGAACAGTTTCTACAGGTAGAATCGAACAAGGGATTGTTAAAGTAAATGAAGAAGTTGAAATTGTCGGAATCAAACCAACCAAAAAAGTAGTTGTAACAGGAGTGGAAATGTTCCACAAATTATTGGATGAAGGCCAAGCCGGAGACAACGTAGGACTTCTTTTAAGAGGTATTGAAAGAGAAGACATTGAAAGAGGACAAGTTATAGCAAAACCGGGGACAATCACTCCTCACACAAAATTCGAAGCTGAAGTTTATGTATTGTCAAAAGAAGAAGGTGGAAGACATACTCCTTTCTTTAAAGGCTACAAACCTCAATTTTACATCCGTACAACTGATGTAACCGGTAACATTGAACTTCCTGAAGGCGTAGAAATGGTAATGCCGGGCGATAGCATAAAAATGAATGTAGCTTTAGGCTCACCTATTGCTATGGAAGAAGGATTAAGATTCGCTATTCGCGAAGGTGGAAGAACAGTAGGCGCGGGAGTAGTAACAAAAGTCATCGAATAATTGTTTTTAATTTTCTTTCCTTGGAAAAATCCAAGGAAAGAATTTAAAACCAATTATCTATAAAACATTTATATATCAGTAATATTTAGACAATGGCTACAAAAACAGCGAATAAACAAAAAATCAGAATTAAAATTAAAGCATTCGATCACAAAGTAATTGACGATTGCTGCAAACTTATAATTGAAACCGCGGAAAGAACAGGAGCATTGGTTTCAGGACCAATCCCCTTGCCTACAAATATTGAAAAATTCACTGTTAACAAATCCACCTTTGTAAATAAAAATTCTCGAGAACAATTTGAAATAAGAACACATAAAAGAATGATTGATATCAGCGAACCAACATCAACAACTATCGACAATTTAACAAATTTAAGTCTTCCGACAGGAGTAGACATTGAAATAAAAATGCTTGCGGTTTAAATCTTTTTTATTCAGCGTAGACGAAAAATTTCTATTGACATCACATCATAGACAATTTAAACTCTTCTCGCGTAATAAAAAAATATAAGTTAAAAATTCAATGAGTGAGAGGGCAACTAAATGTCTACCTCGCTTAATTAACCTCTATAACTATATGCCAGGAATTATCGGCAAAAAACTAGGTATGACTCAAATTATCCAAGAAGATGGTACTGCCACTGCTGTTACTATTATTAGTTGCGAACCAAACACAATAGCTCAAATAAAAACTATTGAAAAAGATGGATACAGCGCACTCGTACTTGGATATCAACCATTAAAAAAACCAACGAAAAACAAGAAATTCAAATTTCTAAAAGAGTTTCTCGTAGGAGACAAAGATAAATTTGAAAAAGGACAACCATTAACACTGGAAATCTTAAATGATATAAAAACTGTCACTGTTACTTCCGTTTCAAAAGGAAAAGGGTTTCAAGGAGTAATGAAAAGACATAATTTTCATGGTGGACCGGCCAGTCACGGTTCGCATTTCAAGAGAGAACCGGGATCAATCGGCGCTCGCGCAAAACCCGGAAGAGTTCATAAGGGGAAAAAAATGGCGGGGAGAATGGGATGTGACACAATTACCTTAAAAGAAAAACCAATTATTTACCGCAATTTGGACAAAAACATTATCGGAATCAAAGGTCCGGTTCCGGGCGGTAAAAACAATTTAGTAATTATAAAAACAGAACTATAATGAAACTACCTATTTATATACAGACAGGACAACAAAACGGAGAAGTGACTCTAAATTCAAAAATATTTAATATTGAAGTTAATCAAGGATTGATTCATGAAGCATTAAGATTGCAAACAAACAATGGACGTATAAACTACGCGCACACCAAAAACAAAGCAAATATTCGAGGCGGAGGAGCAAAACCGTTTCGCCAAAAAGGAACAGGACACGCTCGCCAGGGTTCTATCAGAAATCCGCATTATAAAGGCGGAGGCGTAGTGTTCGGTCCGACAAATGAAAGAAATTACACGTTGAGAATGCCCGTGAAGCAAAGAAGAAAAGCTCTATTCTCTTGCTTAAGCGCAAAGTTAAAAGATAAAGAGATATTGATTTTGGAAGACTATACTATTTCTGATAATAATAAAATTATTAAAACCAAAAACATCAAAGAGTTAATAGATAATTTAAAAGTGGAAAGAAAAGGACTTTTTGTTCTACCGGAAAGAAATGAACTATTTAAAAAATCATGTAACAATCTTCCAAACGTTAAATCGATTCTAGTAAATTATTTAAATGTTAGAGATTTGCTTACATATAACAAAATAATTTTCTTTAAGAATTCTTTGTCAAAACTGGAAGAAATCTTCTTAAAAAAAGACTAATTAAATATTAATATAAAATTTAAAAATGAACTCTTCGTCAATTATTATACAGCCGCTATCAACCGAAAAAAGTTTTCAAAAAAACGAAATCAGCCAATATGTTTTTCTGGTTGATAAAAATGCCAACAAATCAGAAGTAAAAAAAGTATTGGAAAAATTATACGGTATAAAAATTGAAAGAATCTCTATGTCAAGAGTAAGAGAAAAAACAAGAATGGTTGGCAGAGGCAGATTGATTGTCAAAAGACCGACTCATAAAAAAGCTACAATTGCTTTAAAAGATAAAAAGAAATTAGATGTAAATAAATTTGCAAAAAAATAAATTATAAAATTAAACTCCAAAATGCCAGTAAAAATTCTAAAACCAACAACTCCGGGGAGAAGACAAATGAGTACTATAGACTACAGCGGTCTTAGTAAAAAAAGACCTGAAAAAGGCTTAGTTAATACGTTGAAAAAAAATTCAGGGAGAAATAATCAGGGGAAGATAACTGTTCGCCGAAAAGGAGGAGGCCATAAGCAAAAATATAGAATAGTAGATTTTAAAAGTATTGACAAAAAAAATATTGAAGGCACTGTCAGAGCTATAGAATATGATCCGAATAGAAATTGTTTTATAACTCTGGTTGTTTACAAAGATGGAGAAAAACGATATCATTTGGCCCCTAGCGGATTAAAAGTTGGAGACACCGTAATAACAGGAGAAAAAACGAAAATAAAAACCGGAAATCGATTACAATTGAAAAATATTCCTCAAGGAGTTGAAATATATAATGTGGAAATCAATCCCGGCAGAGGAGGACAAATCGCCAGAGGAGCAGGGACAAGCGCGAAATTAATTGCTCTCGAAGGAGAAAGAGCGCACGTTCAATTGCCTTCCGGAGAAATCAGGTTAATATCCAAAGAATGTTATGCTTCAATAGGACACATAGGAAATGAAGATTATAGTAATATCAAAATTGGAAAAGCTGGTAGAAACAGATGGAAAGGAAAAAAACCGAAAGTAAGAGGAAAGGCCATGAACCCGGTTGATCATCCTCATGGAGGAGGAGAAGGAGGACATCCTATCGGATTAATCCATCCAAAAACCCCATGGGGCGCTCCGGCTCTGGGAAAAATAACTAGAAAACGAAAAAAATATTCAAATAAATTAATTATTAAAAAACGCAAAAAGAAAAACGCAAAAAAATAATATATAATTATAACCAACTGATTAAATGTCTAGAAGTTCCAAAAAAGGTCCGTACGTTGATCCGAAGCTAATGAAAAAAATTAAAAGCATGACGGAAACAGGACAAAAAAAAGTGATAAAAACTTGGGCAAGATCATCAACTATTTCACCTGAAATGGTCGGACATACAATTGGAGTCCACAATGGAAAACAACATATACCTGTTTTCATTGCTGAAAACATGGTAGGTCATAAACTTGGAGAATTTGCCGCCACCAGAAAATTCAAATCCCATGGCGGAAAAATGGCAAAAGAACAACCTCAAAAATAAATCATTAAATTAAATTTTAAATGAAAGCATTAAGTAAAAATATTCGGATATCCTCAAAAAAAGCAAACCTAGTTGCCTCATTTGTCCGCAATAAAAAAGTTGATGAAGCTTTGAATCTTTTGAAATTCACACCAAAAAAAGCTGCCCCGATAATTGCCAAAGCAATTAAATCAGCGGCAAACAATGCTACAAACAATTTTAAACAAAACTTTGAAGATCTTTATATAAAAGAAATATATGTAAATGAAGGGACAACACTTAAAAGACGCAGATTGATATCAAGAGGACGCGCGCATCCTATTTTAAAAAGAACAAGTCATGTAAAAGTATTTTTGGAAATAAGAACCAATGATAAAATAGATCAAAAAATAGAAAAAGAAGTAAAAACGGAAAAAAAAGAAAAAACTCAAAAAAAATCTACAAAATAATTTAAAATTACTTAAATATCTCTATTAAACTAATAAAATCCCATGGGGCAAAAAGTTAATCCACACATTCAGCGAATTGGAATCATCAAAACATGGAATTCTCGATGGTATGCCAACAAAAAAAATTATGCGAAATTTCTTCATCAAGATTTATCGCTAAAAAAAGAAATAGAAAAATTTTTGGATGATTGCGGCGTATCAAAAATTGAGATACTAAGAAATTCAAACAATATTACAATCAATATCTATACTTCAAAGCCCGGTTTAATTATCGGCAGGCAAGGATCCGGTCTCGATAAATTAAAAGATGTTTTGAATAAAAAATACAATGAACATTTCTCAATCAATATAGCTGAAATCAAACGACCTGACCTTGACGCCAAATTGGTTGCTGAAAATATTGCGAAACAAATTGAAAAAAGAGTTTCATACAGAAGAAGTGCGAAACTGGCTGTAGCAAAAACCATGGAAGCGGGAGCAAAGGGAATTAAAATATTGGTTTCCGGAAGACTTAATGGAGTTGAAATCGCCCGACAGGAATATTTCACGGAAGGTAAAATTCCACTTCAAACATTCCGAGCTGATATAGATTACCACCATCTTCCGGCTCAAACTACATATGGTGCTATCGGAGTAAAAGTTTGGATTTACAAAGGAGATGTATTCAAAAAAGATTTAATGCGAATTGAAGAAAAAACAATTAAAGAAAATCAATAAATAACAACAATAAACTAACTAATAATGCTAGAACCAAAAAAACTTAAATATCGCAAACAACATAGAAACAGAGGCAGTCTAAAAGGAGTCGCACTTAGGTGCAACAAGGTTGCCTATGGACAATTCGGGTTAAAAGCAATGGAAAAGAAAGAAATTACAGCCCGCCAACTGGAAGCAGCTAGAAAAGCAGCTGTCAGATATATAAAAAGAGGCGGCAAAATGTGGATCAGAATATTTCCCCACAAACCGATAACTAAAAAATCCGCGGAAGTACCGATGGGTAGCGGAAAAGGAGCTGTTGAATATTATGCCGCTCCGGTAAAGCCCGGTACAATAATATTTGAAATGGACGGCATCGAACCTGAAACGGCAAAAGAAGCTTTACGCTTAGCTTCTCACAAGCTGCCGTTGCAATGTAAATTTATTGATAAAAAAACTCTATAACTATAATTAAAAATGATCTCGATTCAAGAACTGCGTCAATTAAATAAAGAACAATTGCAAAAAGAATTAACTGCTGCCATAGCTGAACGTTTAAAATTAAAAATGGAAGTTAAAGTCGGCAGTAAAAAAGATTCAAGTACATTAAAATTATGGAAAAAATATATAGCGCAAATCAAAACTCTACAACAACAATTAAATTCCATAAAAAAATAATAAATATTCAATCTAACTATTAAGCAATTTTAACCTTTACAATTATGCGTTCGAAAACCGGCATTGTCACAAGTGCAAAAAATGATAAAACAATTATAGTAACAGTTCATGCTTACAAAACACACCCGAAATATAAGAAACAATATAGAGTTACTAACAAATTTCATGCTCATGATCCTGAAAACAAGCATCAGCTAAATGAAACAGTAACGATTTACGAAACTCGTCCTATCAGCAAATTAAAAAGATGGACAGTTATCAAGCCTGAACAAAAATAATTATTTCAACTTTATAACATAAATTAAAAAAATGATTCAAGCGCAAACAAGATTACAAGTAGCAGACAACACAGGAGCCAAATCAGTTATGTGTATTAAAGTTTTAGGAGGCTCAAAAAGAAGATATGCCTCTATCGGAGATATCATAGTTGTAAGCATTAAAGATGCGTCGCCTCAGGGAGCCGTAAAAAAGAAAGCAGTCGAAAAAGCTGTTGTTGTAAGAACAAAAAAAGAAATTAGACGACCGGATGGTTCATATATTCGTTTTGATGATAATGCTGTAGTTATAATCAATAAAGATTTGCAGCCAAAAGGCACCAGAGTTTTTGGCCCCATTCCCAGAGAATTACGTGATAAAAAATTTACAAAAATTATCAGCTTAGCACCGGAAGTTTTATAAAAATAACTAATTAAAATATGAAAGTTAAAGCAAATGATAATGTTCTGGTCATCGCAGGCAAAGAACAAGGAAAAACAGGCAAGGTTATCAAAACGTATAAAAAGGCTAATAAACTGACTATTGAAAAAATTAATATTCGAACAAAACATATTAAAAAAACCAACATTAAAGCCGGAGAAAGAATTCGATACGAAGCGCCAATCAATGCTTCAAACGTAAAAGTGATTTGTCCGTCTTGCAGCAAAGCAACACGAATCGGATATAAAATAGGCGAAGATAAAAAGAAAAAAAGATTTTGTAAAAAATGTGAAAAACTGTTTACTGACGAGATAGAGTTAACCGCTAAAAGCAAAGCTAAAAAATAATTATTCTATAAATATCAATTAATAAATAAATCAGTAAAATGTCTCAATTCAAAGAACATATCAGAAAAAAAATAAATGTCGAATTACAAAAAGAACTTGGCATAAAAAACAAGATGGCAATCCCTTCTGTTACAAAGATTAATATTAATGTAGGTATCGGTAAAATCTATAACATAAATAAAGATTTTTCTGATGTTATAAATAATATTACTTTGATTACCGGTCAGAAACCTGTAGTAAAAAATTCCAAAAAAGCAATTTCCAATTTTAAACTAAGAGAAGGAATGCCAAGCGGAATAGTTTGTACATTAAGAGGCGAAAGAATGAACGACTTTTTAAATAAGCTGATCAATGTTATTTTTCCAAGAATGAAAGATTTTCGTGGTTTATCGTTAAAAAGTTTCGATGGAAATGGGAACTACAATATCGGAATAAAAGAATTTTTAATTTTTCCGGAAATCAAACCGGATGACTTGGTAAGAAATCACGGAATTCAAATCACAATAGTAACTTCAGCCGAGGATGATGAAACATCCAAAAAATTATTAACTAAGTTAGGCTTTCCTTTTAAGAAAGAAACTGTTAAAAATAAATAACCACTAATTTTTATAAATATCTTAATATGGCTAGAAAAGCACTAAAAGTAAAATGTGAAAAACAATGGAAAAAAGCAAACAATGAAATGAATGCCGGAAAAAAAGTTGAAAAATCGACACGGCTTTATAATAGATGCAAACTTTGTGGCAGAAACAGAGGGTATATGAGAAAATTCGAAATGTGTAGAATCTGCGTACGCCAATTAGCCTCTAAGGGTGAAATTAACGGCCTTACAAAATCCTCATGGTAATTTAGATTATAATAATATTGACCTATAAAATATGCATACAGATCCAATAGCAGACTTTTTAACTCGAATCAGAAACGCTATACGAGCGGAACATCAAGCAATTACTGTACCATTCTCAAAAATAAAGTATGAGATGTGCGATATCTTGAAAAAACACAATTTTATTGTTGAGTATAAAAAGAATGTTTTAGACAAAAATAAAGCGGAAATAATCATTGATCTTAATCCGGAAATAACTAAATTAATGTTAAAAAGAGTTAGTAAGCCGGGACAAAGAATCTATCTGGGTAAAAGTAAAATCAAAAGTGTAAAAAATAATTACGGAATAGCAATTTACTCAACTTCAAGAGGATTAATGACAAATAAAGAAGCAAGAAAAAATAATATTGGTGGCGAATTAATCTGCGAAATCTATTAAAATAATTTATTCTTAAATTTTAAACAAAGATAGTCATGTCAAGAATCGGCAAATTACCAATTAGCTTTCCAAATACAGTTCAAGTTAATCTTCAAAAAGATACTATCACTGTAAAAGGACCGAAAGGAGAATTGCATTTCACCTTTCATCCTCTGATTGATATCAAAATTGAAGAAAATCAAATCCTTGTCAGCCCTAAAGAAGATATTAAAGAAGCTCACGCGCTTCATGGATTAACTCGTACTTTAATTAACAATATGGTGCAGGGTACTTCTAATGGGTTTGAAAAAAGACTTCTGATTCAAGGAGTTGGTTATAAAGCACAAATTCAAGGTAAAAAATTAATTCTCAATCTCGGTTACTCCCATCCTATTGAATTTCCCATTGAAAATGGTATAGATATTAAACAAGATGAAGAAAAGAAAAATGTATTGATTGTGTCAGGAATTGATAAACAAAAAGTCGGACAAGTCGCAGCCAATATAAGAGGATTTAAAAAGCCGGAACCTTACAAAGGAAAAGGAATTCGCTATGAAAATGAAATTGTTGCACGCAAAGCAGGTAAAACCGCAGCGGGAAGCAAAGGTTAAAATTTAAAAACATAATATTAACAATTTAAAATGAAGAATCAGAAAAATATCCGTAGAAAAAAAATTCACAAAAAAATTCGTTATAAAATTTCCGGAACCGAAAAACAACCCAGATTAATAGTTTGCCGAAGTTTAAAGCATATCTACGCCCAACTAATAGATGATGACTCGGGAAAAGTTTTATTAAGTGGTAGTGATTATAAGATCAAATCCGGAAAAAAATCAGAAAAAGCAAAAAAAGTAGGAGTGGAAATAGCGGAAAAAGCAAAAGACAAAAAAATTGAAACATGTATATTTGATCGCAATGGTTACAAATATCATGGCAGAGTAAAAGAGTTGGCGGACGGAGCCAGAGAAGGAGGATTAAAATTTTAATCTATCAAAGTCAATAATAACTAAAAAATATCAATGAATAAACCAAATTCCAAAAATAGAAGCAGGCCCGCGGAGGCAAAAGAATATCTTGAAGAAGTAATTAATATTGATCGTGTTACTCGCGTGGTAAAAGGTGGTAGAAGATTAAGATTCAGGGCAACTGTTGTCGTTGGCAATAAAAAAGGAAAAGTTGGTGTTGGAGTTGGCAAATCAAATGAAGTTACAGGAGCTATTCAAAAAGCCGTGCGTAAAGGAAAAAAGAATTTAATAGATGTTTCCATAATTAATGAAACTATTCCGCACGATATAAAACTGAAATATAAAAGCGCGAGAATCCATTTAATGCCTGCTTCAAAAGGTACGGGACTTATAGCCGGAGGCGCCGTAAGAAAAGTTATCGAATTAAGCGGTATCAAAAATATACTTTCAAAAGCTCATGGTTCAACCAATAAACTGAATAATGCCAGAGCAGCTTATGAAGCTTTAAAATTATTGAAAAAACCAAGAAAAAATCTAACGGATAAAAAAGAAAATTCAAAACCAATTAAGCCGAAAGAAGAGATTAATCATAAAAAAGAAGAAAAAACTGTAGAAAAAACCCCGAATATTCACACAGAAAAAAATTCATCTTCAGATGAGAAGAAAGATAAAACTCTAAATAAATAAGTCTATAACATTTATCTAATGCAAATTCACGAATTAAAACCAAGTAAAGCACATAATAAAAAAGCAAAACGTATTGGCCGCGGCAACGGATCAAAACGTGGAAACTTTAGCTGTAAAGGCATGAAAGGTCAAACCGCCAGAACAGGCGGCAAAAGAAGACCGGGCTTTGAAGGAGGACAAACTCCCTTACTTCGCCGTCTGCCTAAATTAAAAGGATTTAACAATATTAATAGCAGTAAAGTTATTGCGATAAACGTTAAAGATTTAAATGTATTTGACGATGGAGCGGAAATAAACAAAAAATCTTTATTTGAAAAAGGTTTAATAAAAAAAGACAATCTTAATGTAAAAATTTTAGGCAAAGGAACATTGACTAAAAAATTAAAAATTCAAATTAACCAAATTTCTGAAGGAGCTAAAAGTAAAATTAAAAAATCCGGAGGAGAATTTGCGCCATTAAAAAATAAATAATTATTTTTATTTAATTCCAAAAATCCAATGTTAAAATATTTAATTCAAATCTGGAACTCAAAAGATCTTCGTAGAAAAATATTATTTACGATTGGATGTGTGATCGTGGCAAGAATCGCCGCTCACATAACTATTCCGAATGTAAACACCGAAGCACTTGATTTAGCACTGAAAAAGAATCAGCTTCTTGGTGTATTCAGCATTTTAACCGGAGGAAGTCTGGACAACTTCTCGGTTATATTAATGGGACTTTCCCCATACATTAATGCCTCAATCATTATTCAATTATTAACGGTAATCGTCCCCCGCTTGGAAAGCCTGTCTAAAGAAGGAGATCAAGGAAGAAAAAAATTAAATCAATATACAAGATGGCTTACTCTCCCTCTTGCCTTCATCCAGTCTTACGGAATGATACTGATCATCAATCAACAAGCTCAAGGAAATATAATTAACAATTTAAATGATCCTAAAGTGATTTTACCTATAATGCTTACCGTAATGACAGGTACGATTTTCTTAATGTGGCTTGGAGAAGTAATGACTGAAAGAGGAATTGGAAATGGTATTTCAATTTTAATCATGGTAAATATTCTTTCAAGCGTTCCGGCAATTATTGGACAAAACGTTTTTCTCTCACGTGATAATAGTGAAAGATTAATTCCATTTATAATTATGATTTTAGCGACAATTATATTAAGTATTATAGTTATGCTTGTTACTGAAGCATATCGAAAAATTCCGGTCACATACGCAGGGAAAAAAGTAAAAGGTGAAAAATCAGTATTGCCGATTAAAGTAAATCAGGCCGGAATGATTCCAATTATCTTTGCAATCTCAGTGGTTTCATTTCCTTCCATAGTCGCACAATTATTCTTAATGCGTTCAAATTCTGAAACATTAAAATCAATAGGCCAATTTTTTACGGATATTTTCACTCCGACAAATTCAATTTACCACATCGCATATTTCATTCTAATCATAGCTTTTACATATTTCTACGTTAGCATTACGTTCAATCCCCAAAATGTTGCCGATAATCTACAAAAAAGAGGAGGATTTATTCCCGGCATCAGGCCCGGAAAACAAACCGCTGACTATCTTTATGGAGTATCTAACCATTTAAATCTGTTCGGAGGTCTTTTTATAGGCTTCATCGCAGTTGCTCCAATATTGATCCAACAGCTATTCAGATCTTCAACAATCTCGAGCATACCACTTTTAATAAGCGGTGCCGGATTAATCATCATTATCGGTGTTATCTTGGATATTATCCGTCAAATAAACAGTCAGCTGATCATGCATGACTACGAAAAATTATATTAATAAATTTTTGTCATGGATATTGTATTATTCGGGATACAAGGCTCCGGAAAAGGTACCCAGGGAAAAATAATTGCCGATAAATATCAAATGCGCATATTTGAGACCGGCGCGGAACTTCGCAGACTGGCCAAAGAAGATTCGTCACTCGGAAAAAAAGTTAAAAATTTGATAGAAGCGGGCCAATTGGTTCCAAATGAAATTGTCATGGAAATCATTGAAAATTTTTCCAAAGATTTCAATAAGAATGAAAAAGTATTGTTTGATGGAATACCAAGAAAAATGGAACAAGCGCAAAGTTTTGATAAATTAATGAAAGAATTGAATCGAGAATTTGTTTGCATCCTTATGGATATTTCCGAAAAAGAGGCATACAGAAGATTAACAACAAGAAGAATTTGTGAAGAATGTAAAAGCGTTTACCCGTCAACTTATGAAAAAGAAAAATGCGAAAAATGCCAAGGAAAGCTGATTACGAGACAAGACGACAATCCGGAAAGCATAAAAGTCAGACTGGATTCCTATTATAAAGAAACCATGCCTGTTATAGAATATTATGAGAAAACAGCAAAATTATATAAAATAAACGGGGAACAAAAAATCGATAAGGTAAATAATGAGATTATAGAATTACTTGATAAAATATTTACTTAGGAAACCTGAAATTTTAATACATGCGAATACCTATTAAAACAAAAGAAGAAATAAATATAATGCGCGCAGGAGGAAGAATATTGGCCGACATTTTAGAGACATTAAGAAAAGAAGTTTGTGAAGGTATTAGCACAAAATATCTGGATGAAAAAGCTGAAGATTTAATCAAAAAATATAAAGTTGAACCGTCCTTTAAAAACTATCAAGGCTATCCTGCTTGTATATGCAGCTCAGTCAACGAAGAAGTGGTCCACGCGATTCCTTCCCTGAAAAAAATATTACAAAAAGGAGATATTATCAGTATTGATTGCGGCATTATATATAAAGGTTTTAATCTTGATTCCACAATTACCACTTACATAGAGCCAATTCCCGCGGAAACAAAACAATTCCTTAAAAACACATTGAAAATTTTAGATAAAGCGATAAGTCAAGCGATACAAGGGGCCAGAGTTGGAGATATAAGCAATGCTATTGAAAAAACAGCTAAAGAATATGGCTACTCGCCCGTACGCGAGCTTACCGGACACGGTGTAGGAAGAAAACTGCACGAACCCCCGCAAATACCTAACTATGGCAAAAAAAATACCGGCGAACTTCTCCTCCCCGGAATGACTCTCGCGATTGAACCGATTATAAATCAAGGTGAAAGATATATAAAAACATTAAAAGATGATTGGACTGTCGTAACTCAAGACGATTCACTTTCGATTCAAGTAGAACATACAGTATTAATCACAGCTAAAGGTAATGAAATATTGACAAAAATATAAAATTTTCAAATCAACTTATAACCATAACACAAAAATCTAAAAAAAAGCCCTTGATAAGTAAAAACAATTAATGTAAAATCCTAACGCTTTTCTCTAAATTTAATTTATAAAAAAAGTATGGTTAAAGATGATGGAGTTATAACGGTTGCCGGAGAAGTTGTTGAAGCACTCCCAAATACTATGTTCAAAGTAAAGATTACTGATGAAATGTACAAAAATTCAACCACTGATGAATTAATAATTACTTGCCACATAGCAGGAAAAATGAGAATGCATTTTATAAAAATCCTGCCCGGAGACACGGTAAAAGTTGAAATAAGTCCTTATGATCCGACAAGAGGCCGTATCGTCTATAGAAATCCTTAAAAATTAATAAATATCATTCAATGAAAGTAAAACCATCTGTAAGAAAAATATGTGATAAATGTAAAGTTATCAAAAGAAAAGGAAAAGTTCGTGTTATATGTCAAACAAAAAAACATAAACAACGACAAGGATAAATTCCCGTTTAAAATTTAAATTTTTAAATAATTTTATTTATGGCTCGTATTTCCGGAATCAATCTACCCAAAGACAAACGCATTGAAGCAGTGACTAAATTCGCCGTTGAAGGAGACTTAAGAAGAAAAGTGGCTCAGGACATTAAAAGATTGCAAGAAATCGGATCTTATCGTGGTTATCGCCACAGACGCAAACTTCCTGTCAGAGGACAAAGAACAAAAACAAATGCCCGCACAAAGAGAGGTAAAAAAGTTACAATGGGAAGCGGCAAACGAAAAGAACAAAAGAAATAAAATAAATTTTACTAATTACTATTTCATTAATTAACTAATATTAATGGCTAAGAAAAAAGCAAAGAAAAATATACCGGTTGGCAAAGCCTATGTCTATGCAAGTTATAATAACACTATTGTAACTTTAACTGATCCAAACGGAGATGTTATTGCTTGGTCCAGTGCCGGATCAAGTGGGTTCAAAGGAACCAGAAAAGCCACTCCTTATGCTGCTCAAGTCGCCGCAGAAAATGCGGTTACAAAAGCAAAACTTATTGGATTGGAAAAAGTTGACGTTTATATAAAAGGAATCGGAACCGGTCGCGAACAAGCTTTAAGAGGATTGCAAAGTTCAGGCTTACAATTGGAATCAATTACTGATTGCACACCAATCCCACATAATGGCTGCAGAGCTAGAAAAACTCGACGCGGATAATAATCCCGCAAATTATTTTATTAATCAAATCATTAAATAATTAACCTTATGGCAAGATATACTGGACCAAAAGTCAAAATTTTCAGACGTGAAGGAATCAATATATTTGATGCTAATACATCTAAATTTAAAGCAGTCGTTAAAAAAAATTACGCTCCCGGAGTTCACGGAAAAAACGCTTTCGGTAAAAAATCAGAATTCTCAAAACAATTAAGAGAAAAGCAAAAAGCCAAAAAAGTATATGGTATTTTAGAACGCCAATTTAAAAAATATTACACGGAAGCAACAAAAGCACAGGATATTACCGGCGACGCATTAATGAAAATTTGCGAAAGAAGATTGGATAATGTAATATATAGAGCCGGAATGTCAAAAACAAGATTTCATGGTCGCCAAATGGCTAACCATGGTATTTTTAAGCTTAATGGCAAAAAAGTAACGATCCCTTCAATACTATTGAAACAGGGTGATGTCTTGGAAGCCCGAGATAAAGCGAAAAAACATAAATATTTTGAAGAGCTGAGTAAGAAAAAAGTAAACATCCCGCGATGGTTAAAAGTTGACAAAGCCAATCTGAAAATTGAAATTGTCGGCATTCCTCAAAGTGATGACTTTGAAAAAACAATTAATAGTCAATTAATCATTGAATACTATTCTAAATAATAATTTTTAAATTATTTGCCACTATGCATCAAATTCAAGAAGAAATCGGTATCCCTAAAATAATTGCCCAGAAAAGTACTGATCGTTATGCGATAATTGTTATTAGTCCTCTGCCTCAAGGGTATGGTATGACTCTCGGTAATGCTTTAAGAAGGGTTTTGCTGTCAT
This sequence comes from Candidatus Peregrinibacteria bacterium GW2011_GWA2_33_10, assembly GCA_000989565.1. Taxonomy (GTDB): domain Bacteria; phylum Patescibacteriota; class Gracilibacteria; order UBA1369; family GWC2-33-13; genus GWC2-33-13. The sequence goes on along the minus strand of LBOO01000003.1, from coordinate 985 downwards.
CTTTGCCCGGAGCAGCTATAACAGGCATAAAAATTGAAGGTGTGACACACGAATATTCCACCGTCAATGGAGTTAAAGATAGCGTGCTTGATATGATACTCAACTTAAAATCTTTAGAAATAAAGAAATATAGCAAAGAGCCTTCATTTATTACTCTGGAAGCTAAAAAAGAAGGTCCGGTCACAGCAAAAGACATAAAAACGTCCAGTGATTTGGAAATATTAAATCCTGATTTATATATCACCACAATCACAAAACCAAACTCCAAACTGAAAATGGAGATTAGAGTGGAAAAAGGAGTCGGCAATCGAGCAATCAACGAAATGGATGAAAGCGATCCGAATATGATATTGATTGATGCCGTATTTTCTCCTGTGGAAAGGGTTCGATATGAAGTGGAAGCTACCCGTGTAGGCCAGATGACAAATTTGGATAAATTAACAATGGAAATTTTCACAAAAGGAGCAATCAGTCCGGAAGACGCATTAAAATTTTCAGCTAATGTGCTTAAATCTTACTTCAGCCTTTTCGATCAATCGGAAATTCCGGTAGAAGGAGAATTTATGAGTGATTTTACAAAAATCGCTTTCCAACAAGCAGAAGAAGAAAAAAGCAAACCAAAGCAGGAAGCATACACACCTATTGAAATTTTAGGACTTTCTCCAAGAACTCTTAACGCTTTAATCAATGGCAGTATCGGTAGCATAGAACAACTCGTAAAATGCAATGAAAATAAATTGCTTAATTTGCGCGGATTTGGTAAAAAAGCTTTAACTGAAGTTCGTTCTGCTTTAAAAACTCGAAATATGCAGATGGAAGGAGAAGAATAAAAATAATTATCCCTTGAATTCACTAACCTAATATATCGTGCGACATAATAAGAAAAGATTAAAATTCAATCGTGATAAAGGTCACAAAGATGCCATGCTAAGAAATTTAGCGACATCGATTATATTATATGAAAAGGTAAAAACAACAAAAACCA
>LBOO01000002.1 GCA_000989565.1 Candidatus Peregrinibacteria bacterium GW2011_GWA2_33_10 | reverse complement strand
AATTGATAATCAAAACTGTCTTTAATATACACTATTGAGAAGCCAAAAATAGAAAAACATAATATAAAAGCTTTATCTTTTGTATAAAAAATTTTTGATAATATTAAATAAATTATAAATAATAAAAAAATAATTTTTAAACTTTGCGAAATAAAATAATCCGCAGGTTGGAAAGTTAAGAAAAATACTTTATTTATACATAGCGATAAAAATATTATGGCTATGGCTTTTATATATTGCTCGCGCATTTATGAGAATTTAAATTATTACTTCTGCCGATGCCTTCATAGTCAAAACCATTTTTAATCATTTCTTGCGGATCGTAAATATTTCTTCCGTCAATGACCAGATTGCCCTGCATTAAATTATTTATTCGTTTTAAATCCGCGCTGCGAAATTCGTCCCATTCGGTTAAAATTAATAACGCATCCGCTTCTTTAAGAACTTCATAAGGTTTATCCGCAAATTGAAGATTTTTTTCTTTAACAAATATCTTTTTGGCATTATTGATTGCCACAGGGTCAAATGCTTTAATTAGCGCGCCTTCTTTTAATAATTTAGGAATAATAACCAATGACGCGGCTTCACGCATGTCATCGGTCTTTGGTTTAAAGCTTAATCCCCAAACAGCAATTTTTTTATTTTTTAAATTCGGAATCTTTTTCTTTAATTTGTCTACAATTATTAATTTCTGATTCTGATTTGTTTTTTCCACGGCCTGTAATATTTCAAATTTACATTTATGTTTACGTGCCGTGCAAATAAACGCTTGCACATCTTTTGGAAAACATGACCCTCCATACCCTATACCGGCATGTAAAAACTTTGATCCTATTCTGTTGTCAAGTCCTATTCCTTTAGCTACTTCCAATATATCCGCGCCCGCTTTTTCACAGAAGTTGGCAATTTCATTAATGAAGGATATTTTTGTCGCCAGAAAAGAATTAGAAGCATATTTAATGATTTCCGCACTTTTTATATCAGTGAAAATTATGGGATTTCCCGCTCTTACTAAAGGAGAGTAAAGTTTCTTCATGATTTTCTCGGCTTTGATGCTTTCCACGCCAACAACTATTCTATCCGGATTCATAAAATCCTTTATTGCTGATCCTTCTCTCAAAAACTCCGGATTGTCAATCACATCGAATTGTTGATTTGAAGTATTATATTTATTTATAATTTCTTTCATTAAATGGCTTGTGCCAACAGGCACTGTGGATTTATTCACAAATATTTTATAAGAGTTCAAATGTGTTCCAAATTCTTTCGCAACTTGTTTCACATATTTTAAATCAGCTTCGTGATTTTTATTTGGAGGCGTTCCCACCGCGCTAAAAATGATTTCGCTTTTTTCGATAGCTTCTTTTGTATTGGTTGTAAAATGCAATCTTTGCTCCTTCACGTTTCTAATTACCAATTCCTCCAAACCCGGTTCGTAAATGGGAATCTCTCCTTTTCTTAATTTTTCTATTTTTTTTTCATCTATATCTAAACATATCACGTTATTTCCAAGCTCAGCAAGACATGTTCCTGTAACCAATCCCACATAACCGCTTCCTATAATTGTTATTTGCATAATTAATAATTTAATTTAATTTCATCTAATAATAAAATGCCCTTTTCCTCATCATCCATAGCTTGCAGCGTAATGATAAGGTTGTTTTTCTTATCACGATAATCTTTCGCCCGCAGATTTATATTTAACATAATCCATGGATATTGGGAAGAAAAACTTTTATTCGGTTCAGTTATAAAATATTCAATTCGGTCTAAATCATCGGAAAAAATGTAAAAGTGCGGATTGAACCAAGTTTCCCTTGAAAATGAGATTGGAATTGAATTTTTATAAATTCCATCTTTGTTGGTAATTAATTTTTTCGTTTCTATTGTACTCTTCTCATTTTTGATATTTTTAGCATAATATATATCAATTGTTTTATAATATTCAATGTTTCCGTCCATAACAAACTTATTTGTATTTATTTTAATATTTTTCAACAAGATTCTTGAATCTTCATTCGCAGTAATTGATATTTTGTATATGTCTTTTTCTAAAATCGGGATATCCCATTTTAGAATTTTTTCTTTAATTTCCGCGCCATTAAATGCTTTGGATTCTATCACCTCTCCTTTCGAATCCATTATCATCAAATTAATTTTCTCAAACTTATTTTGACTTTTTATATCAAGATTTTTTACTTCCAGCTCCAATTTCAGATTATTATCCAATACAGTATAAATATTGTTCTCGCCTATTATAATCGAGGTGGATATATTAGAAATATTTTGATCATTAACCATAAGTTTTCCATCTTTTAAAATCATTCGTGCAAATTCTGTTTGCTTATATTTACTTAACTGAGAAATATTAATTGTACTCCCTTCAGGAATAACTGAAAAAAGCTGATCTTTTTCATTTCGCGAATTATTCCTTTTGATTTTTGATTTGGAGTTATCAATCAGATTTTTATTGTAATAAATGTTTTTATCCGTGAATTTAACGTCCATTTTTTCAAAATTCGCAGGTAAAGCGTTATATATCAGCTTTTTATTGTCCTCATTATCAGTTAAATAAACAGGTGCGTTTGATTGCATTTTTATATTCAGAAACAATTCTTTGTCCGGTATTTTATTTTTTTCCGGAATTATTAAAATCGCAGGCTTGTCATTGTAGTAACGAAAATTGTATTTAATAGTATGAATATTATTTTTTGATCCTAATTCCAGTAATTTATGCTTGGTTTTTTGAATATTACTTTTATTTTCCGTTAAATAGATTTTTTTAGTTGGATTTTCATCATTTTGGGTACCTATATCAAGAATTAATTGTTTATTTGGAATATAAAACAAAGAAAAGGAATAATTAATAAAACTCAGGATTGGCGAAAATAATATAGTTAATATTAAAAAGTTGTAGATTGCCTTTTGCGTATATGCGACTTCAGGCTTAGAGAATTTAGATTTTGATAAAATTATACCTATAAATAATATTAAAATAATTACAAAGTGAAATTGAGAAAAAACTGATATGTTTATTAAGTATATATAATTGACAAAAACGCTTATACAAAGTAAAAACGTCAGAAATAGGGAAAAATTATTTTTCACAATAAAATTATGTAAATAATTTATTACTGTGTTGTATGGTTTTATATGTTTTTGATTATTTTGTTTTTGGATTATGGAAAACACCATAAATAGAAAAGAAAACGATATAAGTATAATTAAACTTTGGGTGTTTTCCGCCTGAGTAAACACTTCTCCGATTAAATTTTGCAATTCCGAGGGAATTTTATTGTAAATTATCATTTCTTAATTTAAATTGTATAGAAAATGAAGTAATTAATTGATAAATGGGATGAAAAATTTTTTAAATAGAAATTTTTATTTAATTCTAATTTTTTTAGGTGCTTTAACATGGTTTGTCAGCATTCCAATATTTATGGCGCCTGATGAGCAAGCACATTTTTATCATATACAATATATAGCGGAGAGAAAAAGTTTACCAGATGAAACGCATTTATTGCCCAAGGTGATGACTTCAGAGTATGTTGAAAAAACATTGGAAGTGATTAATTTTTCTCAAATCATTCATAATTCGTCAAATCATTTCGAATTTAGCAGTGATAAATATGGTAAAAGTGAATTTTTATTGAGGAATAATGTGTGGCAAGCGAAAACTAAAAAAAATTTTACTTATTATGGATTGGATTACAATGATTTATATTATTTATTGAATGCTCCCATTTATTTATATTTTAAAAATGACATTTTGGCGCAGACGTACGCGATTCGGTTTTTCTCCATATTATTATTTTTAATTACCGGATATATTTGCCAAAGATGTTTTAAAAAATATTTCCGCTTGGATAATGCTCGGTCTTCTTTAATGACCATTATTTTATGCTTTTTTCCCATGTTCATGTTTATTGAAACATCCATTAACAATGACGTTTTAATGAACTTGCTTTTCGCGTTATTCTTCTTTTTGTTAATTTCTTATTGGAATAAAGTTTTAGATAAAAATTTTTTTATTTATTTGCTTTTAATTTTATCAGCGGGCTATCTCACGAAATCCAATTTTGTATTTTTAATTATCTATTTTCCTATTTTTCTTTTTCTCAAAGCTTTAAAGGAAAAATCGCTTGAGTTAAAATCGTTTACAAAAAAAATATGGATTTTAATTTGTTCCTTTTTTTTACTGAGTTTTCTGCTTTTCAGTTATATATTTAATTTATATCTGGGGAATTTAAGCTTATTTATGCAAAAAATCGACGGGCTCGGTATTTTAAATATACTTAAATTAGCTTTTATAGAAAGGTATTCGTTAATTTTTAAGAGTTTCTTTGCTAAATTCGGATGGATGGACACTCTAATTTATGAACCTTTTTATTTTATTTTTTTAGGAATCAGCATTTTTTTTGTTGCTATTGCCTTATTGTATTTGTATAAAGTTAAATTTAGAGATTATTTCTTTATTTTCTTGATTTTAAGTATTCTGATTTTGGATTTCAGTTATGCTTTAATTTTTTTGATCGGAGTAATAAAAGAGAATAATTACGCGGTAGCTAACCAAGGAAGATATTATTTCACTGTATTGATACCTATTTTTTTAATGTTTTTTAAAGCTTTATTCACTTTTTTTAAGCTTGATCAGAAGAAAATATTGATTTTAGGTTCTTTAATTATGATTTTTATTAATTTTATAAGCTTGATTTTATATGTTATCCCGCGATTTTATATTTAAATATAGGAATTTTTTGATTATTCTTTCTTTTATGGGGCTATTTATTTTGCCGATTTTTTTATTATATTTTAATGAACGGCATTTTATTTTAAGCGAGCATTTAATGCTGAGTTGGGATAATAAAGAACCGAAATATGTCTTAAAAAAAGACGAAAAACTGTGTCAAAGCTTTGAAGCTTTAGAGGACAATTTAAGCAGAATTGATGTTATGACCACTAAAGGAAAAGGACCGTATAAATTTGAAATTTATGATGATAATAAACGAACTTTAATTTTTAAATACTTAGTTGATAAAACCGGTCAAAATTATGATTTTACTAAATTCATTTTTCCTAAAATAATAGAATCAAAAAATAAAATTTTTCATTTTTGCGTACAAAATTCAGATGAAAATAATACTTCTTTGGGTTTATTTAATGCCAAAGAAAAAATTTATGGCCATAATATTCAGTTTGACAATAAAAATGTAAATGGAAATATTGTTTTTCAAATTTATGCCCGGAATCAAGATTTAAGCTTTGTAGATTTTTATAGGGTTCTTCTTGCCAGGATGAGTCAATATAAACCGGATATGCTTAAATTTTGGAGTTTTTTAGGTATATTTTGGGCATATTTTATGGCTATAATATTTTTTATAATTTCTAATTTTAAGGGGAAAAAATAATTTAGAAGTTTTGTTTAAGAAATCTATACTGCTTCGCTTTAAAAATTTCGAAGTTATTTTTAAGCTTCGCAGTATTATACGTTATTTTATACGCAATTGAGTATAAATTTTTGTTTACAAAAAAACCCCCCGTTTTTATACGGGGGGTTTTTAATTATTTCGAAAATGAATCGTTATCTTTCAAATACTATCTTTATTGTAGAGTATAAGTATCAGTTGGAATACCTAATTCATAACCGTTAGTCCAGTCAGCTGTTAGAGTTGAATGGCCGGCTAATGATTGGTCAGACCAGATGATTTTATTACCCACTGAAGAACCTGAAGAATTAACAAGTGTATGTGTCGTTGTTCTTTGAGTGTTTGCAGTTACAGAATCAACGTCTTCAGCAGTGTCAGAACCGAAGCTGATACTTAACATGTTAGTGTTATCGGTACCATCGTCGATAGCTGTCGCTCTTACAAGGAAGTTCATGGTTTTTCCTTTTGTGATTTCTTGTTCGTTTGTCAGATTGAATATTACTCTATTGTTTGTTGAATCCCATGTAGCTGTAGCAAGATTGGAATTTTCCAATTTTCCGGCATCGTCGTATTTCTTTAAGATAAATCCATTTGTTGTATCCAAACCGGTTCCGCCTGTTGCCCGGAGACCTGATTGGTTTACATTCAATGTGATTCTCTTTAATCCAACGTTTCCTTTGCTGGAAGCTGATACAGAGAATTTGAACACATCAACTGAGCTACCGGTGCTTAATACGTTTGTACTATTAACTGCGCCAATAGTGAATGTTGGAACAACTTTTCTGATGAAGAATTCGTTTCCAGAAATATCTGTCCAGCTATTACATGTGATGTTTCCAATTCTTAAAGTTTCAGTACCGATAGCTTCAAAATTATTTGTAGAAGCATTTGTACAATTAAATGCCAATTTTACGAAATCTCCTGAAGTTAAGTCAGTATTAACGATTGAACCAACGTTTGCGTAAATATCAATTGTGATATCGTCGTCTTTTGGAACTTTCAAAGGCGCTGAAGTTGGGAATGTTACTGTCATGTCACCATTGCTATTACTTACTGTCACCGTACCATCCATATTTGTTGGATTTGCAGGATTGGTAGGATATTTTACAGTTACGCTCTTTAAAGCACCTTGATTGGCTGATTCAACAGGAGAAGTTCTAGCAATGTTTTGCAAATGGATTTTGTTTACTCTGAATTCTTCATAGCGGGATTCCATCTTAATGCTTTGAACTTTTACGTTTGTTGATTCAGCTTCAATAACTCTTGTTGGTATGTTAGTACCAGCTGAAACGGTTAATGTTCCTGTGTTTGTAACAACAACATATACTGTTTGTGAACTGTTTGGTGTACCACTAGGATTAACTGAATTAGAATCTTGATCTAAAGCCGTCACATTACTAGCTGAAGCAATTTCTATTGCATAAAAATCATTCTTGCTTAAATGATATGCATTTGATGAAATATCAGCTTTGGCAATAATTTTGAAAGTTTGTCCTTTAGGTATTTTTATGTCCAAATTATCAAATACTACTAATCCTGAAGAGGGGGATGCCTCAGTGGGATCGCCATTTGCATATTTTATAGCCTCTCCTGTCTGAGCATCATAAAGTTTTATACGTTCAACAACTTCATTTGCTGTAACATCATCAATTCCATCTCCATCAGTATCAACGGCAATTTCAAATGCATTTCCTCCAGATAAAGAAATTTTAGTAGTAAGAGTAATATCTGAAACAGTAATATCGCTTCCTGCCCCTGCTTCCATAATAATACCAACCGATGGTACATTTGTAGCTCCTTTGACATAAGTTTGCTGTGATGCTGGTGATGATGCCAAAGTTAGGGTTAAGCTTGAACTTTTGATAGTCATTTTTTTACCAGCAATAGCAGAAGTAGGTACTAAATCACTAGAACTTACATAATTATTTCCAGTAGAATCATACTTAATTCCGTTTGTGGAACCTGTGCCAATAGCTTGCAATTCTACCCAGATATCATCATTGGCATATGCAGTGCTGCCTATGTCCATCGTTATAGCAAGTTTAATAGTTGTTCCAGCTTTTACGCTTACATCTCCTGAGAATGAAAGAGTTTGGGATTCAGCTGATCCCGGAGAACCATATCCTGTTACTGTAGCTGCAGTAGATGTAGCAGAAAGAGAAGCTGATCCAAACAGGTTTTTACCTGTTTCACGATTTATAATTTTAATATCTGTATAGTTAGCAGCTGTTGATGCATTATAAAGACCTCCAGCATCAGAAGCTCCACCTGTCCAGCTGGCTAATGTTGTACCAGCATAAACTTTTACTTGTAATCCTTTGATGATAACATCACGTTTTGTATTTAAATCTAAATTTAAGAAAGCAACATCTTTGCTGTTTTTAGATACATCAGCTTTAGCAGGACCATCAGAAGTAATAGTTACTTGTCCACCTTTTAAAGCTACTTTGCTACATGTAGTATATGGTTCTGCTGAACAAGTAGTTGAAGCATAATTTGCATGAGTTACTGAAGCTCCATATCCATAAACACTACCAATCATTAATAAGTCTGTAGTTTCTTCTAAATAACAAGTGATGGTTTGGTCCGGATCCGGGCTTACTTGGATGTCAGCGTAAACAGCATAAATGGTATTATTACCTTCATCAACGGTTTCCGTAACTGTTGACGGGATAGTAAATACTGCTAACTCTTCAGCGTTAACAGCAGCAACTTTAGCCAATTCGGTTGTTCCTTTTTTAAGAACAAAATTAGCAATATCGTTTGACGCACTTGCTGTTCCAGCTATTTTTAAGCTTATAGATTCCATCTTTAAATCTTCACTTGCGGCAGAAATTTTGAATTGACATATTTTAGCTCCTGCTTGACCAATTCTTGGATCTGTTAATGAGCCATTTTTTTCAACTGTTGCTGTTCCGGCAGATGCATTAGCAATTGATTTTTTACCACCAACTATTGGTGTTTCAACTGTTAATGATGTTGCATTACTAACAATTCCTTCTTTTGAAGCAATTTCAAAAGAATGTTCGTTACCGGGACCGGCAGTAGCAGAAATGTCTGACTTTACCGTCAAGCTTACTGTGCTTCCGGCAGCTACTTTTAAATTCAAGTTATTGAATTCAACATTGTTTGTATCCTGATCAACGGTTTTTCCACTAGTTAATCTGGAAGCACCTTGATATAGATAAACAGCGCTAAGGTCGGTTCTTGTACCAACTCCTACGCGGTGAACAATAACATCGTCAATCACTACATCTTTATCAGCCGCAACCAAATTGACATTCAAGAATGGTACTGCGCCAGCTCCTTTTGGAACTGTTGAGTTAGCGATTGTTTCGCCTTTTGTAACTGTTAGAGCACCACCATCAACAGGGATCGGATCTGTTGGATCTGTTGGATCTGTTGGATCTGTTGGATCTGTTGGATCTGTTGGATCTGTTGGGTCTGTAGGATCTGTTGGATCTGTAGCTGTACATTCTTCTCTTACTTCTCCTACATTCATAGTTCCATAAAGCATTTTGGCGGCCTGAGCTCTTGTTAAGAAGTCAGCAACACCAAAATCTCCGTTGTCGTATCCATCAACGATAGAATACGCGTATACCGTATTAGCATAATCAGTATACCACGCGTCAGCGGCAACATCGGTAAATCCGGCATCACATTCAACTGTTTCCAAGCTTGCAGCTTCGATCAAAACCTTTGCTGTCGCAGCTCTGTTGATGTTGTCGGTAGGACCATATTTTCCGGTTGGTTCTCCGTCCGCCATATAACCGCCTACGATTCCGTATGCAGCTAGAGTTTCAACATATGAATAATACCATGCATCGGCAGGTACATCATCAAATGTTGGAGTAGCCGGTTTTTCCAATTCCACATCCGGCAATAGAGCACCAGCTGCCATTTTGGCGAACTCGGCTCTATTAATAAAATTATTTGGTCGGAAGGTTCCGTCGTCATAACCCCCGATAATGTCATCCTTAGCTAATGCTTCTACATAAGTGTAGAACCAATCATCCTCGGACACATCCGTAAACGTTTGAGCTTTAGCTATCGGAGCTGTTGTTGCCATCAAGGCAAACATTACAGCAACCATACTAAAGCCAGCCAGCATTTTGCGAAGATTTCGCAAATTGAAAGTTATTTCCATAAAAGCTGACTCCTTTCTGAAGTTAAAAGATAATAGATATAAAGAATTTAGTTTATATATTTAAAGTTTAGTTGTTGCCATTTATAGTTAGCACGTACGAAATCATAACCCATAAATCAATATAGGATCATATAATTTCGATATTAATCGCGAGTGGAATTTTTAGTTTTTAGCTTTTCCTAATTTTCAAAGGACATATATATAAAGAAGTAATTTGTTTTTTTACTCTCTTAAAATTTTATTGTTGTCATGAATCAATTATTAAAACTCTTTTTAGACAAATTTTGTTTCACTGATTTTTCTTTTTTTTTATTTTTTCCTTGATTTAATATTCAGCTTGTTTTAAAATTTTACTTCTTCTAATTTCTTTAGAATTTTCGGGTCATTAAATAGATCCTAAATTCAAATAAATCTTCAATAAATCAATAATAGGTAGAATGCTTATCTATGTTGTTTCAAAATGTTATGATATTAAACCTTTGCTAGGTTACCTAAGTTTAAAAATATTTTCAATAGTTTTTATCAATCACCTTGCTAAAAACTCTACATTTTTCAGTTTAAGATTTTCAATTCAAATTCATTTTTGGCTATGCAATATTTTTTACGCTTTTTTTCTTTAAAATAAGATCTTTTTAAAATTTTATAATTTTTCGAATAGTCATTCACCTACTCACAAGTTGACATCCTGATAATTCGCGCCTAATCAACCTACGATTAACGCGAGCAAATGGACATATTCTTTTTTTTCCCCATAACAATAACAAATATAAGATTTTATTATTTCTTGAAAATTTTTATTTTTGTTTATATTATTTTTGTGTACTTAACAATTTAATTTTGATTAGTTATTTCAGGTTTTTTTATTTATAATACAAGCTGTACATAAAATTCTATTGATAATAAAAATGTACTTTACTATTATTTAAAACGTTTTATTATATTATTATTTAATTTTCTAATTTGGATAAAGATTTATATCAAATATTAGGAGTGTCTAAAGGCGCTTCAGATGAGGAAATAAAAAAGGCATACAGGAAGATGGCGCAAAAATACCATCCTGATAGAAATAACAACGACAAACAAGCGGAAGAAAAATTTAAAGAGATAAATAACGCTTATGAAATACTTTCCGATAAGCAAAAAAGAAATCAATATGATCAATTTGGGGGAACAAATTTTCAAAATGGAGCTAATTTTGGCGGGGGTTTTGATGGGAGAGGATTTGATTTTTCATCATTTGGGAATAATTTCTCGGATATTTTTGAAACATTTTTCGGGGGATCATCAAATACAAGAGGTAGGCGCAACAGAAAAACGCGAGGCAATGATATAGAAGCGAATATCAAAATCAGTTTTACGGAAGCTGCTTTTGGCAGCAATAAAGATATTCAAATCACAAAAGCTGATATTTGCGACAGATGTAAGGGAAGCGGATCAGAACCGGGAAGCAAGATTGTAAACTGTCCGGAATGTCATGGCACAGGGGAGATCAGGACTATACAAAACACTTTTTTAGGTCAAATCGCTTCATCCAGAATATGTCCGCGATGCGCCGGAGAAGGGAAAATTCCCGAACAAAGATGTAAAGAATGTAATGGAAATACTCGAATCAGAAAATCAGAAAAAATCAGTATTAAAATCCCGGCCGGAATTGATAATAATTCCACTATTAAGCTAAACGGCAAGGGAGAGGCCGGAATCAAGGGAGGAGAATATGGAGATTTGTATTTGCATATTGAAATTGAACCGCATCATGAATTCTCTCGTCGAAATTATGATGTATATAGCGAAAAACATATTGATGTTTTACAAGCGATTTTGGGTGATCAAATTGAAATAAATACTTTATACGGCGATGTAAAATTGATTATTCCTTCAGGAACTCAAAGCAATAAATCATTTAAATTAAAAAATAAAGGAATTCAACACTTTAGAAGCAATGATACAGGAGATCATTATGTGAAAATTGTTGTGGATATTCCAAATAAGATCAATAAAAAAGAGCAAACTTTATATGAAGAATTAGCAAAAGAGAAAGGTATGAATATAGATCCTCAGAAAAAATCAGGCTGGTTTTAATTGATGGTGGGTTCGCCGGGATTCGAACCCGGGACATCCTGCTTAAAAGGCAGGCGCTCTACCTGCTGAGCTACGAACCCTTCTAAAATTCTTGATTATTTTAAAGTCCTTTATATTTAATTGCAAGAGGTATTTTTTCAAAATAAAGGAGATTTCAAGTTAAATTATACCGCTTCGCTTTTTAAAATTTCGAATTTATTATTTATACAGATTAAGCTTCGCGGTATTACACTTTATTTTATAAGCAATCGAGTATAATTTTATTCCTTTGAAGATGAGTAAATAATACTTACTAAAATAATCGTTAAAGCCGGCAATGAGAACCATAGATTAAAATTCTGCACCATTATTTTAGCGAAAGCGGATTCATTGTAAATGTTTAGAGATGTTGTTTGAGACGCAAAAGCACCGCCATCCAGAAAAGAATTTCCTAAAGTAAAAGTCAATATGGTGCTGATAATTATACCGGCTGACATAAAACCAAAAATAAAAGTGCTGAAACTTCGTAATAATACTGATTTTTCAATTAATGTATCCACTTCAAACCCTCCTTTGATTGAAATTAAGACAATACCTATGATAAAACACAAAACTTTAAAAATTATTATCAATTTATCCGCAGTATCCACATTAAAAATTTTAATAAACTGTGATTGAGTCAATAAAATTTTGTAGGCGAGATTGCCGATTCCATCCGCGGCCAATAAAGCCAAATATGAAGCAATAATCAATTTTAACGTTTTACTTTTGCCGATAATAAAGCTATAGGCAATGATTACCGAAAAGAACACGATAATAAATAAATCCCAACTTAAATTTATTTCCATATTTTTCTGTTAAACTAAATTTTATCCTATTATATAAAATAAAATATCGCAAGATTTTTTAGGAACATTTTGAAAATTATTCATATATGATTTTTTTAAATTATAAAATACCCATTCGGCGAACGTGGATAAACAAAATCTTAGGCTTTTTTGGCCTTATTTTAAACAAATTTAATTTTGACACTTGATTACTCATGATTTTTTAATTATACAAATTATAGACGGAAAATTTATTGTTAATTTATGAATAATAATTTTATAAGTTTAAATGAAGCGGCTCTAATATCTAATAAATCTACGCAGACAATTAGAAGAATGGTTAAATCAAATAAACTTAAATACAGAAGGCGTCGAACACCGCAGGGTTTCGTTTATTTTGTTGAGAAACACAGCTTGGCGGAAGTATTTGATTTAAAATTCAATCCAAACGAGGAAACTGAATTTGAAGAGGAAGCAGAAGATTTGGCTTTAAAAAATGAAGATTCCGGTTATCCTAAGATTTATTCTCATGAACGGGATATGTTATCATCCGATTTATCTTCTGATTATTCAAAAAACGATTTTATGGAAAACGATAAGATTACCAATAATTATAAAGATTTATATTCAATTACCAATTTCGCGAATTTGATTGATTATGAATCGGATGAAAATTTTAAAAAAAGTGTATTAAGAAGTGAAAAAAACGGATTTAACTTTAAAAGTCCGGAAGATAAAGAGTTGGTTACTTTTGAAGAAGAGCAATGGGATGATTCAGCGGATGTCGCGGAAACAACAAATGAAAAACATTCTCCTGACAATTCAAATAATCAAAAAATATATAAAATCAAACAACTTATGCCGCAATCAGATTTTTCTGAGATAAAAAAGCATTATTCTGATTTAATTACTCAAAAAGACATTTTGATTGAGCAACTGAAGCAGGAAATTGAAACATTAAAGGCAGATAAACAAAATGAGATTGAGAGAAATAAAGATTTATTAAAAAAATGTTCCGATCAAATAGAAGCAATCAATAAATTAAGTACACTTTGTGAAATTCTTCAAGGACGTCTAAAATCATATGAACAAAAATTATTGGCGCCTCCTAAAAAATGGTGGAATTTTTGGATAAACGAAAATAATTAATTTTAAAAACAGATTGAATTTTTGGAAAAAAGGTTTATCTTTTTTTTGTCTTTTTTAATTTTTAAATTTAATATTATGCGAAGTTTTTACGAAAACACGTTGGCATTGATCAAAGAATCAGCTGAAACCATGAAGCTCAATCAAGAGATCGTAGAAATTTTAAGCAGTCCTAAAAAAATAGTTGAAGTGAATTTTCAAATAAAAATGGATGATGGATCTTTTAAAACTTTTAAAGGATTCAGAGTACAGCATAATGACGCGGCCGGTCCTTTTAAAGGCGGAATTCGATATTTTCCTGAAGTTAATATGGATGAGGTTAAAGCATTGGCGACTTTGATGACGTTCAAATGCGCATGCGTAAATATACCCCTGGGGGGTGGGAAGGGAGGCGTTATTGTTGACCCGAAAAAGCTTTCAAATGGAGAATTGGAAAGACTTTCCAGAGCATATATCAATTCTATTTCTGAATTTATCGGACCTGACAAAGATGTGCCGGCTCCGGATGTGTATACCACGCCGCAAATAATGGCATGGATGGCTGATGAATATTCAAAATATAAACAACAAAATGAACCCGGAATAGTAACAGGAAAACCTGTGGACGTGGGAGGTTCTTTAGGTAGGGGAGAAGCAACTGCTCAGGGTGGAGTGTATGTTTTGGAAGAGTATTTAAAATTGAATAATTTGGATATTAAAAACCTTAGGTTTGTAATTCAAGGTTTTGGTAACGCAGGCGCAAACGCAGCTAAAATTTTGTTTAACGCAGGCGCAAAAAAGATTATCGCCATTTCAGATTCAAAAGGAGGAATATTGGTTGAAAACGGAATTGATATAGAAAAAGCCATGAAAATTAAAACCGATAGCGGAACAGTAATTAATTATGGAGAGGGAAAAGTTATAACCAATGATGAACTTCTTACTTTAGAATGTGATATTTTAATTCTTTCAGCATTGGAAAATCAAATAACGGAAAATAATGCCAATAATGTTAAAGCTAAAACAATTTTGGAATTAGCAAACGGACCAATAACATGGGAAGCCGATAAAATTCTTAATGACAAAAAAATAGATGTTATTCCTGATATACTTGCTAACGCAGGTGGCGTAACCGTAAGTTATTTTGAAATGGTGCAAAATAAGATGAATTATTATTGGAGCGCTGAAGAAGTACAAACAAAATTAAGTCCGATTATGAAAAATAATTTTAAAGTTATCAGTGAAAACGCAAAAAAATATAATACTTATTTAAGATTAGCGGCATTTATTACAGCACTGCAGCGTTTAGAAAATAAAATCAACTTTAAAATTTATTCATAAATCAAATTGATTATTTAGAGAATATTATGTATTTATGAACTTTTTTTAAAAAAAGTTAAGTTTAAAAATCAGCATTTTTTAGTAATTTCTATTTTTCATAAACGTATAATAGCATTGAGCAATGTAGAATTTTATAATTTCAAAAAATTTATTTATGAAAAAGTTATATATATTTTTAATTTTATTAACATTTATTTTTAATAGTGGTTTTTCACTTATTTCCAGCGATGACACTGCTGTTTTCGCTAATATTTATGACAATAAAATAAGGAATTATTTGAAAGAATATTTAGACAATGTCAGCGAAAATGATATTTTGCCACTTATTGTTACACTTAATAAAGGCTTAGATAATGAGATTATCAACAATTTAAAAACTGTGGGAAAAATAAGAAATAAATTTGATAATATTAACGCTATTGCGATTTATGCTCCAGCTAAAGCTGTAAATATATTGGCTAAATTTGATAAAGTTAAAAATATTGAATATGATTTGGAGTTATCAGCCAATTTGGAATCTTCCAAAGAAGTTATAGGTACCGATAAAGTGATTTTAAATAATCAAATCACCGGAAATGGTGTTAGTGTTGCCATTTTAGATACAGGAATTGAAGATAAATTTATACCCCTCCAGGGTAAGGTAATTCAACATGTTGATTTTACGGGTACCGGTCTTAAAGATAAACATGGTCATGGAACTCATGTCGCGTGCATTGTAGCTTGTGATGGAGAGGATGTACTGGGGAATGCTCCAAAAGCCGATCTATATGATGTTAAAGTATTGGATTCTACCGGAGTTGGAGATATGAGCGAGGTGATGGCGGGTGTGCAATGGGCTATAACTAAAAAAGTTGATATTATTAATTTAAGTTTAGGAACGCAAATTGATAATTGTGACGGAGAAGATGCTTTATCCAAATTATTGAATTTAGCCGTAGATAAAGGCATTGTTGTGGTTACAGCTTCCGGCAACAGCGGACCTTACGCGGAATCCATCAATCTACCGGGCTGCGCTTCAAAACCCATTACTGTAGGAGCGGTCAATGACGCGGGAAAAGTAGCCAGATTTTCTTCTCGAGGTCCCACTTCAAACGGACAAAATAAACCTGATGTTATGGCACCGGGTGTTAACATTACCTCCCTGTGGTATGATGGTTCTTTTAAAACAGTGAGTGGCACTTCTCAAGCAGCTCCACATGTGGCCGGGGTCGCAGCATTAATTAAAGAGATGGTTCCTGATATTTCTCCGACAGAAATAAAATATATATTGATGAATACAGGATATGATATGATTTTATCGAATTTAAATACTGATAGTCAAAAAATAGTTAATGCGGCCGGCTCAATTGAGTCTTTTTCCAATAAGGACAATAACAATACAAATGATGAAAAATATGAAATAATCGTCCTACCTGTCAGCAGTGATGATTTGTTAAGAGCTAGAGAAGAATGGAATGAATGCACTCTCCAATCTAAAAATAATGATGAAATTAAGCAAGATTGTTTAAAACAATTTTTAGAAGTGCAGTATAATTATCAACTAAATAAATTGGATAGCGAAGAAATAAACAGTTTAGGTAAATTACGGAAGACCATGGATGAATTTAAAAATACTATTTCGCAGGAAAATTCGGATATAGACTTGAAAAAGTTATATTTTGATTTGGTTTATGAAATTCAAAATTACATTTTTATCGATAATTATGCGAATGATTTAGATAATTTAATTAATTCATGGAATGAAGATTTAATAAATAATAAAAAAAATCTTTCTCAGAGTGACTTTGATAACTTCAAATCTCAAATTGATAAAATATATTTTGAAACAACCAACCGGAAATATAATGTTGGATTGATACCTTTCAAAGATGTCGATGATCCAGAATGGTTTTTTTCTTATGTTTATGATATTAAAAACCTTCAATGTGTCAGTGGATTTGAAGATGAGAATGGTCAAGCGCTGGGTGTATATAAGCCCGAAAGCTATTTAACCATTGCGGAAAGTTTAAAAATTCTTTTAGAATGTACCAATAAAACTCAAATTGATGAGAACCAAGAAAATAACATAGTAAAAGATCATTGGGCTAAAGAATATTATTTAATGGCAAAGGAATTAAATTTATCAATTGTTGATACTATTGATAGCCAAGAAGATTTAGATAGGCAAATAAAAAGAGGAGAGTTTGTATTGGAAATGATTGAGGTTGCCGGAATTCCATTTTTACAGGAATATGACGCGGTGTTTTCAGATGTGCCAAAAAACAATGTATATGCTGACGCGATTTATACAAGTTATTATTTGGGAATTGTTTCAGGAGATTCCGATAAAAATCTGTTCAGGCCAAATGACCCTTTAAATAGAGCGGAAATCAGTAAAATAGTGTTGGCGGTTAATTCTAAATATTAGAGAGTGTTGAAAAAGTGGTTTTTAGGAGAGATTAATGCTATAATTATGGGATTTATTTTATAAATGATTATGGCAGACCGGCAACAAACAACAAATCCCATCAAAAATCAGCAAAATGAAATTGTTATTAAGGCTGATAATGCTGAAGATACTTCGAATTCGCAACAAAGAGTAATTTCTGAAATAAATAGAGATTTTAAAGAGCGCTCAGTCCAGAAAGAAGCTACAGAAACAGGTTTGTCTTATGTTGATCTTTCAAAGATTCCCATTAATCCGGAATTGTTATATTTATTAAAACCGGAAGAAGCGAAAAATGCTATGTTAATGCCTTTTTTTAGGATCGGAAAAAAGTTGCGTATTGCTTTGGTTGATCCCTCAAATTCTTACGCGCAGGATGTAATTCAGAAATTAAAAGATAAGAATTATAAAATTAATATTAATTTAACTTCAAAAGAAAATCTGGATTTAGTGTTGAATTTGTATAACTCATCTCAATATAAAGTTGAAAAAAAGATTGAAAATATAATTGACGCCTCAGCTGTTGAAGCTTATGAAAAAGAAATAAAAAATCTTTATAATCTGAAAGAAAAAATCGCTTCGCTCAATTCAGAAGAAGCTCTTAACTTAATCAATATCGGGGCTTATAAAACCAATGCGTCCGATATTCATTTGCAGCCCGAGGAAGGATTTATTATTGTTCGTTTTAGAATAGATGGTATTTTACAAGAAATTTTTAGAATTGACACGAAAATTTTTATTAATATCGCCAATCAAATCAAATATAAGGCAAAAATGAAACTGAATATTTCAAATATACCTCAAGATGGTAGATATGGCTTTCAGGTGAATGAAAATAAGATTGATGTCAGAGTAAACAGCTTGCCTACGGAATTTGGAGAAGCTTTTGTTTGCCGTTTACTTGATAGCAAAAAAAATCTTCTGGATTTTACTGATTTGGGTTTTCGCAATGAAAATTTAGATAGAATAAATCATAGCGTGGGGTTGTCACATGGAATGATATTACTAACCGGTCCTACAGGATCAGGAAAGACCACTACTTTATATTCGATGCTGGGAAAGTATAATACTCCTGAGAAAAAAATAATCACTCTTGAAGATCCGATTGAATATAATATTGAGAACGTTACGCAAAGCCAAATTAATCCGAAAAGGGATTATACCTTTGCCACAGGATTAAAAGCTATTTTGCGCCAAGATCCGGATGTGGTAATGATCGGTGAAATTCGCGATCTTGAGACTGCTGAAACTGCAGCGCAAGCAGCATTAACAGGGCATGTTGTTTTATCCACTCTGCACGCGAATGGGGTTGTGGAAACTGTTGCCAGATTAGTCAATATGGGTTTGCCTGAATTTGTGATAGCTCCGGCACTAAATACTGTTATTGCTCAAAGATTGGTGAGAAAAATTTGTCCAAATTGCCAGACGGATTATAAAATTAAAGGTAAAGAATATGAAGAAATAGCCCGAATAATAGAAGGGATTAAAGTCATAATGCCTGAATTCAAATATGAAATACCCAAAATTCTTCTAAAAGGAATCGGATGTGAAATATGCAGTCATTCAGGATATAAAGGCCAGATTGCAATTTTAGAAATTATTAATTTTGATGATGAGTTAAAAGATAAGATACTCCATGGGGGTACCGTTCATGAGCTGTTTGAGATTTCCAGAAGAAAAAGAATGCTGACAATGGAAGAAGATGGAATTTTAAAAGTTATTGATGGGACAACCACTCTAGAGGAAATTCACAGAGTTACTAAAGTTGTTTAAGGGATAAATTGCCACCGGGCAGCACTTTTATTATGTCTTTTATTTCCAATTGAGAAATAATTATTGATAGTTCAGGCAAATTGATTTTAATAGAATTGCTTAATTCATTAATTGTTAAGTTTCTTTCAAGTAAAGAGTCGTATATTTTTTGTTCTTTTTCGTTTAGTTCAAGGCTCTTTTGAAGGTTTTGATTAATTGAATTGCCAGGAGAAATTTTTCGAATATTCATCAATGTGGTTTCTTTTAATTTCTCAACTATTTCTTCAGGTTCATATACCAAATAAGCCTGACAATTCTGAATTAATTGATAATTTCCATGAATATATGGATTATCATACGCTCCCGGAATTGTAAATACCTCCCTCCCCTGCTCCAAAGCAAGCCTCGCGGTAATTATAGAACCGGAATTTTTATTGGCTTCAATAACTAATGTGGCAATGGATATACCGCTCATAATTCTATTTCTTAAGGGGAATAAAAATGGTTGGATAAAATTATCAAAAGGATTTTCAGAAATTACCAAACCTTTTGAAACAAGGGAATCGTATAATTTTTTATTGGATCGCGGATATGGAAAATCAATATTTGTCGCTAAAACCGCGATGTTAGGCGCTTGATTATTCAATGCTTCACAGTGGGCTATTGAATCAATTCCTCGGGCCATACCGCTTATGACCCCGATGTTATATTGGTTTAACTTGTTTACAAAATATTTAGTCGCGTTTTCTCCGTATGAGCTATATTGACGCGATCCTACAACCGTTATCAGAATTGAAGATAACATTTCAATATTGCCTTTGGTATACAGTATGTCGGGAGGATCATAGATTTCTCTTAATAATTCAGGATAATTTTCATCTTTAATTGTGATTAGCCGAATCTGCTTTTTTGTTAAATTTTCAATTTCTTCAGTTAGATTTAAATTATTTTTATTTATAAAAAAGTTTCTTATTTTTTGTTCATCAAACAATAAATATTGTTTTAAAAATAGCGCATCAATTTTTTCCCACGCAGTTTTTAAATTTTGGTATTCTTCTAATGTTTTTTTAATCAGAGACGTAGAAAGTCCAAAAATTTTTTTAAAAAAATGATAATAATATTTTTCTTCAATCATACTTCAAAATTTAAAAGAAGTATGATTATTTTAACTGTTAATTATTAAATTTTTCTAAAAAATTTATTAAAAAATGATACTTTGTCCTTTTTCAAAATATCCTTGGCTTAGTATTTCAATTTTTCCACTATTGGTTACTTCTCCAATTATCTGACAATTTAAATTTTCTTTTTTTAGAGCAGCGAGTATTTTTTCATTTTCTTTCTTATCAACTACAATTGCCATTCCCATTCCCATATTCCATGCGCGATACGCTTCATCATCTCGAATAGTCGCCATATCTTGTAATGTCAGCATAGATGCGTGAGGCTGAGGTAAATTGTCCAATATTGCTCCCAATTTCTTGTTTTTTAAAATTCGGATTAAATTTCCGGGGATGCCTCCTCCCGTGATATGCGCTATGCCTTTAAAATTATATTTTCTTTCCTCTTTATATCGACCAATCAAATTTAATAATGCATTATGATAAATAATAGATGGTGTCAATGTGATTTCTCCCCATGTATGCATGTCGTCAAATTTTTGGTTGTACCAATCTTCTCCAAAATGTTCGCGCAGAATATATCTGACCAAGGAAAATCCATTTGAACGAAATCCAGCTGATTTTAAACCGATAATACTGTCTCCTTCTTTTATTTCACTACCATTAATTATTTTATTTTTTTCTACAATTCCGATAGCTGTAGCATTCCAAATCAATCCGGTTACAACTCCTCCCAGTTCCGCGATTTCTCCCCCGGGAATTACAACTTTTTGTTCAATACAGGCTTTTGCGAGTCCATTCATTAAAGGTTCAATGATGTTCGGATTTACTTTGTTTATATCTATTGTATTTGAGATTGAAATCACTTCTGCTCCAATACAAATGGCATCATCAGTAACCATGGCCAATAAATCATATCCCAAGGTGTCGAATTTATTAATATATTCACCTATCTGCACTTTTGTTCCAACTCCGTCATTATTTTGAACCAAATAAAAATCGCCAAAATCCAATAATCCTGTGAAGCCTCCATCCATTTTAATCGGCTCTCCAATCAAATTTTTTCTGCTTGAAAAAGTTGTTTTTGCCGCATTGTAAGCTAGGGCTGAACACTTGTCGCCGAGGTCGATATCCACACCGGCTTCTTTGTATTTTGTGGTCATAGAATTATTAAGGTTAAATAAGATATTATAATTTATTTATAGACACTTTGGTTTTTAATCAATATGCAATTGCGTTAATATTTCTTCTTTAATACGAATTGTGTCCGTATAATTATTCGGTAACGTATAAAGATCATATCCGCTTCTTTTCTCATCAGCGATTATCCTTCCTTTATCAAGCCGAATTACCCTTTTTTGTATTGAGTTTACAATTTCCCGATCATGTGTCGCAAGCATGACAGTTACTCCAAAAGAATTCAGCTTTAACAATAATTGAATAATTTCCTTAGAATTATCAGGATCCAGATTTCCGGTAGGTTCATCGGCAATAATCAATTTCGGATTATGCATTAAAGCTCTGGCTAATGATACTCGCTGATTTTCACCTCCGGATAATTGACATGGAAACAAATCCATTTGATTTTCCAATCCTACAATTTCCAATAACTTGGGAACTCTTTGTTTGATTTTTTGGTCGTTGTACCCACATACTTCCATAGCAAACGCTACATTCTCATAAACAGTTTTTTTCGGTAAAAGTTTATAATCCTGAAATACTATTCCAATTTTACGTCTAAAAAATTGCAAGACATTGTTTTTCATTTTACTGATATCATAACCATCTATACTAACCAATCCCGAGGTGGGTTTTTCTGAGCCTATTAATAGATTAATCAAGGTAGATTTACCTGCTCCTGAAGGTCCTGTGATACTAACGAATTCATTTCCTTCAATTTTCAGATTAATATCTTCCAGAACTGAATGAGTATGATATCTTTTATGAATATTTTGATAGATAATCATTATTTTATTTATGATATTGTTTATGAACTTCTCTTAATTTTTTATCAGTAATATGCGTATAAATTTGTGTCGTACTGATAGACGCATGACCCAAAAGCTCTTGAACCGACCTTATATCCGCTCCGTTTAATAATAATTCAGTTGCGTAAGAATGTCGAATCGTATGTGGCGTTACTTTTTTCATAATTCCCGCTTCCTTTGCTCTCAAGCGAATCATCTCCTGAATCGAATAAGCAGTCAAGCGTAATGCTTCTTCAGGCTTGTTAGGAGGAAAATGCCTTTTTTTTCGGCTATAATTAATAAATAGGGGTTCGTAGTTATCCTCTCTTGTATCCAAATAGTCCTGCAAATAGCTTATAGATCTACTTGACAGAAAAACAAGTCGATTTTTTCTCCCCTTTCCCCTGACGGTAAATTCTTTTGTTTTCAGATTTATTTGAGAACGATTTAAGGAAACAAGTTCGCTTACTCTCAAGCCGGTTGAATACAAAACTTCAATTAGAGCTCTATCCCGAGAACCTTTTTTCGTTGATATATCAATATTGGAAAATAAATTTTCCAATTCTTCTCTGCTTAAATAATCTATATGCCGTTCAGGAATTTTACTTAAATCAATTTTTTCCGGCGCTAATGTATCAATATCATTTTTTATTAAATATTTTAAAAACGCTCTCAAAGCAATTATATGATAATTTTGGGTTTTTATAGCCAAATTATTACCCTCCTGATCCAACAAGCGATTTAAATGAAGCCGATAATTATGTATTAAATCAAGATCAATAAGCTCCGGATCAGTATCTTTTGAAAAATCTACAAATCTTTTTAAATAATGATGATAATTCTCAATTGTTTTTAAAGATAAATTTCTGGTGATTTCAATGTGTTCAAGAAATTTTATTATCAACTCGCCGGTTTTCATAGGAAAAAGATAAAATTATCTTAAAGCGGGATATTAAAAAGATCATCAGCTTTTATTATTTTTTCGCTTTTTACGGGGATATCTGGAAGTTCTTTGCTTAAATCTTTCTTTCCTTTTTTCTCAATATTATTATTTTGTTCATTATTCATTTGATTTTCCCATATTTCATAAGGAATTATAACTGCTTGAGGCTTATTTTTAGAGAGGATTATGCCAATTTTTTTTTGTTTTTTTATGGTTTTTAAAATCTGAGAAATATTGTTTCTCAACTCAGTTATGCCTATGGTAAGAGGAAAATTCTTCAAAATGTTCATTTAAATGTCTTTATAAATGTACTGTTTAAAACCTGTGCAAAAGTACGTAGTTTTGCACATATTTTATTTGCAATTAAGGTGTTAATTAATTAACATAAAGTATAGATTTAATTTAATTTATGCTTGTTATCATTGTTATAGTTTATGTACATTTTTTCAAGACCATTATTAGTTCATATATGATTTCGTATACGCATAATCTTTTTTTCGATATTGAAGAGCCTCCAAAAGGTGATTAGAATGTATCTTTTCACTATTACTCAGGTCTGCGATAGTTCGCGAAACTTTGATTATTCGAAAATATGACCTTCCTGATAAAGACATGCTTTCTACGGCTTTTTTAAGTATTTGCAGTGTTTGGTCATCAAGTATGCAATATTCTTTAATTTCTTTTGGCCCCATTTCGCTATTTAGGGTGATTTTATCATTTTTAAAACGATGTAATTGAATGTTTCTGGCATTTTCAATACGTTTTTTAATGTCTTTCGATGACTCAGCTTCATTTGTATCCGATAATTTTTCATAATTCAATCTAGGTACTTCCACACATAAATCTATTCTATCCAATAGAGGTCCGGAAATTTTTTTCTGATATCTTTTTATTTGTTGCTCATTGCAAATGCATTCTTTTTCAGGATCAGTAAAATAACCGCATGGACATGGATTCATGGATGCAATTAAAATAAAATTCGCAGGATAGGTTAAAGTTCCTGAAGCCCTGCCGATTGTTACTAGTTTATCTTCTAAAGGTTGTCTTAAATATTCCAATATATGAAGCGGAAATTCAGCAAATTCGTCCAAAAATAATATTCCTCGATGTGATAGTGAAATTTCTCCGGGTCCCGGAATTCTGCCTCCTCCGACTATCGAAACTCCGGAAGCTGTATGATGAACGCTGCGAAATGGCCGTTCCACGATTAAAGGCTGATCATGATTTATAAGTCCGGCAACGGAATAAATTTTCGTTATTTCCAAGGCTTCATCGATAGTCAATTCAGGCAATATGCTTTGAGCTGTTCTGGCCAAAAGTGTTTTGCCGGAACCGGGCGGACCATTCATCAACAGATTATGACCGCCTGCCGCGCTTATTTCTATTGCTCTTTTGCCCTGCTCTTGAGATTTGATATATTTCATATCCAAATTAACTTTGGTTTCTTTTAGAAGATGCTGAAAGTTGTTTGGAGGTAAAAACTTAGGCAGAATTTCTTTATTTTCCAAATGCAAAACCAAATTTTTCAAATTTTGGACAGGGATGGTTTCGATTCCCGGAACAAGACTTGATTCCAAAGCATTGTTAAATGGTACAAATATTCTTTTGAAACCCTTTTCTTTTGCAAAATTACTGATGGCAAGCACTCCGTTAATTGCTCGCAATGTTCCATCCAAAGACAATTCCCCGACAAAAAGGGATTCTTGAATTATTTTATTTAAATTAGGATTATCTATTAGTTCCGAGCTTATTAAAAGTCCGATCGCAATGGGTAAATCGTAAATGGGGCCTTGTTTCCTTAAATTGGCCGGAGCCAAATTAACCACTTTTCGTTTTCTGGGAAATGGTATTTCGCAATTTTTAAAAGCAGCACGTATTCTTTCTTTAGATTCCTGAATGGCGGTATCACCAAGCCCCACGATACTTAATGATGGATTTAATGCTCCCAATATATCAACTTCGACTTGAACCAGTTCACAATTAAGGCCGGTAGTAGCACAGGAAAAAACTTTTGCAGGCATATAAAAAATAAAATAATAAATTTATGCCTTTTATTTTAGATATAAATTATTAAATTATTTTAAAATTTTTATTAAATTTTCGGATTTTTTATTTTATACTCCTCCGCTTTTAAATTTTTGTATTAATCTTCGCTAAAGCTCCGAAAGACAAGTAATACTGCGAAGCTTAAAGATAATTTTGTTGATTTATCAATAAAAAAGCTACGGAGCAGTATATTTATTTAAAATTATTTCATATATTTTATTTTCTTGAAGAAAAGATATTTGATTTTTATTGAATATTTCTAATTTTTTAACTTTAAGATCACTGTTTAAGCTTAAATTTTTTGATATATGGTTATCCAAATTATAAAGGAATATATTTTCCTTATCTGATTTGTTATCGGCTATTTCAGGAAAAGAAATGATTGTTTCGATTTGATTGTTGTTTATGGAAATATCATTATTTTTTTTGGTTGTATATATTAAGGTTTTTTGGTTTAAAAATATTATTTTTTCATTTGTTAGTGATTGAGTAATTGTAGGTGAAAGAGATAAATAATTGATTTTGTTATTTTCAACATTAAAAATCATTAATCTTTTTCCTTGATCATTTAATAATATTTTTTGACTATCCGGAGACCATTTAATGATATTTTCTTTTATGTTTAAGGAGATTTTTTTTCTGTTTTTTATATTTTTATTGATTAGATAAATTGTTTTGGCATCCAGATTCAGAAGTAAAAGGGAAATATTGTCTGGAGCGGGAATAATGGCATAATTTAGAATCGGCTGATTTATAAATACCACCAGCTCCTCAGTATTATTAACCAGATTATAAGAATATACACCCTGATTCGGAGAATTGCTTTTTTTATACAAATAAATTATTTCAGTTTCATTCGGCAGCCAGATTAAATTATTTACCTGAGGTAATTTGCGAATATATTCGGTTTTTTGATTTTTTTGATATATATATCTTTTTTCTTTGGCAATAATTATGGCTTTTTCTCCACTTGAAGAAAATATAATTTTGCTCGTATCTTTAGGTAATTTTTCCGGATCTAAGTCCGGATCTGAAAATATGGAAATATCAGAAATATTGGTTTTTATTTTTGCAGGGTAAATTTTTGGAATATATTCTTTTTTAAAATTAATTTGCGGGATTAACTCAAATTTTATCTGATAATTCGATGTTTTAAATAATTTAATTTCAATTTCTTTTTCTACCGGAAAATAGTCCTTTTTGATTATAGTGATCGCATATTTGCCGGGGAAATGTTTGCTTATACAAGGGCTGTCTTCGCAAAAAACACTTTTTGATCCTTTTATTTCAACTTTGTAAGGCGGTTTTGCGGATGAAATCAAGGTCAGAGTTCCTCGTTTAAGAAAAAACTGCCAAATAATTATTGTCAGACATAAAAATAAAGCGACACCTAAAACCAAATAACTTTTTTGCTGAGGATTTAATTCCATGTGAATGAATTCAAGTATTTTTATTCTATATAAAATTCATTCAATCTTCAAAGGCATTAATGAAATGGGAGATTTTATGCCGGTTACATTTTAAGTCAATTTCCACTGTGATTATATCAAAGCGAAATTCAAAATTATTCAAATTATTGGCGGAGATGTAATGGTAAGCTGTATTAATTACTTTTCTCATTTTACTTCGATTAACTGATTCTTCAGGAAAGCTATACAACTCTTCTTGAAAATGACAGGATTTAACTTCAAAAAATACAATTTTACCTTTTAATTGTCCTACTATATCCAATTCTCCTTCACGACAATAATAATTTCTGTTAAGAATTGTATAATTTTTACTAATTAAATATTTGCAGGCTATTTCCTCCCCCATTCTTCCTAAATTGTGATACATAAATAAATTTTATTTTTATTATTTTATATTATTAAGATTAAATTATTATTAAAAATTCATTAAATAACTCTTTTTTATTGCCAAACAGAGGTATAACTTCTAAAATAAACTTTGCTTTTAGCTTTATATATATGCTTTTCAATTGGAATATTATCGGACATCAAAAACAACTTAGAGGTTTAGAAAAAGATATTTTAAATAATAATATCGCCCACGCTTATTTATTTAACGGCCCTGAGGGGATTGGCAAGGCTTCCATTACTCATAAGATGGCAGGTATTCTGCAATGTGAAAATAATTACTGCAAAAATTGTCCAGCGTGTGTACAGATCAGAAAAAAGTCGCATCTTGATACTCTTTTTATTGCTGATGATGAAGATTCCATAAAAATTGAAACTATTCGGGATCTGATTAAAAATTTGAGCTTATCAAAACAATCAAAATATAAAATCATATTAATTAAGAATATTGAAAGATTGACTTTAGATGCCGCGAACTGCCTTCTGAAAGCTTTAGAAGAACCGAACGCAAATACTATTTTTTTATTGACAACAAGTAATATTCAAAATGTCTTAAATACAATTATTTCTCGTTGCAGGTTAGTTAAATTTAATGCTTTTTCTGAACAACAGTTGAAATCCGAATTGGAAAACAGACATGAAAATTTAGATAAAAATAGAATTCAATTAGTCAGTTCATTTTCAATGGGACTGCCGGCCAGAGCAATCAGCTTGCTGGAAGATGATGCATTATTCAGTAATTATCATGAGATTTATCAAAATTTACAGAGGATATTAAATGATGATTTTTTATATTTAAAATTTGCCTTTATTGATAAATTATTAAAAGATCCATCTTTAATTAAAATATTTTTGAATATATTATTACATTTACTTAGAAAAGATTTGATTGATAATTTTTATGCATCAAATTCCAATTATGAAAAAGTTTCACATTTAATTGAAGGGATAAAGATGGTAGAAAAAACAAAACATTTGTTAAAAAGTAATGTAAATGTTAGATTAACTCTTGAAAATTTAATGCTTATTTTTTAATTATATAATGTGAAAGTTTTAGGTATAATAAATCATTTCGACTGTAAAATCGTAGAATTCAATTATTTAGAGAAATACGAAGATTATAATATTGAAGATATTGTTATCTTTGAAGATGAAGACGGGAAAGAGGAATCAGGAGAAGTTTCTTATGTTCATAATAATTTCAACAGTGATTTATTGCTACCTGATAAAATGATTTTACGTAAGGTAACACTTCATGATACTCAAAGAATTGAAACCAATAAGGAGAAATCGTCAATAGCCAAAGAAACTTGTATTAATAAAGTCAAAGAACACAATTTGGAAATGTATTTGATGAAAGCTATATACTCTTTAGACGGAAGCAAAATAAATTTTATTTTTACGGCGGAGGATAGAGTTGATTTTAGAGATTTAGTTAAAGATTTGGCAAAAACTTTCCAAAAACAAATTCATTTGCAACAAATCGGACCAAGAGACAAGGCAAAAATTGTCAAAGGATATGGAAGATGCGGGCAAGAAACATGTTGCAGCCGTTTTTTAAATAAATTGGAAAGTATTACAATGGATATGGTGAGAGTTCAAAATTTGAGCAATAAGGGTAGCGAAAAACTTTCAGGGCTTTGCGGAAAATTACTTTGCTGCCTTCGATATGAGGTTGAACAATATAATGAATTCAAAAATCTAATGCCTGAAACCGGTGATGAAATAGTAATGAAAGACAACAAAAAGGGCACGGTTATAGCAGTGGATATTTTAAATAAAAAAATAAAAATTTCCACTGAAGATAATAATATTGAAATAGTGAATTTTGATGATATTAAAGAAAAAACTAAAAAAATCTTTAAAAAACAAGAGCTGGGAACGAAATAATATTATTTAATTTTTTATTATGTTTTCTTTTGTGATGTTTATTACTTCGGGGGCGGCGATAATTTTCATAATATATCGTCGTTTTAAATTAACGAAAAAAGATATAGAATTGCAAAATAAAGTATTAATAGAAGATCAAAAAATAGAAAAACAGAAGAATGAACCCCTTCTCATTTATAAAACTTTATTTAATACAGCGAAAGAAAAATATAAATTTAGCAATATCCAATCAAAAATAAATAATCATGTTAAAATCGCTGAATTGCTTAAAAAAGTCAAATACGCTGAAGATCGAGGGCAAGACGAAGAAGCTATTCAATTATTAATGCAAATAATAAGTATTGATGATCTTCATTTGGAAGCAAACAAAAAATTGGGATTTCTTTATTTAAAAAAAGGGGAGGATTCAAAATCCGAATTTATTTATAGAAAAACTTTGAAATCTAAAAATGATCCAATTACATGGAGTAATCTTGGTTTATGTCTATTTAACCAAGGAAAATTGGAAGAAGCCGCGGAAGCTTATGAAAATTCAATTAAACTGGATAAGTCACGCGCTGCCAGATTCATAAGTTTAGGACATGTTTATCATGAATTAAAAAAATATGATAAAGCTCTGGAAAATTTCGAATATGTCCATAAATTGGAACCTAAAAATGTGGATTATATGTTTGTGATTGCCGATTACTATGAAAGGAAGCATAATTTTGCAAAAGCTAGCGCTATGTATGAAAAAATATTAAAACATCAGCCTTATAATGAAGAGGCCAGAGAAAAGATACACTATCTTTCAGAAAAAAATAATACTTAATTGCCTTTAGTTACATTTTTTATAGCTTTGATCAAATAATCAGCTTCTTCTTTTGTTACACCTTCAATATCCATTAGATCCTTTTCAGATAATCCATCCAATTGTTCAACCTTACTCAAGTTTGCCTGATCCAATTTCTCTATTAAATCCGCAGGTATTTTTGGCAAGTCATGAATATCCGTAATTACTTTTTGCTCTTTTATTTCTTTCAATTCGCTAATATCCAATATGTCAATTTCATATTTTGTCAATCCTGATGCCAATTGTACGTTTTGACCTTTTTTACCAATAGCCAAAGGCCTTTGATCCGGATGAACGTAAATTTTTACGTGTCTTCTATGTTCATCAATAACTATATTATTGATTTTAGCAGGTGCTAACGCGGCTTTTATATATTCAGCCATATTTTCATTCCATTCAATTATATCAATTCTCTCTCCATTTAATTCATCCATAATACTCTGTACCCGAACTCCTTTTTGGCCTACGCATGATCCGATTGGATCTATTTTCGGATCCAATGAGTTAACAGCAACTTTTGAACGAACACCGGGATCTCTTGCTATTCCTTTTATTTCTACTGTGCCGGCTTTTATTTCCGGAATTTCCAACTCGAATAACTTTTGAACTAAATTCGGGTGAGAGCGCGAAATCAAAAGCTGAGGTCCTTTTGTAGTTTTAATAACTTTTTCGAGATATAACTTTACTCTTTGTCCGGCATAATATCTTTCATGAGGGATTTGGTGTTCCGGAGGTAAAACTGTGGTTATTTTATCTTCCAAATTAATGTAAACCTGATTGTTATCTACGCGATGAACCAAAGCGTTTATCAATTCGTTTTCACGATCTTTAAATAATTCGTACATTACATCTCTTTCAGCTTCCTGCACACGCTGGATAATTACTTGTTTTGCTGATTGAGCGGCAATTCTTCCATAGCCTACCGGTGTAACATCTATTTTTATATCATCATCCATTTTTGCATTCTTATTATATTTTTTTGCATCTTTTAATGTAATTTCCATATTTTCATTCTCCACTTCTGAAACCACTTTTTTTACCAAGTAAATAATTGCAGATTCCGGGGAATCATTTATGTCCACTTCAATATTTTGTTCTCGATTTCCATAATCTTTACGGTACGCGGCTCTTAATGCGGCTTTGATTGTATCCAACACTATATCGCGGGAAATATTTTTTTCTTCACAAAGTTGATTTATTGCTGCTAAGAATTGTGATTGCATTTTAAATAAGGTTTATTAATATGATCTAATATATTTTAAGGTTTAAACAATAAAGCAGGAATAATATATCCTACTTAATAGTAACTAGAATATAGCAGTAATTGAGTATATTGTAAAGAAATTTGAGAGTAATTTGGCTAGGAGAGTTATTATTATTATTATTTTTTTTTAAAATATTTCATACAGCATATTCAACTTTTCAATTATTATCATTTTGAATTGGCATACTCTTTGAAATACTACTCCAATCAAATCCGCGAGATTGGAGGAACCTATAAATTTTTTCTTTATCTTTATGAGATAATGTTTTATTGGATATTTTTAATTTTTTATTTAATGCTTGAGAGCAAAGGACATCATCCTCAATTTCCAATTTAGATAAAGCGGAATCAATGTTCTCTTTTGAGATTCCTTTTTTCATTAATTCATATCGCATTAATTGTATACTTCTCGGTGATGTTTTTTGCCGGTATTCCAAATAATTTAACGCAAATTCACTGTCATTCAAATATTTTAAATTTTCCAATTCTATAAGTATTTCCTGAATTTCTTCTTTATTATCCGGATATTTCGTCTTGAGCTTTTCTTCAAGTTTATGTTTAGTATATGGTCTCTTTAACAAGAGTCTTAATGAATAAGCTTCAATTTTATTTTTTAAATTATTCTTCTTCGGGAAGTTCTGGTGCGGATTGGATTGTGGCTCCTCCATTGGCAAGTATGGTTACTTTTTCCCTAACTTGTTTCTCAATTTGCTGAGAGATTTTAGGGTTTTCGTGAATAAATATTTTTGCATTTTCCCTTCCTTGGCCTATTTTTGTTTCTCCATAGCTAAAGAACGCGCCTGCTTTTCGAACAAATTCATATTTTAAAGCTAAATCTATAAGATCTCCTTCAAAAGAAATTCCTTTATTATACATGATATCAAATTCCGCCATTTTAAATGGTGGAGCTACTTTATTTTTAACAACTTTTACTCTTACTCGATTACCTATCATTTCTTTACCATCATCATTATTACCTTCTATTTTACCTATGCTTCTAATCTCCATACGAACGGAGGAATAAAACTTTAAGGCTGCTCCACCCGTAGTAGTTTCAGGGTTGCCAAACATAACTCCTATTTTCATTCTTAATTGGTTGATAAAAATAACAGTCGCGCGTGATTTGCTGATTGAACCTGTTAGTTTTCTTAAAGCTTGGCTCATTAATCTAGCTTGTAAACCGATATGAGTATCCCCCATTTCTCCTTCAATTTCCGCTGTCGGGGTTAGCGCGGCCACAGAATCCACTACGATCACATCAATCGCATTTGAGCGGACTAAAGTTTCAGTAATCTCCAATGCCTGCTCTCCGTTGTCAGGCTGGGAAACAAGCATGCTTTCCGTATTTACTCCTATCTTTTTTGCATACACAGGGTCTAAAGCATGTTCGGCATCAATAAATGCCACTTGTCCGCCGGCTTTTTGTGATTCAGCAATAACATGTAAAGCCAGAGTAGTTTTTCCTGAACTTTCCGGTCCGAAAATTTCAATTATTCTTCCTTTGGGAATTCCTCCGCCTAAAGCTAAATCCAGAGATATTGATCCGGTTGGAATTGTTTCCACATTCATATGAGTGGTGTCTCCAAGGCGCATGATCGCTCCTTTGCCGAAATTCTTTTCAATTTGGCTTAGAGCTAAATCTAAAGCTTTTTTCTTTTCATTTTGCATAGTCATAAATATTGAGGGTTATTTTTAAGTATTTTTATAAATTATTTTGTATTTTCATATTAGGTGAGGAAATACTCACCGTCAATAGAATTTTCAATTTATTTTTTTATAATTGATTTTTTAAAATTCGTAAATTAGAAGTATGCTTTTAATAAAGTATAAATAGTTGAGATTTTCTTTATAAATCAAGAAGAAAGTAATTATGTTTTACTTTTTTAAAAATTAAAAAATTATTAAATTTTTAATTTTATTCTTCGATGTGATAAAAATTACGGATACTTTTTTCAGTTCCAAAAGCCACATTTTTTCCTTTACATAATGGACAGCTGTAATTGTGTTTTTTATTTATCTGAGTGGCATCAACAATTTTTTGGCAATCTTTACAGAAATAGATAATTTTCACTAGCTGTTCCTCTAGTTTTGTATTCATAATTTA
Source organism: Candidatus Peregrinibacteria bacterium GW2011_GWA2_33_10 (assembly GCA_000989565.1). Lineage (GTDB taxonomy): Bacteria > Patescibacteriota > Gracilibacteria > UBA1369 > GWC2-33-13 > GWC2-33-13. Next base: position 81,529 of record LBOO01000002.1, on the reverse strand, counting down.
TATTGTTAGAGGATTTATATATTCATTTTTAAATTTATAACTTCCTTTTCCTGAGAGGCATTATCTCTAAATTCTTTTGTCGGTTCACTGTTTAAATTTATTGTTTTACCATATTTATAATTGTTTTCAGGGTTTAGATTTGATTGTCTTTTTTGGATATTGTAATTATTTGGAATGTCTTTATCAGCATTATCTTCAATTATATAGGCATTTCCTTCTTCCTGCCGGCGGTTTTTGACATAAGAAATGAGGATTATGATTGCCGCGCAGAGAAAAGACAGGAACATGCCGAATTTTACTTCTTTTCTGACGTCATAAACTCTAAATTTAGTATGAAAATATATAGAATAGATTATGACGTTAAAGAGGATCGTAATAGCACCGGCACTTAAAAGAATTAGATTTTCAGGCAGTTTTAAAGTTATTTCTTTATGAAGGATTCTGTCCTTAATATAAATATAAAACCCTATCAAATTTATGGTTAAAATAATAACTCCGATTAAAAATAAAGGACCTGTTAGACCTGTAAACTGATCGCCTTTGGTGCCCCATACATCATTCTCTTTATACCAAGGCATAAACAGGCTCAAGATTCCCAATATAAATGCAATTCCCAGAATTTTTTCCAAAATAGGCATGCTTTTAATCTCGTTTTTGATTTTTCTGGAGATCATATTTTTTAGTTAATTATTTCGTTAATAAAATAGCATATATTTGTGTAAATGAAAGTTAATTATTATTACATGCTTGATGATAGACAAAAATATATGTTTTCTGCTATGATATAGGCAAATCAATAATTATTTTAATGAAAATCATTGGTATTATTGCAAATAAAAAGCTGGAAGAGAATAAGGTTATTTTTCGCGAATTAATTAAATATTTAAAAAAAATAAAAAAAAACGCAATTTTTGATAAAAATTCGTATAAAGCAGCTAATTGTAAAAAATTTTATTCTAAAGCTGATATTTTAAAAAAAGCTCATGCTGTGATTACTTTAGGGGGGGATGGTACGGTGCTTAAAACCGCGCGTTTAACTCCCAAGAGAAGAATTGTTCCGATTATTACTTTAAATTTAGGTACTTTGGGGTTTTTAACTGAATTTGATAAAAAAAATCTTTTTTCCAATTTAAATAGAATTTTTCTGGAAAAAAGTTTTATTATAGATTATAGGAGGCTTTTAAGAGTTACTGTATATAGGGAAGGGAAAAAGGAATTTACGACGATAGCTTTGAATGAAGCTGTTATCAACCAGGGTAATTTTGCGCGGCTTATAACTTTAAGAACTGAAGTCGAAAGAAGGAAAGTGAGTATAATTAAAGCGGACGGCTTAATCATAGCTACTCCAACAGGCTCGACAGCGCATTCATTGTCCGCGAACGGACCGATTATTCATCCTCAAATTGAAGGCATACTAATTACTCCGATCTGTCCTACCGGTTTTAGCTATAGGCCAATTGTAATTCCCAATGATAAACAAATCAGAGTGATTTTGGAAACTGAAAGACGAAATGAGGATGCTTCAGATATCGGTTTAACCGTGGATGGGCAGATAATTTTTCCTCTTAAACATGGGGATATAATTAAAATCAGAAAATCTCACAGAACATTTCCAATCTTAAGAATGAAAGATTATTGGTATTATAAATCACTGAGAAACAAACTTGGCTGGGCCGGTTGATAATTTCCTAATTTTTTATGTTTCGTTCGGGAGAGACCGCCTCTCTTTTTTTTATATTTTCTTTGATTTGCGCTTGAGCCGCAGCCAGTCTGGCAATAGGTACTCTATACGGAGAACAACTGACTGAATTCAAACCTATTTCATGGCAAAATTCAACTGATGCCGGATCTCCTCCATGTTCGCCGCATATACCAATATCAATTTCTTTATTTTCTTTTCTGGCCAAATTTACGCAAATTTTCATTAAGCTACCTACTCCTTCACGGTCTATGGTTTCCGTGGGATTAAATTCCATAATATTATTATCCAGATAATAGAATAGGAATTTTCCGGCATCGTCGCGGCTTAAACCATATGTCATTTGAGTCAGATCATTCGTGCCGAAAGAGATAAAATCGATTTCTTTCGCAAATTGATCAGCAGTTATGCACGCTCTTGGAAGCTCAACCATGGTACCGATTTTGTATTCGAAATTTATTTCATTTTTCATTTTTTCGACTACTTTTGAAATAATTTTTTTAACTTCTCTGATTTCTCTTACATCGCTTACCAAAGGGACTTCTATTTCGGGCAATGCTTGAATATTTTGCAAGGTTGCTTCATTCGCGGCTTTTAATATGGCTTCTACTTGCATTTCATATATTTCCGGATAGGTTATGCCCAATCTGCAGCCTCTATGGCCTAACATTGGATTTACTTCGTGCAAGTTTTGAATAATTTCTTTTAATTCATCGAATGACATATCCATTTCGTTGGATAACTTTTCAATTTTAGCATCACTTTCAGGCATAAATTCGTGAAGAGGCGGATCAAGAAGTCTGATAGTTACGGGCAAGCCATCCATTTCTTTGAAAATTTCTCGAAAATCTTTAATTTGCATTGGCAATAGTTTTTTTAATGCTGCTTTTCTGCCTTCTGAGTTTTTGCATAAAATCATTTCTCTTACGCAATCAATACGTTCTTCCTGGAAAAACATGTGTTCGGTGCGGCATAATCCTATACCTTCGGCTCCAAATTCACGACCTATTTTTGAATCGTGAGGAGTGTCCGCGTTTACCCTTATTTTTAAACTTCTGATTTGATCAGCGTATTCCATTATTTTTTGGCATTCTATTGTCATTTCCGGATCTTTCATCGCGACTTCTCCTATAATAATTTCTCCTGTTGATCCATTTAATGTGATGATATCTCCTTCTTGCAAAATCAAGTCTCCAATTTTCATTGTTTTGTCGTGTTTGTTAATTTTTATATCTTTGCAACCCGTGATGCAACATTTACCCATTCCGCGTGCTACTACCGCGGCATGACTGGTCATACCTCCCATTGAAGTTAAAATACCTTGAGCCGCGTTCATGCCGTGGATATCTTCAGGACTTGTTTCTTTGCGTACTAAAATTACTTTTTCAGCATTTTCATTCCATTCATAAGCATCATCCGCGTTAAACACAATTTTACCGCATGCTGCTCCCGGGGAAGCCGGCAATCCTTTCGCTATGACTTCTTTTTTGGCTTTTGGGTCTAAAGACGGATGTAATAGCTGAGTTAATTGGAGGGGATTAATTTTTAATAAAGCTTCTTCTTTTGTTTCCAATCCTTCCTCTATCATATCATGGGCGATTTTGACTGCTGCGTGAGCGGTTCTTTTCCCATTTCTTGTTTGTAATATAAATAATTTTCCTTTTTCTATTGTAAATTCAATATCCTGCATATCACGATAATGATTTTCGAGTATATTTCTGATTTCATAAAGCCGATTGTAAATTTTTGGATTTTCTTGTTTTAAATAATTTATGTCTTTTGGTGTTCGTATTCCCGCGACTACATCTTCTCCTTGCGCATTCGTTAAATATTCACCGTAAAATATATTTTCACCTGTTGACGGATTCCTGGTAAAAGCGACTCCGGTGCCACAATCATCCCCCATATTTCCAAAGACCATTTCCTGAATATTTACAGCAGTTCCCAAACTATGCGGAATTCCGTTCATTTTGCGATAATATATAGCTCTTTCATTATTCCATGAATTAAAAACAGCCTCTATGGCTAATTTTAGCTGTAAAAGAGGCTGCTCCGGGAACGTGATTTTAGTTTCATCAAGTACGAGTTTTTTGTATTTATCCACTAGAATTATTAAATCTTCAGCATTTAATTCCGTATCAAATTCAATGCCTTTTTCTTCTTTCATATGGTGAAGAATATCTTCAAATTTATCGTGATCTATTCCTAAAACCACATTGCCGAACATCGTTATAAAGCGTCTATAGGAATCATACGCGAATCTTTGATTTTGAGTATTTTCGGTTAATGCTTTTACAGTTAAATCATTAAGACCTAGATTTAGAACCGTATCCATCATCCCGGGCATTGAGAATTTCGCGCCGGATCTTACCGATACCAATAATGGATTTTTAAAATCTCCAAATTTTTTACCGGTTGATTCTTCCAATTCCGCTATTCTTTGATCGAATTCCTGATCAAAATTATCCGGGAATGATTGATTATTTAAATATAGTAAGCAAGTTTCTGTTGTGATAGTAAATCCTTGAGGAACAGGCAATTCAAGACCGGTCATTTCCGCCAAATTCGCGCCTTTCCCACCCAATAATCCTTTCATCTCTTTATTTCCTTCCTTGAAAGTATAGATATACTTGTGCATGAATCAGTTTGTTAAATAATCTTGCATGGTGAGTATAGTAAAGTGGAAAAGAGTTAGCAAGTATACTGATCAAACCTGATACTGATCAGATCGGGGTTTCTTTAAAACTGATTTTGTTCAATGTCTTTGTTATCCAGATATAGCCAAAAATTGCTGAAATGATATTTCCTATAATTAAACTTATCCAGATTGCTTGAATGGAAAAATCCAATAATTGTGTAAAAATATAACTTAAAGGGATGGTGAGTACAAAAAATCGCAAAAAAATTATCCAAAAACCGGGCCATGATCTGCCCATTGACTGAAAAACGCTTGCTTCCACGATCATCGCAGCCAAAAAACCATAACTTAACGCTACGATCCAAATGTAGTAGAGTGTATATTTTGTTACTAAAGGATCTTCAGTAAATATGCGGGTTAATTGAGCCGCAAAAATTACAGCTAAAATTCCTAAAGCAGCAGCTCCCAGAAACCCGTATTTCAAGGCTTTTTTGAAAACTTGTTTAGATCTCTCCAAATTTCCCGCTCCTATGCTTTGGCCGATCATGGCCATCGCACCGAAACCAAAGCCCACAGCCGGCAAGTAAGCAAAAAATTCTATTCTAAATCCAAGACTGAAAGCTATTGCTCCGGCCTCTAAAAATCCTAAAGATGTTATGAATGTAAGCGCAGCTACACCGATCGGATTTATTACCTGCGTTAAAGCCGCAGGGATGCCAATATCCAAAACTTTTTTTACTGATTCCCGTTTGAATGTAAGATTGTAGAAATGAAAACGGATATTTCGTTTCGGGTTTGATAATGAACGAATCGCTACCACTATAAATGCTGCTTGGGATATTAAGGTAGCGATGGCGGCACCGGAAATGCCCATTGGCGGAATTCCAAACCAACCAAATATTAAAATTGGATCTAAAACGATATTAATCAATGTAGAAAACGCAAATAATTTTGTAAGTGTAAAAGTATCGCCTTGGGAATTAAAAGCGAACATTATAGTGATTAGAATAAAAAATAAAATCGAACCTCCCGCCGTTATAGTAAAATATTGTAAAGCCGGATCAAATATAAGACCGCTAGCTCCTGAAGCAATTAAAAGTTGAGTTCTAAATATTAATGAAATTACCGTAAATATTACACCTGCAATTGCCGATAAGACAAAGGATTGTCCAAGGACCCGTTCTGCTTCTTTAATATTTTTAGCGCCGATATACATTGCCATAACCACTCCTGAACCTATAGTTATACCGAAACCGAGTGAGATCATTATAAATAAAGTAATTTGAGATATACTAACCGCGGCAATGGATTCCGGTGATAATTTGCTTACCCAAAACGCATCAACTATGTTGTAGAGGGTATAAAAGAAAACAGACAGCATCATAGGCCAGGCGAGCGACCATAATTGTTTTAGAATATTACCTTTTGTGAGATTTTGCCCATCAAAAGTGTTGTTTCCCGATGAAGCGGAATAATCATTGTTGATGGTTTGTTGATCCACATTTTTATGTAAAAAGTTATTATTTTCCATATATTAAATATTGAGAATAGAATGTTTCATTATCTCTATTTAAGTATAAAAATCAAACTTGATTTTTAAATTATCTATTTTGATAACAGCTGCAATGTTTCTATGATGATTTTTGCCATTTCCGCGCGGGCTATCTGGTCGTATGGACGAAAAGTATTATTGTAATGGTCGCCGGAAACGATTCCCAAGGCATAGATACTGTAAATATTTTCAGCAAAATTTGAATTGGAATTTACGTCTTTAAAAATCGGATCAATTTTAGAAACTTGAGGAAGTTTAAATATTTCCATTAAAAATGTGGCGACTTCTTCTCTTGTAATATAGCGATTTGGATCCAAATCAGCATTTTTAAATAAACTTAGATTTAATTCTTCACATTTTTGAAGATATTTTTCCGCCCAATGTTTTGTGAACAAATAATGTTGTGGCGGTTCCAGTGAGATGCTTGGTTTAATTTTTGCGCTTTCCAAAAAGATTTTCACTGCTTCGGCTATTGTTAATGGATTTTCCGGTCCGAAAAATCCGGTCGGATTTCCATTTTCATCTTTATAACCGTTTATAATTCCTCTGTTTTTAACATCTTCTATATAGCTGAAATACCATGTATTTTCACCGATATCTTTAAAAGGAATTAATCCTCTTATATATCCGTCAATAATAGATTCATCTTTTTTTTGCTGGTATAATTTTATAAATTGTTTAATTTTACTCGACAATATTGGATTTTTAGTTTCTATGTCTCTAATAAGTTCGCTTGATTTATCAGCCATTTCCTGAAGACTCGGACCGCTAAACGCGGAAAAGTACAAAGTTGAAGCAATTTTTTTAAATATATCTTCATTGTCTCCAGCATTCTTGCTTAATTCATTAATTTTTATGGCATTTTGTTGAACAATTTTTATTTTTTCTTTTTCTTCCGATGTCAATCTTTCTTTTTGATTTTTTATTTGTTTTTTTAAAAAATCCTGCAAGCAATCTTTTTTAATTTCTTCGTCATCCCTTGCTCCCAATCTGCATAGTTTTAATTCCTCGCGAGCATTTCTAGTATTTTGAACAGCTTGCTGATGAACACTTATCTTTCTTTCAGCCATTGATATTTTTTTTCTGGGCTTTTTTTGAGCAGTATTTTGATTTGCGACAATATCGGTTTTCTTTATACTTGAATAGAGATAAAGCGCATTATAAGCGTCAACAATCCCTTGCTCTTGATTTGTAATCGGAGTTGCGGTACTTACTAAAATATTTTTTATATCTTCAGGTGTTAGCGATGGATTTGCTTCCAACAATAATGCCGCAACCGCAGCCACGTGCGGAGCTGCTTGGCTTGTTCCATTCACTATCGCATAAGTTCCATCTATCCATCCGGAAGTTATATCTACGCCGGGAGCATAAATATCCGGTTTTATCCGACCATCAGCTGTGGGACCAATGGAAGAGAATAAAGCGATTTCCTTATTTTCGTTAACCGCGCCTACTGTTAGTGATTTTTCGGAACAACCCGGAGCAGAAACAGTTTCAGCATCAGGTCCGAAGTTGCCGGCTGCTGTTATAACCACTATTCCTTTTTCAACAGCTTCATTTACCGCTTCCGAGAGTAAATCCGTGCCATCGCATAAGTCGATTTTCGCACCCAAGCTTATATTTATAATATTTGCTCCTTTTTCTATCGCCCATTCTATTCCATCAATTGCATAAGACATTTTTCCGGAGCCATCCGACTTCATTACTTTGACATCCAAAATTTCGACTCCCGGGGCGTTTCCTTTGTATATTTTATCGTTACATCCGATGATACACGCGACATGAGTTCCATGACCGTTTTTATCGCCGACACCTTCTCCGGTGAAATCTATCGCATCGATTACGCGGTCTTTTAATCCGGGAAAATCTTGCTCAATACCAGTGTCTAAAACTGCGACTTTAATATTCTTTCCGGTGAATCCCATGTCAGACTGAACAACTGTTGACCCAATATAGGTTGATGATGTATCAAGCCACAAGCGCAAATCATAATCCCTCTGGATTTTTTGCTCTTTGCTTACAATGGGAGCTATTGAAAGATAATTTTGAAATTGTTCAGGTGTAAATTTAACAACTGCGCGGTGGTCGCCCAAATTCGTAGTTTGCGAGCTGCTTCTCGATATAATTGCGAGTTGAGAGGCATTTAACTTAAGATCTTTAAAATCTATAATCACATCCAAATATCCATCTTGCTTATTCATTTTTTCGGCAAGATCAACCACTGATTTTTCCACATCATTTTTTAATTCTCGAGGAACCATTATTTCTCTTTTCCGCTCTCTATTTTGGATTTCTTCAATTTTATTCTCTATTACTTCAGCCTTCTGATTTATCTTTTCTATTTGTTTTTGTACTTCAGAAATATTTATATCATTTATTTTTTCTTGTTTTATTTTTTCAATTCGCGCGAGCTCATTTATCTTTTTTTCCGCTATTTCCGACAATTTCGCTTCCAGTTCTTTTTGTTTCTCAGTAATTATTTTTTCAATATTACCAAAGCTTTCATTTAGGCTTTGTTCAAATTCTTTTATTTTTTGTTCATATATGTCTTGATGTGTATTTGTTGTTTCATTATTTTCATTATTAATTTCAGGTTCTTCTTTTATTTCTATATTACTTTCAGATGTTTTATTCAATAATGCAGTATCGCCGCTGTTAGTTTTATAAACAATATTCGAAGGTAATTTTTCATCCTCTATAATAGGAGAAATTTCCTCTTTATTTGGAGTTTCTGTTTTAGTTTGATCTTCAGGCAGGGATTGGGGTGCTTCTTTTTTTTCCGCTTTTTGTTTCACGGATATTTTTGGCAAGACTCCTTCAAGCTCCACTTTTCTACAAATTGTTTTTAAGACCGCTGTATTCGTAAATATTCTTTGAGCGGAACAATTTCTGCCATAAGTCTTAAATAAATATTCATGAATTTCGCAATTCATGCCTTTCCTAACGTTTAACCAATAATTTTTATCAGGGCCGTGAATTCCTGAGTATTCCAAACATTGCCTTTCCAGGTTTTCGGGATTACTACAATCTTCATTTTCAATACATTCTTCTTCTTTAAATTTCTCAATGTTATTCTTCAAATATTCCTGATCTTTACATTGTTCTTCTATTATATTCATTTCCAAACAACTTATTTCTCTTGGTGCCGGTGGCGGGGGTGGCGGATTTATAGGAAGATTCTCTTCAGGAGCACTATCTTTATTTTCTTCAGGAATCGGTTGGGAATTGGTTTGAGGATTTAAAGTATTAACAGGGGGCTCATTAGTTAGAGTGGTTGAAGGCGTTTCTGCGGGCAGAAGAGTGGTTGGTTGTGTCGTTTGTTGCGTTATTGGCTCAGTTGGTGGCGGAGGTGGCGGCTCTTGTATTTCCTGAGTTGGTGGCTCAGTAGTGGATTCTTTTATTTCCTGAGTTGGTGGCGGTTGAGTTGGTCCGGATTGTTGAGTTTGAATTACATCTGTAAAAAAGTTACTATAATTTGTTAATATAGTCAGGCTAAATAATAGGATAAATATGATAAAATATTTCTTTCTTACTGACATGATTATTTTTTATAGGTGTTAATCGATTGAACAAGAACTTTTGCCAATTCTGCCCGATTAATATTATCTCGCGGTCGGAAAGTGTTTTTTTCACTATCGCCGGAAATTACTCCATCTTGATAAGCTCGATAAATGAAACCGGAAAAATCAGATTTCTCATCAATGTCGGAAAAAATAGGAGAGTAGGTAGTTAATGGTGTTATTTTGAATACTTCCAACTGTAATTTGACAAATTCTTCACGCGTAATCGGCCTGTTTGGATCGTCTAAAATATTTTTTATTATATCTAATTTCAGCTCTTCCGCCTTTAAATAATACTTCATTGCCCAATGATTTTCGGCTTTTTTATTTTGAGGTCGGCCATTTGAAATTGATTGGCCATATCCTGAACTTTCTAAAGCCATTTTTAGGGCTTCCGCCACTGTGGTTAAATTTGATGGTCCAAATTCACCTGTTGGATTACCCTTCAGATCAGTGTATCCGGAAACAATTTTTAATTTTTTTACTTCATCGACAAATGTGAAAAACCATTTATTATCATCTACATCTTTAAATGGTATATAATTTTTTTGGTATTTTTCTTCTGTATTTCTATCTATCTGATCTATGAAAATTTTTTCCAAGCTTTCTATATCTTGAATTTTTATTTCATTATTTTTGATTTTTAATATTAAATTGTTAGTTTCTTCAAAAATAATTTCATTTGCTTTATCGATTAAAATTGTTTTATTTATTTGATCTAAAATTGTTCTTAATTTTGTTTTAGCATTATCATTAATTTTTCCGCTTTCCTGACCTAGAAGCAGTAAGTTTTGATTTAGTTTATTTGTTTTTTCTTTATTCTCTTTGTCCAATTCTTGTTTTTTAATTTTGATCTGATTATCGAGAAATATCTTCTGACATTCCTTTTTTTGCTCTGATTGCTGAGAATTATTTAAACATTTCTGTAAATTTGCTTGAGCTTCATTCAAATCGGATACTGATTCTGATTTATCATCAAATTTAAAATTAATATCAATAGTTGAATTTTCTTGCATTATTGAATCTTCAGAAAAATTTTCCTCTTTCAAAGGAGTATTTTTGACCGGGACCTGTTCTGCAGTATCTTTAGCCGGTTCTTTTATTTCTTGCTCATATTCAACCTCTTCCACATAAGGGGAAATCGCGTCAAACGCATTGATAATTCCCTGATTACCAAGATAATCATATTCTTTGCCAAGGCTATCCGATGTCAAATTTAAGACATTTTTAATCTCATCATTATTCAAATTGGGGTTTGCGGACATTAATAAGGCTACGACGCCGGCAGCATGAGGAGCGGCTTGGCTGGTTCCATCTATTACCACATATTGTTCATCGATCCAGGCAGAGGTAATGTCTACCCCGGGAGCAAAAATGTCCGGCTTGAAGCGATTATCGGTTGTGGGGCCGCGTGAAGAAAAATCCGCTATATAACCACTTTCATCAACAGCGCCTACTGTCAGCGCTTTTTGCGCGCATCCGGGAGTTGAAATTGTATTTTTTTTCGGACCGAAATTGCCGGCTGCGGTTATTACAAACAAACCTTCGTTGTAAGCCTCGTCAACAGCTCGCGATAAAGCATCCGAGCCATCGCAGTTCTCTATCAAAGCACCTAAACTGATATTGGCAATGTCCGCTTCTTTTTTTAAAGCATATTCCAGACCGGAAATAGTATCAGACATACTTCCTTCACCTTCTTTGCCGGTGGTTTTAATATTAATCAATTTCGCTTCCGGAGCTATGCCCAGATATTCGCCTTTATTGCATCCGACAATGCAAGCGACATGAGTTCCATGACCATTTAAGTCATAAACTCCCTCTCCGGTATAATCGATGGAATCAATAATTTGATTACTGAATCCCGGGTGATGAATGTCGATTCCCGTGTCCAATATGGCTACTTTTATTCCTGCACCGTTAATTTTTAAATCGTCATGAACCCGCCCGGATTCAATATATTTATTTGAAGAGTTTAATTTTAATGTTAATTTATGATCATATTCCAGATATACATTACATTTCGCGATTTTTTGTTTATCATCTTCGTCATTTAAAGTTTCATCATTTAAGATGGATTTGCTTTTAAGTTCGTTCAACAATTCTCTAACCTGTCTTTTCTCTATTTGTCTTATGGAAACAGCATCGATTAAAGTATGTTTTCGGAAAGGAAGTTTTGTTTGATTAAGAAAATTTTCAATTTCCTGAATGATATTATTGTTTTCAATGGATATATTTTTATAGCTTAATATGATATCTATTTTATTTTCATCATTAATACTTTCAAGACTGTTTCTTAAAGAATTTCGTAGACATTTTTGATTTCGAAAAGAAAGGGATTCTGTTATTTTAGGGATTATTTCAGAAGTCGCGGGTGTATTTATCAGAGGCATTTCATTAACCACATTTTCAACTATTTCCGGAATTTGAATATCTTCCATTATTTCAGGATTCGGAGTTAAAGCCGGAGGTGTTTGTTCTTGTATTTCATTTATAACAGGAGAATTTTCAATATTTTGTTTTGCTGAATATTTAAATTTTCAAAAACCGGCGATGTATTTTCTTGCAAATTCTCAATGGGGGTTTGAATATTGGAAGCTCTTTCACCATCAAAAATTCTAACTATAAGATTTTCCGATAATCTAAGAAAATTTTCATTTTTTGATACGAAAATCAATAAGATAATTGAAAATGAAAGGAATATAATTTTTTTCTTAAACATTTTTAATTTTTTATATTTATTTTATCTTTTGATTATAGCTTATTCAGGTCAAATTTTCAAGAAAATTCTTAATATCATAATTTACTTTATTCGCGATAATTGCTTTAATGGTTTTTGGATTTATTGGAGAGATGAAAATTTAACTTAAAATTATTTATATGAAAATCCTAATTACAGGTTCAAGCGGCACAATCGGCACTAGATTATGCGAGGTTTTGATGAAAGAAAAGGTTGAGATTATAGGTATAGATAAGAAAAAAAACAAATGGCAAAAAAGTGTAGACAAAAATACGATTATCGGTGATTTGAGAAGCAAAAAAGCTTTTTCAAAATTACCAAAAAAAATTGATATGGTTGTACATCTTGCGGCGAATGCGAGGGTATATGATTTGGTCGAAAATCCGGATTTAGCAAAAGATAATTTTATAACGTTATATAATACTTTGGAATTTTGTCGAAAGAATAATATTAAAAAGTTTATGTTCGCATCCAGTAGGGAAGTTTATGGTAATACAAAGAATATAATTCATAAGGAAGAGGATGCGGATATTATTAATTGCGAAAGCCCTTATTCGGCTTCTAAAATTGGAGGAGAGGCACTAATACATGCTTACAAAGAATGCTATGGTATTGATTTTATCATTGTCAGATTTTCAAATGTTTACGGTATGTATGATGAAAGCAATAGAGTAATTCCTTTGTTTATCCGACTGGCAAAAAAAAATAAGGATTTGGTGATATTCGGGAAAGAGAAGCTCCTCGATTTTACTTATATAGATGACACAATTTCAGCGGTTTTGAATTGCATAAAAAAGTTTGATTCAGCAAAAAACGACACTTACAATATTTCATTTGGCAGAGGTATACGGATTTTCGATGTAGCCAAGCTAGTGAAACAAAATTTAAACAGTAAAAGTAAAATTATTTTATCGAAAAATAGGACCGGAGAGGTAATCAAATATATCGCGGATATTTCAAAGATTTCAAAAAAGGTTAGTTTTAAGCCTAAAACGCCGATTGAGGAAGGGGTTAAGAAGGCGATTGGTTGGTATGGGGGGAATTAGTGATCAGAAATGTCGCATTTAATTCCTGACAACTTATAAATGATCGCTGATTTTTATGTTTTAAACGCTTTTAGAATATCATTACTTGTATTTATTACGTCTGTTTTTTCCAACCAACCGCGACGGGCTTGGAAAATCCCAAATTTTAAATAGGCGAATTGGTCTGTGTGATGAGAATCAGAGTTTATGGCAAATTTGACATTCATATCTTTGGCCATTTTTATATAGTAGTCATTTAAGTCTAATCTTTGCGGATTTGAATTGATTTCCAATATTTTTTTATTTTTTGCGGCTTCTTTGATTATGGCTTCCATATCCAATTGAAGAGGCTCTCTTTTTAAAAGAAGTCGGCCTGAAGGATGTCCCAAAATTTTCAAATATGGATTGTTCAGGGCTTTAATTACTCTTTTTGTTTGTTCGTCTCGTGGTAATCTGAATTTTGAATGTACTGAACCAATAACTATATCTAACTTTGATAAAATCTTATTCGAAAAATCCAAATCTCCGTTTTCCAAGATATCAACTTCAGCTCCGGTTAAAATTAAAATGTCTTTTTCTTTTTCTCTGAGCCTTTGTATTTCTTCAATTTGAACTAAAATCGAATTTTCATCTAATCCTTTGGCAACCCGTAACGATTGTGAGTGATCAGAGATAGCGATGTATTTAAATCCCAGTTTTTTGGCTTGTTTAACGATTTCAATGATACTTTGCGATCCGTCGCTCCATACAGAATGCATGTGTAGATCGCCTTTTAGGTCTTTGTATTCTATTAATTTCGGTAATTTTCCGGCACGAGCAGCTTCAAATTCTCCGCGATTTTCTCTTAATTCAGGTTCTATATAAGGATATCCCATTATTTTATAAACTTCTTCTTCTGTTTTGCCGGCTACTTTTTTTTCTTTTTTAAATACACCGTATTCGCTGATTTTATAGCCTCTTTTTTTGGCTATTTCGCGCATGGCTACGTTATGATCTTTACAACCTGTGAAATACTGCAATGCCGAGCCATATTCATCACTTTCAACAATGCGTAAATCTATTTGTATGCCGGTTTCGTCAAGTACACTGGATTTTGTACTCCCTTTAGCTAAAACTTTGGTAACTCCGGGGAAAGAACATAAATAATCCATGATTTTATTCTTATTTTTGCCTGTAGTGAGAATGTCAATATCGCCTACAGTTTCTTTTCGACGTCTTAATGATCCCGCATATTCAACTTTTTTGATATCCGGACTTTTGCTTAGATAAGCAATGTATTTTTCAGCTGTTTGTAACCCATACGGAAGTAAATATCTGAGTTTGTGTTGTTTGTATTCATTTATTGCCTCCAATATTTCAGATTCGCTTTTTTTACCCATTTTGGGGAGCGTCGCGAGGGCACCGCTTTTAGCCGCGGCTTCCAATTGTTCGATATCTTCAATTCCCAATTGAACAGAAAATAAACGTACTTTTTTCGGACCTATTCCGCGAATATTTAATAATTCGAGGAGTTTGTGATTAAATTTTTTAAGTAGCTGTTGGTGAAATTTAATTTCTCCCCTTAAAACCAGTTCTTCAATTTTTTCCGCTATAGAATCTCCAATTCCGGGTATTTCCAAAAGAAGTTTCGGATCTCTTTCAACGATTTCTTCCAGATCATATGGATAATTTTCCAGAATATCCGCGGCACGATTATAGGATAATATTTTGAATCGATTTTCTCCTTGGATTTCCAAAATTTCTCCGATTTCTCTTAAGATATTTGCTATGAATTTATTGTCCATTAGAAGTAATTATACTTTTAATGTTTTAGTTATAGCAGATTTTTAATGTTTTTTCTAATTTTCGGTTTGAATATTGTCTATTTTTTCATTTTTGTGTTGTCCAGTAATCTCTTAGCTTCCTGATATGGTAGTTGTGAAAAATATTTTCGTTTATCCTCTCCATTTATTCCCGCTAACATGTCGACTTGAAAATCTGATGCCGGTATAAAATTATCATCTTCAGGCATGTCATAATCTTTACAATATTTGACTGCTTTCCAAGCTTCATCTGATGTTATATCTTCCAATGTAAATCCAGGTTTTATTCTTCTTAGTGTCTTTAATCTTTTGTTAAGCACATATAATTGTTGTTGAGAAGCGGGTTTATCTATTGTTTTTTTTGATTCAGTTCCTCGAACATTTTGCTTTTCCGTATAATCACTTAAAATAATATTGGCATTTTTTTTATTTATTCTTTTTTCTTTAATTTCCAGTAAAAATTGTGGATATGCTTTTTCTACAAATTTTATTATTTTTTGTAAAAAGGATAGTTGTCTTTCTGTAGCATTCTCTTCCATCCATTCCAAATGTTTTTTGTGCCAAAAATGTTTTAAGTTAACAGCATTTTGATTTAACCATATTTCAATACATTTAACAGCCTCTTGTAGATTGTCAAAAGATTTTCTGTAATTATTGGGAAATACTGTTGTCCAATTTCCTAATATATCCATGCCTAAATGTATGACTCGCTGATCTGGTAAATATACTCGGAACGATCCATGCTGACCGACAAAAAACACATCTGAATTTTCAATTTCTGGATAATCTCGGAAGAAATCCATTTTTTCACTGCTATCAAAACCTTGCTTTTTCTTCATTTTAGCAATTCTTTTTATTTCTTCCTCCTTGTCTTCGTGTTCTTTTAAATCTACTAAATCACCTTCCTTCTTCTTGCCTGTTATACCAAATAATTTAGCAGCGTCTATCAAGGCATGCCGTTGGGAATTATCAACCAAATCGATTAAAACCATTTCTTCTTTTATGCCTTTAATTTTGCGGGTTCCTCTACCTAACATTTGTTCATATAGTAAAGCGCTTTCTGTAGGTCTGGCCATAATAATTGCTTCTAATTCTGGACAATCAAAACCTTCAGTTAATAAGCTGCAATTTACCATTACGTTTAATTTTCCCTCTTTAAGTTGTTTAAAATATTTTTCCAATTCTTCATCAGGTGTATTTCCATCAACATGAACTGCTTTTACATTTGTACTGGTAAATTTTTTTACTAAATCTTTTGAATGTTGAATATCTACAGCAAAAACTAATGTTTTTTTGTTGTTTGCATGCTGTAAATAAGCATCTATCACTTTTTGATTTCTTTCTTCTGTGTTAACTACTTCTCCTAATTGCGCTTGGTTTAAATCACCAATTCCTGAAGCTACATTAGATAAATCTGTTTTAGTATTTACGCGATAACCGATAATTCTTGCCAACCATTCTTCTTGTATGGCTTGGCGGAGGCTCATGGAATACGTTAATTCAGGATATACTTGTTTTAAATCTTGTTTGTCACTACGAATCGGAGTTGCGGTAAAGCCAACATGCAAAATTTCATCATTACTTTCTCGTAAATATTCAAATATTCTCGTATAAGTATCTGCTGTAGCATGATGCGCTTCATCGGTAATCACTATGCATATTTTTGAAGGATCAATTTGCAATAGTTTTTTACTGCCTTTTTGTCCCAACGCAGGAACTGATCCGATTATGACATTCGCTTCAAAATTATATTTTTTTGATTTTCCGCTTAAAATAGTGGTTTCCAATTCCGGATTTACTTTGCGAATTTTGTCATCAGCTTGTTTTAATAATTGATCTCTATGAGCTAAAACAAGCATTTTTCCTTTGATTCCTAAATATTCTTGTAAAAAACTAAATGCTATAGTTTTTCCGGTACCTGTCGGCAGTTGAATTAAACATGTCTTTTTACCTTGATCAATAGCATTTTGGATACTTTCCAAACACTCGATTTGATATTGTCTTAGAAAATAATCAGTTGCTGTTTCTCTTATTAAAATTTTAATATTTTTTCTGATTTTACTCCGCATTTTCTCATAATCTTCTTTTTTTACTAATTCATCTGTCAATTTTTTTTCAAAATCTTCAAAAATTTCAAGATAATTTTTTTCGCATGCTTCAGTTATATTTTCAAAATCGACTCTCGGATTTAAAGTTTCCAAAAACCTGGCAAACAATTCTGTTAAATGAGTTTTTTGTTTATTAAACACCTCACTGAAAGGAGTATTTTGAATTGCCCTCTCAGCCGATAAATTTAAAATCTCTGATACTTTTTCTCTCTCTACACTAAGCATTCATAATTATTTTAGAGGTTTTTAAAGAGAACATAATATAATACATAAATTCAAATTATGTCAACCTTCGGAATCTAAATTTTATTGATAGAAAATTTTTATATTGATAATTCTTTATATTTTGATAACATGAGCTTCGGATTAATTTTCGGAGGGATGGCAGAGCGGTCGAACGCGGCGGTCTTGAAAACCGTTAGGCTCCCCTGGAGTCTCCTGGGTTCGAATCCCAGTCCCTCCGCCAAAAATTTGCACCTGGCAAATTTTTCCCTAGTTACTATTGCTCACACTATTGCTAAATTTGTATTTTAACGTACTTATTTGGCGCAAATTTTAGTATCTAGTAATTAGTATGTAGCAATAGGAATTCGAATTTATTTATTTTTTTACATGAACGACACTAATCAAAAACCTGAATGTTGTCCGAAATTTGATCCTGCGCCTTGGGATGGGAAAATTGTTGAATGGAAGGATAAGTTGTTTATTAAAGATAAAGTTTTTTCTTTGTTTTATATGCCTATTAATTTTGGGCAAGTTATTACGAGAATGATGAAAAAAGTTGAAGCTGCCGGCGCAAAGTTAAGTGATGATTGGCTTTGTCTTTCTGATCATACTTCAAAATGGAATATGGATCTTTATGTGGCTGTAAATAAAGAGATTAAGGATATTGAAAATGTAAAATCAAGTGGAAAGTTTTTGTTTAAAGTTTATGAGGGTAATTACAAAGAAACAGGCAAATGGTGTAAGGACTTCGAAAGATACGCGCAGGAGAAAAATTTAGAAATTCAAAAAATGTATATGTGGTATACGACTTGTCCTAAATGCGCGAAAAAATATGGGAAAAATTATATTGTTATTGTTGGGCAATTATGAAAAATGATGAAATTTTAAAAGAAATTGAAATAATAAAAGCCAGAAACAAGCGAGTGGAAGCGGATAAAGCTTGGGAAACGAGTTGGACTCGAAAAATTATTGTTTGTTTATTTACTTACATTGTTGTTTTAATTTTTTTCTTGTTGGCGAAATTGCCTGATCCTTTTATAAATGCGATCATTCCGGCTTTGGCATTTATTTTATCAAGTTTATCTATTTTTAAAGTTAAAAAAATTTGGATTAAGAAGTTTTATAAATAAGAGGACAAAATTTGCAGACATTTTTGTCTAAAGTTGGATAAAAATGTTATTATGCGATAGACATTTTAAAAAATTGTATGAATAAACAGGAATTTTATCGGGAGAAATATAGACAAAAGAATAAAGGATGGGAGGATAGTCAGAGTGTCTATAGACAAATTATTGATGGGTTTTTGATGAAAGGGAGTAAGATTCTGGACATTGGTTGTGGACATAATGAATATATGAAGAATGTCTATGCTAAGACAAATGAAACATATGGAATTGATCCGGATCAGAGGGCGCTTGATAAGAATTCTTTTATTAAAAATAAATTTCCGGGGAAAGCAGAAAAATTGCCATTTCAAGATAATTTTTTTGATTTGGTTGTTAGTGCGTGGACATTGGAGCACATTGAAGATCCGGAAAAGGTATTTAAGGAAATTTATCGAGTTTTGAAGCCTTCAGGGAAAGTAATGTTTTTAACTCCGAATTCATGGAATTATAATGTTTGGATAATAAGGTTAATTCCTGAAAGATTTCACGATTTTTTTACAAAAAGGCTTTATAATCGGCAGGAGAATGATACTTTTTCAAAGTTTTATAGGATTAATTCTGTGAGGACGATTAATAGGACACTTTCGAATATTGGATTTAAGAAAAGGGATTTAATTTTGAATGGGGATCCAAGCTATATTAGTTTTAATGAGATTCTTTTTAGATTCGCGTGTTTTTTGGAGTTTTTGATGGATAAGTTTTTTAAAAAGAGCAAGGTGCATTTGATTGGAGTGTATGAGAAACATGTAATTGCTTAATGACTTTATTTTTTGCTATAATTAGATAATAATAAAATTAATTAAATAAACAAAAATGGAGCGAAATCATCAAGTGGTTAAAGATCTGCAGAAATATTTTCTTTTAGGGACTTTGATTTTGTTGATTATTGTGCTTTTTATATTTGTTTCATCTTTTTTAAGCACTTTATTTATAGCCGCTATAATTGCCACAGCCATTAATCCTGTACACAATTTTTTACAAATTCGATTAAAGTTTCCTAAGATTTTATCGGCGATTTTAACAACTTTGTTTGTTTTTGTTGTAATAGATGGTATTTTAGCGCTATTTTTTGTTTCATTTATGAATCAAGCAACTGATGCTTACAAAGTAATATCGGAGAAGGTGGCAACTTTTGAAACAAATGGCAGTGAAATCATACCGCAATTGGAGAAATATCCTTGGATTTATAACATTGTCAAAGACCTTCAAGGACTAAATTTTATTTCAACAAATAATTTTATTTCTGTTGCGGGAGATTTTGTCGGTACTATAAGCGGGTTTCTTCTTGAAAACACAAAAAATTTATTAAAACATTTATCTGTTATCGCGGTTCATTTATTGATTTTTATTTTAGCGATTTTTTATTTTTTGAAAGAGGGAAAATTTATTGTAAATCATTTTAAAAGTTTACTGCCTCTTTCTCCTAAATTTCGTGATGAGTTAATGGAAAAAATTTATCAGTTGATGAAAGCACTGATATTTGGAGTTTTTGGAGCTGCCATTATTCAAGGATTTTTAGTGGGAATAGCACTGTTTGTCGGAGGTGTGAATAATTCGGTTTTTTGGGGCGGCATCGCTGCCTTACTATCCCCTGTCCCCTATTTGGGAACATCGATTGTTTGGCTTCCTTTTGCTATCTCCTTCTTTGCAACCGGAAAAATTCTTGCCGGAGTACTTATGCTTATTTGGGGATTAGTCGTTGTCAGCTTATCAGATAATTTGGTCAAACCTTATTTAATCGGGTCATCGGCGGAATTGCATCCATTAGCGGTTTTACTTGTTATTTTAGGTGGCGTGTTTGCTTTCGGCTTTCAGGGTTTAATTTTTGGTCCATTAATTTTAACTTTAACGCTGGCATTTTTGCATATTTATGAGTTAGAATATCAGGAAGTACTAAACCCGCATGAAGAAATAAATAAAACTTAAAATTATTATTTAAAACCTTTTTTTATGAAATATGAACACGTTTTTAAATTCATGAAGAATATTGTTTGGAGTTTAATTTTAAACGGAATTTTCGCAATAGTTTTAGGATTATTAATTTTAATTTTTCCTGATCTACTACCAATCTTAATAGGTGGTTTTTTAATAATATTTGGAATTATTGCTTTAGCTTTCGCAAGAAGGGTGAATAAATATTCCAAAATCGATATTGAAATTTAAAAAAATCGAATATGAAAAAGTTTTTTATTCTTCTGTTTTGTATATTAATAAGTCAATTAGCGGGTATTATCGGCAGTATATTTACTATTCCAAATATAAATGACTGGTACAATTTGCTTTCAAAACCGGCTTTTACTCCTCCTTCATGGCTTTTTGGACCTGCGTGGATTGTTTTATATTTATTGATGGGTTTTGCATTATACTTAATAATTGTAACGGATATTAAAAAAAACTTTTTCGACAGAATAATAGATTTTGTTCTGAGAATTAAAGATGACGACAAATCCGCGGCTTACAGTTTTTTTGCGATCCAATTAATTCTAAATTCATTATGGTCCATTTTGTTTTTTGGCCTTCATAATCCCTTATACGCATTAATTGAAATTGTATTTTTGTGGTTAGCAATATTTATGACAATATATTATTTTTCAAAGCATAATATTTTAGCAGCAAGTCTTCTTATTCCTTACATCGTATGGGTTAGTTTTGCGGTTTACCTGAATGCGGGAATTTATTTTTTGAATAGGATTAGTTTTTAAGATAATAAATGTCGAGAGTTTTAGTATTTGTTTATTTGTGGTAGTATTTTAGTAATCAAAAATATTTTTTAACTTTTAAATATGGTTATAGTAAAAAATAAATCCGGAGCAAAAAACACAAAAACTTCTTCTAAGGAAAAAGAAAATAATAAAAAATCAACAAAGGAAGAAATTAAGGCTTCGGGAGATCAATTATTAAAAAAAATAAGAAAGTTAATTAAAGAAGGAAATGTAAGAAGAATAATCATAAAAAATGAGAAAAAAGAAGTTTTAATGGAAATTCCTGTAACTTTCGCTGTATTAGGGACTGTTATCGCACCAATTTTAGCTGCTGTCGGAGCTTTGGCGGCTTTGGTCACTAACTGCACTATTGAAGTTGAACGAAAATAAGAAATTGCTTCCTAAAGTGCCATCTGTGACTTTTTTCTCCCAAAAAATAATGATCACCCCGTAAACGGGGCTCACATTATTTTTTGCCAAACAAAAGCCACATCTGGCACTTTAGGAAGCAATTTCCAGCTATAATTTAAATTCTATTTTTGTAAATGTTAAAAAAATTTTTTATTATCTTCTTCATTTTTGGATTTATCTGTTTTTCTTGGGCATTAATAGAGCCTTTTCAGTTAAAAGTTGAAAGCAATGAAATTATAGATTCAGATGTTCCGGAATTTATTAAAAATAAAAAAATTATATTTGCGGCTGATTTTCATTTTGGTCATTATTTTTCAACGGAAAGATTGGAAAAAGTTGTACGGCTAATAAATGAGCAAAATCCTGATTTGGTTTTACTTGGAGGTGATTATATAAATAAAGAACCTAATTTGGCTGATGATACTTTTAGGATTTTTGGTAAAATTAAAGCAAAATATGGAGTTTATGGAGTGCTTGGGAACCATGATTCTGTATTACGGGATAATAGGAAGATACGCATATTGGAAGCCGCGAATAAAGCTAATATAAAAATTTTACTTAATGAAGCTGTATGGATAAGTGAAGGAAATGAGAGATTTAAGATTGGCGGGGTTGGGGATTTTTGGCACGATACTCAGAATTTAGAGCCTACTATCGGGGACGCGAAAACAGATGATTTTGTAATTTTGCTTTCTCATAATCCTGATTTTTCGGAGTTTTTAGAAACTGACAAAATCGATTTGGTATTGAGCGGTCATACCCATGGGGGGCAGGTGACTTTTTTTGGATTGTACGCTCCTAATACGCAATCAAGCTTTGGACAGAAATATCGAGAAGGTTTGGTTAAAAATCAATATTCTCAAGTTTTTGTTACTCATGGGGTGGGAACAACTCTTTTGCCTATTAGGTTTTTTGCTAAGCCGGAGATTAATGTTGTTGTATTGAAATAAATCGTAATTCGTAATTCGTAATCCGTAATCCGTAA
The DNA here is from genome assembly GCA_000989565.1 of Candidatus Peregrinibacteria bacterium GW2011_GWA2_33_10. Taxonomy (GTDB): domain Bacteria; phylum Patescibacteriota; class Gracilibacteria; order UBA1369; family GWC2-33-13; genus GWC2-33-13. The sequence continues at coordinate 58,919 of LBOO01000002.1, read as the reverse complement.
AAGGAATATTTATATGGGGAAATTGATCAAAATTAGCGCGGTTTCGCTGGGGTGTCCGAAAAATTTGGCGGATACTGAAAGTATTTTGGGAAATTTAAAAAATGTTGAATTAGTTAATGAAAATGATGCTGAATATATTTTTTTAAATACATGCGCTTTTTTGAAATCGGCCAGAGATGAGGTTTTTGAAAATTTGAAATTATTAAAAGATAAGAAAATTATTTTAATGGGTTGTATGTGCGGTTTAATTGATGAAAGTATTTTTGAAAATTTTCCTCAAATAAAAGCTGTCATAAGCAGTGCAAATTATTTTAAAGTTGGAGAAATTTTTAATGAAATTTTGAAAGATAAAAGAGTTTTTGCCGTTAATGATAACCCAAAAGTTTTTGAAGAAATAAATGGAAAAATGCTTCTGACGAGTGGCGGTTTTAGCTATGTAAAAATTGCCGAAGGCTGTGACAACAAATGCAGCTATTGTTTAATTCCGAAATTAAAAGGTAAATATCGCAGCAGGAAAATGGAAGAAATTATCAAAGAATGTAAAAATTCAATTAAAATGGGAGTGAAAGAATTGGTTTTAGTAGCTCAGGATTGTGGATATTATGGGTATGATTTATATAAAAAATTTGCTTTACCGAAATTACTGAAGAAAATAAGTCAAATTAAAGGAGATTTTTGGGTTAGAGTTTTATATATTTATCCTGAGAGGGTTTCTCCTGAATTAATAAATGTGATGAAAGAAAGTGAAAAAATATGTAAATATTTAGATATTCCTTTGCAACATGGAGACGCGGAAATTTTACAAAAGATGAGAAGGACGGCCAATAAAGATAGAATTTTAGAAAAGATTAAATATTTGAGAGGGGAGATCCCAAATATTTATTTGAGAAGCAGTTTTATAACAGGTTTTCCCGGAGAAAATAAAAAGGCTTTTTTGAATTTAAAAAATTTTTTAAAGGAGATTAATTTTGATCATGTTGGTGTTTTTGAGTATTCACGAGAAGAAGGGACTGAAGCTTTTTCTATGCCTAGTCAAATTTCGAATCAAATAAAGAAGAAGAGACGGGATGAATTAATGTTTTTACAACAAAAAATATCTAAGCAAAAAAATCAGAATTTGAAGGGGAAAATAATGAAAACTTTAATTGAAGGATTTGACAAAAAATCTAAATTGTATTTTGGGAGAATTGAGAAGTTTGCTCCTGAAATTGATGGCCAAATTTTTATAAAAAGTAAAAAAGCACTTGAAGTTAATAAGTTTTATGATGTAAAAATTATTTCAGGCAGTGCGTATGACCTAGGGGGGGTTATTTAATCATCAGCCTTTAAAAGCTTATTTGTTAATTTAAACACTCTCAAATTGTAACTTGCGCTTTTATTATTTCCGGTTTCTGAATCTCTACAAATTTTGGCTTTTGCTTATTGAAATGCCGCTCCAATGCTTCATCAAGTGATGCTAATGCTTCCTCTTTTGTCCGTCCGGCTCGGCTTAAGTCTGTGTTTAGACAATAGGCTTGAAATACATCTTTTTCCTTCCAAATTATATAAGTAAGATCCATAAAATCAGATTTAATATTCTTTATGGCTGATTTTAACAGAAACAAATATAAAAATAAAATTTTTATTGTACTTTTAACCTTTTATACTCCTACGCTTTTAAATTTTTGTATCAATCTTCGCTAAAGCTCGGAAAGACAAGTAATACTGTGAAGCTTAAAGATAATTTTATCGATTTATCAACAAAAAAGCTACGGAGCAGTATAAAATAATTATCAAATTTGTAATTTTTTTTCTTATATAGTAAATTTTTACTTACGTGTTTTTTAAAATAATTTCTATGTCAGTAAATAAATTAACAGAGGGATCAATATTAAGATCTTTAATAACTTTATCTCTTCCTATTGTATTCGCTAATATTTTACACACAGCGTACAACCTTATAGATACTTTTTGGGTTGGAAGATTGGGAGAAAATGCGATTGCCGCTGTTTCATTAAGTTTTCCAATAATTTTTTTAATTATTTCTTTGGGCGGGGGGTTGGCTATAGCGGGGAGTATTTTTATAGCGCAATATAAAGGGAAAGGTGATAATGATAAAATTGACAAAGTAAGCATGCAAACTTTTATTCTAATTATATTTGTTTCTTTAATTTTAAGCATTGTTGGATATTTTTCCGCTGAGTATTTACTTCAATTAATGGGGGCTGAAAATAATGTGATTATGAATGCGACTATTTATTTAAAGGTATCTTTTTTAGGTATGCTATTTGTATTTATTTTTTTTATGTTCCAGTCTGTTTTAAGAGGTATAGGAGTTGTGAAATTGCCTATGTATGTTGTTTCCGCTACTGTAATTTTAAACGCAATTTTAGATCCGATTTTAATCAATGGGTGGGGTGTTATTCCTGCTTATGGTGTTGCCGGCGCAGCGATTGCAACGCTTTTTTCTCAAGCGGTAGCAGCCATGATCAGTTTATACTATCTTTTTAGGGGTAAATTTGGAATTCATTTAAAAATCAAGGATATAAAACCTGATTGGAAAATTATTAAGGACCTTTTTAAATTAGGAATTCCGGCCTCCTTGGAACAATCTACCAGAGCTTTTGGATTTGCTTTAATGACTGTTTTGGTGGTTAGATTTGGTACTTCGTCAATTGCCGCTTATGGGATTGGGACTAGAATATTAAGTTTTGTTGTGATTCCGGCGATTGGTTTGTCTATGGCAGCTTCAACTTTAGTAGGGCAGAATATAGGAGCAAAAAAAATAAAAAGAGCTGAAGATATTGCTATACAAAGTACTATCATCAGCTTTGTCATTTTAAGTTTGGCTGGTGTATTAATTTATTTTTTTGCGCATGAACTTTCGGAATTTTTTATACCGGGGGAATTAGAAGCCATCAAAGAAAGCACAAATTTAATTAGAATTATGGCTTTAAGTTTTGGTTTTATTGGTGTGTATCAAGTTTTGAGCGGGACTCTTCGCGGGGCAGGAGATACTTTTATGGCTATGATTTTTACTTTTATTTCATTATGGGTTTTACAATTCCCAATAGCTTATATTTTATCGAGATATTTTCTTAATGAAGAGGGCATTTGGTGGTCTTTCCCTTTAAGTAATATTATTTCTACGTTTGGTCTTATAATTTATTTTATGAAAGGAACTTGGAAGAAGAAAAAGATCACTGATGAAGAAAAAAATATTATTAAAGTATCTGAAGAAACTTTAGTGGAAGAAGGTTTGAATTAAAAATTAAAAGTTTTTTCTTGATGAATTAGATCTTCTTTGTTAACATTACCACGGTCAAAATTTAAGATTTTCTTAAGTAAGCCATAAATGGAGAGATACCCAAGTGGCTGAAGGGGCGGCTTTGCTAAAGCTGTAGGGGGGAGCAATCCCCCGCGAGGGTTCGAACCCCTCTCTCTCCGCCAGTTATCTGTACCCCAAAAAGTGGACACGGGTACAGGTTTTCTTTTGTTAAAATATATTTAAAATTAACAAAAGAATTTATGAAAACAATTCTTCGCGCAGCAGAAGAATGGATTTTTTCTTTTCTGTAATGTATTAATATTTTGGAGGTTATTATATTTGCTTAATTCAATTAATTTAACTAAAAAATTATGAAAAAAATAACTACGATTATTTTGAGCATTGTTTTTATTTTAACTGCATGTGCTCAATTTCTTCCTCAAAATAATGGATCGCAAGGGAGTGAAAATAGCGGGAATGAAAAAATTGCATATATGAAAAATATTTATGAGAAAGAAGGTAAAAACTTTATTGATATTGATGAGATAAAATGGCTATCTGAGGTAGATAATACTTGTACTACTTCAACTGAAGAGGCTACGAATGAAATTCCGGAATGCAATCCTAATGGATTTTTGATTGTGAATGATGAGGAAAAAATTGTGACTTTTGAAATTCCTTCAGATTTAACAGTTTATACTGCCAATTTGGGGCAAGATCCTTCGTCCGGTAATGCTTTAAATGTTAAAATCTTCACTGAGGTATTCAATGGTAATAAAGAAACTTTTGAATTCGCGCCTTTTGAAATTAAAGTTGATGGAGATAAGGTATTAAGTTTAAAAGAGCGATATATTCCTTGAAGTTTAAGATCAAACTAAATAAAAAGACCGGAACTTTCATCCGGTCTTTTTTATAATCTAATTAACTTATAATTGTTCTCTTTTAAATAATTATCATTAACTTCGTATAAAACAGGGGCGAAATTTTCTATTATTTTTTGATTGTTTATTATTTCCCCTTGTACTTTTTCTTCTCTCCAAATTTCATTAAACCGATAATATTTGCCTTCTCTTTCTATAAAACAATGCTTTTTTTCGTAAATATGAAATTTCGATTCTATTTTTTTATCTGATAATAGTTGTCCTTTAAGATGATTATCTGTGAGCCAAATTTTTAATTGTAATGTATCAGGAGAGATATTTTTTATTTTTAAATCCACAAAGTTATAAAGAACGGTCGCACCGCTACCGAAAGGGAGTGTTCGGCCTGAATCCGGGAAAACATCTAATGAATGATGATATCTTTGTTTGATTTCAACAGGGGCATGTAAAAACATCCAGTAAAGGAGATTTGCCATTTGGCATAGTCCTCCTCCTAAACCTTCGACAACTTTTCCATTACTTAAAAGCATACCATTTACAAATCCCCTTTTGGCGCTTGGTCTTCCAACTAAATGCCAGAATGAGAATGTTTGTCCCGGTTTTATAATTATCTTATCTAATTTGCTTGCTGCGATTTTTAGATTAGTTATTTTTTGCTTTTGTAGACGAATATCAGAATCACCCAGCTTTCTCATTAGAACCGACTGATGAGAAAATATTTTATTATCAAAATAGTTTTTCTGCTTTGAACGCGCTAAGTAAATATTGAAGAAATTTTTCAAGTTGTTATTAAATCTTCTAAATTCAATTATTGGAGTTTTTAGATAAGGATAGCGTGAAGATAGGGCTATTCTTTTAGGGCTTTGTACATTTTCAATAAATGTATTTAGATAATTGTTTTTTAAAAAGCTTTCTTGACAATACATAAAACTATTTGTTAATTAATCATTTTATATAACCGTTTTAATGCTTTTGTATTACAAAAAACCTTACCGGTTGAAATTATTTATTATCTTTATTTTTTTCTGCTATATTTAATTTATGTATAAATTTAATTTTATGTTTTATTTATTTAAAGTTAGAAATTTTATTGAAGGTTTTATATATGCAGTGTTTTTAAAGAGAATTTTTTTTCTTTTAGATCCGGAATTTATTCATGATCGAATGACTAGGGCCGGAAAAATGCTCGGTAAAACTTTTTTAACCAGAACCTTAACCAAAATAGCCTTTTCTTATCAAAATAAGACTTATTTAGAGCAAGAAGTTTTAGGTATTAAATTTAAAAATCCCATTGGATTGGCTGCGGGATTTGATAAGAATGCACAATTAACTGCTATTTTACCTGAGGTGGGTTTTGGATTTGAAGAAATCGGTTCTATCACAGGGGAAGAATGCGCTGGTAATCCTAAACCGCGGCTTTGGAGGCTTAAGAAATCCGGATCTTTGGTTATTTATTATGGTTTAATGAATGATGGCGCGGAAAAAATTTCTAAACGATTAAAGAATAAGAAGTTTAATTTTCCTATTGGTGTTAGTGTGGCAAAGACTAATTGTGCTTTAACTGCTGATAACAAGGAGGGAATTAAAGATTATGTGAAAGCCTTTAATTTAATGAAAGATATTGGGGATTACATGACAATTAACATTAGTTGTCCTAATGCTTATGGAGGGCAGCCTTTTACGGATAAAGTAAGTTTGGAGAGTTTAATGAAAGAAATCAGTAAAATTGAATATGATAAACCAATTTTCTTGAAAATGTCTCCGGATTTAAATCATAAAGAGATTGATGATATTTTAGAGGTTGTGGAAAAATATAAGATTAGCGGTGTTATTTGCACTAACTTGACTAAAGATTATATGAATCCTAGAATTAAAGATAAATTTAATTTTGTGAATGGTGGAATTAGCGGCAAAGTATTGGAGGAAAAAGCGAATTTAATGATTTCATATATTTTTAAAAAAACCAAAGGGAAATTGATTATTATTGGTTGTGGGGGTGTATTTACAGCAGAAGACGCGTATAAAAAAATCAAATTAGGCGCTAATTTGATTCAAATGGTTACAGGGATGATTTTTCAGGGTCCGCAAACCATATCAGATATTAATTTGGGATTGGTGGAATTATTAAAAAAAGACGGGTATAAGAATATTTCTGAAGCTAGGGGAAAAGAAATTTTATGATTGATAGGGCTATTCCTTTTTTTCTTCTTCTTGAGGTTTATCGATACCTACCAAGAGTTTTTCCGCCCATGCGCGATAATAACTGTTGAAAGTTTCTTTTTGAGAAGTACTGCCTTTTTTTACTACGCGGATCCATGCCGCGTCGAATCCTTCCACTGCGTTTTCCTGCTTTTTCTTTTGTCCCGGAGCTAATTGGTCAGTATAAATTATCTGAGTCGGAGGCGCAGGTTTTTTGTTTGTAATGAATGGGCCTTGCGTTTCGACTTCTCTGGCATCATCTGTTCCATAAAATTTTATGTATGCATCACTGCCGCTAACAAAACTTTGAATTAAAATATGTCCCGGAGTGTCGTTTTTAAATTTTAAATCTTGCGCGCCTATATAAATTGTGGCATCAAGCCCATATCCTAAAGGCCGAGCATAATAACTTACGGCAAAACTGTGCGCACGGCGGTCGACTATTGGCAAGCCTCCAAAAAATGCCGCACGATATACGGTTGATGATACTTGGCATACCCCTCCCCCGTATTCCGGCGTTATTTTCCCCTGTTTAATGACCAACTCTTTATAATAGCCCGTAGATCCATCAACCGCGCCAATATTGGTATTAAAAGAAAATATTTCATTAGGCGGAATTAATATTCCATTTAATTTACTCATTGCTACTCCAATGTTATGTATTCTGTTCGTAGGAGAGCCTGTAAAATTGGAATACCCTACGGCAATAAGCTCTTTGATGCCTAAATTTTTTAATTTTTCATCAGCTTCAACTTGAGCTTTCATTATTGAAACAGGAATTTCCAATTGATTCAGGTTTTCATTGACAGCTAATTGATAATTTTTCATTAATTTATCCATCTCAATTCCTTGACCGTTTTTCGCTGTTCCCTCAAAGACAACTTGATTATTTTGATTGTAATATATTTTTGCGTTAGTTGCTTTGACTTCTATTTGCGGACTTATTTTAGAGATAATAAATTCTTTTATTTTTTCTTCATTGAATTTTATTTTTGGTTCAAACTGAAGATTTAAATCGCCATAATCCGCTTGAAACAAATCAGCTTTTTCCGAAATTATTTCTAAAGGGATTTTCTTGTTTATAAATTTCAATTCATAGTAGGGTTGAATATTAATAGTCAACCATTCGGGATTATCAAGCGCTTTTATTGTCCATTTTTTCTCGTTATGAATTAAGTTAATATTTTTAGAAATTTTTTCCACTAAATTACTTTTGTAAGCATTTAATTTCTCTTCCGTTAATAAAGGTTTATCTTTTTTTGCTTCTAAAACAATTTTTTGAATTTTGTTATTATTGATGAGAGTCTTGATAGCGGAAGCAAATTCATTGTAATTTACTTTATAACCTTCTTCTTCAGGGATAATTTGTATCTGACGATCCGCATTTAATTTAATTTGAGCATTTTTAGAAATTTTCAGATCCGGTATTTTGGATATTAGTGATCCGGTTGCTTTTTCATTATCTATTATTGGTTCTATATCAATGTATTTTGGAATCAAGCTTTGGCGGTAAAATTCGATTGTATTGTTATTTTGAATGGTTAGAAGCTGCTTTTCTATCTGATTAATATCAATCTCAACACCTAATTCGGAAAAAGAGAATAAATATTCTTTATTATTAAATATGATCGGCACCTTTTGTAAAAATATTTTTTCAAGGTTATTTTTAACGATTTCTTTGGCGGTATTCATATCTTCAAAAGAAAGACTGCTATTGAAAGCATATGTGCGCGGATATATTTTATCCGCAAATAATAGTGGGACAAAATAGCCGACCGCTAAAATCAAAGCGGTTGAAATGCTCAAAATCACCGAGATAATCATCAAAATCTTATTTTTTAAAACTTTAATTTTATTCATAAATTTTTAAAATATTGTTGTACATTATACAACCGTTTTTTAATTTAATCATTACATTTTTTAAAATCACTTATAAAATTTAAAAAATATTTATATTTTTTCTTCTCTTTCAATTGTGAGATCAATGGATTCTACAGGTATATTTTTGATGCCGGATTTTTCTCTATCTGAAGAATCTAAAGATGCTTTTTTTTTAAGTCGCCAAAATATTTTTTTAAAAATACTTTTTGATGTATTTTTAGCGCTTTCAATTTGATCTTTATGTGTATCCATAAAATTTTCCGTGGCGACTTTGCTTTTTAAATAAGCATTTTTACTTTTATCGGTAATGGTTTTTCTCATCTCTTTCCCTGATTTTGGCGCAAAAGTTACACCCAAAACAGAACCGATAGCTCCACCAATAATCGCACCCATAATTAATTTGTCTATTTTTTTACCAATTTTTTTGTTTTCCATAAATTAAGTGGTTAGTATTTTATTAATTCTCAATTTTTAATTAAAACTCTATTTAGCGTATTCTGTTGAGCGGGTTGTTCTGATCACGTTTACCTTTATTTTTCCGGGGAAAGACATCTTTTTTTCTATTTTGTCAGCAACATTTATCGCTAATTCATCAACTCCTGCGTCATTTATTATTTCCGGTTCTACAATTATTCTGACTTCTCTGCCCGCGGATATGGCAAAACTTTTTTTGACACCTTCAAATGAGGAAGCGGTTTCTTCCAATTGTTGAATCCTTTCCAAATATTTTTCCAAGGATTCTTGTCGGGCTCCGGGACGTCCCGCGGATAAAGCATCTGAAGCTTTTACTATATGGGCTTCAATTGTTTCCAAAGGTATTGCTTCATGATGTGCCCATGCGGCATGGATCATCGGTTCAGGGAATTTGAACTTGGTCATGATCTCTTTAGTCAACTTGTCATGCGATTCTTCTATTTCATGATCTATAGCTTTTCCGACATCATGCAAGAACCCTGCTATTTTTGCGACTTGGATATCAGCTCCGATTTCAGAAGCTAGGATTGCCGATAAGAAAGCGACTTCCAAAGAATGCAGCAATATATTCTGACCATAACTTGTTCTGAACTTTAATCTGCCAACAATTTTAACAAAACTTGGATGTGCATTTTGGATATTCATTAGTTTACAAGCTTTTTGCCCTTCTTTTATAATAATGTCTTCAGTTTCTTTTTTAGCTTCTTCAATTTTTTTGTCAATTTTTTGTTTGTTAATGGCTTTTTCTTTAAGTAATTTTTCGATAGCGACTGTAGCTATATTTCTCTTTATAAGATCAAAACCGGCAATTGTAATAGATTCTTCAACATCATCAAAAATAATATCCACTCCCAACAGCTGTTCGAGATAAATAAGATTTTCAGCTTTATTCTCCAGCAATTGATCTTTTATTTTTTCCTTCCGCAATTTCACGATTGTTGCTTTGCTTTCAACCGAAGTTACCGTATTGCATTTATAAATTGCCGTATGAAGAATATTTTTGGCTTCTTTAACCACATCTTCTTTAATAATTTCTTCATATTTAGTTATAATGTTTTGTTTATTGTCATCTATATATTTCACTTCATTTTGAATAATTGAATTTTTGGCTTCTTCTCTGTCCAACTCAGTATATTCAATGAGTTTTTTAATATAATCGCTTTCCAAATTATCAATTTGATTTTTATTCTCGTTAATATTTTTTTCCAATTCCTTGTATTGCTCTTCAACAAGATTTTTTCTTTGTTCTTTTTTATTTACATTTTCAGATTTTAAATTAATTATTTTTTCTAAATTTTGGATAGAATTTTTTAAGCGATTTTGTTGGACTTCAGCCGTTTTTTTATATTCTTCCAAAGATTTTTTAATTCTTTCCAAATATTCTTTTGCTTCCGTCTTTTTTTCTTCAATCAATTTGGAAGTTTTTTCTTCGGCAATTTTGGGATCAAATTTAGGTATTCTTTTGATTAAAAAAGCAATTCCTACTCCCAGTAAAATAGCTATTAATCCAAACAATATGTCTTGTGATGTGAATGGCATTTGCATTTATTTATTAAAGTTTTATCATGTTAGAGAATACTTTATTATTTGTAAATAGACAAGAGTTGCGACTAAAATTAAATATAAGTTTAGGAAACTAAATACATAACATATTGGCTTGACAATGAAGAGAAAAAATTTTTTAAAAAATTATAAATTTATTTTATCAGCTACCATATTCTTTTTAATTGGAGGTTTTTTTTTAGTTTTATACAGTTTTCCTCTACCTGATAATTTTAATAATAATTTTACGGAAACCAGTAAAATTTATGATCGAAACAAGGAACTTTTATATGAAATTTTAATACCGAATTCCGGCAAAAAAACAAAAATCGCGATTAAGGAAATGCCTAAATCTTTACTTGAGGCTACAATTTCCGTTGAAGATAAAAATTTTTTTAAACATCACGGTTTGGATTTTAAAGCCATTGTGAGGGCGGTTTATTTAAATATCAAAGAAGCGAGAATTGTCAGCGGAGGCAGTACTCTCACTCAGCAGTTAGCGAGAAATCTTTTGGGTATAAAAAAAGACAGATCATGGAAAAATAAAATTAAAGAAGCTTTTTATGCTTTAAAACTGGAATTGGAATTTTCAAAAGAAGAAATTTTAGAGATGTATTTAAATAAGATTTATTACGGCAATTTGGCTTATGGTGTTGAAGCGGCATCTTTAGATTATTTCGGCAAACATGTGTATGATTTGGATTTGGCTGAAACTGCAATACTTGCGGGACTTCCTCAATCTCCAAGCAATTACAACCCTTTTTTAAATATAGATAATGCGGAAAAAAGACAAGCGTATGTTCTTGACATGATGGTGAAAAACAAATTTTTGTCTGAAAAAGAAGCTGAAGCTGCGAAAGAAGAACCTCTGGTTTTTAGGAAAAATGTGTATGAAATTAAAGCGCCTCATTTTGCTCATTATGTGATTAATCAATTAGAAAAAAAATATGGAGAAGATTTGGTGCATTTCGGAGGTCTCAGAATTTATACGACTTTAGATATGAATTTGCAGCGAAGAGCGGAAATAATCTTAGAAGAAAAGTTAAAAAAACTGGAGGAAAACAATGTAAATAATGGTGCGATTCTCGTGCTTGATACTGATTCCAATCAAGTTTTAATTTGGATAGGGTCAAAAGATTATTTTGACGAATCCATTGATGGAGCCGTGGATATGCTTTTGGCTTTGCGACAACCGGGTTCCGCGTTAAAACCTTTCACTTACTTGAAAGCTTTTTTAAAAGGTTATACTCCCGCCACAACCGTAAATGATATTTATACTCAATTTTCCACTGATGGAGGCTCTTATTCGCCAAAAAATTATGATTTAAAATTTCATGGACTCGTGAAGCTTAGGGATTCGTTGGGAAGCAGTTTAAATATTCCAGCTGTTAAGGTTCTGGATTATATTGGCATCCCCGATTTTATGACGTTTATGAAAAAAATGGGTATTTCCTCTTGGAAAAATCAACCTAAACATTATGGTTTATCGTTGACGCTGGGAGGTGCGGAAGTTAAACCGGTTGAATTAGCTCAAGCCTATAATATTTTAGCGAATTTCGGAGTGAAAAAGGATTTAAAATTTATAGAAAGAATCATTGATGTTAACGGAAATGTTTTAGAGAAAAACGAGGATAATAAAGGTAGTTATATTCTGGGAAAAAATGGAGAACAGGCTGCTTTTCAGATTATTGATATTTTAAGCGATAAAAAAAGTAGAATTTTGGGATTTGGAGAAGACACTGTTTTAGAATTGAACCGAAAAGCAGCTGTAAAAACAGGTACAACCAGAAATTTTAAGGATAATTTCGCGATCGGATTTACCCCTGATTATTTAAGTTTAGTCTGGATAGGGAATGCGGACGCAAAAAGTATGGAGAATATTTCAGGTATTACGGGCGCGGCACCTATCTGGAATTCATTGATGGAAGAAATTCATGGAAATATCCCGAAAAAAGATTTTGCTCGGCCTGAAGGGCTTGTGGATGTGGAAATTTGCAAATTGTCAGGATTTCTGCCTACTCAATTGTGTTCGGAACGTGTTAATGAAATCTTTATTCAGGGAACAGAACCGAAAGAATGGGATAATATGTATCAAAAACTGAGAATTGACCCGATTAATAATATGTTGATCAGTGATTCTTGCGAGGTTTATTCTAATCATATTGAAGAAAAAGTTTTTATTGTTTATCCTCCTGAGTTGAGAAGATGGGCAATGGAACACAATATTCCTCAACCTCCAATTAAAACTTGCGAAACGAGCAATACTGAAACCCCTAAAACAATTGAAATCTCTCATCCTAACAATAATGATTCCTTTTTAATCGACAAAGAAGTGCCGATTAACGCTCAAAAGATACCATTAAGAGCGAATGTAAAAAACGATGTGGCAAAAGTAAAATGGTATATAAATAATAAATTTTCGTTTGAAACATCAGAATTTCCATTTACTTATTTAATGGATATTGAAAAATTTAACGACAATTGCTCATTGGATAAGCAAATAAATAAGATTAAATGCCCTATTAAAGCAAGAGCTGAAGCTTATATTTTGGAGGGTGGCGAAAGCGTATCGAATGAAGTAAACTTTTTTTTAATCTACTAAAGAAAGTGTTTTAAAATCATTTTGGTTTTTTTGAGAATGAAGATTATAATTTTTAAGAATTTCAGTATCTTTAATCAATAAAAATGAATCAGTTAACAATATGCAAAATAGAAAAAAACTTATTAAATTTGATATTAATTTTTTCAGGCGCGGCAATTCTAATTTGTATTTATTTGATTTATCAGCATTATAAGATTGATATAGGGGCGATTTGCAACATCAATGATTTTTTAAATTGTGATAAGGTTAATAAATCCATTTATTCGGAATTTTTAAATGTACCTGTATCCATTTGGGGTATTTTAAGTTATATTCTAATTTTTATAGTTAGTATTCTTTTTTTCAATAAATTTGATTTTAAAAATATTCATCACGGCTTAACCAATAGAACAGTTCTTGTTTTCATAATGCTATTTTCTTTATTCGGAGTGTTATTTTCTCTTTATCTTTCCTATGCTGAACTTTTTATTTTGAACGCGGTTTGTATTTTTTGTCTGGCTCAACAAATCTTAATTATTTTGATTACTCTTTGTTTTTATTTGATTTTCAGACACTCAAGAGTCATTGGATGTACTTACTTTAAATAAGATTGTATGCTTTTAAAATCCTGCGCAAAGGTTAATCCGGGTTTAGATATTTTAGGGAAAGATTCTGTTACTTCTTTTCATTTTTTAAAAACCGTTTTTTATGAAATTGAAGATCTTTTTGATGAAATCGAATTAAAAACCAAAGATAATTTAAGTACTGAAATTTTGTGTGATAACAAAGATGTCCCTAGAGACAATAAAAATACGATGTTTAAAGCAACCAATATTCTACAAAATAAGTTTAATATAAAACAGGGTGTTCAGATTAAAATCAAAAAAAACATTCCTATGGGCGGCGGATTGGGAGGCGGCAGTTCTAATGGTGCCTCAATTTTAAAAGCTTTAAATAAATTGTGGAATTTAGATTTGAATAATGATGAACTTAGGATTTTAGCGGAAAAAATTGGAATGGATGCGCCGTTTTTTATTGAAGGCGGTGTTGCTTTAGGTGAAAATTTCGGTGAGAAAATCACGATTATAAAGAACGCGCCAAAATTAAACTTGGAAATTTTAAACTTTCCAAACATTTCCATTGATACCCCCTGGGCGTATAAAAATATTGATGAATATGATGTGGGAAAGGATGTGAAGAAAACTGAAAATCTTATTTTTGCATTGGGAAAAAATGACTTGGCACAAATAAAAGAAAATATTCATAATGATTTTGAGCCTTTGATTTTTAAAAACTTTCCTGAAATCAGAAAAGAGATGGATAAAATTTCCAAAAAAGGAGCAAAAGCTCATTTAACCGGTTCAGGCAGCAGCTTGTTTATTGTTCACTAAAACTATAATTAATTTCATTTATAAAGAACTTTTTGTGTGATTTTTTTAATTTTTGAGATAATTAAATTAAGTGATTCCATGGGTCTTTCCCTATCTTCTGGAACTTCTGAAAAAATTTGTATAGCGAAATATGCCCCGTATTGTATAATCATAGTATTTAAAGGCAGTTTGTCCATTTCTCCCTCGGTTAATGGACGATTAAGAACATACATCCCGGGCTTATTGGTTTCTAACCCTAAAATAAAATCTTCTTCAAATGCAGATAAATTTGGATTATTTGGAATTTTTTTTTCTTTCATTTTTATTGTTTTATAAAATACCGTGAGGCTAGTAATTAAAAAGATTACATACATATTTGTCAAGGTCAAGCAATTGAATTTTTGTGCATTTTGCTTTATCTTACGTAAGCTTTTGATTTAATTTATGCTTATAAAAAAGTTAAAAATCGGAGTTTTGGGGATACAGGGATCTATTATTGAGCATGTGAATGCTTTAGAGAAGTCTGATGTTGAAACTATAATTGTCAGGGAAAAACAGGATTTAAATAAAATTCATGGTCTGATTATTCCCGGAGGCGAGTCAACCACTATTTCCAAGCTGCTGGAAAGATTTAATCTGTCTGAAAAAATAAAGAAAAAAGTAAAAGACGGAATGGGTATTTATGGAACTTGCGCGGGGGCTATTTTATTGTCTAAACGAATTATTGATAATAATGGCGGAGTTAAAAATTTAAATTTAATGGATATTACAGTTTGTAGAAATGCTTATGGTTCGCAAATTTATAGTTTTGTTGATAATATAGATATAAATGAATTAAAGTTAAAAATGTTTCCGGCAATTTTTATTCGGGCGCCAAAAATTAATGAAATAGGGAAAAACGTAAAAATATTGGCAAAATATAAAAATGATATTATTTTTGCGCAAGAGGAAAATTTAATGGTTTCAACTTTTCATCCTGAATTAGGAGATAAGCCGGATATTCATAAATATTTTATTCAATTATGTAAAAGATCTTAATTTTTAATATGTTAGAAAAAAATATTGAAGAAATTATTCGTTCTACAGGAGAAGATATAAATCGAGAGGGCTTGAAAGGTACTCCAAAAAGAGTGGTAGATTCTTATGCAACTATTTTTTCAGGATATAAAATGAATCCACAGGATATTTTAACCATTTTCGATGATGAAAACTACGATCAGATGATTATCAGCAAGGATATTGAGTTTTATAGTACTTGCGAGCATCATTTGCTGCCTTTTTTTGGCAAGGCTCATATTGGTTATATCCCAAACGGTAAAATTATCGGATTATCCAAATTGCCCCGATTGGTTGATATTTTTTCACGAAGATTACAAAATCAGGAACGATTAACAAAACAAATTGCTGATACTTTACAGGAAATTTTATCACCCAAAGGCGTGGGTGTAGTATTGGAAGCCAAGCATATGTGCATAATGGCAAGAGGAGTTCAAAAACAAGGAACTTTGATGACTACTTCCGCTGTTACGGGACTATTTAAAAATAATCAAAATACAAGGAGCGAATTTTTGAATCTAATTAAATAATTTATGAGTGATTTTTTACCTAGAAATATAAGAAACTTAATAGAAGAATTTACAAAGCTTCCCGGCATTGGTCCTAAAACCGCGGAAAGACTCACCTTTCACCTGCTTCGAAGCGACCAGCGAAAATCACGGGATTTGGGTGATTCTTTAATCAAGCTGCGGGACGGAATCATACATTGTCAAAGCTGCTTTAATTTCAGCACTGAAAATCCTTGTGAAATTTGCAGTAATTCTTATCGAGAAAAAGATCTTATTTGCGTGGTGGAAGAACCTCTGGATATTGTGGCTATTGAGAAAACACACTCTTTTAAAGGAGTTTATCATGTTCTTCATGGAGCCTTGTCCCCTATTGATGGCATAGGGCTGAACGATCTTAGAATCGAAGAATTGTTTAATCGAGTCAGGAAGAATGATCCTATTATAAAAGAAATAATTTTAGCTACGAATTTGGGACTGGAAGGAGAAGCTACAGCACAATATATTTATAATCAACTTAAAAATTCGGACATTCAAATAACCAGAATTGCTAAAGGATTGCCTGTTGGCAGCAATTTAGAATATGCGGATGATGTCAGTTTAAAAAATTCAATTTTAGGCCGCAAAGATTTTATCTAAAAATAGCTCATTATCAGCTGATATAACTTTCCGCTGAAAATAAATAATAGTAAAAGCAGCCAAATCCAAAGATATGATTTTTTTTTGTAGATCAATATTTTTAAATTTTTATAATTGGGAAATTTCTTTAAGAAGTCCTGATCAGCAAAAAAATCCATATAATTTATATTTAAATATTTTGATTCAATATTTAGGCTTTGGCCAAATTCATTCATTAAAACGCCGGGATCCAAATATTTTGAATTTCTTTCAAAATCTTTTTGATTGATAACCCATCCTTCCGTTAACATTTTTTTAATGAGTGATTTCTTCTCTTTTGTGAAGGGAAATTCTTTTAAAAAGATCTCAGAATCTTCTTTTGATTCAATGATTTGGCGGTTTGTAACTCTATCTTCAAAATAATTGGGGCAAGAATTATATTCCGCCAACATTTCTCCATTTTTAAATAAATTATAAAGAAAAACATCATCTTCATAGAGCATTAGGAAGAGAGTTTTTGCTTTTTCTTTATTGGAAATGAAAAGCGCCAATTCCAATAATTCATTTTCTTTCATAGGGCCGTAAATAGTTGTCCATGATTTATGTTCCTGCGTGATTATGAAGATCGCCTGATTTTTTCGTTCTTTAAACTCGAATTTTTCAATTTCCTTCCCTGTAAATTCTTGAGTCAAATTGTATTTTTTCCCTTCCATAAAACTCTTTAAAACTCTTAAAGCTTCTTTCCGGGTCTTTTCGTGAACATGAATATGAAAAAAATTCTCAGCCAATTTAAGTAATTAATTTTTATCAATTTATCATGAAAGGATTTTATTTTTCAATCGGCAAATTTTTTTCCGTCCAACTTTTGTATCCTCCCTTTAGTATTTTTATGTTTGTATATCCTAATTCTTTTACTTTTTGAGTACTTTTATCGCTTCTTTCGTCAGTGTAGCTATAAATTATAATTAATTCATCTTCTACGGGGATAAGATTAAAAAGCTTTTCTTTACTGATTAAATTCATGCTTAACAATTTAGCGGCCGGTATATGGCCGTTTAAATATTCTTCCTCAAAACGGACGTCGAGTATAATTATGTCGCTTTTTTCTTCTATTTTTTTATTTAATTCTTCACCGGAAATTTGATTTTTCGTTAAGCTCACATCAATACTGTCAAGCTGCGAGTCCACTTCTTTGGAAAAGTTTTTGTCCGTGAGATATAATACGGAAACAAAAATTATAAGGAAGATGAACGCAAGAGGTTTTTTAAATTTCATGGATATTTATTAAATTTTTTATTCCCACTCAATTGTGGCCGGCGGCTTGCTGGTAACATCATAAAGAACAGCTGAGATGTCCGGTATTATCAATAAGTCATCAGCTATTTTCTTAACTGTCATCCAATCAAGTTCATAAACGCCCGCACTCATTGCGTCCATAGATTCAACAGGCCGTAGCACTATACTTTCTTTTCCTTGATTATTAAAATTCACAGGCAGCAAAACAACCGGGAATTGCCAAATATCTTTAGTTAGATCTTTTTCAAAAATCGCATCCTGCACTATTTTATCAGCTTTTTGAAGGAGCTTGATTCTATCCTCGGCAAGTTCGGAAAGAGATAATTGTACATTTTCGATATTACTTATTCCAAAGCCATAAACTACACGATTTATTTCTTTAAACTGATTGATCAATTTAGTGGAAATATTTTTGAGTTCATCCCATGTGGTGTCTCCGTAAATTACCAGAGGATGACGGTAAGTCCTGTTATCTCCTTGAACACCAACACTTTTTATAGGTAAAACTTTCCCTTTTAAATTATCAGTTTCCGCGAGGAGCATATTGACTTGTCTTTCCAAAGCCAAATGATTGGGTGGATAATTTTCTTTTTTGGCGCAGAGAATTCGAACCGCTAAACCCGGTCCGGGAAATGGCTGTCTCCAAACAAGTTCTTTAGGTAATCCCAGTTTTTCTCCAATTTGACGTACTTCATCTTTGTATAATTCTTTTACGGGCTCGATTATTCTTTTTCTTTTAATTAATTCTTGAATTCCTTCAACTCTATTATGGTGAGTTTTTATGCGGGATGAATATTGCGTTCCTCCTGACTCGATGGTATCCGGATAAATTGTCCCCTGCCCCAGCATCCATTCATCAATGTTAAGTCTGAGATCTTTACTGACTTTGTCTTTTATTTCTAAAAATAAATTCCCGATTACCGCTCTTTTTATTTCCGGATCATATACGTTTTTCAAAGATGAATAAAATTCTTTTTTGGCATCATAAACGTGAAGGTTTTCCACTCCGATTTCTTTTAAGGCCTTTTCAACTTGTTCTTTCTCTTGATATCGCATAAAACCGGTATCTACAAACAATCCGTATACTCTCTCTTTTCCCAAAGCTTTTTCCAAAATGGCAAAAGAAACAGTGGAATCAACTCCTCCGCTTATTAGCATAAATACTCGCCTATCTCTTACGTAGTCTTTAATATAAGCAATTTTTTTCTCGAGATATTCACTTAAATCCCAATCTCTTTTAGCGTTGCAAATTTCTAAAAAATTATTAAAAATCTGATCACCGCAAGCTGTATGTGTAACTTCAGGATGAAATTGAACACCGTAAAATTTCATTTGCTCATCAGCGATAGCCGCATTTTCACAATCTTTGGTGCTAGCTATGACTTTGAAATTTCTGGGAACAACTGTGACAGAATCTCCGTGGCTCATCCAAACTGTTTGTTTGGTATCTATGTCTTTAAAAATGTGGGAATTATCATTGATTGTAAGTTCAGCGGGACCAAATTCTTTTGTCGGCGCTGGCTTCACGTAACCGCGCTGTAAAAAAGCCATCAGATGATGTCCATAACAAATTCCCAATATTGGGATATTTAAATCAAAAATTCTTTTATCACACCGCGGTGAATTTTTTTCAAAGACACTTCTGGGTCCTCCCGACAAGATAATACCTTTATAATTTTTCAATAAATAAGCCGGTGTTTTAGGGCGTTTGATTTCCGCGTAAACTCCCTGCCTTCTTATCCGGCTTGCAATCAGGTGAGCATATTGGCCACCAAAATCAAGGACAGCAATTTTATCCATACAAACATTTAAAAAATGTGAAAGACTTTAAAGTCAACTTTAGTCTTTTAAAAGACTATGTTTAGACAATCGACTTAGTTTAAAAAATTTGAAAATTAAATATAAACAATTTTTTCATTAAGAATTTAGCATATTACTTATTGGAAGTAAAGTGTCTGAATGAGAGTGTGCTTCAAAAAGTTACTGAATTAAAGTCCGTACCGATAAACAGCAGTAATTTGACGAGGATTTTCTGAAGTTAAATTGCCGTTTAGGTCATTTATTCCATATAACTTTATTATATAGTGTTCTTCTTTTTGGTTATTCATGCCTGAAGTAATGATGTCCAATGTTCTTGGATCGGAAAAATAATATTTTTCAAAGATAATTTGTTCTTTTAAATTCGGATTCTTTAAATCTGTATCAAAAATTTCAATGTAGTAAGCTGAATTTTGATTTATTGGTTCATTAAACGTAACTTTAATATGGTTTAATTCCGGAATGTTTTGCTGAATTATTCTAGGTGGCGACTTGTCCGGATAAATCTGTAGTTGCAATGATTTGTCTGTTTTTAAAAAACCGGAAAAAAATGCTCTGTCCTCTTTTACTTCAAATTCTTCACTTGTCATTGAACTTTCCAGGGGCGCTTTAATGATTACCGAATAATAATCAAGATCTGTACCGGGTTGTTTTCTCAAATACAATTTATAGGTGTTATTGGCAAGTATTCGCGATGGTAATGAATATTTGAGACTTATTATTCTTTTTTCACCCGGATTCATATTAATTCTGATTCCCGGGGCAACCAAGTTATTAACCTGATCAAAATGATTTATTTTCAACAATTTTGATTTATCATCAATAAAATTTACAATTTGAAAATTCTGATCATGAATTTGAAGAGATTTAATTTGTGCGCCTTCAGGAATAAAAGGCCTAATCCAGCCCTGATACCATCCGCTTAAAGGCGTGTTTTGCGCCCCTCCGTGTTCTATGGTAATTTTCAGAGAGGCATCAATTTGTGAATACTCTTGATTGGCATTTTGATTGTTTAAGTCTATTTCATAGTTTATACTTCTTTTTATATATCTATCTGATTTCATGCCTCCGAGATTGGCTTCTATTACGCCTACAAAATCTCCCCCTTTGTTTTTTAACGCCCCATTCCAGTTATTTTTCACAATAAAATCATTTATTTTGGGATCAAAGAAAAATAATAAAATATGTTTTTGGTCCAAGTTGTTAATAACCACTTCTTTTATTTTCGAAGGTCGCGTCAGTTTAAATGAGGCTTTTTTCATCAATGCGCCGGCGAACCGCTTTAATATGTCTTTACGGGAATTTATGGCATCAATATTATGCAAATCAATATCCGAAACCTGTTGCTCCAACTTTGTAAAGATATTTTCTCCGGTAAAGAGATCCGATTCCGCCTGAATCGGGCCGGTCATTTTTAAAATATTTTCAATGAATTTCAAATCAATCGCAAAGACTCCATCCAATTTAACTTCAGGATAAGCGCGGGAAAAAAAATATTGAAGATCTATGATTGAAGAAAAAAAATCAGGATTAAAATTAGCGTCGCGAAAACCATGGCCGGGATATGTTGGTCCTGAAAGCAGTTCACTTAACGGGTAAGGCGCGGGTGATGAAATTTTATTTATTTGATCATAAGAATCGTGTATTTCCACATTGGTTAAAAAGCCTGATTTGAACGTGATGATACCATAAGCGGAAATAAAGCCACCGGTTGGGCGCAATTCACTATTGTTTTGCAACAGAATAAGATAATTTCGTTCAGAAAATGGAAATCCGCTGATTTTGTAATATTTTTTTACGAAAATATTCAATTCCCCAAGAGCAACATAAAAATAAATAAAAATAATAACAATAAATCCTAAAGCTATTAGACTTATTTTTTTGTATATCCTTCTTTTTGATGATTTTTTGCGAAAACCGGATCTCATTAATATTTTTTTAAATACCTTTAAAAAGATACCTAGGGTGGTAAATTTTTACAATATTTTAATTATTTGCTAAGTTAAGGCAGTAATAATTTTATTTATGAATGCTAGTTACGCGGAAATTTTGGGCAGGAAGATTATTGATAAAGAAAAGAACGTAAAGCTCGGATTTGTTCAAAATATACTGGTTGATAAGAATACAGGAAAAATTTTAGGTTTAACCACTGAACAAAATAAATCAATTAACGCATTGGATATAATTAATTGGTCGCCAAATATTATCGTCAAAAGTAAAAAACAAATATCAGATAAAAAAAATAACGGAAGTTTTCTCAATAATATGCGGGTTGAAACTGTTTCCAACAAATATTTAGGCAAAGTTAATGATTTTAGCTTTGATTGTAATTTTTTAATTATTAATGGGATACTCTGTTTTAAAACATTTTTGTTTATTCAATATAATCAAAGAATAATCCCTTATTCAGCCATAATAAGCATTGAAGAAAAAAAGATTATAGTCAAAGATGATTTTGAATTTGTAAAGAATGCTTTAAAAAGCAGATTGAAGTTAAAAGAGAATATATCTATTGAAATGGCATAAAAAAAGCCCCCAGCAATTTTGCGGAGAGCTTTTTAAAATTTGTATATAGTTTATAATGCAGCACTACCATCATCTGTTTGATCATTACCACTCGTTGCTCCACTTAATACTGTGTTGACGATCGCGAATGAAATCAAAATAATTAATATACCAATTATTGAATAAGTAATAATTTTTTTGCCTTGATCGGTTTTTTCCTGATTACCGGCAGCTGTTACATATAAGAAACCTCCATAGATAATCATAGCCGTGGCAATGAACCCAAGAAATCCCAAGAAGAAGTTGATAAATTGTCTAGCTTGATCTCTAGCACTATCGCCCCCACCCATTTTGGTGATCCATTCTGGTTTATCATCTTGCTGAGTATCATATCCGGCAGTAGACTGAGCAAACGTATTGTCTACTGTCAAATAATTTAAAGCAAAAGCCAATGTGGCAGCCATAAATAAATAGATAACCGCTTTTTTGAAATTTTCTTTTGTCAATATTCCGGTAACGGATTTTGATGTAATGTTTAACATTTTTTTTGGTTAAATTATATTTTTGTTTATTTTTTAAAGTATAAATATATTAAATTTTTTTTATGTTTTAGAGGTTTTTTTATTTTTAAATCATATTATATTATCATGTTTTTTATGATAATTCAAGGTAGACAGCTTATTATTCGATAGTTTTCGTAATAAGTTGTATTTACTGAATTAAAAAATATGTTATAATTGAAAGAATCGTTAATGTTTAAATATTAAATTCTAAAAAATTATGAAATTTGAGGACGCCATAGATATTATTGAAGAAAGAAAAGAAACCATAAAAATACAAAAAATAAAAAATACTTTAAAGAATCATTTAAAGAAGATAGATCATGAGAATTATTTAGAAAAAGCAAAAATATATTACTATTTGCTGCAAATCACTTTAAAATCGCATAAATTGTATGAAAGCCAAGAATGCAAAAATTATCATCAAAAAATGGATGATTTTTTCCTGACGCAAGAAAAAATTTATAATAAAAAAATCAGAAAAAGAAATTCAAAAGATATCAGAGATAAACTTAAAGAATTATATTTATTAATAGAAAAAATTTATTCTTCTCTAGAGGCGCTTTATATTGAAAAAGCTTTTAATCAGAGTAAAAAGAAAACTTATGAAAGAAAAATGGAATTTAGAAAAAAAAGCTTTAGATTTGAGAAAAAATACTTGAGATGGTTTGAATATTTTTTTCTTGAAAAAACCAGCAATTATGGAGACAGCTTTTTTAGATGGGGACTTACATCTTTCTTATTTGCCATGGTTTTGGCTTCGATTTACGGACTTTTAGATTTTAATTTAAAAGAGGAATATAAAATCATATCTTCAAAAGGACATTTTTTTGATTACATGTATTTTTCAATAGTTACTTTAACGACGTTAGGAATCGGGGATTTTGTGCCAAAAACGTTTTTGGCCAAATTCTTTGTTTCAATGGAAGTATTTTTCGGTTTTATTATGTTGGGTATATTTATAACCTTAATACAGAGAAAATTGTAGATTAAACGTTTTGACTAATCAAAAACCCTAACTACTTTAAAATCAGCCAAAATATAGGCTGCAACAACAACAAAAAAAACAAAATGGCGATGATTATTTGCTTATTTACTTTTTCGTTTTTAAATTTATCTTCTATATCTTTAATCAGCAATTTGCTTTGATAATTTTTTGTGTTTAACTCCATTTCGTTTACTTTTAGAACATTAAGGTATTTATGATGATCCGCCAACGAGATGTAATGTTGATTAACGATTTCCAGTTTTGCCTCTAATTGCCCAACCTTATAATTGGCGCCTTCCAATCTTTTTTGATTTTCTTTAACCTGAACAGCTAATTCATGATAGAGTTTTTGATATACTGTATATTCATCATGACTAGTCAAAACTTCTTTTTTCTCTTCTAATGGATCTTTTTGCCGCTCAAGATGTTTACCGACCAAGTCTTTAATATAAATATTCTTTTTCTGTGGCTCTTTATCCTTTGATTTCAAATTTGACGTAGATTCCAAAGGAGTTTTCTTTCGAAATTTGATAAAATTTGAGATTTCTTGATCAGACAGATATACTTTTGCTCCAATCTTTAGACTCGTTAATATATTTTGTCGAATATACCTGTCCAATGTTCTGGTTGAAACTTGTATAATCGAGGCTGCGCGTTCTCTGGTTAACGTGTATTCTTTTACTTTAGACATATATTGTCTATTAAAAATAGTGTCTATCTATATTATTACCTTATAATTAAACTTTTTTCAAGAACAAAGAAGACAATTTTTATAGACAAATATGTAGACAAATTTTTCCACCATGTCTACTGACGATATTGTTAAATTCAGTTTATACTTAGATGTTTTTGATCGAAAAAAACAATAGACAAAAAAAATACAAATCGATATGATTGTCCAGACATTGAGTTTGTCTATTATTTTTAAATTTATGACTTCAAAAACACCAATAGTGGCAATATTAGAAAATATTCGCTCTCTTCATAATGTTGGGGCGATTTTCAGAACAGCGGATGCCTCTAATATTGAAAGAATATATCTCTGCGGGTATACGGGGATTCCACCTCGAAAAGAAATCACAAAAACAGCCTTAGGGGCTGAGGAATATGTTGAATGGGTACACGATCCTGATATTATAAGCGTTATTAGTACACTACAAAAAGGAGGATATGAAATAATCGCATTAGAGAAAACCGCTGATTCGAGGAATATTTTAGATATTAAAAAATATAAATCACCGATAGCTATAATTGTAGGGAATGAAATTGAAGGTATTTCCGAGGCTGTATTAAATATTTCAGATAAGGTGCTGCACATTCCAATGCTTGGAAAAAAGGAGTCGCTGAATGTCTCTACTGCTTTCGGGATCGGGGTTTATCAAATTTTAAATAAAATTTAATTATATTGCGTACATTATTATTTTAGTATTATCTTTTTTGTGTTTATAAAGAAAAATTTAATTATAAAAAATGAAGAATCCTCTATTAGCTTTTTTTTCTTTAGTATGGATAACTATTGTTTTTATTTCATATTTTAAGAGCAATAATAATCATTTGGATGCTTTTCACAGTAATTTTGGCAAATTATTGATTGCAGGTTTTTTTATTGGTTTATTTTTTGTGATATTCAAATTTGTTTTAATGGCTTTTAAAAAAGATAAAGGGGCTATCAATATTAATATTTTTAAAATCTTTATTTACTTCGTTCTAATTCTAGGAATCATTTACAATGTTATTAGTTATGATTTAAATATTTCATCCTTTAAATCAGGTTATGAAAAAGGTGTTTTCGCAAAATCAGAGACTGCATATGCGGTATTTCCCCATGCTTCAGATGTTCCGGAAGATTTTGAAATTCTTTTAAAGGAAAATGATTTAGTGGTGAACACGAACGAGATCGTTTCCGCCATTGCCGACGAGAGAGCCGGAAATTTTTTTGTTAAACATGGGTTTTTAACAAAAAACTATTTTTTATTAAAATTTTTGGCGATTCCCTTGTTTAGCATAATCTGTTTGTATTTTTTTACTTTTGTGACAGGTTCTTTTTTGTTAAATCTATTTTTTAAGAAAAAACTAAAGATTGAAGTTGAAAATTTTGAATATTTACTTTGTTCTGTTGGATTGGGAATGGCAATTTTGAGTTTCATGTTATTCATTTTAAGCTTTTTTCATTTATTTAATGTTTTATCTGTCGGAATTTTATTTTTTATAGGAATAACTCTTTCTTATAGGCAAATACCTGAATTATTACATTTAACTTTTAAAAGTAATTTCTCAATCAAGCTTTTCTCACATTTTTCTCTTGCCTTAACAATATTCGGGGTTTTGTGCGCTTTTAATATTATAGATATTTTAAGGCCTATTCCGGCCAGTTGGGATGAAACAATCTCTTATATCAATATTCCACATTTGTTAAGCGAGAATAATGGCTTGTTCGGTAGAATGCCTTATGCTTTCGGTTTAATTCAAAGTGTCGGATTCCTCTTGTCTGAAAATTCCGCGGTGGCAATGTTTTTTGCTTTATTCGCAGGCTTTGGAGCAATAAGTACGTTATATTTTATTCTTAAAAAGTTTTTTTCCGACTCATTCTCTTTTTATTTAGCAACAACTTTTTATTCACTGCCGTTTGTCTTTTGGATAACCGGAGTGGATATAAAACCTGATTTAGCTTTGGTTTTCATTGCCAATTTGGCGATTCTTAACTTCTATTATTGGCTGCATAATAAACAGGAAAAAAATTATTTCCTTTATTTGTGCTCTTTTTTGCTTGGATTCGCTATGAGTATCAAATATACGGTTTTAATTTTAATTGTTACTTTTTTCATTGCTCTATTTTATATTTTCTTTAAAAGGATAGGTTTAATAGCCGGTTTTCTTGGTAGCGCAAGCATACTTTTTCTGGCCGGCATTTTAAAATCAGACATATCAATATGGGGAGATAACGCTTTAAAGATTATCAGTTTAATCGCATTTGGTGTCGCGATTATTTTAACCGGAATTATCGCTTTTTCTAAAAACAATTATTTTTGGCAAAAATTTAAAAAAGTTTTGTTATGTGGACTGTTAGTATTTATTCCTTTGTCAATTTGGTTTGCAAATAATTATATACATTACAAAAGTTTAAATTTTTCCACGCTTTTGTATGGGAAATTTCAGACAAACATAGATTATAAAAGCTTGGGCGTTGATAGAGGTCTCTGTCAAGGAGCCGATGAAGAAATGCAACGATATTTAGGCGGTGATTCAATTGTTAAAGCTCTATTTTCGCTGCCTTGGGATGTTACGATGAATAATTATTTGCACAAGCTGCATGTGGATATCGGGCCTCTGTTTCTGGCCTTTATAGTAATTCTTATTTTGTATTTATTCAAAAAAAACACATCCGATTCAAAAAATAAACAAAATAGTATATTTACTGTTATTGAAAAAAATCGAATATGGATTCATTTATTACTTTTTAGCTTTATTTATTACTTTTTTTGGACTTTTGCGGCAAGAGGAATAATTTGGTATGGGATTACCGGATTTATTGGTTTGATAATCTTAAGCGGTTTAGGTTTTTGCTTTTTGGAACGAGAAAGCAAGTACATGAAATATTTGCTTGGCGCTGTTTTGGCGATACTGTTTATTACCAATTTATCCGCTCGATATACTTGGGCGGCAAATGCTAAATTAATTGGCTATATAAACGGCTATATTAACGAATCTCAATTTATGGATTATATTTTTCCAAATATTTTAGCCGGCAGTAAAATTATTAATACTAGTCAAAAAGATACCAAAATTATAAGAGCCGGCACTTATATGAAATATTGGATTAACAATAATTATAAAAGAGTTATAGATGATGACGGGGTAGATGTTTTAAGTTGTTTGTATTTGGAAAAAGACGCGAAAAAAACCATTGAAAGATTAAAAACTTTAAATGTGTCCTATATTATTTTAGATAAAAACTTAAACTCATCTTTAACTGTGGGGAAAGAAAATGCCGATAAGAGATTTGAATCAATTAAAGATTTTGTTAAAAATTTGAATTTGGTTTATGATTCGCCAAGTTATTGGTTATATAAAATAGAATAATGTTTAAAAAATGAAAAAAATTGTAATATTAGGTTCAACCGGTTCTATTGGAACGCAAACATTGGATGTTATAAGAAAAAACAAAAGAGATTTTAAAATAATCGGTCTTACATGCAACTCAAATATAAAAATACTCAAAGAACAAATTAAAGAGTTTAAACCGCTTGCTATAAACGTACCCAAAAAATTTAATGAAGAATTTAAAAATTTAAAAATTCGAATTTTTAATGATGAAGAGGGATTATGCCATATCGCGGCCTTGAAAGATGCAGATTTGGTTGTGAACGCGATTGTGGGAAGCGCCGGCGTTGAACCTACTATTTCAGCTATACAAGCTAAAAAGGATATAGCGATTGCCAATAAAGAAGCATTGGTATGCGAGGGGAAAAAAATTATGAAATTAGTAAAAAAAAACAGAATAAATTTAATACCAATCGATTCTGAGCATAACGCGATTTTTCAATGTTTGGAGGGCAGGGATATAAAAGAAGTGGAAAAAATTGTTTTAACTTGTTCAGGAGGGCCATTTAGAGGTTTCAATAAAAATGATCTTGAAAAAGTTACTTTGAAAGATGCTTTAAAACATCCTACGTGGAAAATGGGAGCAAAAATAAGCATTGATAGTGCGACTCTTGTGAATAAAGGGTTGGAAGTGATTGAAGCCATGCATTTATTCAATCTAAAATTAAAGCAAATCGAAGTTGTTATTCATCCCCAAAGTCAAATTCATGGAATAGTTTATTTCAAAGATGGATCGGTCTTAATGCACGCGGCTAGCGCTGATATGCGTATTCCTATTTTCTATTCTTTATATTACCCTGAGAAAAAAGAAAATTCATTTGTGAGATTGGATATTGGCAGCAGAAATTTAAAAGACAACAGCCAAACTGCTTTTCTGAAATGGGATTTTGAAAAAGTGGATTTAAAAACTTTTGAAGGCTTGAAATTGGCTTATGAAGCAGCAAAAAAAGGCATGAATTATCCGAAAAAATTTAATGAAGCAAATGAAAAAGCAGTAAAATTATTTTTAGAAGGAAAAATCCGATTTTTGGATATTTATAAATTATTAAAAAAAGCCATTAAATAATTTAATCTTATGAATTTTGCCATTATTGTCGCGGCAGGCCAAAGCACTCGATTTAAGTTAAACATCAATAAATGTTTTTTCAAATTAAATGAAAAAGAATTAATTTCACATATTTTGGCAAAGTTCGAAAATTCAGAATTAATTGATCATATTGTTGTAGTAATAAGAAATGAAGATAAAAATCATTTGAAAAGCATTATAAAAGAAAACAGTTTTAAAAAAATCACTAAAATTGTGTTAGGTGGCCAAGAAAGGCAGGATTCCGTGTGGAATGGTTTAAAATCATTAAAAAATTCGGGAATTAAAAGTACTGATCCGGTTATCATTCATAATGGTGCTAATCCTTTTTTTACAGAAAAGGAATTGAAAAACTCAATTATGGCGGCAAAAAAATTTGGCGCTTCCGGAGTCGCTCACAAAGCAAAAGATACAATAAAAGTTGTTGATAAAAACAAATTTGTCAAAGAAACTTTAAGTCGAGATTTTGTTGTTTTAATGCAGACACCTCAGGTTATTCAATATCAATTGTTAATAAACGCTTATAAAAAAGCTATGAAAGAAAAATTTATCGGTACTGATGATTTAAGTTTAGTGGAAAGGCTGGGAGGCAAAGTAAAAATTATTCCCGCAAGCAAAGATAATTTTAAAATAACCAATTTTTCGGATATTCAGTTAGGTGAAAATATATTGAAAAACGATTTAATTCGAACCGGTATAGGTGTTGATAGTCACGAATTTGACAAAAATAAATTCGGTTTGATATTGGGGGGAGTTAAGTTCAATCAATATCGAAGCATGAAAGCTAATTCAGATGGCGATGTAATTTTACATTCTTTATTTAATGCAATTTCATCAGCATCAGGACAGGGCAGTATTAGTGAGATTGCCGATGAAATGTGTTTAATTAAAGGGATAAAAGACAGCAGGGAGTATTTAGAAGTTTTGCTTGATAAAAATAAAATAATTTTTTTGAATATCTCTGTTGCTTTGGAATGTAAAATTCCTCTAATCACTCCAATATCGGATAAAATCAAGAAAAGTCTTTCAAAAATTTTAGATTTGGATATACAAAATATAGGTATAACAGCCACCAGCGGAGAAAACATGGGACCTTTTGGCGAAGGCAAGGGGATTAGATGTATCTCAATGGTTTTGTTTAAAATAGGCCCCAATCGAAGCCTAAAGATTTGACTTGTTATTTTTTTTAAGTTAATTTTAAAGATAATTTTAATTTATGGAAAGAATTTATTACCGCGAACATATTGAAGAAAATGAGAAAAAAGTTTTACGGCCGTATGCGTGTTTGAGCATGAATACTGAAGGTAGAAAGTTTAAGGAAGAAGAACATGTTTTTCGAACTTGCTTTCAAAGAGATCGGGACAGAATTATTCATTGTAAAGCTTTTAGGCGTTTAAAAGGGAAAACTCAAGTTTTTTTGGGAAATCATGGGGATCATTATAGAACCAGGCTTACTCATACTTTGGAGGTCGCTCAAATATCAAGAGGTATAGCAAGAACACTTGGATTAAATGAAGATTTGGCTGAAGCGATCGCTCTCGCACATGATCTTGGGCATACCCCCTATGGGCATGCCGGAGAGGCGGCTCTAAATAAAATTATGGAAGAGTTCAATATGGAATTTGAGCATAATATCCAGTCTCAAAGGATTGTTGAGAATTTGGAAATTTCTTATCCTAATTTCGTGGGCTTAAATTTGAGCAGGGAAGTACTTGAAGGATTGATGAAGCATGTTACTCCTTGGGACAACCATAATAATCATTCGTTTGATATTATCAGACCTCCGTTAGAAGCTGAAATCGTCAATATTGCCGATGAAATCGCATATCAAAACCATGATGTTGATGATGGATTACGATCAATGTTTATCTCTGATGAAAGTTTGCAAAATTTAGACATTTGGAAAGAGTCAGATCTGCTTTTTAATAAACGGTATAAATTTAATCCGGCGACTAAAGATATAAAAATAAACAGGAAGATAAGCATTATGATTTCTTTGATGATTGATGATGTAATTAAAGAAACTGAAAAAAGATTAGAAAAAAATAATATTAATAATTTCTCTGATTTAAAAAATTATGATAAAAGATTGGTTTCGTTTAGCCGAGATTATTCAGAAAAAAATAAAAGTTTACGGGAATTTTTATTTAAAGAGATATATTCAAATTCAAAAATTATTGAAGAAATGGATAAAGGGAAAAAAATTATTGATAATTTATTCAGATATTTTTATAAAAATTGGGAAGAATTCAATAAAAAGAATGAATTTATAGTTTCAAACAATGAAGAAAAAGTAATTTATATAAAAGATTTTATTGCCGGTATGAGTGATGATTTTGCATTCCATACGGCAAAAAAATTGGAATTAATTTAATTTATATGAAAGAAACTTATTTAGATATATTACAAGAGATAGAGCAATTAAACGGGAAAGATAACAAGTTTTGGATAATTAGCCGGGAAACCGGAGTTTTTTTACAAATCTTATTAAGGGCTGTTAAAGCACAAAAAGTATTGGAGATTGGTACGGGGGTGGGGTATTCCGGATTATATATTGCTTCAATTTTGAAACATATGAATGGTCGATTATATACTGTAGAATCGAATGACCAACGTTTTTCCATGGCGCAAGATAATTTTAGGCGAGCTGATTTAAATGATTGTATTACACAAATAAAAGGGCATGCTCCTGAAATATTGGATACTTTTTTGAATTTCGAACTTGATTTTGTTTTCTTAGATGCCACAAAAATTGAACATATCGATTATTTCAACAGCGTTTATGAGTTTTTAAAAAAAGGTGGGATTATTGCCATTGATAATTCATTATCGCATTATGACCAGTTTGAAAAATTTTTTATGGTCTTAAAAAAACATCCGAGAATAAAGGGAGAAATATTACATTTAGGAAGTGGCTTAGGTGTTTTCGCAAAGACTTGATGTTGACCAAAGCTTGTTTTTATTGTATTATTTTATGAATTAACTTAAGTTCAATGCATAAATCTACAAAAAAAAATTTAATTGCCTTTTTTCTCGCCATATCTCTCTTCATTAATTTTTATATTATTAATTTGGATTTTTCCCAAATTAAAGCTTCTGTTTCAAGTTTATCAGCGACTTCCGGAAAAGAAATTTTTAAAAAGGCTAAAATTGTCGCTCCTAAACGAATTTCTTTTCATAAGGCATTTGTAGTACAAGAGAAGCAGGTGAGGGTAAAAAATTTAAATTTTTGTAATATCGATGAAACTTCCAAAGATAACAATTTATATCAAGCTGAATACTTGAAGACTACAATACCACAGAATATTCAATCCGGCGATTATTTTAAAGCTGAAATTTATTTAAAAAACACGGGAAATGTACGTTGGATTTCCGATAATAGCGGGTGTCAAAATTTTTTACCTGTTAGGCTTGGGACTAAAAGAAATCAAGATAGACAGAGTATTTTTTGGATTTCACAATATTTAGAAAATGTCGGTTGGGTTTCCGGAGATCAAAAAAATAGAATTGAACTTAAACAGGATTACATTGATCCCGGAGAAACAGGAATATTTATGTTTTATTCAAAAGCTCCGGAACAAATCGGTATTTATCGGGAATATTTTGCACCGCTTGTGGAAGGTTTAAAATGGTTTGATAATACTGAAGATTTTTATTTAGATATTGTGATTGGTGACATCGCTCAAGAAGACTTCACAAAAATGAAATTTGTTGAACGCAGCTTATCAAGCGTGGAGATGCAGGGTATTAAAAACGTAGAAGTTGATTTGTCGGAGCAGAAGATGTATGTAAAACATGGGGAAACTGTTATCTGGGAAATGCGAATTAGTAGCGGAGCAAGAAAGACTCCTACTCCTTATGGAGAATTCGAAATTAAATTCAAACAGGAAGTTCGTATCGCTTCGGGTTGGCCTCGTTATATTATGCCTAAATTTCAAGGATTTGATCGGCCTAAAAACGGATTTCGAGGTTATGGATTTCATGCCTTGCCAAGTTTATCTACTGATGGTGGCGTTTTTTGGACTGAAGCTTTAAGTCATATCGGAATACCGGTTAGCCACGGCTGTATTAGAATGCTGCCTTGGGATGCGGAGAAGTATTTTGAATGGACTGAAGTGGGAACAAGGATTTATATACATGAGTAAAATAATCTCGATAATTAAGATGTTTTTTTTGAAAATATTTTATATAATCTGATTGGTTTATTACTAATCTTTTTTTATGTTTATTGGTCTTACCGGTTATATGGGTAGCGGGAAAGGGGAGATTGTTAAGATTTTAGAGAAAGAGGGTTATAAATATATTTCTCTTTCGAATGCGGTTAGAGAAGAAGCGACTAAACGAGGGATAGAACATACTCGGGAGAATTTGCAAAATGTGGGTAATAATTTGAGAAAAGAATTCGGAGCAGGAGTTTTAGGTTTGAAAATCCGGGAGAAAATTTTGGCTGAGGGAGGAGATAATTGGGTGATTGATGGGATTCGTAATCCAGCGGAAATTGATGAATTAAAAAAATTACCATATTTATACCTGGTGGGGGTATCGGCGGCGAGAGATTTGTTGATCGAAAGAGTTATTTCCAGATCGCGTGAATCGGACTCTCAAACCGAAGCGGAAATTATTGCTCGTTTGGATCGCGAGGAAGGAAAAGGGGAACCAGCTGACGGCCAGCAGGTTAAGAAATGTTTGGAGAGGGTGGATTATTTGATTTTAAATGAAGGAACTTTAGAAGATTTGGAAAATAGATTTAGCCATTATATGAAACTATTAAAGAATGAAGATCGCCCAAGTTTTGATGAAATTTTTATGGATATTGCTGCTAGTTGGTCTAAAAGAGCGACTTGTTTACGACGAAAAGTCGGTGCGGTGATCGCGAAAGATGGTCAGCAATTAACTGCGGGTTATAATGGTGCTCCTCGGGGAGTTCCTCATTGCGCTGATTTAGGTGGTTGTTTGAGAGAGAAGTTAGGAATTCCTTCAGGTCAAAGACATGAAATTTGTCGCGGTACGCACGCTGAACAAAATGCTATTACTCAAGCCGCGAAATTCGGCATAGACATTTCCGGAAGTACGCTTTATTGCAACACTTTTCCTTGTGTTATTTGTTCAAAAATGATTCTAAATTCCGGAATAAAAGAAGTTATTTATGATAGTGATTATGATGATCCTTTATCAAAAGAAATTCTTTCGCAGCAGAATATTTTGACGCTACGGCGGTATGAGGGATTGAGGAGAGTGTAAATTCTTATTTTAGCGGCCTTGTTTCCATCATGCTTAACATATTGCCTTCCGTATCGACAAAAACAACATATTTTCCGACGTCCGGAATATCCATTGGCTTGCCGATCACTTTGCCGCCCGCGGATTTCACTTTTTCAATATGTTCATTGATATCTTCCACTTGTATAACAACTGAAGGATGTTTCATTGGATTATCATCCGTCACAGGGAAAAAACCACCATTTATCGCTCCCGGTTTTTTTGGGCCTTTTTCATCAGAATCAGTGGTCATAGCTATGACATAATTGCCCATGTCAGGCCCCATTTTTTGCATTTGCCAACCGAATACACCTTCGTAAAAATTAGACATTCTATCTCTGTCATGAGCCGGTATCTCAAAGTGTATAACTGGGTTCATTTTCATATATTTTTGGGTTAATAAATATTGGAAGAATTAGTTATATTCTACTTTTATAGTGGGAAAATCAAATGAATTTTTATCTATTGAATAATATTAATTTGATTTTTGCGGAATTCCTTCTAAGTAAATATTATTTTTGTCTTTTGCATAACTATTTTCTAAAATTTCGAAGGTACAATTATATATTTTTTATTTTTTTTCAGATCCGCACTGATTATTTTTACATGTTGGATAATAATCTTCAATTTGCGGTGGGGTCATGCAATCAAAATACATTCCTTTTAGCAATTCTTTTTGGCTTTTATTATAATTTTCAATTTCAGTTTTTTTATTATTTTTATTGATTGAGGTGAAATTTCCACAGCTGCTTTCTAAATTTATCAGATAACAATCATCAACTTTTTGACAATCTATAAAAATTTTAGAGTCTTTTTTATTAAAATATTTTAAATAAATATGTTTTGTGGATTGTGAATTTTTACAACAAGATAAATTAGTAGTTTTTACATCGCTTATGGTGCCAATGTAGGTTGTGCCTTCAGGGCAACCATAAAATTCTTCTCCTCCCTGTTCAAGGCATTCGTTGGTTTCAATCCATTTTTCGGTTTGTTCTTGCTCGCATCCGGGAAAAATCAGGTTGAAGAGGAGGGGGAAAATGTAAAGATATTTCATAGATTTATTGCCTTGTTATTTTTTAAGAAGATGATTCTGAACATAAATAAATCACTTTGTAATCTGTCAGGCAAGGGGAAGTAGTAATCAAATTTTGTTTATATATTTCTTGCCAAATTTTTAAAATATTAGGATTTTTCATTGACGCAATAAAATTTTACAGACTCTAAAATTCGCAATCTTTTTCGTACAATTATCACCTAAAATCTCAATAAACGTTTTTTATCTCCCCTAATTAACATTTGTTTAATAACAATATCTAGTAGTTTTATCTATATAAATTAAATCTCGAAAAAATATATTATATTTTGTCGGAATTGAATCTAATTCTTTACAATTAAAACCGTCTCTATCTACAAGGACTAACCAATTACCATTTTCGTCTTGCCATCCAATCCACTTCCATTCATCCCATTTCCACCATATTCCTTTTGCGGCTTTATTTGTTTCATCAACCTTGGTTATTTCTAGTTTTTCATCCCATCCATCCGGATTTGCTTTTTCAATGGCTTGAAATGCAGCAAATTTTAAAGTCTCTATATTGTTTTCAGTGTTCTTCTTTAAAGTTCCGGATTAATCAAGTTTAATAAAATAAACTATAGTCGAGCTTAATACAACAATGATAAGAATAATAAATGGATAAATAATTTTTTTATTCATGATATAACTTTTAAAGATTATTTTTTATAATAAATATATTTTATTTTAAATATATAATTTTTATTCTTTATAATTATCGAAAGTTACACTGCTTTGAGTTCCGGTATTCCAATTTCGAATTACTTCTTCGCATATTTGCATAACGTATTCATCAGGGTTCTTGCAATTTTTATTACATGTCACTCTATCTTCTGAGTTGCTTTTTATATTTAAAGCCCACGTCTTGCAGTCATCAAAATTATTAGCGGTCTTATTCTATACCAGATTAGATCAGATTAAAATAAAAGATGACAGATGGCTCCTTTTATATGCCGCTTCTTTACTTCAACCTCTCATTATGTTCTTTGATATCTTCCACTTGTATAACAACTGAAGGATGTTTCATTGGATTATCATCCGTCACATGGAAAAAGCCACCATTTATAGCTCTTGGTTTTTTGGGGCCTTTTTCATCAGAATCAGTGGTCATAGCTATGACATAATTGCCCATATCTGGCCCCATCATATTCATTTGCCATCCAAATACACCGGAATAAAAATCAGACATACGTTCTCGATCATTTGCCGGCATTTCGAAGTGAATTACCGGATTCATTTTCATATATTTTGGGTTATGAAATTAATTGAATTAGTTATATTCCTCTTAAGTAAAGAAAAAATCAAATTCATTTTTGCATTTCAATCCATTTTTCTAACGTAATTTCAGGCTTTCCTAGTATTTCATATGCCTCTTTTGGATCACCTTTTTCTCCGACTTTTTCAAAGTATTGCATTAAATTTGCGGCTTCTCGCATTTCTTTTTTTCTACTGATAAATGCAATTAATTTTGCAATAAAATAGGGCATTGAAGTTACAGATTTAATTGAAGGATGAATTTCTTTGATGTAAGTTTCAAGCGCTTCTTTAAAAAGGTATCCTTCTTTACCGTGAATGATAAATCTTTTATTTTTGGTTTGATCCAGCTGATAAGCCTTTAAAACCATGTTAGCATAATCTGAAGCTGCAATAAAATGGTATTGATTGGGTTGTTTCCCGAAGATAAAAGCTTGATTACCTTTGATATATTTGGGCAAAGTTTCCATAAACCAAGTTGGACAAAAAATTGTATAAGGGATTTTGCTTTGAATTATCGCCTGTTCTGCGTAGTACTTTCTCTTTGCCAAAGGAAACCATAATGTGTCTTTTGACACGGATGTGCCTGAAATGTAAGTTATTCTTTGTATATTTTTTCTTTTTGCTACTTCTACAATTTTTTCTGTACCGGTTTGTTCGATATTTCCGGAAAGATTAATATGCACGCCAAAACAGTTATTCATGGCTTTATCTAATGAATTTTCATCAAATATATCACCGATAATATAATCAAAATTACTTCCAAATATTTTTTTAGCTATTGTAATATCTCTAACTAATAATCTTAATTTAAATTTGGTTTTTAAACTTTTCACTACTGGCTGTCCGAGCATGCCTGTTGCACCGATAATTAAGATTGTATGCATGTTAAATATACTGTTGATGATTTATATTAAAGATTATTTAAACAATTTTGTTCCCAGCATTCATTCCAACTCTTATTTGAGATACTAAGTCGGTTTGGGGGATAGTTAAATATATGATTATGTTTTTTATTCATTATCTTTTTTTTCCACCTGCACAAGTTCCATTCCGCATTTTGGACATGTGCCTTCAGTTTCTTGCCTAACTTCTGGATGCATGGGGCAGGTATAATATTTTTTTTCTTCTTTACATAATACTTTATTAAAAATTATTATGGAAATATTAGTATTTTACAGCAATTAGTAAAAGAAAGCCAATAATTATTAGGCAATTATAAATCATTTCCACCTTTTCTTTACTTCAATCCCTCCTTTTGGTAATGTTTTACAGGTTTTTTAATTATTTTTTATAATTTTATGGATCAAAATAGTTCTTTGTCGTCGGAAATTCAGGAGAGGTTTAGGAAATTAAAAGAGTTAAAAGAAGCTAAAATTAATCCTTATTTAGATAGTTTTCAGAGGACTCACAAATGTGAAGAAGCTTTAGAATTAGCGAAAAATAGTAAATTGAGGGATAGTATGGAAATTGATCAAAATGGAGCGAATGGGGATATAAAAGTGTGTGGAAGATTGAAGTCTTTTAGAGGGCATGGGAAGCTTACTTTCGGGCAATTGCAGGATTTTAGCGGGATGATTCAGATTTGTTTTTCGGAAAATGCTTTGGGTAAGGATAAATATAAATTTTTAAAAAAATTGGATATTGGTGATTTTATCGGTATTGATGGGGAATTGTTTCAAACTCATAAAGGTGAATTTACGGTTTTTATTAAAGATTATTTTATTTTGAGTAAAAGTCTTCGTCCTTTGCCGGAAAAATGGCATGGACTTAAGGATCAGGAAGCGCTTTATAGGCAGAGATATTTGGATTTGGCAATGAATAGAAACACTATGGAGAGATTTATTTTTAGGAGCGATCTAGTAAAAACTTTGCGTGAATTTTATTGGCAGGAAGGTTTTATGGAGATTGAAACTCCGGTTTTGGAAAATATTTCTTCGGGAGCTACGGCGAAACCTTTTATTACTCATCATAATGCTTTGGATATTGATGTTTATTTGAGAATCGCGGCAGGGGAATTGTGGCAAAAAATGGCGATTGGCGGTGGTATGGAAAAAACTTTTGAAGTGGCGCGTTGTTTTCGGAATGAAGGAATTGATCCGAGCCATTTGCAGGAATTCACAATGATTGAGCATTACGCGGCTTATTGGAATTTTGAGGAAAATATGCGCTTTACGGAAAGAATGTTTGAATATTTTTTAAAAAAGTTATTTGGAAGCACAAAATTAAATATTAAAGATCGCGAGGGGAAAGAAGTTGAGGTTGATTTTAAGGCGCCTTGGCCCAGAAAAGAATTCGTGAAATTGATCGAGGAAAATTGTGGAATTGATGTTTTGAAAACAACTGACCCTAAAAAGTTATTAGATGAAATTAAAAAGAAAAACATTCAAATTGAGGACAGTGAAAATTTAGGTTATGGAGGTCTTATTGATGCTCTTTATAAAAAGGTGGTCAGACCGAAATTGATTCAGCCCTGTTTTGTGATTAAACATCCTGCTGATATGAAACCTTTGGCGAGGAAAAATGATGAAAACGAGATGATTTGTGATACTTTTCAGCTTTTAGTAAATACTTGGGAAATTATTAATGCTTATTCTGAGATTGTTGATCCTGTTGATCAAAGGAAACGTTTTGAGGTTCAAGCTTTGGCAAAAGCGGGCGGGGATGAGGAAGCGATGATGATGAATGAGGAATATTTGCTTGCAATGGAACATGGATTTCCTCCGATTTCAGGATGGGGAATGGGAATTGACAGGTTAGTGGCGCTTTTAACCGAGCAGGACAATTTGAAAGATGTGGTGTTGTTTCCACTTTTAAGGCCTTTGGAAAACGCGAAGAAAAATATGGTTACAAATGTTAAGAAGACGAGTAATGCCAAATCTGTTTTCGATGCCGGAATTACAATTGAACAAGCAAAAGATTTACTTAATAAATACGCTAAAACAGATGTTTTTAAGCTGCATTGTCGGGAAACCGAAGTAATTATGAGGGCTTTAGCCAAACATTTTGGTGAGAATGAAGAAGTTTGGGGGATTGCCGGACTTTTACATGATTTGGATTGGGAAATCGAAGGTGTAAAAGAGGATCCTTCCAAGCATGGTATTTTAAGCGCTGAAATTTTGAAGGAAAATAATGTAAATGAAGAAATAATTAAGGCAATTCAAGCGCATAATTGCGAATATAACGGTACAGAAAGCAGAAAAAGCAGATTGGATTTTGCTTTATCGGCCGCTGAGACTATAACCGGTTTAATTTATGCTACCGCTTTAATTTATCCGAACAAAAAATTGGCTTCTGTAAACACTGAATCTGTTTTAAAAAGAATGAAAAAGAAGGATTTTGCCAGAAATTGCGATAGAAATAGAATTCAGGAATGTGAAAAAATAGGCTTAAGTCTTGAAGAATTCAGTGAAATTTCCCTACAAGCTATGAAAGAGATTGCTTCTGAAATAGGTTTATAGAAAATTTGATTATTGATTTTATTCAAGCGATGTTTTAGTATGTGTCATACAATTAATTTTGAGTCTGTATGTTTGGGAAAAAAGGAATTATTTTAATAGTTTTGTTAATTATAGGGTTTGAGGGGTTTAAATATTCAAATAATGAAGAAATTGTTTTTAAAAAACCTCAGAATATTTTGGCTGATTTATCGACAATGAAAAAGTTTATTTCAAATGAAATCAAAGAAACTTTTGATCATAAATTACAATTTTTTTCTCAAGCTCCTACCGGTGATTGGAGTTTGCCTTATCAAGAAGCTTGTGAGGAATCTTCAATAATTTTAGCAATGAATTATATTCTAAATAGAACAATGACTTTAGATGAATTTCATGAAGAACTTCTAAAAATCGTTAATTTTGAAAAAGAGAATTTTGGTTATTATGAAGATACTAGTGTTTCTAAAACAAATGAGATTATTAATACTTTTTATAATTATAAAAATACTGAGATTGTCTCAAATGCCAATATCAATACAATTAAAAAAATATTAAATAATGAAGGCATAGTTATTGTTCCTTTAGCCGGACGGAATATAGGAAATCCATATTACAATCCTCCCGGTCCCTATTATCACATGCTGGTAATCAAAGGTTATGACGAACAGAATTTTATTACCCATGATGTGGGAACTAAAAAAGGTGAGAATTTTAAATATAGATATGATGTGTTGATCGATAATATTCATGATTTTAATCCGCAATTTATTGAGAGAGGGGAAAATAGAATCATCGCGGTTTATAAATAATTATTCGAAAGAAGGGCTTAAAGATTAAAGCCCTTCTTCCTTTTTTATTTTTATTTTTGTTTTTTAATTAGGTAAGACTTGGAAAGCCGTTTCAAAGACATTATCCTCTTCATTCTCTTCATCAACTTGTTTTTTCGTATCAATTTCAACTTTTAAATTATGCTCTCCAATATGGACATCCAATGCTTTTAATTCCACTTTGACATAGCGATATAAATCTCCTTTTATGAAGGTGGTTTTTGTAGCTCCCCAGCTGTCTTGGTCTCTGAATTTAATTTTAAATTCATCTATATCTTGTTCTCCTATATTTTTTATTTTAGCCACAATGCCGATTATATCGGAAACTTTAGGTTCTTTTGGCGTTATAAAAACATTTTCTATAATCAAATTCGGTTTTTTGGGTTCTCTAATTTGAGGTTGTATTTCCTTAAACATTTTTTTTTCTTCTTCTTTAATGGTAAATACATCAGTTAATCCATAATATTTCCAATCGCTTATAATTCCTAAAATTATTGTAATAACTATTCCCGCGATTACGATAATTATTAATCTTTTATTTTTTTCCATTTGTATTTTTGTTTAACAAATCTTTATATGATAGCATAATTACTGTTTACATTCAATGATATCGAAAAATAATTGGCCTTACATGTCAAACCTTTTTTGAATTACAAAACTTATATGAATTGCTTTAATTCATGCCATTTTTTATAATAATTTATACAATAAATGAAAAAATGTTTTACTTGATTTTTAAAGTTCTTGCTCAAAATTTAGAAATTCCTGAAGATGCCTTGCAAAATCCAGAAGAGGTCACGATGTCTTCAGGTTATGAAAATTTAAAAGTGTTTTTCTTTGATTTGTTTAGAATTGCGCCTTTTTTAATTGCACCGGTTGTTGCTGGAGTAATTATTTATTCAGGTTTCAAGTTAATTCTTTCGAGAGGCAATCAAGAAGAAGCGCAAAAATCATGGAGAGGTATTTTTCAGGCGGTATTAGGATTTATATTTTTAGTGATATTTATAATTGTGGCTTACTCTTATTTGATGCAGACTTCGTCAACATCGTTAGATTAAAAAAAGACCCCTTACATAAGTTTTATGGGATCTTTTTTAATTAATTCTTATTTTTGTCTTAGATATACTTTATTCCAAATCATTGAGTAATTGTGTGAACCAATTAAA
Source organism: Candidatus Peregrinibacteria bacterium GW2011_GWA2_33_10 (assembly GCA_000989565.1). Lineage (GTDB taxonomy): Bacteria > Patescibacteriota > Gracilibacteria > UBA1369 > GWC2-33-13 > GWC2-33-13. The sequence continues at coordinate 17,197 of LBOO01000002.1, read as the reverse complement.
ATATACTTTATCAGCTGGTCTATATGATCCATCTTGATAACCAATATTCCATGGTGTTTTTTTATAAATTTCGTTTTGTAAGGATTCTACATATGTAAAAAACCAAGTTTCTGGTTTAACATCATTAAAATAATGGGCATATTGTTCCGGAGCCTGAATTTCATACGCAGCGAATAAAATTTTGGCAATTTCTACTCTGGTGTAGGCTTCATAAGGCTTAAAAGTTCCGTCCTGATATCCTTGTAATACACCTAAATTTTTTAATTTTTGAATGGCAGGGCAATAGTAATCATTAATCGGTACATCAGAGAAAGGCTGTTCTTCGCAAGGTTGTAATACATAATGAAGATCTTCAGCGATCATCTTAGCTGCCCACGCGTGGGTTATATCCTTATCCCACTGATTATCTACGGCATCTATACCAATTACATTACTTATTTCTTGTCGGCCAGTGATATTGTCATGTGTAATTACAACAAATACTCCTGAGTTTTTGTGCCCTTTTCTAGAATAATACACACCATCCTCATACGATTCTTCAAAATAATAATTTTGAAATTTATATAAATTTTCTTTTAATTCATCATTAGCTGCATCATTAAAATCATAATAACGTAATCCATTGCTAGTTACTGACCAACTGTAATATTGCATATTGAAAGGATTCCCATCACTCGAGGAATAATATTTTAATTCGTGCCATGTGGAATCATTTGATTTTGACGCATCTGTCCAAGTCAATGTGACTTCATCATTTAAACCTGAACTAGGTGTTGGGCGAAGATTAGTAACTCTTAATTCCGGAGTCATATAATAAAATCTTATTTCAGGTCCGATTTGCTGATTTCCATTCTTTTCCGCAACTATCGCAAATTCATTTATTTTTTCATCTGATACAAAAAATTCAGCCGCGTGATAGCCAGTTGCTGCTGTGTAAACGTGGTAATTGAAGTTTGCTTCCGGCCAATCTTTTACAGTATTTTTATAATCTTCACTCAAATTTTCTTCGGGCATTGAATATTTAAATCCTTGCTCATTGCTCATGGAATAAAATTTCATTCCATAAGTTTCCTCGGCTTGCCAGAGAGGACGTGTATAATATCGGATATTATAATTTACGTCAGAGGCAGCTTCGTACCATGACAATATTACACTTTTTTGTCTATTATAATCTACTGAGTCATGGACTTTAAATTCAGTTGGTAAGATATTTTGTTCCTTTTCAGGATCAGAAACTACGATTTCAACATACCCAACATTATTTTCTTCATCCAATTCTTTAATTAAATTTCTTGGATCAACAACAACTTTAAATTTATGTGGATTTGTATATAGAATTTGTTGTTTATTTAAATTGGTTGTCATTAATTCCATATGAACAACTCTGGTTTGACCTGGTTGAATTAATGCACCAGCACCAAAGGTTTTCCAGCCGGTTTGGTCGTAAGCTTCAACTGTGAATGCAGGTATAGTTTGTGTTCCTTTGTTTAAAATTCTGGCAGCAATATCTATTCTTTCTCCAATTTGCGGATTTTCCGGAGTTACTTCTAAATTTACAACTTCTAAATCAAAAGATTTAGCGACTGTAGTAGAAGTTCGCGCAACTCGCACACCTTGGACTGCCTTGGCGTTTGGGATGACAAAAAGCGCCATTAAGATGATAGTGGCTAATCCGGCAGAGATAATTCGTTTCGGACTTTTCATATTTTTTAGTTAAATAATAAATTTATATATTTTAAGATCATAGGGGGTTAATTTATATTATTTTTTTTATCTTGTCTAATTTATTAACGTTCATATTAAAAAGTTATTACAATTTTAATATTTTAGTCACATAAAAAACCGCATGATTTTTTTTAATATTATACTCTAATCATGTTTATAAAAAATTTTATTGTGATTCTAAAATTTTTAAATTATCTAAAATGAGTTGATTATTCGGCTCTAGTTCCAATGCTTTTTTCAGATAATCCATAGCTTCTTTTTTATCTCCCAACACAGCATAAATTGTGGCATAAGTAGAAAGAGTATCAATATCATAGGGCGCAAAATTGAGATATTTTAGAGCATTTTGATAATCTTTGAGACGCGCGTAAGAGCGGGCCATGTAAAGAAAATTTTCATTAAAATCAGGATTTATTTTGTAAAATATTCTGGCTTTATCTTTTTCTTCCTGAGATTTTGAAGTTAAATCCCATTCCCAATATGGAGGACTTATTTGAAGTAATTTTTGATATGTTTTTATGGAATTTTGATAATCGCCCAATTGATAGAGCGAGTATCCGTAACTACGCAGCAAACGAGGATTTAAAGGCGCGAGTTCAAGACCTTTCTGATAAGATTGGAGACTTTTTTGGATATTTTGATTTTGTTCTTTAGGAGAGAGTCCATCCAAAAAAGAATACGAAATATAAATTTCACCTAAAAGCATGAAAGGATTGAAATCGTGTGAATTTGTAAAAATAACAGCTTTTTTAGCCATTTCTTCGGCAGCTTTAAGATATTTTTCTCTTTCTGTTATTGAAGGAAGGTATTTAGAAAATGATAATGCTTCAAAACTACCATATAGATAATATATATTTTGATATGGAAATTTTTTTATGCTTTTTTCATATTCTCGATAAGATTGATCGTTATTGTTGAAATGAGCGAATGCTTGAGCTCTTTTAAATGACGCATCTGCGGATATATTTGTAAAATTATATTTATAGATGTTAATTAAAATAAAGAAAAGGCACACTACTATCAGACTGTTTTTTATATAAGGCAAAGTTAAATATTTGATTTTGTATTCTTCTTTTTTGTTTATTAAAACAAAAAGCAATGCTGAAGCAGTCCAAAAATATAATAAGTGTGTTACAGTGGGGAAACCAAATTGATTAGCGATTATTTGGGAAATAATTATTCCAATCAAGCCGATTATTACGTACGATTCTTTGATATTTTTATTGTTTTTAAGATAAATAACACTTTCAACGAGTAAAAATAGAATCAAAGAATAATAAATGAGGGTGCCTAAAATTCCTATATTTAAGAGATTATCCAATATTTCATTGTGAGCGCGATCAGCTGTTTCCGTGTAGACTTCCAATTCCAATAATTCTTTGGGCTGGTATTTAGGGAAAGTAATGGAAAAGGTCTCCAATCCCGCACCAAATACAGGATACTCTTTTATTATTTTAATCGCAGTCGGCCAGATATAAAATCGGGATTTGATGGATCTTAAATTTTCTCCGGACAATACGATTCTTTTTAGAGGAGATTTTTGAACCAATTGATTTTGGGGCATTAAATTTACGATGGATATAATAAAAACTCCAATTATGACAAAAACAAAACTATATCTAAGCAATTTCGGTTTATAGAAATAAGAATATAATAGAAACATGACAAATAATCCGCCAAGTAAACCTAGAATTGAAGATCTGCCAAGGGTAAAAATTAAGGTTGAGATTTGAGGAAGAAGAAGCAAGCTTAAAAGGATTTTCCGCTTTTCTGTAAATATTAAAATTAAATTTACTATAATGGTCATAATTAGAAATTGACCTAGAAAGTTGGGGTGGCCCATTGTCGCGAATGTTCGTCCTAAAAAGCTCTCAGAATTCCAGCCGGAGAGAATGCCGGAACCGAATTTTTGAAAAATTCCATAGATAGAAACCAAAAAGCCGCTACTTAGAATGGAATAAAATAGAATATTTTTCTGTTCGGTAAGCAGGGGATTGCTGATAAGCAAAAAAAATAAAATGAATAAGTGAATAAAAGTCAATAATCCTAGCTGACGGTAATAAGAGCCGAAAAAACTTAAACTTGGCGCGACTGAAAATAATGTACCAATGATAGTCAACAAAATATAAGAGAGAAAAAGATAATAAAAAAATTTATTTTGTTTTAAAGATGGTAATGATACTTGATTATTATTTTTTAACCGGAGAAGTAAAATTATGGCGCAGATTGAGATGGCAATTCGCAGAAATATGACTTTTGGCAGCTCAAACGTCAGGTTCAAATAAGGATGAAAAAGAAGAGGGGTGAGAAATAAAATAACTGAGAGGATATAGATGTTTATTTGATGTGAATATTTTTTCATAACTTAATTTTAAATCTTATCAGCCTTAACAATAAATAAAATTTTCAGGCATGGCAAATCCGGCAATCAATTAAATTTGGTATTTTTTTTATTTGGTTTATAATATCTTTCGCAATTTAATTTTTTTTGGATGTCAAAATTTATAGTTAAAGGCGGGCAAAAATTAAGCGGGTCAGTAAACGTAAGCGGTTCTAAAAACGCGACTTTGCCTATTATTTCCGCTTGTCTTTTAACTTCCGAGAAATGCGTGTTGTCAAATGTTCCGGATATTGCCGATGTACACAGCTTTATTCAAATTATTAAAAGTATAGGCGCGGAAGCGGAATTTAAAGATGGAATTTTAAGCATTCACGCGAAAAGAATTTCCAAAGAACGCATTCATGATCATTTAGCCAGAAGAATGAGGGCTTCCATTTTACTTTTAGGTTCTTTAGTGGCTCGAAACAAAGAAATTGAAATTGATTTTCCGGGTGGATGTGTCCTTGGAAAAAGAACGGTTTATCCTCATATTTATGCTTTAAACCGGCTTGGTGTCAATTTTTCAGATTCCAGTAATAGCTTGAAAGCAAAAGTTAAAACTCTAAAAGGGAATGTAATTATTATGCCGGAAACAAGCGTTACAGCAACGGAAAATGCTATATTGGCAAGTGTTTTGGCCCTAGGAAAAACTGAAATTCGCTTGGCAGCATGTGAACCGCATGTGCAGGATCTTTGTGTATTTTTAAATAAAATGGGGGCAAAAATTAAGGGTATAGGGACTCATTTTTTAGAGATTGAGGGAGTAGAAGAGTTAAATGGGGCATCACACAGTATTACTTCAGATTATTTGGAAGCGGGTACTTTTTCTATTGCGGCAGTAATTACAAACAGTGAAATTGTTATCAATAATGTAGTGGAAAAACAGTTAGATAGTTTTTGGCAAAAATTAAAGGAAGTTGGGGCAAACTTTGAGATTAAAAACAATAAAGTTTATTTTTATAAATGGAAAAAACTTAATAGTATTGAAAAATTGCAAACTGCTGTTTTTCCCGGATTTGCCACTGATTTACAAGCTCCATTTGCGGTTTTATTAACTCAAATTGAGGGTAGAAGTATGATTTTTGAAACATTGTTTGAAGGAAGGCTTAATTATTTATTTGAACTGGAAAAAATGGGGGCGAAGATAAATATATCCAATCCTTATGTGGCATACATTGATGGCCCTACTAAACTAAAGGGATGCTCTATCGCAAGTTGTGATATTCGTGCCGGAGCAGCCATGGTTTTGGCTTCATTAATTGCTGACGGTGTAACTGAAATTACAAATATCAATTATATTGACCGAGGATATGAGAGATTGGACGAAAAGTTAAATAATTTAGGCGCAAAAATACAAAGAGTTAATTGAGAGTGTTCAAAAAGTGCCATCCGGGACTTTTTGAACACTCCCTAATAGCTGAATTCCGTATCTATTTTTATTATTTTCTCTTTATCCAATATAAACGTTATATTTCCCTGATAATCCGTACGATAAACGCGGATATTTTGGAGGATTAATCTTTTTATCAAATCAGGATGAGGATGAGAAAATTGATTATAAAGCCCGCATGATATTATGGCGAAATCGGGTTTTATTTTTTCCAAAAATTCTTCTTGGGTTGAGGTATTGCTTCCATGGTGGCTTATTTTAATTATATCAGTTTCCAAGTCGGGATTTTCAAGGAGTAACTCCTGTTCCATTTTTTCTTCAATATCTCCGGGAAATAAAATTATATTTTCGCCATAATGCATGGAAAAAACTATGGAAGTGTCATTTGTATTCGCAAATGATTTTTGAGCTATGTTTTCCCGCGGCAAATGGATATCTATAAAAATATTATCTATTAAAAAATCTTCATCATCCTCAGCTATTATTATATGAATGTTTTTCTCTTCAATTATTCTCAAAAATTCCATATATTCAGGAGTATTAACATTAATGCCCGTTAATAAAATTTTGCCTATCTCATATCTTTTTAAAACTTCAATTAAACCGAATAAATGATCACTATCAGGATGGGACAATATTATTAAATCAATTCGGCGCTCAAAAAACGGTAAAAATTTTCCTAATTCTCTTATCAAATCATTGTTCGGTCCTCCGTCGACGAGTATATTTTTATTTGAAGGAGAAGTGATTAAAGCAGAATCTCCCTGTCCAACGGATAAAAAATGTATTTTCAAATAACCGTTACTGCTTTTTTGATAATAAATATAAAGCAGGAAAGGCAATAATAAGATAATTATTAAACTTAAAATTTTTATCTTTTTCATAATGAATAATATTTTTTAATTTTATAACAAAAAATTATTAAATAATTTTAAAATAAATATTAAAAAAGCTCTTTTTTTGATAAAGAGCTTTTTACTACGAAAGTTTATAAAATTTTTATTCTTTTTTTCTTCTGATGTATGAAGTCAGAGCAAATGAACTTAATAGTAGGATGCCCAAACCTGAACCGGTTGCCGGAATTGTAACAGTTGTCATGGCTCCTTTACTTTCATTGCCGGAACCATCCAACGTGGTTAATTTCAATAAATGATCATTCGAACTATTTTTACTGGCTGTCCATGTAAGTTTTACTATATTAGATTCAATTTTAGCAATAAAGTTTGTGACATCTTCAGGAGGAAGTATGTCGCTTAAATCTTTTTCCGGTGTAACGAAAAATTCAGTTGCTTTATATCCTTGAATAAAATTACCGGATTTATCTGAAATATTTTCTATGGTTAATACATATTCCTGTCCTGCTTCTTGATCAACCGTTTCCAATACAACCACTTTTTCACTGCTACCATATTGAGCGCTGACAATTTCCAGTATCGCGCTTGAATCTTCGCTTGGATAAACAGTAAAGTCTTCTTTGCTATCAAAAACGATGTCTTCTGAAAAAACTATTTCAACTCTGGTTCCACTTAAAGCTGTTGCTGAAACCATTTCCGGAGATGTAGAATCTTCCTCTTCACCGGATTCTTCTTTACCAACAAAAGTCACGCTATCTTCAACTCCGCTTTCAATCGGATTTTCTGCCATATCAGTTATATTTAAACCTACAGTCAACAAATAATTTACATCTATTTCTTGAGTTTCAGTTGTTAAAATAACAGTTTTTTTAGTTGAATCCTGTGCATCCATTATCGCGCCGGCAACTTCCAAGTCTTCATTGCTTTCCTGATTCATGATTGTAAATTCACTTTCAGGAGATTCTTTCGGAAGTTTAATTCCTTCTGAAAATACTACTTTTACTTCCGTTAAATTTAAAGCGTTTGCAAATTTAACTGTTGGCGCGACTGCGTCATCTTTAGGATCTTCACCAATGTCGTTTGAGGAAACCGGAGTAGCATTTTGTTCGTAACTATATAATTTACTTTCATTTCCTGCTTTGTCGACCGCTGTCATGGCGAAATAATAAGTTGTTCCATTTTCTAAATTTTTGACAATATATTCATTCGCATTTCCTACTGTAGATAAAACATTCGTATATTCTCCGCTTTCGTTAGTTACAGGTTCTGTCCCATAATAAACACTATAATGATCAACGCCCACATTATCTGTAGACTTGTCCCATTTTAAAGTAACCTGCTTATCACCGGGATAAGCAACGACATTATCAACATCTGAAGGTGGTTCTGTATCTTTTTCTCCTTGAGCGAATGTTGCATAGGATGAAAAATATGCAGAGAAAAACAGTAGTAAAAAACTTTTTATTAGTATTTTTTTCATTTTTTGATGTTTAATTTTTATTTTTATATATTAATAAATCTTTAAATTATACCTAATTAATAGGATGGGATCAAGGAAGTTTGTTTTACTAAAAATAGATTTTATGTTTTTATATCTTTTGTCTTTCAATTTTCACCAAATCTATTTTATTGCGAGTTATTTTTTCTACCCGAAAGATGAGATTGTCGATTTGAAATTTTTCTCCTTGCTTAGGGATATGTTTGAGTTTTTTTAATATTAACGCACTGATGGGCTTATAATCTTCCATTAAAAGCTCAATTCCAAATGATTCATTAACCTCATAAATAGGTGTTTTACCCTGAACCACAACTGTGTTTTTATCAATTATCTTTATCAGCTCTTCTTCTTTATCATGTTCATCAATAATTTCTCCCACTATTTCCTCCAAAATATCTTCAATTGTAACCAGTCCTGCTGTTCCACCATGTTCATCAACTATTATCGCGAGGTTATTTCTTTTTCTTTGAAATTCCTGCAACAATACATTAATTTTTTTAGTATTGGGGATAATATAAGGCTTGCGTAAATTTATGTCTTTTAAAAATATGTCCATTTTGCCTTTTGCGACATATTCCAATATTTCCCTAACTGAAATCAATCCTACTATATTATCTATGCTTTCTCTATAAACCGGTATTTTTGTATGAGTATGATCGGCAATAAAATGCGCTGCTTCTCTTACGGTCGCTTCTTCTTCCAAACAATCCATTTCAGTTCGCGGAGTCATTATCTCTTTAACTTCAATATCATTAAATTCCAAAACATTCTCTATTAATTCTTTTTCCTGTCTTTGGATGCTTCCTTCTTCAGCGCCAATAGATGCTAAGGCGATTAATTCATCTTCAGTTATAAGTTTTTCATGATTTATACCAAAAATATGTTTTTGCATTTTAAGAAAATGTTCCAAAAGCCACATAATTGGAAATAATAAAAGCTCCAACATCAATAAAAAGGGACTAATAAAAAGAGAAATCCCTTCTGAATAGCGAATAGCTATACTTTTTGGAGTTATTTCACCAAACATGAGTAATAAGAAAGTCATCATTCCGGCAGCTATGCCCGGGCCGGCAGATCCATACATCTCCGTAAAAAAAACACTCGCATAAACAGAGGCTAAAATGTTAACGACATTATTACCGATTAATATGGTTATTAATAAACGATTTGGATTGGATTTTAATTTTTCCAATTTTTTCGCGCCTCTTTTTTTGTTTTTAACCAAGGAGTGAACTCTACCCATCGAAATTGATGTTAACGCTGTTTCGCTGGCAGAGAATATTCCTGAAAGTAAAATTAATAATATTAGTAAAAGTATCCGATGAGTTTCCATGTATTTGTTTATCTGATGTAAATATTATATATGTATTCCGTTAGAAATGCAAAACTACCATCCCCTTTCAGCATATTTGTTTTTTAAATTTTCGATTTCTTGACTTTCCATTGGAGAGCCGAGATCCGAGGAAATATCAGCTAATTTTTTAGGATTGTCGTAGTACATGACAGCTTCGACTATAGCTTTAGCGCGTTTTTGGGGATTTTCAGATTTAAAAATTCCTGAGCCCACGAATACGCCATCACATCCTAATTGCATCATTAAAGCCGCGTCAGCAGGAGTTGCTATTCCTCCGGCAGCAAAATTTACAACAGGCATTTTATTTTTTTTTCTGATTTCTTTTAAAAGTTCTACCGGCGCATTAATCTTTTTAGAAACTGTAACCAATTCCTCCTCCCGACAATTAATTATGTGACTTAGTTCTTGAATAATAGCTCTCCAGTGTTTTACAGCTTCAATTACATTTCCTGTTCCGGCTTCGCCTTTTGTTCTTATCATGGCTGCTCCCTCAGAAATGCGTCTTAATGCTTCCCCAAGGTTGGTCGCGCCGCAGACAAAAGGGACTTTAAATTCATTTTTGTTTATATGATATTTGTCATCAGCAGGGGTTAAAACCTCACTTTCATCAATGTAATCAACACCGATTGCCTCCAAAATTTGAGCTTCCACAAAATGTCCAATGCGTACTTTTGCCATTACCGGAATTGTGACAGCTTTAATTATGGCTTTTATCATTTTAGGATCGGACATTCTGGCTACACCGCCTTGCGCGCGAATGTCAGACGGAACACGCTCCAAAGCCATTACCGCAACTGCTCCGGACTCTTCAGCGATTTTCGCTTGCTCGGCATTAGTCACATCCATAATTACGCCTCCTTTAAGCATTTGGGCAAGTCCTTTCTTCAGTTGATAAGTGTTTTTTTCCGGCATATTAAAAGAGTAATTTTTAAAAGCAGTATGAATTATACTAAGAATTTATAAAAAAGCGAGAGAAAAGTCATATTTTTTGACTTGAATTCATTTTTATCCTATAATTATGAGATTTAAATTTTAAAACAAAAATAAAAATGAATAAAAAAATAAAAATGTTTGCCGGGGCTTTGATGGTTACAGTATTTGTGATGAGTATTTTTTATATTGTGAATAAACAATCAAGAGATCTTTCAGGAACTGCTCAGCTTAAACTGGAAGATATTTCCACTTCTGATTTGACTATTACAAATGTAAGAATTACTCCAACAAAACCTATAATTGGCAATAAAATCAATATGGCTGTAAATGTGAAAAATGAGGGAAGCGAAGTTCTTGAAGGATTTTCCATTTCAGCAAAAGATCAGACCGGATGGGGAACTGTAAAAAACGAGACAAATTTAGCTCCAAAAGGAGAAGTCATTGTGAATTTAGAATTAAATACTTTAGAAAAAGATAAAGCGGAATTGTTATCAAATAATCCTCATTCTTTTGATATTACTGTGGATATTGAAGATTCTATCAAGGAATTCAATGAAGGAAATAATGGCATGAAGGTTTTCTTGAATATCAGGGAGCAGGAGTAATTTCATTTTTAAATTTTTATTCATTATGAGCGGTATAATGAGTTCCGTCGGAAATCACTTGATTTGTTGTATCTAAAAATCTAAATTCCCAAGGTAAAATTTTAAAATTTTGTATTGTTTTGCTAATTGCATTGCAGGCATAATAGTATCAGCGCCATGAACAAAACGAGGTGTCCATGCTTCTCTTCTTACAATATTACACTTTTCACTAACGCTTTTGGGGTAGAAATACCATCGTCCCCAATTCAGACATAAAAAATTATCACTTTCGCACTTTGGCATAAAAATATAAAATTATTTTTTAAAGATGGCAATTTTATATTTTTTAAAAAAGTTGGCAACAAAAAAGTCAAATTTGTTTAAGCTTAACCAAAGGAGATTTCTTTGAGATTTTTATAAATAATATTCCCAATCCTGAATTTCCAGATCGGATAATTTATATTTCATGATTGATTCCACGATCAGTTTGGCAACCTGCACATTGGTGATTAGAGGGATATTCAGATCTATGGCGTGGCGGCGGATTATGTAGCCTTGGGTTATTTCTTCATGAGAATAGTTTTTGGGGATATTTATTACAAAATCGACTTTTTTGCCTTGCATTAATGAGAGGATGTTATTTTCTTTTTGCGGTTTGTCAGCTTTATAAACGCGGGTATTAGCTACTCCATTTTCTTTCAAAAAATCCGCTGTACCTTCTGTGGCATAAAGATTGAATCCCATTGTAATAAGTTTTTGAGCGGAGGACAAAAAGTCCGCTTTGTCTTCGATTGTGCCTATGGATAATAAAATATTTTTTTGAGGAAATCGAAATCCTACGGAAATCATGGATTTTAAAAATGCTTCTTCAAGATTTTCTCCAAAACAAGCCACTTCGCCGGTTGATGCCATTTCAACGCCCAGAACCGGATCCGCACCTTTTAAACGAGAGAATGAGAATTGCGGAGCTTTTACTCCAACATGATCAAGATCCAATGTTCGATAATGTTCTTTGCGGTATTTTTTCGGTTTTACTTTCCCGAGCATTGCTTCAACAGCAATTTCAATAAAATTATTTCCGGTTACTTTTGACGAGAAAGGAAAGCTGCGGCTGGCCCTTAAGTTACATTCGATAACCATAACGCGGTTATTTTTGGCCAAAAATTGAATATTGAAGGGACCTGTTATATTTAATTTTTCCGCAACTTGCTTGGTAATTTTTTTTATTCTGCGGATTGTTTCTAAGTATAATTTTTGCGGAGGGAGTACAATTGTGGCATCACCTGAATGAACTCCGGCATTCTCAATATGCTCGGCGATCGCCCAGATTATTAATTCGCCTTTATGCGCTACAGCGTCGATTTCTATTTCTTTCGCGCCTTTCTCGAATTTGCTGATAACTACGGGGGCGACTTTGGAAATTTTTGCGGCTTTTGCCAGATAATTTTTTAGATCTTCTTCATTTTGGGCAACTCGCATCGCAGCTCCTGACAAGACATAGGATGGACGGACTAGAACGGGATAACCAACGTCTTTGGCAAATTTGCAGGCATGCTTTTCTTCAGCAAAATCTTTCCATTTTGGCTGGTCAATTTCCAATTTGTCCAACATCGCGGAAAATTTATGTCTATCTTCAGCTTTATCAATGCTTTCCGGAGATGTGCCTAATACGTTTACATTTAAATTCAGTAATTTTAAAGCCAGATTGTTTGGGATTTGTCCTCCTGTGGATAACACAAGTCCATGAGGATTTTCTTTTTCATAAATATCATAAACTCGTTCTAAAGATAGTTCGTCAAAATATAATTTGTCACACATGTCATAATCCGTGGAAACAGTTTCCGGATTATAATTTATCATTATTGTTTCATATCCTTCTTTGCCCAATGTTTTTATGGCATTTACGCAACACCAGTCAAATTCCACGGAAGAACCTATACAATAAGCACCGGAGCCTAGAACTATGGCTTTTTTCTTTTTGCTTTTAAAATCAATATCATCTTTTTCTCCATGATATGTGAGATATAAATAATTGGTTTCGGCGGGGTATTCGGCCGCTAACGTGTCGATCTGTTTAACTACAGGCAAAACTTTTAATTTATTTCTTAGGGCGCGGATATCGAAAGCTTTTTTATTTTTTAATTTAGCAATCTGATGATCGGAAAATCCGCTTTTTTTTGCTTCCAAAAGGAGATCTCTTCCAATTGTTTTGGCATTTGACAATTTTTTCTCAACTTCAACGATATTTTTTAATTTATCCAAAAACCATTTATCAATTCCGCACATTTTTGAAATTTTTTCCGGACTCCAGCCTTTTTTCAAGGCTTCATAAATGGCTAATATACGTTTAGGGGTCGGCACTTCAATTTCTTTTTGGAGTTTTTCGCTTTTAATTCCCAATCTTTCATTTCCGGTAAATCCATGAAGACCGACTTGCAGCATACGAAGTCCTTTTTGCATGACTTCTTCAAAACTGCGGCCTAAAGCCATAATTTCACCAACGGATTTCATTTCGCTGGTGATTTCCTGAGATACTTTTCGGAATTTATCCAAATCCCATCTGGGAATTTTTAAAGCCAAATAGTCAAGAGCCGGTTCGAAACAAGCTGTTGTTTTTTTGGTTACTGCGTTCGGTAAATTTGGAAGACTGTATCCCAGAGCTAATTTGGCGGCGATAAAGGCGAGGGGATAGCCTGTTGCTTTTGACGCTAAAGCTGAAGAGCGGGAGAGTCTGGCATTAACTTCAATTACGCGATAATCAAGGCTGTTTGGATCAAGTGCGAATTGGATATTGCATTCTCCCACAATTTGAAAATGGCGAATTGTTTTTATCGAAATTTCACGAAGGTAATGGTATTCCTTATTTGTAAGGGTTTGAGAAGGCGCTATTACTATGCTTTCTCCGGTGTGGACGCCTAGGGGATCAAAATTTTCCATATTGCATACTGTGATGCAGTTATCATATTTATCGCGGACGACTTCATATTCTATTTCTTTCCAGCCTTTTAAATTTTCTTCAACCAAAACTTGAGGACTGAACGCAAACGCAGTGTCCAATAATTTTTCCAATTCTTCTTTATTGGAAGCGAATCCGGAACCTTTTCCACCTAGGGCAAAAGCAGCTCGGATAATCACCGGATATTTTATTTTTTCCGCTGCTAAAAATGCGTCTTTTTTATTTCTGCAAGCAAAACTTGTAGGAGTTAAAACATTTATTTTCTGTAATTCTTTATTGAAAAGTTCACGATCTTCGGTTTTTTCAATTGTTTCCACTGAGGTCCCCAGCACTTTAATTTTATGTTTTTTTAAAATCCCTTGTTTCCAAAGTTCTATTCCGCAATTTAATGCTGTTTGGCCACCAAAAGCCAAAAGAAGACCATCAGGCTTTTCTTTTTCAATTACTTTTTCGACAAAATATGTATTTACAGGCAAAAAGTAAATCTTATCCGCCAGACCTTTGGAAGTTTGATTTGTGGCAATGTTGGGATTAATTAAGATTGTTTTAATTTTTTCTTCTTTTAAAGCCTTAATTGCCTGAGAACCTGAATAATCAAATTCTCCGGCTTCTCCGATTTTGAGAGCGCCGGAACCAAGAATCAAAACTTTTTTTACTTTTTCCAAATTCTGCTTGGTGAGAAAGCTCATTTAATATTGATAAAAATTGATTTTATTTTCTTTTAAAAATATAGTGTAGAAAGGGGGGGAAGGCAATATGAAAATATATTTTTTAATTCAGTTTTCACAGGTGGGTTTTGATAATCTTCTGATGTTTTAGGAATATGTAGATTATTAATTTCGAGGGAAATTATTTTTTTTGTAAAACAATAACTGTGGTTTCGCGAAGCCATGCGACATCGCTTTCACTATTGAAAGTTATTTTGGTTGCAGGAATGCCAATTTCATCTAATTTTTTAATAAGTTCATCGGGATTGACACGATTTTGCCATTCTCTTAGTTCAGAAGTTCCTTTTATTGATGGTTCATGCAGAATGTGCATTGCTAATCCGTTTTCTTCCAGTGCTTGATATGAATTTGTTATTGTGGAAAATTGTTCTTCCGGCGTTAGGAATTTCATTAATTCATGGCTGAATATTATTGCATAAGGCGCATCCGGAAAAGGCTGCGTAACATCGTGTTTTATCTCTGTATTTGACTCTCCCCCTAAGTGTTCAGCGTCTAAGTCAAAAGTTTTCATGTTTATTGTACGTTTTAAAGTTTCGCTAAATACTCTTTGGTGGACAGAAATATATCTTTTGTCCGAAGCTCCAAGCACCACGATTTTAATAGGTTCGTGACTTGCTTCAAAGTTTGCTGTTTTTATAATATGTTCAACTATAGATCTTTTTGTTTTTTCCATGTTGTTAACCCATTCGTCTGGCTGGCTTGCATATTCTGAGTAATGAGTTTCCAGAGTTTCTTTTGAAAGCATAAAAAATACGATTAATAGTTAGGGCGTTATCCTAGTATTAAGATTAATCAATGTAAAGTAATATCATTTTAGTTTAAGTCAAAGTGAATATTATTTATTGATTTATTAGCTTAATTTGCTATATTTTTATGTGTCGATTAATTAAGTCAACAATGAATATAAAATTACTTGAAAAATTAGGAATGACTGTACGGGAAATTAAAATTTATTTAAAATTGCTTGAACTTGGGGAATGTGGGGCTAATACTCTTTCAAAACGTTTAGAGGAGAACAGAACTTCAACTTATAGTTTGCTTTTGAGTTTGCAAAAGAAAGGTTTTGTTTCGTATATGATAAAACATGGAGTTAAATATTTTGTACCAATGGATCCAAAACTTTTAATTGAAAGATATTTTGAGGGAGCTAAAAGCTTAAAATCAATTTTGCCTGAACTTTTAGCTATTCATAATCAATTCGAGCAAAAACCAAAAATTACTTTTTATGAAGGCGTGAATGGGATTAAACAAATTGGAGAAATTTTGTTAGAAGTTCCAAATTCTGTTCGTGATAGTTTTATGGGAGTTGATAAAAAAACTATTCATCCGGAAATTAAAAAATATTATGAAGAAGATTTTATTCCTAGAAGAATTGAGCTCGGGATTAAATATCGTGGTATTGTAGCTGGGTATATTCCAATGAGCATTAAACATGAAAAAACTCAAAAAGGTCAGCTGCGGGAGCTTAAATATGTTGATCCGAAGAAACTGCCTATTAAAAATCACATTGATATTTTTCCCAATAACAAAGTAGCTTTATATTCTTATCATAAAGATGAAATGATGGGTGTGATTATTGAACATGAAGCTTTTTATGCGACTATGAAGACGGTTTTTGCGTTGGCTTGGGCAGGAGTGGAGGTGCTATGAATAAAAACATCTAATCTAATTTATGCAATTTAGCTCTTTTAACACTTTAATAATATATATTATAGCTTTTTCCCCGCTTTCTTTATCAAAAGTTTCATTTTTCCCGTGCGTTAATCTTTGGGGGTTTTTGTTTCTTTGAGAACGGGAGCCGGGACCCATTATTAGGGGGATAAAATTTCTTTTAAATTTAGGATTTAATGTGGCGTAAATTCCTGTTGCGTCTGAACCGCCGATGTTATAAATGTATTTTATTTTTACCTCAGATTCGTTTTTGCATTTTTCTAATATTTTGTAAATTTTGTTTTTTAGGAATTTACTTTCAATATTGAAACCTTGGGAGATAGAAAAATCTTTTAATGCTTTGTATTGAATTCCTTTTAATTGTTTTTCTACTTGTTTTATTGTATCAAAGGATCTATTGCTGATTACTAATGTATGTTTTTGAGGATTTTTGTCTTTAGATATTTTAATTTCTGTGGGAATAACTGCAAAATTTTTTTCATCTCCGGCTTTTATTATTGAATTTTCTTGCGATTCTAAGATTATTTTAGTTAATAAATTTTTTTCTCTTGGGATTGAACATGCATGTCCACCTTTTTGTTTTTTTATTTGCCATTTTTGGTTTTTTATTGTTTTTGTAGGAAAAATGCTGACAGGATTCCAGTGTTTTAATTTTCTTATAATTTTTTGTAGATTTAGAAGGTAATCAATGATTTTTACAACAAAATTTCCTCTTTCGCCAGAATATATGCTCAGTAAAGGGGGATTATTTACACTGACATTATTTTCTAAAACAAAAAGATATGTAGATTTTTTGCTAATAGGTAATGTTTTCCCGATTTCTTTTCCAATTTCAATAGATGTTTTTTTGCCTGCCCCTTCTTCTTTGAAAGTGATTGTAAATACTAAATTGTTTAAGTTAATCAATTTATTTTTAGTGAGATAGCTTAAAAATAACTGGAATGCTACTCCTGCTTTGCAATCGTTTACACCTCTACCTACTAACTCTTTTTCATTTTCATAAATTTTCCATGGATGAAAAGGGGGATCCCATTCTTTAGGATTTGCGTTAACAGTATCAATATGTGCACTTAAATAAACTAAATCTTTATGTAAATCTATTTTTTGGGGGAATGCTATTAAAT
>LBOO01000001.1 GCA_000989565.1 Candidatus Peregrinibacteria bacterium GW2011_GWA2_33_10 | reverse complement strand
ACCAAGCAGTAAAAGCCGACGAAGCCGCCACGGACTTTAACCCGATGGGCCTTTTCATCATCAAATATTTCCGAGGCCAATGTTTTGACGAGTTCTGTTTTTCCCACTCCTGTCGGGCCGAGAAAAATAAATGATCCAATTGGTCTTTTAATATCGGAAATTCCCGCGCGATGACGGCGGATTGAATTGGAAACCGCCAAGATAGCTTCTTTTTGGCCAACTATGCGTTTTTCTAAAGATTTTTCCAAATTTTGCAGTTTTGCCATGTCGTTTTTTATTAATTTCTCAGCCGGGATCCCTGTCATTTTGGAAATTACTTTAGCGATGTCTTGCTCGGTAACTGTTTTTCTTTTATCTCTTGGAATTTTTATATGTCTGTTTTTTTCGATTTTATCAATCAAATCAAGTTCATCCGCGCGCAATTGAGCGGCAAATTCGTAATCTTGACTAGCGACAGCTTCTTCTTTTTTCTTTAAAATTTTATTTAATTGTTGCTGGTATTTTTTGATTGAACTGCCTTTTGCGCGTTCATTTAAGCCTTTTAACGCTGAAGCTTCATCTATTAAATCAATGGCTTTATCGGGCAGAAAGCGATCGTTAATATATCTTTTTGATAGTTTTACTGACTCGCTTAAAGCTTCATCGCTAATTAAAAGATTGTGATGATCTTCAAAGCTTTCACGGATTCCGGTTAAAATCGATAAGGTTTCGCTTTCGTTTGGTTCGTCAACCATGACGGGTTGAAATCGGCGTTCCAGCGCGGCATCATTTTCAATTTGTTTACGATATTCTTTAATAGTGGTGGCTCCAATTACTTGTATTTTTCCACGTGATAATGCGGGCTTTAGGATGTTGGCCGCGTCCAGGCTTCCTTCGGCCGAGCCTGCTCCTATGACCGTATGTAATTCATCAATGAATAAAATAACATTATCAAGGGAACTTGCTTCATCTATTATTTGTTTTACCCTTTCTTCAAATTCTCCACGGTATTTTGTACCGGCAACAACAGCGGTTATTGATAGAGAAAGAATTTTTTTGTCCAATAAATCATCAGGAACCTTTTCTTCAACGATGGATTTGGCTAAACCTTCCGCGATAGCGGTTTTTCCAACGCCGGGTTCGCCGATAATTACGGGATTATTTTTTGTTTTTCTCAATAGAATGCTGATTACTCTTTCTATTTCTTTTTCACGTCCGATGATGGGATCTTTTTTCTCTTCACGGTATTCTTTTGTTAAATCAACCGTAAAATAGTCCAATGCCGGAGTTTTTGACGCGCCTTTTTTTGTTGGATTTTGAGCGCCTTTTTTGAATCCGGTGTTTTGATCCTGAAACATTGCTTTATCGCTATTGTTCAGCACACCATGAAGTCCGCTCAATAAAAATTCTAAAGGATTCATTCCTTGAGGTGGCTGAAGCGTCGCGGCAGCCATTCCTTTAGTATCTTTGCTGTTTGATTCGAATATTCTTATTAAATCTTTTTTAATATTATCAATGTCAATTTTCATATTTTCCAAAATAACTGTTGCAGCCGTGTTTTCTTGGGACATTAAAGAAAATAATAAATGTTCCGTGCCAACAAAAACATGATTATACCTGTGAGCGCATTTTAATGAATCTTCAATTACTTGCTTGGCATAGCCGCTTAAAGCAATACCGCTTGCTTTTTTACTTTCATTTGACGCGGTTTGAGTCCGGCCTACGGTTTTTAAAACCAAATTTATATTTTCCAAAGAAACTCCAAAATTACTGAGAATTGTTGATCCCAATGAATTTTTTTGGGCTAGAATTCCTATTAAAATATGTTCAGTGCCAATATAATTCGTATTATTGTCTTTAGCACTTTCCTGAGCTTTAATTAAAGCTTGTTTAGCTTCTTTGGTAAATCTTTCGAAATGGTTTTGATTGTTTGTATTTTGTTCCATATATTTGAATAAATTGGTTACGTTCTGAAAATTATACAATATTATACGCATATTTTGAAGGCTGTTACAGTAAAAACCTTTTGCGTAAATGATGATAATGTGTTTAAAGATATATACTGCTTCGTTTTAATAATTTCAACGTTATTATTTAATATATAGATTAAGCTTCGCAGTATTATACATAATTATATGCTATTGAGTATAAACAATCATTAGCACTCTTTATTTTAGAGTGCTAACGGAAAAAGTCAATGTTATTTTTAGTGATTCCTGATCAGTGATCATTTTAATCAACTATACTATTTGCAATTTGATTAATTATGCTTTTTAAAGTTGAGGATCCGCTTAGTTTATATGTTTGACCATTCGATTTCTCGAGGTAAATTGTGTATTTTTGATCTTCTTTTGATTCGTGAATATAGGCTTTTTTGCCATTGATTCCGGTCGAAGTTCCCTCGTTAATACTGCTTATTGAATGAGGTAATATGCTAAGTGTAAAAAAGGCATTTTCAGATGTTGCCGGTTTATCACTGAAATAATATGAACCTCCGGAACCGGCGAAATACCAGTTAGCCGGTATTTGAGTGGTGAATTTATAAGGTTTGCTTTCAAATAAGCGGTATCCGGCTTGAACATCAGCTTTTTTTACGACTTCGCCGGAATCGGTAACATCTACCACTTCTTTGCTTTTTCCGGCAGCGGAATCAGTGCCGGCTGCTTTGTCCCAATCTTTTTCCTGCCCTTCCACATAATGGGCCAATATTTTTACATCAGTTACTTGATCATTATTTATTTGATAAGAAAAGGATGTTTTTCTTTTTTCACTGCCGCTATGATACTCCACGTATACCATATTTTCTCCAACAAATTCGTATTTAACGATTTCCCATGTTTTGCCTTCAGCTTCTTTTGGAAGATAATCGGGTAAGTTTTTTTGAAAATATGCTGTAACTGTTTTTTTATTCTCTGATAATGAAGCGGTATCGGGAGCAGGTACTTTTTCTTCATTTGTGGTTTTTTTATCTTCTTCAATGGTTTCTGTTTTATCTATCTCTTCTTTTATTTCATTTTCAGGTTCTTCGATTTTATTTTCTTTTTTTTCAGATTCCGGTTTTGGTTCTTCTTGTGCAGTTTTTTTATTTTCTTCAGGTTTTTGATCTTCGGTTTTTTTGTCTCCTTCTTTATCTTTGTCTTCGGGGTCGGAGGTTTCTTCAATCGGACTTGCCAATTCAAAACTGAAAAGTATTTCATAAAATTCCTGTTCAAATTTTTTATCATTGGTTCCGCCACTTATGTCTGCGGTTGCAGGTTCAATTGAGGAGTCTTCAATATTTTTTTGATAAGATAAGCGATAATAACCATCTTTAGCTTCGGTATAAAAAGAAAGGTTATTTTCGGTTTGATTGTTATGTTTATAAGAAAGTTGATGATTCGCTCCGGTTTCGGTCTCCATAAGATTTTCCGAGGCGATTGAAAATGTTTCGCTTATCCATGTTTTTAAGTCTTTTTTATTTTCGTTAATCGGATATTTTTGGATTTCAATAATATTGGAATAAGCTCCTTTGCCTTCTTCCTCAGCCGGAATAAAAATTACCATATTATTTTTTTCCTCATAGCTTAGGCTTTCCGAATAATCAAGAGTGATCCCGAGTATGTCTGAAGTATAAGTTTTTTTAACACTGCTTAATTTATTATCGTCGAGTTGTTCCGTTTCCAAAATAGTTATCTCTTCTACATTGATAATCGGGTATAATGAATTTTTATTTTCTTCTTTTAATCCCATTACTTGGACCTTTTTATTCTCATAATTTTGTTTGCTCAAATCTTTGAAAATAGATTCCAAATAATATTTTTCCGAGTTGTTTACTTCTAAAACATATTTGCCTTCCCTGTTTTCAAATGTACCTGCTTTTGAAATATAAGTTGTATCAATATCTCCGTTGATTTCTTTGTTTTCGTTGGATCCGAAGACACAGCCGGATGTGATGGATGCTGTTATTACCGCCAGCATTATAAGGATTTTGGTTTTGTTCATAGAATATTTATTAAAAATTTAAAAATTTAAACCGATTGTATGAGGCAAGCCTAAATATTGGTAGGCTTTTTGGGTTATTCTTCGGCCTCTTTGAGTTCGCTCGAGAAAACCCATTTTAATTAAAAACGGCTCATAGACTTCTTCAATTGTTTCTTTCTCTTCTCCTGTTGCCGCGGCTATAGTGCTTAATCCGACGGGGCCACCGTTAAATTTGTCGATTATTGTTTTTAAAAGCTGTTTATCAGTATCATCAAGTCCGGATTCATCTATTCCCAATGCTTTTAATGTTTCATCAACGATACTTAAATCAATGTTTGTAGAATCTTTTATGCTGGCATAATCTCTAACTCTGCGCAATAACCTGTTAGCTATTCTGGGAGTTTGTCGAGAACATTTCGCGAGCATCAGTGAGGCTTCTTTATTTATTCTGATTTTTAAAATTTCCGCTGATTGATGGATTATTTTTTGAATTTCTTCAATATCATAAAGTTTCAGATGAGATATACTGCCGAATCTGTCGCGAAGAGGGGAGGAGAGCATGCTCATTTTTGTCGTCGCACCTATCAATGTGAATTTCGGAAGCGACAAGCGCATGGTTTTGGCTGATGGACCTTTGCCGATTATAATATCCAAAGCGAAATCTTCCATGGCGCTGTATAATATTTCTTCGATAATTGTTTTTAATCGGTGAATTTCGTCTATAAACAAGATATCATTTGGTTGCAAACTTGTGAGAATGGCCGCCAGGTCTCCTGGTTTTTCAATCGCGGGTCCGGAACTTGTTTTTATACTGACGTCCATTTCATTGGCGATGATGTATGCTAAAGTTGTTTTACCAAGACCGGGGCCTCCATAAAATAAAGTATGTTCGATGGGTTCTTTTCTTTTTTTAGCGGCATTAATTAAAATTTTAAGATTTTTTTTGATTTTTTCTTGGCCGATATATTTGTCTAAATTCGCGGGACGTAGAGCATTTTCAAAATTTATGGGTTTGGCTGATTTGCGCACTTCGGATTGATGCTCCGGAATATTGGATAATTTTGATTCAATCATAAATACTGCTTAAAATTGTTTTTTTCGCTTTTTTAAATTACTATAATTTTAAAAAACTTTCTAATTTATATTAATATGAATGAAAGCAATTTAAAAGTTAAGTGGAATTTTTATGATTTGCTGAGAGTAATTTTACTCATTATGGTTCTGATTATTTTGACTATCGGAACCGGTATTTTTTTAAAATTGGAAAATATTTCAATTTTTGCGCAAGAGAAAAGTTTGCAAACTGTTTTATTATTTGTGATTCAAAGCGCGATTATAATTTTGCCTTGGTATTTTTTTATTGTCAGGAAATATAAATTGAAAGCTTCTGAAGTAGGATTTAAAAAATTTCCGATTTTACAAGGAATCGCATCTATTTTTAAAGGTTATGCGATTTTTTTATTTATGGCTTATCTGGTTTCCATTTTACAGTATAATTTTGGTATTCACGTCCCGGGTTTTGAAAAGCAGGATTCGCATATTCCATGGTTTGGTGACAATAATTTAAGTATTTTTATCGCTGTTTTAGTGGTGGTGATTATAGCGCCTTTGGTTGAAGAAATTTTTTTTAGGGGGTTTATTTTACAAACTTTTTTGAATCGTTTCGGTACTTATTTGGCGAGTGGTATTTCAGCTTTAATATTCGCTGCAGCTCATTTGGAATTTAAGAATATACTGCCACTTTTTATTTTGGGATTAATTTTAAATTATATTTTTATTAAAAATAATCGCTCAATTTGGCCGGCTATTATTTTTCACGCGTTAAATAATTCCATTACACTTTTCGCGGAGTATTATATTTATTTTAATGCAGGTTAAAATTTTGAATTTGTTAAAAAACAACCTCTTTATTATAAAAAAAGGTTGTCTTTTTTGTCTTATTCATTTATATTTCGAACCTCTTTATTTAATTATTCATTATGGAAAAATTAAACTTTAATTTAAAGAAACCTACTCGTTCTTTACTTGCTTTATTAAGCTTGCAAGTTTTATCTTCTTGTTCTTCGTCTTTTAATTCCAGAGTTAACGAAAACATGCCTCGGGATGAAGTCAGTTCTTCTTATGGTGAATTTACAATTTCTTTGGAAGAGGAAGTTGTTTCCAAAAAACCGAAAGAGGATATTGTTTCCAAAAAACCATTTATTTTAAAACCGAATACAAACGTTTCATTGTATGAAGAACCGATAATTGATTTGATGAGTAAAGATGAAAAATCTGTTCCGAGTGCTGAAGAACCTTTACCTCCTGTTGAAGGACCTTTGTTTGATAAAGAAACGCCATCATCTGAAAATGAGATAGCTTTTTATAATTCAAGGATAAGAAGTCATTTAAAAAAACAATTCCCTGATCTTAAAATAGAAGATATCAGTTGGGAGGAAGCCGGCTTAAAATCTGTTACATTACGAGAAAGCCAAGGTGCGAAGATTTTTGGTAGAGGAATAAGTTATGATTCGGCATTGGAGGATCTTTATAATAGTGTTTCTTCTTTTTATAATAGTGAATATGGAAAAATTCCGGAGGAAAACAATGAATTTTCTTCAACCCCGAAATTTACCACTGCGGAAGTTTATATAAGTGATTTTGGTACTGATTTAAAGACTATTTTTGGATCTGAAGATTTTAAAAACCCAATTGAACAGTTTTATGATAAAAAATTAAAATTAAACACAAGATTGTCCGGGACCATCACTTTTCAACTTATGTTTAAAAAAGGTAATCCAAAAGCTGTTATTCAGGGTGTAAACGTAACAGGAAATTTCAGTGAATTTGAAAAAGATTTTGTTGATTTTATGAAGAATTTAATTTCTCAAACTGATTTTAGAAGCGCTACATGCCGAAATAATTCAAATATGCCGCATGGCGATGTTTCTGTTAAATATCCTTTTTCTTTTAACGCAAAATAAAAAGCCTTGCGTAGGCAAGGCTTTTTATTGTTTTTGAATATTATTTCACTTGTAGATTTTCGAGAATGGAAGCATTGATATCACTTTGCATGGCTTCTTTTGTTGTTCTGTCATCAATTTTAGTTTTTTTAGTAGCTGAGGGTATAATTTCTGTTTTTACTTCTTTACTTTTTATTTGGGTCATCTCATTATTATGTGTAAAATCAATTAAGGTTTCGGCAGTGGCAAAATTTCCAGTTGTAATCAAGTCACTATTTTTTGTTTTTTCAACTTTGGTAATCGGGTATTTCATTTTATAATTTATATGGAGCTGTCCATTAATAATAGCAGTGGAAATTTCACTTGAACCCATATTTTTTTCTATAAAATATGAATTTCCATCCAAATCTTTATATTCTTTTGCTCCCAGAAGTCTTTTAATTTCTGATAGGATATCTTCCTGAAGTAATTTTTGAATTTTATTTTTTACAACAGGGTTTATCATCAGTACATCATTCAATAATGTTATTTGGGTTGTATTATGCTTAATATTATCGACAATTAAATTTTCTATGGTTGCCACTATAATGGCATTCACAGGATCATCTGTTTTTTTAATTTCTTCTTTTAACTTTTTTAAAATATCTTTGTTTTTTACGTCTTTAAGCTTTGTTGTAACTTTTGATGCTTCAAGAGCAACTTCATTTAAAGAGTAAAATGCTTTATTGGTATCATTTTGATTAAGAAAAAAATTCAAGTGTGCATTTAGAGCTGTATAATTCGGTTGCAAATCATCATATACTTTTTTCGCTTCTTTGGCTAGATCGGTACTTTCTGTTAAAGTTTCTTCTGTTCTAGCTAAATTCATTGTGGTTTCAGGGTCATCAGTTTTTTCTTTAGGTTTTAATGTGTTTTTTTCAATATGATTTATTACGGATTGGAGTGTTTCTTTACCAAACCAACCGTCCGGATTTTTAATGCCTAATTTCAACTGTACCCCTCTAACAAACCGTCTAAAATCTTTATCATATTTTCCATTAATATCTCCTTCATAAAGTCCGGCATCGTTTAATAATTTTTGTATTCCAAGAACTACATTTTCATGATAAAGATGAGCGACATTTTCTTTTACAATCCCTTGTCTTTTGTCTTTGCTGATTTCGGTATCTGATAATCCTAATTGCTTTTTTAAAGCCTCAATTTTAGAAAAATCCACCTTTGGCTTCATGAATTCCAGATGACGCTTCTTTATATCTATTTTTCTTTGTTCTTTTGGGCTACTTAGCATGCTTCCATCAATAGCAGTAGCTAATTTTTGCCATTCACCTTTTGCATTGCTCTTAATATTATCCGGATTTTCCGGATATAAATTTAGTCCTTCTTTGAATGTCATTTTAATTTTTGTTAATAATTTTTTGAATTAATTTATCTGTATATTTTTAAATTTAGATTTTTTTAATGAGTAAATCATACTATAATACCTTTTTTTGACTTTATTGTCAAAAAAAATTTTTTTGTAATAATTATTAATTGAATTCGTAGTATTCATTTGTAAAATATAATTTTTAACAAAAAATGTATGAAAAAAATTGTTTCAATTTCGGTTTTAAGTTTTTTGCTTTTATCAATCGCGCCACAAGCTTCTTTGGCACAAATTTCAAATCAGGAACTGCCAAGTAAAAATAAAACGGAAAGAATTGAAAATCAGAAAAAAAAGGATTTAGAGAAAAAATTGGATGAAAAGAAAGCAAAATTAGAAGAGAAAAGAAAAAAAATTATTGAAAAAAGGCGGGAATTACAGGAAAAGCGAAAGATGAATAAAAATAAAATTGATGAGGAAAAAAATGAAGAAAACAAAAAAATAATATATCAATTTGCGAATTATTATGAGGATAAAGAGTTTATTTGCTCTGGATACAGTGATAAAAATTTTATTTCATTTAATTTTTCTGAATTGATGAAAAAAGATACTTTAAATGAAGCAAACTTTTCTGTTGATTTTTATTTGAAAAATGGTGTTAAATCCGGTTCTGAAAAATTGGTTTTGGTGTCTAAAGATATTTTAAAAGAAAATAATCAATATTTAACCGCTGATGCTTATCCTAAGCAGGGTAATTATTATGTGCGTTTAAAAGCTATGGATTCTTTAAATAATGATGGAATTATCGATAGATTAGCCGGGACTTTGGAACTTTATGAAGGTGATCGTAATGAAGGTCCTTATTATAGTGAATGTGCGTTTGAAGCTATCGTTTCATCAACATCTAAGCCGGATGAAAAAAAGGATGAAATCGCGACTTATTTATTATCCGTATATGGCAAAGTTATCGATAAAAAAACAGGTGAGGGGATTAAAGACGCTAAAGTTTCTTGTGAAATTAAGGATTCTGATCAAGATAAACAAAGCGTTGTCACTTCAAACAACGGCAATTACGAGAAACCGATTAAATTTTATGTTACTAATGATAAAAAGTTTCAATTGAGTTGTTCCGCTTATGCTTATGGTTATAATCCGGCTAACATAACTCAAAATTTTGATAAATTGGAAAAAGATGAATTTATTACGGATATGAATTTTTCATTATAAAAAATCAATGTATTTTTGAATATTGGTTTAATCAAAAAACAGCAGAATCTCTTGCTGTTTTTTGATTAAATGATTTTTAATTTTTTTTAACTGATTTCTCGAGCCTATAGATGCTTTCGACGATTTCGGCGCGGGTCATGGGTTTTTCCGGGTAGAAGTAATTATCTTGCGAGTCTATTAAATTTAATTGCTTTACTTTTTGCGCGTACGGAGCATACCATTGAAGATTTTCGGTGTCATTATAGGGATTTTCAGATATAACAGGATCTATTTCAATATTAAATGTTTTTAATAGCATTTTATAAAATTCAGCGCGTGAAACTTGATTTTCAGGCTTAAATGTTCCGTCCGGATATCCTTCGACAATTTGCATTGACTGAGCTGTAGCGATGTATTTAGTGTACCAAGAATCATCTATAATATCAGAATATTTTTTTTCTAAATTTGTATTTAGATTTGAATTTGCGGATCGTAAAATTAGTTTAAGTGCTTCAACTCGCGCTACCAAATTATCAGGCTTAAAACTGCCGTCTTCATATCCTTCTATAATTCTTTTCTTTTTTAAATCGTAAATTGCTTCGTAACTTGGATTTACGGCATCAATATCCGTAAATAATTTTGGCTCAAGTAATGGACTTAAGGCCTGAATTTTTTCATTATAAATTTTTATTCGGGCATCGGTCATATCTTCTCCCGTGAAATTGATTATTGCTATTCCTTCACGGAAATCGAATTTTGTCAGTTTTTGAGGATTTGTGTAGCCTTTTCCTGTGATTACCTCTATTTGTAATTCTGCAAGGTTGTCATCCCATGGTGTTATGTTACTATTTTCATCGATTAATTTAATAATTATGGGCTGTGGATCAAATAAAGAAAAATAACGCTGTGTTTCAATTTTTATATTGGTGGTTTTATTTGCTTGTCCAAGTATCGTAATTGGCTGACTAATAAAAATTTCGTCGTTATAGCTCAGGCTTAAATTTATAGTTCCGGCTTCTTGCGGAGTAAAACCGATTATGGCGCTGCCGTCTATAAAGTCCGTTTTTGTTAAAATGTTTTTATTGAGTTTATATGAGATTGGGTTTAGCTCGACTTTTATTTCGTTGTCTATTTCAGGATTGGTTATAATTTCCATATTTTTGTCGATAGTTTTGATTTGTACTATCACGGGATTGCCAAGAAGATAGAAATTTTCATTAATTATTTTAAATTCTTGAAAATTTCGTTTTTTATCTATTACGATTTCGCGATTTTCAGGAATGGAATCAATATTTTCAGGTATGTTTTCTTTGATATCTTCTTTTATTTCTTCAGGGGGAGAATTTTTCGGTTGGCTGATGTTTTCAGGTGTGCTTGGAATATTTTCTTTATTTTCTTCTTCATTATTTATTGAAGGAATTTCTTTTTCCTCTGCTTTTTGTTCAGGTTGGCCTTCAAAATTCAGATATTTTTGAACGTAAATCAATGGATTAATGGTGTATTTTTCTATATTCTCTTTGCCTAATCCATTATTTATCGCTTGAAAAAAACTATATCCGGCTGCTTGAGCTTCAGCTGATGTAAATGGCCAATATGGCTTAAATGGTGAGCTTAATTTGTCAATTTGAAAATGTAAATGAGGCGTTGTCGCGATACCGCTTTGTCCCGAGTATCCGATTAATTTGCCTTTTTCGATTAGTTCTCCTTCTTTAACCAAAATGGAACTTAGGTGAGAATAAGAAGAATAAAGAGTTTCGCTAATGTTAAGATCGCTTAATGTCGGGGCATTGTAGTGTCCTATGACTATGTGATTGCCAAAACCTCCGCTAGTGTTAACAGCTTTCGTAACAACTCCATTGGCTATCGCGTAAACAGGTGTTCCTATTGGAATTTTGATATCTATGGCAGGATGGCTTCCGGTCAATTCCATGCCGTCGAGTTGATAATTGCCTCCATAAGGTACGGAATATGTGATTTTTTCATTTATCAGATCTGTGTATTCTTTGGTTCCGTAAGTTAATCCTTCCAATGTTTTTATCAAATTTATCGGATTGTAAAGAGGGGCGGGAATGATTTTGTTGAGATTTTTTAAATCTTGATAGATCATTTTTCTTTCACTGTCATTCAATGCCGCCCAATTCGGAATTTCCTTTATTGGCTGTGATGTGCCATTAAATGGCGCGGATTGTTGAATGTCAATAATTGAAGCTTTGTAGTAATTCGTGTTTAAATTGAGAAATTTCGTGCTAAAAATTGTGCTTAATGTGAATATTAAAGCAATTCCAAAATATTTTATTTTTTTATTTGTCATATATTTGTTTTTATTTGTTGTAATTAATATAGTATACTCTTTTTTAGGTAGAGAAGCAAAGGAAGATCGGAAATCAGTGACTTGGAAATCTATCTATAAATTTAAATAGAATAATTGTAAATTGTAATGGAATTTTTATCTTATAGTGAGGAAGATACGAAGAATATCGCTATGAAAATTTTGAAGGAGCATGTTAATGCAAAAAATTTGATTTTGCTTTATGGAGATTTTGGAGTTGGAAAAACGGTTTTTGTGAAAGGTATCGGGAAAGTTTTGGGTGTTTCGGAAAAATCAATAAAAAGTCCGAGTTATACGTTAGTTCGGGAATATTACGGTGATAAGAAAAAGTTAATACATTTTGATTTGTATAGAATTGAAAATAATCATGATTTGGAGAATCTGGGATTTTATGAATATTTAAATGATCTTAATAGTTTGGTAATAGTAGAATGGGCGCAGAAAGTTGATTTAAGTTTAGAAAACGCGTTAAAAATTAATTTTAAAATTTTGGATGATAATTTAACAAGATCAATAATTTTCAATTCATGAAAAAAATCTTACTTTTTATGTTTTCTTTATCCATTTTTTTATTTTCTTCATGCGGAGAATTCACTTATTTGAGTAATGACTGGAAAAATATCGGTGATGAAATGAGTTTTAAAGATTGGAATTTTAATATTGATAATGTAGATGGATCTATTGAGGTGATAAAAGTGGATCCTGATAATTTTAAAATTAGTGTAAAAAACTTGGAAACACCTAAAAGGATCAATGAATTGGATTTCGGAGCGAATTTTATTGTGATTAATGGCAGTTATTTTCATGAAGATTATACACCTTCAGGTTTTTTAATGATTGATGGGAAAAGAGTTGGAGATAGAATGTTTGATCAGCAAAAAAGTGCAATGATGTCCATTTCCGATAATCATTTCAGAATTAGCGATTTACAAGATGAACCTATTATTGATACTGATGTTTTTGATTATGCGTTGCAGAGTTTTCCTTTATTAATTAAGGATGGGAAAGGTTTTATCAAAGAAAATTCAGGAAAAAAATCTCGCAGGACCGCGATTGGTAATGATAAACAGGGGAATATATATATTTTTGTTTCTGATTCATATTTATTGAGTTTGTATGAATTCATGGAAGAGATTTTAAAGATGGATATAGAAATTGATGAAGTTATAAATTTGGATGGCGGAACATCAACAGGATTAAAAGTTCAATATTTGGGTTATAAAAATTTGGTTGATAATTTGGCTTTGGTTCCGAATGTAATTTTATTTGAAAAAAAATGATTTATTTTTTCTATATTTTTGCGGGTTTGTTGATGTTTTATTTAATTTATTTTGTTTGGCTTTTTAATAAAACAAAAGTTCCTTTTATGGGGACCAGAAAAAAAATCAGTGATTTGATTTTGAAAAATACAGATTTGAAAAATAAAAAAATTGTTGATTTGGGATCAGGGATTGGAGATTTTCTGTTTAGCGCGGAAAAACAAAATCCGAAAAGATTGGTTGGAGTGGAATTAAGTTATTTATTTTATTTTTTTTCCAAGTTTAGGTGCTATTTTAAAAAATCCAAAGTTGTTTTTCTTAAAAAGAATTTTTTTGAATTTGATATTGGTGATTTCGATGTTGTTTACTTTTTTTTAACCAACAGAGTAATAAGTAAGGTTCAGGAAAAAATTTTAAAAGAAGCCAAAAAAGGCGCTTTGATCATTTCTTTGGATTGTGAATTAACAGATATTAAAGCCTGTAAAGTTTTAAAAACAGATATTGGTAGCCGGATTTATTTTTATTTGATTATTTAATTTAATTTTTGTGCTTTTTTGAGGGAAATTTGTTGAAGTATATTATGGTCGATGCCAATAATTGTATTTAATCTGCTTCTGGTTTCCGGACCAAGTTTTCCGGCGCCAATTTCATTCTCGGTATGTACGATTTTTTGTGATTGTTGAAATTTGAATACGGCATTTTGCGTTATTTCACCATAAATACCGGTTGTCGATGATGTGAAAAATCCCAACTTTTTCAAATGATTTTGGAGTTTTTTGACTTCTTCGCCCGTATCCCCGAAATTCAAATTTTTTGAAAATTCAATTATTTCAACAGTTTCTATTTTTGCTGTTTTTAATGGTGTGTTTTGAGCAAGAATTTTCATATATTCCTTTTTGTCCGTCAAAATTTCTTTTAATTTTGTTCTGGTTTTTGGTCCGAAATAACCGGCTCCTTGATCAAGTTCGCTTTGAATTATTTTATTTTGGATTTGAAATTTATAGACCGCTTCAATGGTTTTTTGATCATAAATTCCGGAAATTTGCGGAGTTGGTAGGTAATTTAGTTTTATTAAATATGTCTGCAATTTTTTTACTTCTTCGCCTTGTTGATTTTTTCCAATATTTATTTCAAGAAATTGAAATCTGTTTTTTTCATATTCTTCAATGTTTTTTTCCATGTTTTCTCTTGTTTTTGGACCAAATCGTCCGGCTCCATGGGAATTTTCATTTTCGATTATTTTGTTGTCCATTTGATATTTTAAAACGGCTTGAAGAGTATCTTCGTCATAAATGCCTGTAATTGTTCCGTATAAATATAAAAATTCCATGAGGTAATTTTGAAGTAAGACGACGTAATCATGATCTTTTAAATCATCTCTTTTTCCCAATATATTCACGGTTAAAGTTCGTCGGCCCCATTTTTTTGCTCGTGTTAATCCTTCGTCTCCATGACCCATCCATATATCGATGCGGTCATGTTGATTACCCCTTTCCGAACCGCTTTGAACAATTGCTCCGCCTCTATCGTGTACTGTGGTTAAACCGACTTTCGGAATTTCTATTTTTGTGCCAAAAGGGTAAGTTTTCGGTGCGGCTATCATTCCCGGATAAACCACTGTATTGTCTGCGCTCAGCACTCCATCGCCATTTAGTCTGATATCGCCTTCATAACTACCTGTGAAATATGTTTTTTGATCCGGCAGGGGAGAATAATACGCTGTTATTTCCACTGTTTTTTCGCATGGGAAAGAAGGACAAATAAAATTGCCATCATCCGCGCCGGTAGCTTTTGGCAGCGATAAAATCGTGAATAAAATAAATAATATTTTTAATAATTTGAATTTCATTTTTTGTTTTTATTTTTATTTAAATCTCTATATTATAGCATAGATTTAATGGGGAGTGGGAAAAGTAGGCTTGACAAGTTGAAGAGACTGAAGTGTGGTTAGTTCATGGCACGTAATTCGTAATCCGTAATTTGTAAAATGTATTTTTATTATTGAAAATATTCCTTTTACGAATTACGGATTACGAATTACGAATTACGTATTAAGGATTACGTGCTACAAAAACTCCGATGCGCCAATCCTTCTAATTATCTCTCTATTCACGAATTCTTTATCTCGGCCATATTTTAGACGGCTTAATTGTTTCATGGCTTCTACTGCTTCCAGATCGCCTTTTTCCGTGTATGGGTTTACCGGGATTATACTGAATGGACGGCTTGGCTGAGTGTCAATACTAAGTTTCATTACCGCTTTAAATTTATCAATATTGATTAAATCCTGCTCTGAAAATACCGGAGCCATTTCTTTGGCCATGTATTCAGCGTCTTGTGCGCCGATTTTATATGATACCATTGTTCCAACGTTACCGAAAACCGCGTCTTTTACTTTCGATTTACCATCCGCGCCTTCCAATTGTTTTATATATTGGTGTGCCATGACCAAACCTAAACGGTATTTTCTGGCTTCGGACAGAATAGATTCAATTGTATCCGTAATATAGTTTTGGAACTCATCTATGTATAAAAAGAAATCCTGACGTTCGTCTTTTTTATATTTTTCTCTTCTAAGAGCTGCTGTTTGTAATTTTGAAACTATAATCATACCAAGCAGTTTGGAATTGATTTCTCCTGTTACTCCTTTTGACAAATTCATTAAAAGGATTTTATTTTCCTGCATTACGGATTCAAAATTGAATGATGATTTTGCTTGGCCGATGATGTTTCGCATCATGGTGTTTGATACGAATTGACCGAATTTAGCGGCAAAATATGGTATCATTTCTTGTTTTTCGCGAGCGCCTGTTTTAGCCATTTGATGTTCCCAAAATGATCTGATAACCGGATTTTTGACAAATTTTACTTTGTATTTTTGAAAATCATCATCAGTGAATAGTCTAACTATATCTGTTAAAGCTCCTCCTTCAGGATCGGCCATCAACGTTAAAACGCCATTTCGGAAATAGTCCTGGATACGAGGTCCGAATGTTTCTTCATCAAATAATTTAATCATGATATTCATGGCATCCAGAGCCACCAATTCTTTTTCTTCTTCAGTTTCCGCTTCAAGTAAATTTAAACCTAATGGGCGATCCAAATCAGCGGGATTAAAATAAATCACATCATCAGCGCGTTCTCTGGGAATAAATGAAAATATATCGGCAATAAGCGATCCGTGGGGATCAACAACGCAAACCCCTTTTCCTTCAGCAAAATCCTGTCGTAACATTACCTGCATAATGGATGATTTACCTGTACCTGTTTGTCCGATAACGTATACATGTCGGAATCGATCCTCATTTTTAATGCGCACTTCTTTTTTAGCACCCCTATAAATGTTATGGCCGAGTAATAGTCCTTCTTTCGGCAAATTTGGCGGAGCAGGAGCGATTTTGAAATTAATCCAGTTAATTGTGGGTGTTTTATTATATTTGATATTTGGCAAGTGAAATAATGACGCGAGTTCATCTGTTGATAAAATCATTCTCGTTTGTGATAATCTTTGGGTCCAGTTGCGAGCCAGATTGCGATAAATATAATTGGTGATCAATGCTCCCAAACTATGATATTTTGTTTTTATAAAGCCATTATTATCAGTAGAGCTAAATTGTTCAAAAGATGAATAAATATTATTAAGATTTTCTTTTGCCTGCTCTTTTGTAGGAGAAGATGTTATGACTCTAATTATTGTTTCAAAACCGCTTTTTGTATTTTTTTCTTCAATTGCTTTTACTTGTTCATCTGTCATTGGAGTGGTTCTTGTCATACTTTTTTGCTGGTCCCAATTTTCTTTGCCTATCTCTTTATCCGGTCCATATACTAAAATGTTGAAGATTTTTCCTAAGGCGCTAAAAGGTTTCCATAAAGAAAATCCTTCAGCTTTGCTTTCCGTAAAAATTTTTTGCGCTAATTCGCGGCCTTTTTTCTGCCATCCGTTTTTTCTCGGACGAATTATAATTTGAATGGCCGCGCCTTCTTCAGGCTCCATTTTTGATAATGCGTTCGTCATATTATTCAATGGATCTGAAGGAATATGCAGAAATGTTTTTATAGGATATGATCTTTTTTTGGTTAATTTTAAATACATGCCGGCAATTTTGTGATTTGGCCGTTTTTCCATCATTCTGCTCAAATTTCTGGGACAAACAATATAGAAATGGATGGAATTTTCTATCACGCAATATTCCAATGAAAAAAAATCTTGTCCTATAACAATATTGATATAATCTGAACTATACACTGAATATAAAGAATCATAGAGATGGCTCATAATACCGATAACTTCTTTAAAATCTTTTGACGCGCTAAAAGCTTCATTATCCGTTTCTTTATCTTCTTTAGATTCTTTTTTAGGAATGGAGATTTTTAAAAACACCATATTCAGAAGTCTTTTATGATTCGAATATGTTCTTATCAATACAAATATCAGCAGGAGGGACGCGATAATTCCACTTGCCATCAATAAAATTTGTGCGATTAAATTCATAATTAATAAAAAATAGTGAATTTTCACCTTATATATTTTAGCATTAAATTAAAGGGGAAACAATTGGATGCGTGTTTACCCCGCCTGTAAATCATTGGATTTCATCCTTATTCCTTTATCTTCATTAATTGCATAAGAAATAATATCAGCATTTTTTATATTTTCACTTAAAAATGTCCGGATATTGTACAAATTTCCTATCGGATGCAAGTAGTCGGGTAAGCATTGCGTTACTCCTTCCACTTCATCCGGAGATGCTTTTTCGATTTTATTGGTTTTTGCTTGTTTTTTTAAATTATCCAAATTTATTTCTTCGTCTTTTGACGTTACTGAAATGAAATATTCATCGTTTTCATTTTTGAATAATTGGGTTTTTACTTGTGTGTCCGAGTTTTCTTTTTTCAAATCTATTATTTCATACCAAATATGATTTTTAGTAAAATATTCTTTTAAATGGCCGATAATTCCTTCTTCTATTATTGTTGTGACTTTAATATGAACTTCATCGGTTTGGATTTTAGGCAAAGTACTTGGCGCGCCTGTCATTAAATCTTTGGCTTTTTGATCTTTTGGATAGGCGATTACTTCGCGGATGTTCGGTTCATTTTGAATGAGCATTATCAATCGGTCCAAACCCCAGGCAATTCCGCCATGAGGAGGGGCTCCGAATGTAAAAGCTTTTAATAAATGTCCGAATCTTTTTTGTGAGTCCTGCTTAGAAATTTTTAATATATCGAAGATTTTGCTTTGGAGTTTCGAATCATGAATTCTGATGCTGCCTCCTCCTACTTCATTGCCATTTAAAACTATATCATAAGCGATCGCGCGAACTTTTTCCGGTTCATTTTCAAGTAAATGAATATCTTCCAATTTTGGAGAGGTAAATGGATGGTGGGCGGAAACCAAACGATTATCATCCGTACTCCATTCAAACAACGGAAAATCAATTACCCAGCAATAGGCCAATAAATTTTCATTGATTAATTTTAATTTTTTGGCGCAGGCAAGTCTTACCCAGCCTAATGATTCACAAGTTGTTTGGAATTTATCGGCGACAAAAAATACTATATCTTTATTTTCCAGTTTTACTCTTTTTTTGATTTCTTCCAGACTTTTTTCGTTTAGAAATTTTAGAATCGGTGATTTTAATTCATTGTTTTCCATTGATATATAAGCAAGTCCTTGAGCTCCGAAATTTTTGGCAATTTCTTCCAATTCACTGATTTCCGTTCGGGTAAAATCAGTGGCATTCGGTACTTTTAAGACTTTTACAACACCTTTATTTTTAATGGTATTTTCAAATACCTGAAATCCGCAATCTTTCGCAATATCGCTTATGTCCTGTATTTTTAAATCGAATCGAATATCCGGCTTGTCGGAACCATAATTTTCCATGGCTTCCTGCCATGTGATTCTTGGGAAAGGTTTGTTCATTATTTTTTTGTTTGGCAGGAATTTCTCTGTTAATTCAATTAATGCTTGTTCATTGATATTTATAACATCTTCTCTTTCAACAAATGACATTTCAATATCCAATTGGGTGAATTCCGGCTGGCGATCGCCGCGCTGATCTTCATCACGAAAGCAACGAGCTATTTGGAAATATCTATCCATTCCGGCAACCATTAAAAGTTGTTTTAATTGTTGCGGTGATTGAGGAAGAACATAAAATTGTCCGGGATAAATTCTTGATGGCACAATGTATTCGCGACTGCCTTCCGGAGTACCTTTAATTAAAATCGGAGTTTCCACTTCAATAAATCCGTTTTTGTCAAAATAATCCCTTATATATTTGATTATTTGATGTCTGCGGATGATATTGTTTTTCATTCTTTCTCTTCTCAAATCTAAATATCGGAATTTTAAGCGCAGTTCTTCATTGATTTTTTTGTCTTGAGAAATTTCGAAAGGCGGAGTTTCGGACAAATTTAAAATCTTAATTTCATCAGCTAAAATTTCAATTTCTCCTGTTTTGATTTTCGTATTAATCATTTCAGCAGGCCTTTGGCGGACTTTACCTTTTATTTGAATGACGCTTTCGTTTTTAACTTTTTCCGCGATATTATGCGCATCCTGATTATGGGAAGGATCAAACACGACTTGGGTGATTCCTTCACGATCTCTAAGATCAATAAAAACTATTCCGCCATGATCCCGGCTTTTATTTACCCAACCGGCAAGAGTAACGTGAGAGTTTATATGAGTTTTATCCAGTTCATTTAAATGGTGTGTGCGGTACATGAGGGGAGGGATTAAGGTTAGTGACCAACTGATCAACCGGTCGCCGGTTACCTAATTTATATCTCATTTGTCACTATTTCAGCAATCTTTTTTTTCAGGTCGTCGTTTATATTCACTTTTTCGGGGAGTCGGATTTTTTTGATTTCATTTGGGGAGAGTATATGCATTTCGATTGTTATAGTTCCGGGGTTTTCTTGCAATAATTTTTTTAAATTTTGCAAATTTTTTGGCGTTGTTATTGATGGTATTTTTATAATAAAAGTATTTTCCGAGTTATTCATTTCTTCGGTTTTACCATTTGCAGGTAAAGATTCTTCATTATTTTGATTAAAGCGGTTTATTTTTTCCCGAGGATCATAAAGACCTTCTTGTTTTGCTCTTTCTATCGCATTTTCCAGAGATAATGTTTTGGCTTCTTGGCACGCCAATTGCATGCCGTCCCGCCGATTATCTATCCTGCCTTGTAAAAAAATCAATTTGTCTTCTTGAAGATTATCCTTAATTTGCTCATAAGTATTCGGAAATACCACAAATGGCAATCTTCCCGTGGTATCTTCAATCATTCCGTAAAACATTGGTTTTCCGGATTTTGTATAAACTCTTTTGGATTCCACAATCATACCGGCGATTTTTATTAATTTGTCAGTGAATTTTTTGTCAATGGTTTTGATTAAACGTCCTTTTTTCTTTAGATATTGAGTTAAGCCTTGCAGAGGATGTCGTGAAACATAAAGTCCGAGATATTTTTTTTCATGCATTAGTTTTTCAAGATCTTTGGCAGGGTGCGTTTTTTTTAATTTTAATGTTACATGTTCATCGCCATTTGTAGGCATTAAAGAAAAAATATCGATTTGATTTTCATGACTGTCTTCTTGGCAGCTTTTAGCGAATTTGGTAATTTCTTCAATATTATTTATGACCGTATTTCTTTCAATCAACTCATCCAAAGCTCCGGAGTAAGCCAAAGATTCAAGATTTTTTTTATTGATCTGTTTGCTCGGAACTCGTTTTAAGAAGTTTTCAAATGTATTGAAGCCGCCTTTTTGTTCACGTTCGTGCAGAATTATTTCCGTTGATTGGGCGCCGATTCCTTTAATCGCATTTAATCCGAATCTGATTGTTTTGTTATCAATCACTGTGAAATCAGAATTGGATTCATTGACTGCCGGAGGTAAAACTTTGATATTCATGCGCTCACATTCATTTATTTCGATTATTATACGATCTGTGTTGTCAGCGTCCGCCGAAAGTAATGCAGTCATGTATTCAACAGGATAATTTGCTTTTAAATAAGCAGTTTGGTAAGAAATAAGAGCATAACAAGCCGCGTGTGATTTATTGAATCCATAACCGGCGAAAGGTTCAATGACTTTCTCGAATATTTCTATTGCCAGTTTCTCATTATGTCCCAAGTTTTTCGCGCCATCGATTAATTTTTTTCTTTGATCAGCCAATTCTTTCGGTATTTTTTTGCCTATTGCTCTGCGCAAAATATCAGCTTCTCCTAAACTAAAACCTGCGAATTTTTGAGCGATTTGCAAAATTTGTTCTTGATAAATAGCAATTCCATTGGTTTCTTTCAATACTTCTTCCAGTGAATTATGCAGATATTTTACTTCTTTTCTGCCATGTTTTCTTTCAATATAGTCGGGAATCCAATCCATGGGGCCGGGACGGTATAGGGAAATCATGGCTATAATATCTTCAAAACTTGTAGGTTCAAGTTGTTTTAAATATCTTTTCATTCCCGCGGATTCCATTTGGAATACGCCTGTAGTTTCACCATTTTTCAATAAGATGAAAGTTTTTTCATCATCCATTGGAATTTGCGTGAGGATTATTTTTTCTTCATACCGGTTTTTAATTAAATTTAGAGTTGTTTCAATTATCGTGAGATTTCGAAGTCCTAAAAAATCCATTTTAAGAAGTCCTATGGTTTCTAACGGCTTCATTGGATATTGAGTGATCAAACCTTCTTCTCCCTCTCCAATTGCTTTTTGGATAGGGCAATAGTTGATCAATGGTTCGCGTGAAATGACTACTGCGCAGGCATGAGTACCGACATGTCTGATTGTTCCTTCCAGTTTTATCGCCGTATCCATTAATTTTTTTACTCTTGGTTCTTTTTGATATCGCAGTTTTAATTCGGGATCTGTTTCAATTGATAATTTTAAAGGCTGATGCTTGCCTAAAATCGGAGGAGGAATAATTTTTGAGACAGAATCGACTTCGGCGTAAGGATAGCCTAAAGCGCGACCGGCATCACGCACCGCGGCGCGTGCCGCCATAGTTCCGAATGTGATAATTTGAGCGACATGATTTTTACCGTATTTTTCAGAAACATAATTTAAAACTTCTCCTCTTCTTGTATCCGCGAAATCAATATCAATATCAGGCATGCTGACACGTTCCGGATTTAGGAATCTTTCAAATAAAAGTCCATATCTTAAAGGATCCAAATCCGTTATTTTAAGGCAATATGCGATTATTGAGCCGGCCGCTGATCCTCGTCCGGGTCCTACTACGATTCCCTGGCTTTTTGCGTATGAAATAAAGTCTTGTACAATTAAAAAATACGTATCGAATCCCATTTTATGAATTATATCCAGCTCATATTCCAAGCGCGAAAAAGTTTCTTCTGAAGGATTGTCGCCATAGCGTTCTTTTAAACCTTGATAACATAATTCTTTCAAATAGTCATAAGGGTCTTTATTGAAAGGTGTCTGAAAAGCAGGTATGAGATTTTGACCTAGATGAATGTTAATTTCGCATCTATTGGCGATTTCTACAGTATTTTTAAATGCGTCAGGCAAGTCGGGAAATGCTTGTTTTAGAATTTCGGGATTTTTTAAAGAAAAGTCGCCGGGATATTTCATGCGATCTTCATCTTGAACTTTTTTTTGTGTTTGAATGCAAATCAGTACATCATGAGCTTCCGCGTCGTCTTTTTTGGCGTAATGAGCGTCATTTGTGATAATTAAAGGCGCGTTTGTCAATTTTGAAAATTCAATCAATTTTTTATTTGCTTGATCTTGCGCCGGAATTTCCGGATGATGTTGAAGTTCCAAAAAGAAGTTTTCTTGGCCAAATATTTGTTGATATTTTTTTATAATTTCAATTGTTTTTTCCGGTTCTCCATACATTACGCTTTGCGCGACTTGACCTTGAAGACAAGCGCTGGAGGCGATTAAACCTTTTGAGTGTTCTTTTAAAAGTTCGAAATCGATTCTGGGTTTATAATAAAAACCTTCCAAATTGGCAATTGTCGTTAAATAAAGGAGATTTTTATAACCTTCATCGTTGTATGCGAGAAGAATCAGATGAAAATATTTTGAATCTTTATCACGATTAAAACGACTAATCGGATGAATATAAGCTTCGCAACCAATAATCGGCTTGATATCTTTTGTTTTAGCGGCTTTATAAAACTCGACTGTGCCATACATTACACCATGGTCTGTTTTCGCGATTGCTTTTGATCCTTGCTCAATCGCCACATCAACCAAATCTTCAAGTTTGGTTAAACCATCGAGAAGGCTGTAGTGCGTGTGATTATGAAGATGTACAAATTCCATGGAAAGTTTAAATAAATCGCTGGTTTAAAAATATACTGCGGTGAGTTGAGGGTCAATGGATAGTGATCATAATCCGTAATTCGTTAACCGTAAATTGAATTTTATAAATTATTAAATATTTTTTTTACGGTTTATGGATTATGGCTTACGAGACTTTGTTGCAAATTGTTTGATTATATTTTATAATTATATGATTTTAACAATTTTAAATGGAAACATTATCACAAGACCAAGTTCCAAAAAATGAATTTTTAGATCAATCGAGAAAACTTGAAACAGTTTTAGATAAGAATAAAATAGAAATTGATTCTACTCAAATTGATGAGCAATATAAAAATGTTCTTTCACAGTTAGAAAATACAATTAAAAGTAATAATTTTTTATCATCTGAAGAGAAGAGTAGATTGTTTGATCAGGCTGAAGTTATGATTGATTTTCAATTATCAAATTTAAATTTTCAGCTACTTGAATTGAACATTCAAAAAGATCGAGAATTAAAAATTGTGTATTTTCGGAAAATAGTAATTTATTTGAATGAGTTGGTTAGAACTTTATCTTCAAATTTAGAATCGGCTTCCGATAGAGATGTGTCATCTGCTTTGAAAAAGACAATAACTGATGATGAATTTGATGAAGTTTATGCAAGTCAAATAAATGTTTTTTTTAAAAAACCGGAAAATCAGAAGATTTGGTTTTTAGAGAGAGCTATAAAGTTAGGGTGGAAAATTACTGAAAAAATAGGGCCAATTAATTATATTGAAGTTAATAAATCAGAAAATTTGCGCAATATTGTTACAAATAGAGTTACTAAATCAACACAAAAAGGAGAAAAGTTTCAAATTGTAGGAGATTTGCCTAATCAAGGAAAATATGAATATAAGAGAGTTGTAGATGAACAAGGAAGGATTTTTAAAATTTGCGTTAATGATCGTGATAATGTAACGATTAAAGAATTTAGTACAGGCGATAAATCTGCTCAATTAGACAATGAACAACCTATAGATATTTCTCGGAGTCAGAAATCAGGAGAAACAATAGTCGGAGAGAAAGAAAATCCTATTCCGGAAAAGCGGGAAATTGTAACTGAATATCAAGAATCGGACACCAATTCTCAAGAGAAACAAAAAATTAATGAACAATTAAAGCTATTATTGAAACTTGAAAATGAAGATAGTAGTTTTATTGCTACACAAATTACTAAATATTCGAAAGATTTTATTGATTTGGGCCGTACAAATAGAATTGATAATATTGCTAATAAATTGATTGATGTAGTTAGTAATATTTTAATCAAAAGACAAGCACAGGGGTCAGTTCCTATTTTTGAAAAGGTTTATTCTTGTTTATCGGAAAAAGTTGGTTTATCATATGCCAATTTATTAAAAGATACCGTATTAAAAAAAATTGGAAAAACGGAATCTACATTATCTGAATATTTAAGAAAAAAATATTTTGAGGATGTTAAACAAAATTATAAAGGGACGGTAATTTGGTTTGATCAGGTAAGACAAATTACTAAAATATTTCAAATGATCAGAGGGAAATATGTTTTAATTGATTCATTTGATGCTCGTGGCGGTTCAAGGGAAGCAAAATCAAAAAATGAAGATTCCGGATTATTGTCTAGAACAAAAACACCTGATGGGGTTTTTAAGGCTGAGTCAATTGCATATCATACAACTGAAAGATATAAAGAAGCATGGATTGCAGGAAGCTCGAATCTTAAATTTGAAAATGGTATCGTTTACCATCAGTTTCCGAACACATCAGAATGGCTCCCTGCAACCGGTGATGATGCAACTTATTTAATTAAAGGTAGAAAAATTCGCTGGGATGATATTAGATTACAGACACAAGTTGTCGGAGGAGCATCTAAATTGAAGGAGAAGATTCAAAAAAGAAACATTGAAACTTCAAATTTAGCTATAGCTTTTAAACAGTGGAAAGAAAATTTTCCTAATGATTTGGTTCAATTTACAAATTCCGATTTTGATAATATGATTTCTTCAGGATACGGTAAATATTTGAATAGAAATCCATTTGGCGATAATAAAGCAGTCAATGTTGGAAATACAGGGACGTTTTTACATCAAAAAGTGATAGATTTAGGATTGATAAATATACCTTTAGATCAAAAATATGCCCGAAGTGGGGGGGCGATATTTGTGGCAAGTCATGGGTGTATAAGTACGTTTGATCATAATCATGATCGAATGTTGGGTTATATGGCTCCCGGTGCTAAAATTGTAATTTCTTCAAATGAAGAGGATGAGCATAGTTACCTAGCAAAAATTGGTCTTAATATAAAAGATAATAGGGATAATTTTGCTTCGCGAGAAGTACAATTAAAAGACTATTTAGTTTAAGGTAAAACTATAATAGCTGATTTT
This sequence comes from Candidatus Peregrinibacteria bacterium GW2011_GWA2_33_10, assembly GCA_000989565.1. GTDB lineage: Bacteria > Patescibacteriota > Gracilibacteria > UBA1369 > GWC2-33-13 > GWC2-33-13. The sequence continues at coordinate 70,298 of LBOO01000001.1, read as the reverse complement.
GGTTTTACTTTTTTATCTAAATCTAAAATTGATTTTTTATTTGTTGATATACATCCCGCTGTCCAGTTAACTTTATTAGTAACTTTGTTAACAATATTGTCTATTATTTCAATTCCGGTTTTTTTATTTTCGTATTCACCATGAATTTCAATAAAACCTCCAAGTCGTGTATTTTGAGGTGGTAATTGATAATTATCAATTGCTTCTATGATAGCTTCATATTGTGCTTTATTTATAAGTTTATTTTCTAATCCTCTTTCAGCGTCCTCCTTATTTGGATAGCTTAAGACTAATGCTTTTTGGTATTTACTATTATTTTTTTGAGCTATATAAAATATTCCCAGAGGTGTTGTTTTATCTCCCTCTTCAGTTTTATCAAATTTGATTGGATTTCTTCCAGATTGAATATTGGTTCGACTAACAAATTTATCGTTTTCATATAAATCTAAAATTCCTTCCCTTCTTTTGATTACGATTTTTTGGTTAGTAGCTGACGGAAGTTCTTTTATGTTAAATCCATTTATAACATCTAAATTTGGATATACAGCATTGAAATCAAAATTACCGGGAAAGTTTTCGGAACAATTTATTGACTGATTATCTGTTAAGTTATTATTATTTATATTTGGTATTTCTAATATGTTTTCTTGAATTTCATCTATTTCCGGATTATATTTTGAAATTTTATCGCCCTGCATTATTTTAACTCTTCCTAACTGAGGAAATTTTTCGAAAATATATGTTGAACCATCCCATATGATGTTATAAGTACCTTTTTTAATTTGTCCTAAATTATTGTTTAATATTATTGATAATTTTTGATTAGGTTCCAACACGTCATGAATTTTTTGTGTGTTACCTTCAGCTCCAACTGTTTCACCAGGTTGATATATTTTTCTAGATGTTTCTGCATGAGCTGTAGACACTAGAAGTGAGAGTGAAAATTTTAAAAGTTTAGTAATATATTTTCCAATATACCATCCGTCGTTCCATGGTGGATTATTCTTACAATATTCGTTATTTTTAGCTACGTAATAGCATGCATTTATTAATGCCTGACATTTGTCCGGTGTGGTTGTATAATTTCTTAATTTGTTGGCACACACAGTGATTTGTTGATCAATATCGGCTTTTTCAGGTGTTTGATTTTTTTTTTCTATAATTGTGTTAATAGAGTCTTTTGGAGATTCTTGATTTTTATATATCATTTTTTTTTCAGAAAAAAATAATTGTTTATAAATTATCATGTTTAAATTTCATTTATATTATTTTCAATTTTTTTTAAATTAATTTTTTCTTTTTGTTGTATTATTTTTTCATACTCGTATCCTGACTGAAACAATACAATCTTTAAAATTTCTAATAATTCTTTTTTAGGTATATTTTTATTCATAACAATATTTTATATATCTATTTATTTTAATATATTTTTATAAATAAAACAATACTCGTTTGTCTTTTTTTTACTTTAATAGTACTATTATTTTTTCTTTTTTTATGTTAAAATATTAAGATTTTTATAAAACAATCATTAATGCCAACAAGGTCGCAGATTAATAACGTTTTGGAAATTTTAAAATTTTTTAATGATCCTGAAATTGTACGAAAATGGGAGAATATTTTGCCTCAACTGAGCGATGATAAATTCGCGCGGAGCAAAAAAGTAATTTTGGAAGAGAAGGAGAGGTTAGCGAAATGTTTACTTGTTGAAGATAAAAAATTTTTAAATAAACTTAATGTATTTAATCGAAAAGAGATTAATCCGATTTTTAAAAATAGTGAAAAGTTGGAAAAAAATGATGAGTCGCGGAAAATGCGAAATCTTATTAATAAATTAGATGAAATTTAAATATGACAAATCTATTTGAAACAGCACAGAGACCGCAGGAGAATGACGAAAACTTTGAATTGAGCGTTGAAGCGCAAAACGAGAGTATTTCCAGGCAAATTGATGATTATATAAAAATTTTAACGCGGGAAATAGGGGATATTAGTGATTTGTCTCAAGTTAAAAAATTAAATGAGGCAGTTGATAATTTTAAAAAAGAGATTGGAAATATTAGAGATGGTCTTTATGCGGAAGGGAGTGAAAGATTGAATTCCAGATTGGAGGAAATTTTGAAAGGTACGGAAGTTGATAATTTGGTTAATCCTTCTTTGTTGAATGAAAGTAAAACTTTTGAGGCGGAAAGGGATTTAGCCAGAGAGTTTTTGGTTGATCCAATGCATAGTGGAAGGGAAGCAATTAATTATAAAGATCGGCAGCATCCGCTGCAAGGAGAACTTTCCGGACCGTTTATAATCGATTATCGGGATGAAATAGGCAATATTGATTTTAATGCGGAGAAAAACGGTTTGGCCTTGAAAGGTTTATATAAATATAATTCTGACAATTCGCCTAAAACTTACAAAATCGTTGAACCCGGGGGGAAAAATTATTTTATTCGTTTTTTCCCTTATCAGCCTTGGGCAAAAGATTTTGCGGGACAGGGCGCGGGACATTTTTATAGACTTGGGCAAAATCCTAAATTTGAGACTTTTCCTGCTCATGGCTCGGTTATTCAGGAAGTGAAGAATGATGATACTGAAGAAATCAAAAAATCGGAAGAGCAGGGCGGCGCTTTGGAGCTAAATAAAGAAGTTTCAGAGGAATTAAATGTTAAAAATCAGGAATTGCGTCAGAAAATTGAGGAAAAATATAGTGAATTTGTTTCAATCCCCGATAATGAAAGAGAGCAAATTTTAATTAATATTTCAGCTCAAATTAGAGAAAAAGTAAATATTGCCAAAGGACAGAAACAGGTTCAAATAAAATCAGACGTTATTGAGGCAAATATGCAGAGATTGGATGAAGAGGAGAAAAAAGAACCGAATAATTTATCTACTATTTTTGAATTTTATTCACAAGAGCTTCAAAGTTTGAATATTGAATCAGGTGCCAAAATGGAGAAGGTACAACAAATAGTAGAACCTTTAGCAATTTCAAACGAGCCAAAAATAGGAAAATCAGAGAAAGCACCGGAAATTAAGACCACGGAAGAAGGTTTAATCAGTAAATTATTTATTTTTATTTTAAAGAAAGTTAAAGAAAAAAAACAGCTAAAAAAAGAGGAAAAAGCGCAAAATATTCAAACTAAATCAGAAGAATTACCTATTAAGGCTGATATAGTTGAATTTAAAGTTGCTTTCAGTTCTCTGGAAGTTTTATGTGATCAGGTTATTGGTGAGACTTTGAGTGGAAACGAATTACTGAATCAAAATTCGAATTTAAACCAATCGCAAATTTTAGCTCCGGATATTGAGAATGAATTTGTTTTAAGAAAGAGTGCCTTAAATATAAAAGCCACTTTACAGAGTTTTAAACCTTTGTTTGCTGAGGAATTAAATACTAATTAACCTTTTTACGTTGGAAAATAATAATTTATATAGTCAGGATATTTATAAAGTTTTAGAATTAGCTCAAAACTCAGCTAAAAGCAGGAATGCAAGCGCGACTACGAGTTCGGATATATTTTTAGGGCTTTTAATGCATGAAAATGAGTTAATTAAATTAATTTTAAAAGATTTAAAAATTTCGCAAAATCAACTTATAGCTGAAGTAAAGAAGTTAAATGAAGAAAATAAATCATTTTTTAATCTTAATTCATCAAAAAATTCGGAAATTCCATATCATCAGGAAACTAAAAGATATTTTGATAAAGCGCGGGAATTAAGTCAAAAATATGAGGATTTGCTCACGTCGAGCGAGCATCTTTTTTTGGCTATGGCGAGTATATCGGATGAAACTTCGAACATCGGTAAAATATTTAAAAATTTTGATATTAAAGCGGATAAAGTGTTCTCGGTTTTTGAAAATATTATTAAATCGCAAGGAACGAAAACGCCTTTTTTGGATAAATTCGGAAGAGACATTACGGCAAAGGCGAAATTAGGGCAGCTGAATCCTGTAATCGGTAGATTCGCGGAAATTGAAACTATAATTCATATTTTGTCCAGAAAGGGCAAAAATAATCCTTTAATTTACGGAGATCCGGGAGTGGGAAAAACCGCTATCGTTGAAGGAATAGCGCAAAGGATCGTAACGGGAAATATTCCAAAAAATTTGTTAAATAAAAGAATAATTGAGTTGTCTTTAAACAGCATTATTGCCGGAGCAGCAAAAAGAGGGGAATATGAGGAGAGATTAGAGAAAATCATTAATGAAGTTAATCAATCAAATAAAAGCATAATTTTGTTTATTGATGAGATTCACACAATAATTAAAAGTGAAGGAGCTGATGATGCCGCGAATATTTTGAAACCTGCTTTGGCCAGAGGTGAAATTCAGACAATTGGTGCAACAACCATTAAAGAATATAGGCAATATTTTGAGAAGGACGCGGCTTTGGAGCGCAGATTTCAGCTTGTTTTGTTAAGCGAGCCGGATATTGAAAGCGCATTTTTTATTGTTAAGGGTTTACGTGATAATTATGAGAAATTTCATGACATTCAGATTCCGGATGAGTGTTTGTATGAATCAGTGGTTTTGAGTTCCAGATATATTCATAATCGGTTTTTGCCGGATAAGGCTTTAGATTTAATAGATGAGGCTTGTGCGGTTTCAAAAACTCCACGATTATCAGCTTCATCAGAAATTGTAAGCTTGGAAAGCGCGAAGGAATTTTATGCGAGTAAAGCCAAAATCGCGGAAAAAAATGATAATACGGTTTTATATAATAATTTTTTACAAAAAATTGCTGAAACTGACAGTAAAATCATTAAATTGAAAGAAGAAATGCGAGATAATCGCAATGAAAAAGTTTTGGATTTGAGCGTGATTAAGCGAGTTGTTGCTAGAATGAGCAAAATTCCTGTGGCTTTTTTGGATCAAAAAGACAATGAAAGGATTTTGCATTGTGGCGAGTTTTTAAAATCAAAAGTGATTGGGCAGGAGGAGGCTGTTAAGAGTATTCAGGCAGCTTTGATTAGAAATGTTTCAGGTTTGAAGAATAAAGATCGTCCGATTGGATCTTTTGTATTTTTAGGACCAACAGGAGTAGGTAAAACAGAATTAGCCGAGGTTTTGGCAATGTATTTATTTGGATCTAAAGATTCGTTGGTACGTTTTGATATGAGTGAATTTTCTGAGAAACATGCTAGTGCCAAGTTGATTGGCGCGCCGCCCGGATATATTGGTTATGAAGAAGGCGGGCAACTTACCGAATGCATTAGAAACAGGCCATATAGCGTAATTTTGTTTGATGAAATCGAAAAAGCTCATCCCCAGATATTTGATCTTTTGTTGCAAATTTTAGATGAAGGTCATTTAACGGATAATCAAGGCCATAACGTGAATTTTAAAAATACAATAATTATTTGCACTTCGAATATTCGACCACAAAATTTGAATTCAGAAACCCTTAAAGATCAGAAGAAAAAAGTGATAGTGGATGCATTAAAAGCCTTTTTGAGGCTGGAAACTGTCAATAGATTTGATGATTTGGTATATTTCAATAATTTAAATTTGTCAGATATTGTAAAGATTTTGGATATAGTGCTAAAAGACACATTTGAAGCTTTAAGTTCAAGAAATATAGCTTTAAGTTTAACAGAAGAAGCAAAATTGAATTTAGCGAAATTAGGATTTGATCCGGAGTTAGGCGCAAGACCGCTTCGTTATGCGGTAAGTGAATATATCGAAACCCCGTTAGCGCAGGCAATCGCGGAAAATACGATTAAAGAAGGGGAGAGAGTTTTGTGTGATTTTAAAGGGGATGAGTTTGTGTTTGTGAAGGAGTGATTTTGGAATCAGCCCTGTTAAGCGGGTTTGATCAGGAATAATGCCCCTTCATTGCGGGGTTCCTGATCTTTGATAACTGATTCTTAAACACTAATACTCCCGTTCAGTTTCCGGAAATTTGACATTTTGCTGTTGTAAGTTTTCTTTTAAAATCTGATCCAGCCATTTGAATGAATCGCCGACTATTGGGATGTCAACGAGAATTTTGCTGACAATATAAACAACTAATGCGACTAAAACTGTTGCTCCAATCACGAGTCCAAAACCGCGGCCGATTCCCGCAAGCAGGTTTGTGAAAAATATGCGTACAGGGGATGATAAATACATTACATATTCATATAAACCGGGTTCGTAATATTTTTTCCAAGCAGCGATTTTCGGTTGTTTCTTTTTTTTCCGGTTTTTTTTAATGGTTTCGAGAAAATTTTTGTTGTCGAATTGCATGGGGAAGGATTGTTTGTTATTTATAGTATAGCATTTGTTAGGTGGAGGTGTAAATCGGAGGGGAGTAATTTGTAATCCGTAATTCGTAATTCGTAATCCGTAATTCGTAAATTGAAAATCTTCTTATTAATTTATTCCTTTTACGAATTACGAGTTACGGATTACAAATTACGGATTACGTGTCAGAATTTTTAATACACTTTCCAAATCCTCCGGTAATTCGCATTTTATAAAATAATTTTTATCTCCTATTTTAAATTCTATACTTTCCGCGTGGAGGAAATGTCTTTTTAATTTGTATTGTTTTTGGAATTTTTTATTTAAATCAAAATCGCCATAAATATCATCCATGATTATGGGGTGGTTAATGGATTTTACGTGCTGGCGAATTTGATGAAATCTGCCTGTATGAGGTGAACATTCCAAGAGAGTGCAATTTTGATTTTTATAGATTTTTAAAGGTTTGATGTCTGTTTCGGCGGATATTATTTTATCAAAATTGTCTTTTATTGGGGTATCTATTGTTTGCGCTTTTTGAAGTATTCCTTTTACTAAAGCCAGATATTTTTTGTGAATTGTTTTTTTAAAGAATTGGTTGTAAAGAGCTTCGTAAGTTTTTTCGTTTTTGGCGAAGAGAATTATTCCGCTGGTGTTTTTGTCTAGTCTATGAGCGATTCTTGCTTTAAAATTATTGGTATATGCATATTTTTCCGCGACAGCTATCAAGGTAAGATGAAATGGAATGTTTTTCGCGGGCTGTACCGCTATATTAGGCTGTTTATTGATGGCTAAAATATTTTCGTCTTCAAAAGCGATTTTAAGATGTTTTTTATAAAATAAATCAGGGACAGTGTGTATTTTTGAGGTATTTTCGGAATTCAAATTAGCGAAAATTTTGATTTCAAAACCGGTTTGGAGTTTCCAATTAAGATCCGGATTTAAATCGTTTAATTTAATTTTTTTCTTGCGGAGAAGTTTATGGATCAGGGCAGTTGGGATTTTCAGCTCTTTTTTGAGGTAATTGCCGAGGGATCGGTTTTGGTTTTTGGGGTCGATGATTATTTTTTGCATATGTTTACTAAAATATAATTCAAGAAGAATATAGCATAAAAATTTTTGCATGACACAACTTAGGCCAAAATTGATAAAAAGTTTGTTTTTGTTTGCTAAATGTGATAAATAATTTATGGTTTTATTCGCCGCGGTGGTGAAATTGGTAGACACGCTAGCCTTAGGAGCTAGTAGGGTAAAACCTGTGAGAGTTCGAGTCTCTCCCGCGGCACCAGCCTTCGCTTTGCGACGAACAAAGTGAGTCGGAAATGGAAGACTGTCCACAGTAGATTTAGCGAAGGTGGACATGGTTAGGGCTAAGCTTCGGCTGGCACAGCCATAAATAATTTAATTTAAATATTTTTCAGTTCTTGGTTTATCTATTTTTTTTCAATTGTCATCGCCAGATCAAGAGCCTGTGCAGAATGTGTCAGAGAGCCAAGAGATATGATATCAATTTCGTTTTTGGCGTATTCTTCAATATTATCTTCCGTGATTCCGCCGGAGGCTTCCAAAATGATTTTTTCAAATAAGTTCTGCTTTTTTAGTTGATTAACGCAATTATTAATTTTTTCGGAACTGAAGTTGTCTAATAAAACAGTCCCTGTATACTTATTTTCGTTAAATGTTTGCGCTGCTACCCGCGCTTCTTCTTCATTTTGAACTTCTATTTCAACGAACTTTCCAAAGTTTGTTGATTTGAGGATTTTATTGAGTACTTCAGAAATATTTCTGTCAAAAAAATCCAAGTGTGTATCTTTTATTAATACAGCATCGGATAAATTTAAACGATGTGTGCCTGCTCCGCCTACTTGGGCCGCTTTTTTATCCAATAGACCATATGGTGTTTTTCTGGTGGTGGTGATTAATATTTCAGGATTGATTTTATTTACTTTAGCGATAATTTCAGTTGTTTTTGTGCTTATTCCACTCATTCTTTGAAGAATGTTTAATATTGTTCGTTCGAGTATTAACAGATGATTTATAGGCCCTTCCAGAAGAAGAATTTTATTTTGTTTCTCGACTTTTTCTCCATCTTTAATGAATGTTTGTAGTGATATTTTCGTATGAAAAATGCTACTATATTCGTTTATAATCCATGTTATTTCATTTAAACCACTTATTATTCCTTTTTGTTTGGCAAAAATCAGGGCTTTTGTTTGAATATTTTTAGAATTAAATATTAATTGTGTGGTTATGTCTTTTTTGTGCGGCGCTATATCCTGATGTATGCTCAAAATGCCAAATCTATATAAATCTTTTTTATAAATTTTGTTTTTGGGATTTAATTTATATTTTTGGTTGTGAGTTTTTTCTATTATCAGTTTTTTATCCATTTTTAAATTTAAGATCAAAATTATTGTACTAGCTTTTTTACAAAAAAAAATCCTATTAAAGGATTTTTATGTAATTTTAATTTGGTAAATTAATTTACTGTGATTCCGTGTACGACTTTTAGCCACAATTTTTTTAATGTATCGTAGGTCATGGTCGCGAGAGAGCTTATGTTTTGATATAAAGCCTTGATTTTTGACCATGTTTCAGTGAATTGATAAGCTAAATGAGGTTTGTTTTTTAATTTTTTAGCTTCTTTTTTAAGTTTTTTTAATTCCTGAAAATAATGTTTTTTCAGATCTCCTTCCAGTTTTCCTCTGGATTGTTTTGTGTTGATTAATAATGACCGAAAAATAGCTTGTTTATTTTGATCATCTTTTTTTACGGTTTTTTTTGATATAGGCGATGTTTTCTTTTCATTTTCCTTACTTTCTCCGGATTCTGAAATTTTTTCTCCTGAAAAATCAATACTTTCAGTGAATTCCGAGGCCTCAGAGTGTCCAAAATTTTCAAAATTATCTGAATCTTTATTTATATCAGCATAATATGACTGCTCCGTGGTTTTTTCATGATTTTCTCCAAGTTTTATATTTTGATCACTCATTTTTTAATTTATTTTTTTAGTTAATTAACATAAATTAAAAGAATTAATCTTTCAATAGAAATTTTACTTCTTTTGTCTGATTTGTCAAGTTGTTTTTTAAAATTTGGTTTTTAGGAGATTTTTTGTTATATATAGCTTGCTTGTATTTTAAAAAAATTAAAATGAAAGAATTGCCTAAAGCGTATAGTTCGCAGGAATATGAAGATTTTATTTATCAAACGTGGGAAACATTAGGTTTATTTACACCTGAAGTCAATACCGGAAAAAAGCCTTTTTCAATAAGTATGCCACCGCCGAACGCAACCGGAACTTTACATTTGGGTCACGCAACCATGCTGGCGATTGAGGATATTATGATCAGGTATAAGAGAATGTGTGGTTATAGCGTTCTTTGGCTGCCGGGGACAGATCATGCTTCCATAGCAACACAAAATAAAGTGGAGAAGATTATTGCTGAAGAAGGTTTGACAAGACATGATTTGGGAAGAAAAAAGTTTTTGGACCGGGTTCATAAATTTGTTGCTGACTCTCAGAGTATTATTCGCAATCAGGTGAGGAAAATGGGAGCGAGCTGTGATTGGTCAAGAGAGAGATATACTTTGGATGAAGGTTTGAGCGAGGCTGTAACCGAAGCTTTTATTAAAATGTATCATGATGGCGTGATTTATCGCGGGAATAGAATCGTTAATTGGTGTCCGAGATGTTCCAGTACTTTAGCGGATGATGAAGTTGAATATAGGGAAGAAAAGGCCAAATTTTATTATTTTAAATATGGACCGGTTATTATTGGTACAGCAAGGCCTGAAACCAAATTTTTGGATAAAATTATTGTTGTTCATCCTGATGATAAGCGATATAAAAAGTATATTGGCAAAGAAATGGAAGTTGAATGGATTGAAGGTAACATTACAGCAAAATTTATTGCGGATAATGCCGCAGATCCTGAATTCGGATCAGGAGCCATGACTATTACGCCGGCACATTCTTTTGTGGATTTTGAAATTGCCAAAAAACATAAACTGGAAATTGTTCAGATTATTGATGAAAAAGGTAATTTGACGAGTTCCGCGGGGGAGTTCGCGGGTAAGAATGCTTATGAGGCGAGAGAAGCGATTGTCGAGAAATTGAGAAAAAAAGGTTTGGTTGAGAAAATTGATGAAAATTATATTCATAAACTTTCTGTCTGTTATCGCTGTGGCTCAACAATTGAACCTTTGGTTTCCAAACAATGGTTTATTGATGTTAATAAAAAGGTTATTAATGAGGGTAAAAGTAAAAAATCCATTAAAGAAAAAGCTGTCAGCGTTGTTAAAAACGGAGAAATTGAAATTATTCCTAAAAGGTTTAATAAAACCTATTTTCATTGGATGGAAAATTTAAGAGATTGGTGTATTTCTCGCCAAATTTGGTTTGGGCATAGAATACCGGTTTATTATTGTGAAAAAGATAATAATGGTTGTGGAGAGATTATTATTTCTAAAGATGCGCCTAAAAAATGTCCTAAATGTGGAAATGTTAAATTAAAGCAGGATCCGGATACTTTAGATACGTGGTTTTCCTCAGGCTTATGGACTTTTTCGACATTGGGATGGCCGGAAAAAACCGATGAATTAAAACATTTTCATCCTACTTCTGTGATGGAAACGGGTTATGATATTTTGTTTTTTTGGGTAGCTAGAATGATTATTATGTCAACATATCATTTGAATGAAATTCCTTTTAAAACCGTATATTTGCACGGATTGGTGCGTGATAAACAAGGAAGAAAAATGAGCAAGTCTTTAGGCAATGGAATTGATCCACTCGACATGATAAGTAAATATGGGGCTGACGCGGTTCGCCTGAGTTTAATTGTGGGTGCTACACCTGGTAATGATATTCGTTTATATGAAGAAAAGATCGCGGGTTTTAGAAATTTTGTGAATAAAATTTGGAACGCCAGCAGATTTGCTTTGATGAATTTGAATGAGGAAGATTTAAAAGCGGAAATTGATTTAAAAAACTTAAATAGCGCAGATAAATGGATTTTAACAAGAACTCAAAATTTGATAAAAAAAATTACAAAGGATATGGAAACTCATAAATATTCTGAAGCCGGAAATATACTTTATGATTTTATTTGGCTGGAATTTTGCGATTGGTATCTGGAAATGTCAAAGGTTAAATTAAATCCGGGTGTTTTAATTTATGTTTTAAAGACGATTTTAAAACTTTTACATCCATTTATTCCTTTTGTTACAGAGGTTCTTTGGAAGAATACAGGATCGAAAAACATGCTTATTATTGAAGATTGGCCGGAATTCAAAAAAGAATATATTTTTAGGAATGAGGAAAAGAAAATTAATATTATAATGGATATTATTACGGCAATCCGCAGTATTAGAGCGGAATATAAAGTAGATCCGACAAGAAAAATCGAAGCGGTAATTTATAGCGAGGAGCATTTGGAAGTTTTGCACGAAAAAAAGGAAATTTTGGAAAAAATGGCCGGTTTAAAAGATATTCAAATTCAAAATAAAGGAAAACCAATCTCTAAATCGGCATCAAAAGTGATTCAGGGTGTGGAAATTTTTCTGCCGCTGGATGCTTTAATTGATTTGGAAAAAGAAAAGGAGCGACTTTATAAAGAAATAAAATCCGAAGAAGAAATAATATCGTTTTTGGAAAAAAAGCTGGATAATCAGGGATTTGTTAGAAACGCACCAAAAGATGTTGTGAAAAGAGAAATGGAAAAATTGGAGATTTCGCTAATTAATTTGAAAAAATTAGAGCAGAAGTTGAAGGGGTTGTAAAACGTAAGCAGAGTTTAGTTACATCTATTAAATTTTGTTATTAAATTGATATTCAATTTTTTGAAGTAATGCATTTTCAATATTTTTATCTATTTTTTCCATTTTTTTCAGATTATTACTCCTCCACCCAAACAATATTCATCTTCATAAAAAACCGCGAATTGGCCGGATGCCAGACCTTGATCTTGGCCGGAAATTCGGACTTTGTATTGATTCATTTCATTGATTTTTTCAATTTTACATTTATATTCATTTTCTCCATGTCTGATTTTTACTTTTAGATTTGATTTCTCTGGTGGATTTTGAGTGATCCAGTTAATATTTTTTACTATGAATTCATTTCGGATTTTATCTTCTTCAAAATATTTTTTGGAAACGTAAACAATATTTTTTTCAATATTTTTTTTCACTACAAAATAAGGGCCGCCTGAGAGTTTTATTCCTTTTCTCTGGCCCGAGGTAAAGAACCAAAATCCTTCATGTATGCCTAAAACTTTATTTGTCTCGAGTTCGATTATTTCTCCTTTTTTACTTTTAAGATGATGTTTTACAAATTCGTTGAATTTTAATTTGCCCAAAAAGCAGATTCCTTGGCTGTCTTTGCGATTTTTATTGGGTAAATTGAATTTTTCCGCCAAAAATCTAACTACTTTTTTTTCTAAATGTCCGATTGGGAACATTGCTCTTTTTAATTGTTCTTGGCTTAAGTGCGACAAAAAATAGGTTTGATCTTTTATCGGATCAGGAGCGCGTTTTAAATAAAAATAATTTTCTTTTTCTTCAATTTGCGCGTAATGGCCTGTTGCTATTTTATCGAATCTTTTGTCTATTTTATCGTAAAAAGCACCGAATTTTATTCTTTGATTGCATAATATGTCAGGATTGGGGGTTCTGCCGGATTTCAGTTCAGAAATCGCATAAGAGACCACCTGATCGTAATAATCTTTTTGCATGTTTATTATTTCCAGAGGTATTTTGTTTTTTTCACAAATTTCCTGAACGTATTTCAAATCTTCTGCCCAAGGGCAATTGTTAAGATATGAAAGTTCATCCTCAAGCCAAATTTTTAAGTAAAACGCAGTTACTTCATGACCATGATCTTTAAGTAGTTTTAGTGCGACAGAACTGTCGACACCGCCGGAGGTGAGAACTGCAATGGGCATATGGGGTAGATTAATTTAGTGTCAGCGATCAGATATCAGAGATAATGTCCCCGCATTGCAGGCTTCCTGATCGCTGATCGCTGATTCCTGATCATTTACCTTCAAATATTTTTCTCCACTCTTCAAATAATTTCCATTTTTCTTCTCCAATTTCTCTTAAATGTTTTTCTATTTCCTTCAATGTTAATTCAGGATATTTTCTTTCGGGATTTTTGGAGTAGAATTTATCCGCATAGCAAAGTATTTTTTCTTCCCATGAGATAGGGATAAAATCACGATATGGCAGGGGTAGATTTTTTATTATTATTTCTTCTTTATGAATTCCCATTCCTGTATGTCGCTCCGCAGCAAGGGCGTGTTTTGGCAGACCTTCTTTTTCCAGTACTTCTCTACCTAAATATCCGTGTGCGATATACGGTTTATCTCCATAACAACCAATTTCAGGAGCATTAACAAAAAATATTCCTATGTCATGTAATATCGCAGCTTCTTCGATAAATTTTAAGTCTATTTTATCTAAAGTGAAATGCTCAGCTATTTCAAGAGCTTTATTTTTAACCAATCGGCCATGATGTAATAGAATTTTTAAAGCTTTTTTTTGTGAATTCGAATATTTTTCCAGAATCTTAATTGGGTCAAACATCATTCTTTTTTCCATTTAATATTGCAACCCATGCTGGGTTTTTGGTTAGGATTTATTAAATTTCCATTTATAACATTGTTTAAAGCTTCTCGAACGTCATTTCCGGTTATAGGTTTGTTGTTTTCAGGGCGGGAATCGTCCAATTGTCCGCGATAAATAAGTTTCAATTCCTTGTCATAAATAAAAAAATCAGGCGTGCATGCCGCGTTATAGGCTTTTGCGGTGTTTTGAGTTTCATCAAACAGATAGGGAAACGGATATTTTTTTTCCAAAGCTGTTTCTTTCATTTTTTCAGGTCCATCTTCAGGATAAGTTTCAATGTCATTGGAAGATATGGCTATAAAGCTGATATTTTTGTTTTTAAAATCATTTGCCAGATTAACGATTTCTTCCTGTACATGCTTCACATAAGGACAATGATTGCATATAAACATAATCACGGTCCCTGTTTCCGATTTTAATTCCGATAGAGAAAAAAATTTTCCGCTAACAACATCTTTAAGCTGAAATTCCGGAGCTTTTGATCCCAGGGTAACCATTGTTGAAGGTGTAAGTACCATAGAATTAATTTTATAAACTATATAGAATCTTTAACTATAGCATAACAGATTTTTTATGTATATCAAAAAATAGATTACAAATATTTTTAAAATTGTATTGACATAATTTGTTGTTTTTAGGGAGATAAAAAAAATTATAGTTGCATTAAACATCTACTTTGATTAAGTTTTTAAGTGTTATTTTTCAAAAAAAAATACATATGATTCAAAATTTTAAATCTAAAGTTAAAAGTTTCAAATATTTAAGTAAGGATGTGTTTGAGTTTGTGCTGGAATTAATCGAGCCTGATTGTATTGACTTTAAAGCAGGCCAGTATGTGACAATTAAAATACCGCATGAAGATGAAAAGCCTTTATTTCGAGCCTATTCGGTTGCCTCCAGCCCTTTAAACAACAAAGAATTATTATTTTGGGTAAAACATATTAAGATCGGAGAGGGATCAAAAAGGCTTGCTCAACTTAAAATCGGCGATGAGGTTATGCTTAGAGGGCCTATGGGTGAGTTTATTTTAAGAGAAAATTCTGATCGTGATCTTTTATTTGTGGCAGGAGGAACAGGAATTGCTCCATTTCACAGTATGATTGATTATATTCAAAGAAAGGGGATTAAAAAAAATATAAATGTATATTTTGGTCTTAAAAATAGAAATGATTTTTTTTGTGAGGATTGTATTGAAAATTTAATAAGAATTTATCCAAATATTAAATTTAACCTTTGCTTAAGCCGAGAAAATGGAAACGTGGATATGGATTATCGAAAAGGCAGGGTAACAAAAGCCTTGGATGAAGATTTTAAGGAATTCAAAAATTTCGATGCTTATATTTGTGGTGGCAAGGAATTTATTGAGGATGTAGAGAATTTATTAATTAGTAAAGGGCAGGAAAAAGAGAATATATTTTATGAAAAATATTATTAGGAATATTTTTCATTCTTAAATATTAATCCGGAATTTACGAAATGATTGTTAATTCCTTTTTTGTGTTGTAAAATTATATAATACAATAATAAATTTAATGAACAATATTCAAGATTATTTTATTCAAATAGAAAAATTCATTGATGAGAAAGCATTTAAAAAAGCTTATGATGCAGCAATTTTTTTGGCTGACAGCAATCCTAATGATGCTAAAGTGCATAGATTTTTGGATAAAGTCAATAAGCGATTGAGTAAGGAAATTAAAAAGGAAATTGATGGAAAAATCTCTCAAACCAAATATTTATGGGATGACCGGGAATATAAAAAATTATTAAAAATATATTTGGATTTAAATACAATTTATCCGGGTTATTCCAATTTGGAAGACAAAATAGAAAAATTAAAAGAATTAGCGGACAGAAAGTCAGAACAGGAAGTCGAAAAATTTATTGATTTTAGTTTTCACACTTTAAAGAAAATGTTTAAAGAGAGGGATTATACTGGGGTGATTCGGGGATGCCATGAATTTTTTAAATTTGATCGAAGCAACAAAAAGATTTTGAAAATTTATCAAAAAGCCAGATATCAATATATCAAATCCAAATTTCCCACAGGGATGTTGCTTATAGATAAGAAATTTTATGATAAGGCATTGTATTATTTCGAGCAGCTTTATCATATTGCTCCTGATGACAGGAAAATTAAAAAAATTATTTTAGATCTGCAAAATAAACTTCATTTAATAGATTTGAGTCATAAGAAGTCATTAATCGAAAAAAAATATATATTAATCAATAGTATTTTAAAGGAGAAAAAATATGATGATGCTGTGAGAAATTTAAATAATGTCTTATTGATTGACAATAAACATAAAAAGACGAGAAGACTTTTAGCAAATTTGAACCGAAAAGTTTTAAATATTATTAATGATGAAATTTATAATCAATTGATTCAAGCGCATAGGATTTTAAGAGCTGAATATGCTTTGAATAAGAATGATATTATACAAATTTAGGAAAAATCATTAATTTTATTGAAATATTATTTGATCTCGTCTTTGTCCTACGCCAATTGAGGTGATTTTTACTTTTGTCAGTTTTTCTATTGTTTTAATATATTTTTGACAGTTTTTTGGCAAATCCGAATATTTTTTGCAGTTTGAAATATCTTTTTGCCATCCGGGAAGTTCAATGTACTGCGGTTTTATTTTTTCTAAAATTTCCAATGATGCAGGAAAATTTTTTAATTCTTTATTTTGATATAAATATTTTACCGCAATTTTGATTTTCGGCAGAGCTGATAAAACATCAAGTTTTGTGAGGTTAATTTCTGTTATTCCATTAATTGCCAAAGCATAATTCGCTAATATCGCGTCGAACCAGCCGCAGCGACGTGGACGGCCTGTTGTTGCGCCGTATTCGCCGCCTGATTCGCGAATTTTATCACCGAGTTTGTCCTGTAATTCCGTGGGAAATGGGCCGGCGCCAACTCTTGTCGTGTATGCTTTTAAAACACCGATGATATTTTTTATTTTATTCGGTGCAATGCCTGTTCCTGTAAATAAACCTCCGCTACTGGGATTTGAGGAGGTTACAAAAGGATAGGTACCATGATCCAAATCCAGCATTACTCCGTTAGCACCCTCGATAAGAATTTTTTCTTTTTTATTGGTAGCTTCGATAAACATTTGTGTTGTGTCGACTATAAATTCTTTGAAAAATTTGGCATATTTTTGATAAATTTTCACTTCTTCATCTATATTGATTTCCAATTTGCCGTACAATTTTTCTTGATATTCCAAATTTTGTTTAAATAGTTTTTTAAATTTATCAAAATCCAATAAGTCGCAAGCACGAATGCCGATTCTATTAACTTTATCACTATAGCAGGGACCGATTCCGCGTAGAGTTGTGCCGATTTTTTTGGCTCCTTTTAAATTTTCTTGAGCAGCATCGATTTTTTTGTGATAATCAAACAATAAATGAACTCGGTCGGATATAAAAAATCTGTTTTTTATTTTAATTCCATGTTTTTTCAATTCTTCAATTTCTTCGTTTAAAGTCGGTAAATGTATGACGCAGCCATTGCCAATAACGCATTTTGTTTTTGGGTGAAATATTCCTGAAGGAATCAGATGGAATACAAATTTATCAGTTTTATTGCCTTTTTTATAATAGATAGTATGACCTGCATTGGCTCCGCCGTTTGAGCGGACAATATAATTATATTTGGATGCTAAAATATCAGTTAGCTTTCCTTTTCCTTCATCGCCCCACTGACATCCTAATATGGCGCTGATTTGAGCGGTTTTTGGTGGCATAAGTTTGATTGTTTATTGATTGACGATTTAGAATTAACAGAGGTGAGGAAAAATGTAAAGGGGAGTGGTTACTCCACCTTCTCTTGCCTCATGTATCTTTTTTACTTATTATCAAATCAACCTTAAAAGTAATCTCAAATTTATGCTTGATATAAAAACTATTTTGGCGCAGATACCGTTTTGTTTGCAAGGGACTGATTTTTCGAATTTAGGTATTAAATATCAAGGTAAAGTTAGAGATAACTATACTCAAGGCTATAAAAGAATTTTGATTGCCACTGATCGATTGTCGGCTTTTGATAGAATTATTTGTACTATCCCGTTTAAAGGACAAGTTTTAAATCGGATGGCTCAATTTTGGTTTGATAAAACTAAAGATATAGTTCAAAATCATGCAATTTCTTATCCTGATCCGAATGTAATTATTGGGAAAGAATGCAAACCTTTAGCTTTGGAAATGGTTGTGAGGGGATATTTGACCGGTGTAACAAGCACTTCAGCTTGGTATAATTATGAACGGGGTGTTCGTAATTTTTGTGGAAATATTCTTCCCGATGGAATGAAAAAGAATCAAAAATTCGATACTCCCATTTTAACACCTTCAACAAAAGCGGAAAAAGGTGATCATGATGAATCGATTTCTCCGGATGAATTGATTGAAAGAGGCATTATAACTGAAGATTTATGGGATAAATTGGCTGATATTTCTTTGAAATTATTTCAGAGGGGAGTTGAAATTTGCGCGAAACAAGGGATAATATTGGTTGATACAAAATATGAATTCGGTTTTGATGAAAATGGCGATTTAACATTGATAGATGAAATTCATACCCCTGATTCGTCGAGATTCTGGTTTGAAAGTGAGTATGAAATCAGATTTATGGAAGGAATTGAGCAAAAGAAAATTGACAAAGAATATTTGAGAGAATGGCTTGCGGAAAGGGGATTTAGAGGAGAAGGAGAAATTCCGATGATTCCTGAAGAGGTTAGAGCGGAAACTGCCAGACGTTATATTGAGGCGTATAAATTGATTACAGGACAGAGTTTTGATGGAAACGTAGGGGATGTGACGGCAAGGATTAAGGAAAATTTACGGATTTGAATGCCGGTGATCAGGAACTATAACTTATGTTTATAAATTTAATTTAAAATATTATGAAAGCTGTGATTATTTATGCTTCTCCTACAGATAAATCTTTTGTAACGAAAATTACAAAAGAATTATATAGATTTAGAATCGATTACATTGAACACGTTGCTTCAGCGCATAAGGTTCCGGAAAAGATTATTGATTTGATTGAAAAATATAATCAATCCGAAGAACAGATTTGTTTTATAACAGTGGCCGGACGTTCAAACGCATTATCCGGATTGGTTTCCGCGAATACGATTTTTCCGGTGATCGCCTGCCCACCTTTGGAAACAAAAGAAGATTTTATGGTGAATATCAATTCCAGTTTAATGATGCCATCCGAAACTCCGGTAGCCACGATTGTGGATCCGGCAAACGCGGCTTATTTTGTGGCAAAAATGTTTGGATTAATTGATAATGAGATGAAGGATAGGGTTATAAAAGCGATTGGAGACATGAAGAAGAAGTTTTAGTATTGTTTAGTGATCACTATATTATATTGTAATAATTTATAATCATGAATACTCTCCAATCCATTTCTCCCCTTGATGGCAGATATAGCGATAAAGTTTCAGAATTGTCCAATTATTTTTCCGAATATGCTTTGATTAAGTATCGGGTTTTGGTGGAAATTGAATGGTTTATTTTTTTATGTAATGAATTGAAATTGGATAATAGTAGAATTTTAAAGAAAGATGAGATTAAAAAACTTAAAGCAATTTATCAAGAATTTGAATTTAAAGATGCTCAGGAGGTGAAAAATATTGAAAAAGTAACCAACCATGACGTGAAAGCGGTTGAGTATTTTCTTAAAGAAAAATTTAAAAATTTAAAACTTGATAATTTAAGCGAGTTTATTCATTTTGCATGTACTTCGGAAGACATTACCAATTTGGCATATTCTTTGATGATTAAAGAATCTCTTTCCAATGTGATTAATTCAAATTTGGAAAAAATATTGGAAAATTTAAGATTAAAAGCAAATATTTATAAAAAGATGCCAATGCTATCACGAACTCATGGGCAGAGCGCGACTCCAACGACTTTGGGTAAAGAATTTATAATTTTTATTTCCAGAATTGAAAGACAAATTAAAAATACTAAAATTGAATTTTTAGGAAAAATTAATGGGGCGGTTGGTAATTATAACGCGCATTTAAGCGCTTATCCAAAAATTGATTGGATAAAAGCAAGTGAAAAATTCATTAAAAGTTTGTCTTTAACTCCAAATTTTTATACTACGCAAATCGAATCTCATGATTTTATCGCGGAAATTTTTCATTATTTTCAGAGAATCAATACAGTTTTGCTTGATATGTGCCGTGATATTTGGACTTATGTGAGTTTGGATTATTTTAAACAGAAATTAAAAGAAGGAGAGGTTGGTTCTTCCACAATGCCTCACAAGGTTAATCCAATTGATTTTGAAAACGCGGAAGGAAATTTAGGTTTGGCAAACGCGATATTTCAACATTTAGCGGAAAAATTGCCGATTTCCAGAATGCAGCGCGATTTAACGGACTCTACTGTTCTTCGAAATACGGGAGTAGCCTTTGCTTACAGTTTGATCGCTTATAAAAGCATATTGAAAGGCTTGAGTAAATTGGAAGTTAATGAAAAAAAGATGCTTATTGATTTGGATAATAATTGGGAGATTTTAGCTGAACCCATTCAAACGGTTATGCGTAAGTATAAAGTTGAAAAGCCTTATGAAAAATTAAAGGAATTAACACGCGGGAAGAAATTGGATAATAAAGCTATTTCGGATTTTATCAGTAAATTGGAAATTCCCGCGGCTGCGAAAAAAAATTTACTGAATTTAACGCCTGCAAAATATGTTGGGTTGGCGGAAAAGTTGGTTTTGAAATATCTTAAAGGATAAACTTTAGGCAGCTAATACGTTTTGTTCTTTCTTTGCATAATTCGGTCTGAGCGCTCCGTAAAAATGTTTGGTCCAATACTTGTCTAACGCAACAGTTTTTACTCCATTTTTAAAAGTACCGTGATGTTTCATCATAATTGGAGATCCGGCATCAACTATAATGCCTACATGAGTGATTGGACGTCCGGAATCATAAGTGTCGGTAAAAAAAATCACATCTCCTTTTTGTAATTCATTTTGATTTTTAATTAAATTGTCGCTTTTATTTTCTTGCGGTTTTTTTTTGTAGAGTGAAAGGAATAAAGCGGTGGCGGAATAAACAGGAGGATATATGCCTAGAACATCAGATATATAGCGAGCACACATTTTATTTCCCAATTTTCTGTTTTCTTCATAAACATCATAATTCGGATCTGATTTTAACTCCGGATTGAAAAATTGATCTTTATTTTCAGCAATCAAATTTTCGGCTGTCATTTTTTTATCATAATTTATTTTTTTACGATCAGAATTGCTAATTGAGCTATCAAATTTTTCTATTTCATCACTCGAGTAGTCACCATCGGAGTCATATTTCTTATTTTTTAAAAAATTTGTGCTGAATATTTGGCTTAATCCTCTCATTACAGTCTCAACGTATCCTATCATTCCTCTTTTTTGACTTAAAGATGTATTTTTTACATTTTTAAAAGTTTGAGGAGGGGAATTAGTTTTGTTACTTTTTATTTCCGGAATTGTGTTTTGAATAGTTTTAAAATTATAAGCTTCTTTAAATGACTCTAATCTTTTTTTTAATTCAGGAATAAAATTATTCAATTCTTTTTGAGATAATAAATCTACCAATTCTTTATTTATTGCCTCCAATATTTTAATTTTTTCTTCATCGCCTAGTTCACTTCTTGAAATATTCTGTTGAATAGCATCAATTTCATGAATAATAATTTGTTCATGTTCGCTATTTTCAAATTTGTTTTTCAATAATTCTTGGTTGGAATCAATGTTACTGTGTTTTTCATTAAATTTTTCAGGCATGTTTTCAGTTAAAATTATTGATTTGTTGTGTAAGGTTTTCCAATTTTTTAAAATCTTTTTGCTGTTCTTTTCTTTCTTTTGCGCGAAGAAACTCTTTTGAAGCTAAAGTTTTTATTTGTTTAAGTTTATTGATTAAATCAGGATCTTTATTTTTATTGATTTTATTATTTATCAATTCACTTTTTTTTGTTTCTTCTTCATGAAAGATTTGTGTTAATTCATTGATCTGGGGTTCACTTAAGGAATCAATTTTATCTAAATAATTTTTTTTTTCTTCTTTATTTATTAATATAGAAGTCTTAATTAAAAGCTTTAATTTTTCTTGTTTTGATGGATTCATTTTTGTGATTTAATCCTGGAATTATAGCATTTTTTGCTTCAGTAAACAATTATTTTGATAATAATCACATTACCCGTGCTTGCTTCCTGAACTTTTTTTATTATAATAATAAAGAATGTTCTTTAATTTAATTAAAATGTTTAAAAAGGTAGATAATCGCAAAAACCTCCCTGAAGTTGAGCATGAAATCATTGAGTATTGGCGTAAAAATAATATTTTTAAAAAATCCGTAGAAAAAAATAAGGAGAATCAAAAATATGTTTTTTTCGATGGTCCGCCTTTTGCCAATGGATTGCCTCATTATGGTCATATAATGGCAAATTCTTTGAAAGACGCAGTAACAAGATATTGGAATATGAAAGGATTTTTTGTACCGCGTACAAATGGTTGGGATTGTCATGGATTGCCTGTGGAATATGAAATCGAAAAAAGTCTGAATATTTCCGGCAAAAAAGAAATTGAAAAATTTGGGATTGATAATTTTAATCTTCAATGTAAAGAAAGTGTTTTTAAGTATTCTTCGGAATGGGCAAAATTATTTGAGAGAATAGGCAGATGGGTGGATTTTGAACAAACTTACGCGACATTGGAAAATAGTTATATGGAATCAATATGGTGGGTTTTTAAAAGTATATGGGATAAAGAAATGGTTTATAAAAGTTATAAATCAATGCATATTTGTCCGAGATGCGTTACTCCTCTTTCAAATTTTGAAGTTAGCCAAGGATATAAAGATGTGACTGATTTGTCAGTAACCGCGAAATTTGAATTATTGGATGAAAAAAATACTTTTATTTTAGCTTGGACCACTACGCCATGGACTTTGCCTGGTAATACCGCGCTTGCGGTAGGTAAAAATATTGATTATATAAAAATAAAATCAGGTGAAAATTTTTATATTTTGGCGAAAGAATTATTGGAGAAAGTCATGAAAGATAAGGAATTTGAAGTTATCGAAAGTTTTAAAGGTGAAAATTTGGAGAATAAAAAATATAAACCTTTATTTGATTATTTTATAAATAAAGATGTTGAAAATATCGAGAATTCATATCGAGTAATTTTAGCTGATTTTGTGAGTATTGAGGATGGTACCGGAATAGTGCATATTGCTCCGTCTTTTGGTGAAGATGATCTGAATGCGGGGAAAGTAAACAAATTGGCTTTTATCAAACATGTTGATATGGAAGGAAATTTTACGAGCGAAGTTACTGATTTCGCGGGAAAATTTGTAAAAGGTCAGGATCAAAATATCGCTGATTATTTAATTAAAAAAGGATTTTTATTTTCAAAGGAATCATATCGTCATTCTTATCCTCATTGTTGGCGTTGCGATACTCCGCTTTTGAATTACGCGACAGGAAGTTGGTTTATCAAAGTTTCAGAAATTATAGAGAAATTATTGGAAAATAACCAAAAAATCAGTTGGCAGCCTCCTCATATAAAAGATGGCAGGTTTGGAAAATGGCTTGAAAACGCCAGAGATTGGGCTATTTCACGTAACAGATATTGGGGAGCGGCGATTCCGATTTGGGAATGTAAATCTTGCGGGGAGTGCAAATGTATTGGTTCTATTGATGAATTGTCTGAAAATGAAAAAACTTCGATACATTTTTATATGGCTAGACATGGTGAATATGAAGGCACTTTGAATAATACGATTCATTCTGATCCTAGCGTAAAATTGGGATTAACAGAAAATGGCATTAAACAAGCTGAAAAATTAGCTGATGAGATTAAAAATGAAAAAATTGATGTTGTTATATCTTAAGAACTTTTAAGATCACAAGAGACTGCTTCCATCTTGGCAAAAAAGTTTAATCTTGATGTCATTGTCAGTCCTTTAATCAATGAAATGCATTTTGGTGAATATGATTCAAAACATGTTACCGAACATCAAAATTTATTCAATTCTTCCAAAGAGTTAATTGAAAAGAAAATTTCACCGGAAATTGAAAATTTACAAGATATTGTGGAAAGAATGAAAAAATTTGTTCAATATGTTAAAAATACATATAAAGGTAAAAAAGTGTTAATTGTCAGCCATGGAACTCCTTTAATGGCTTTGGAAGTCGCGCTTGGCAGAATTACCATTGAAAATGCCGCTTATAAAGTCAGAAATGGAAAATTGATGAAAAATTGCGAATATAAAAAATTTGTAATCGGCAATGAACCTATTGATAATGTTGGGGAATTGGATTTGCATAAGCCCTATATTGATAATGTTATTTTAACCTGCGAAAAATGCGGAGATAAAATGCATAGAATTTCTGAGGTTTTCGATTGTTGGTTTGAAAGCGGGGCTATGCCTTACGCTCAGCTTCATTATCCTTTTGAAAATAAAAGTGAGTTTGAGGAAAATTTTCCCGCCCATTTTATCGCGGAAGGTTTGGATCAAACCAGAGGTTGGTTTTATACTTTGCATGTATTATCAACTATTCTTTTTGATAAACCTGCTTTTAATAATGTGATTGTTAACGGCATACTTTTGGCTGCGGATGGTGAGAAATTATCCAAAAGAAAGAAGAATTATCCTGATCCTAATGATCTTTTTGAAAGTAGGGGAGTGGATGCCGTGAGATATTTTCTTTATACTTCAACCGCTCCATTGGCTGAAGATGTAAGATTTTCCGAAAAACACGTGGAAGAAGTTGTGAAAAAAACCATTTTAACTTTATGGAATACTTATAGTTTTTTTGTAACTTATGCCAATATCGACAATTGGAATACTGAGAAATTCAACTTAAAAGCAACCAATAAACTGGATAAATGGATTATTTCCGAACTTCAAACTTTGATTCAAGGAGTTTCAAAATATATGGATGAATATAATTTGACTCAAGCCGCACGTCTTTTTACGGATTTTATCGACAATTTATCAAACTGGTATGTACGCAGATCAAGAAGGAGATTTTGGAAAAGTGAAAATGATGACGACAAAAATGAGGCTTATAGTATTCTATATTATGTTTTACTTAATCTGGCAAAATTAATGGCTCCATTTACACCGTTTATCAGCGAAGAGATTTTTACGAATTTAACAGGCAAAGAATCCGTTCATATGGAAAATTGGCCGGAGGCTGATAATAAATTGATAGATTTAAATTTAAACGAAGAGATAGCAATAATGCGAAAAATCGTTGAATTAGGGCATAGGTGCAGAGCGAATGCGAAAGTGAAAGTAAGACAACCTCTCAATAAATTAATTGTCGCTCTTCCTGAATTTGAGAAATTTCATTTGGATGTTGACGTTTTAAAAGAAGAATTAAATATTAAAAATATAGAATTTATCAATAAAGCCACGGAAATCGCGAAACCATCGGTAAAAATTAATTTTCGCGTAGTTGGAGAGAGATTGAAAGAAAAAATGAAGTCTTTAATTGAAGCCGTTAATATGAGTAATTATGAAATTTTAGAGGATGGAAAAATAAAAATTTCAGATGAAATTTTAGATCCTTCTTTAGATGAAGCTACAATTGTATTTACTGCCAGCAAAGGATCTCAACATATGGAGATTAGTGGCGAAAAAGGTTTAGTTGTGGCTCTTGATACAAATATTACGGAGATTTTGAAAAAAGAGGGTATTGCGCGTGATATTATTCGTTATACTCAGGAGCTACGAAAAGAAGCTGATTATAATGTTGATGATCGTATCTATTTATATTTGGAATCCAAAGATTTGCAGAATGTGATCAGTGAATTTGCCGAATTTATTATGAAAGAAACTCTTGCTTTGGAAATTCAACAAAAAGGAAATTTTGAATGGGATTTGGAAAAAGAAGAACAGATTGATAAAAATAAAATTTTAATCGCTGTTCGCAATGTGAAATAATTATTCTTGTTTATAAAAATCCATTTGTTATATTAATAAAGAGTTATTTAAACAATATGATGAAATTAATTAAAAAGATTTTAATTGGAGTTCTATTGAACGGTATTGCTTTATATGTAGTGGTAAATTTTTTGGATAATATCTCTTATACCGGCGGATGGAAATTTTTTTTGATAGGAGGTCTCATTATGGGAATATTGAATACCTTTATAAAACCTCTAATTAAATTATTTTCTCTTCCTTTGATTTTTATAAGTCTGGGTTTGATCTTATTTTTGATTAATGGAGTTTTAATTTTTTTATTGGAGAAAATATTGATACAATTGGCTTTTGAAGGAGTAAGTTTTCATGTTGATGGATTTCTGGTATATATTATAGCGGGGTTGGTTTTTGGTTTTATTAACTTTATTGAACATTTATTTATTAAAAATTAATATTTTATTCTTTAATACGTTTTTATGAATTGGCATCTGGTTGTTTCGATAATACAAATAATTTCTTCATTTTTTTTAGCGTTGTCCATTCTCATTCAGGCTAAAGGCTCGGGACTTGGTGAAGCTTTGGGAGGAAGCAATACATTTTATTCGTCAAAAAGAGGGCCGGAAAAATTTTTATTTTATTTTTCAGTTGTAATGTCAGTAATATTTTTTGCTTCAACTTTTACTTTGGCTTTTGTATAATAGGTTTGAATTTAATACTACTTCGCTTTAAAAAAATAGAATTAAAGCAGTATATACTCCGAAGCTTAATGGCTAGTCTATATATAAAAATAAAGGATAGCTTCGCAGTATTACTTGTCTTTCGGAGCTTTAGCCAAGATTTGATACAAAAAAATAAAAGCGGAGGAGTATAACAAATGATTTTAGGTGATTATTTTTAGTTTAATAATTTTATTATGAAGCATCAAAGAATTAATTTTT
Source organism: Candidatus Peregrinibacteria bacterium GW2011_GWA2_33_10 (assembly GCA_000989565.1). GTDB lineage: Bacteria > Patescibacteriota > Gracilibacteria > UBA1369 > GWC2-33-13 > GWC2-33-13. The sequence goes on along the minus strand of LBOO01000001.1, from coordinate 43,556 downwards.
GGCAATTATTGAGGCGAACTTTTAAATCTTTTAATAAAAGAGAAGAGATATCATTATTGATTTTTTCTGTAATTTTTTTATTTTCCGCTGTTTTTAGTTATCAAAATATCGCGGATAGTGCTGATTTGGAAAAAATTCAGACCGGACAAGAAGTTAAATCAAAATCCCATATTTACAGTGAGGGATTGATTGGAGAAATAAAGCGACTAAATCCTGTTTTCAATGATTTAAACCCTATTGATAAAGATATTGATACTTTGGTATTTTCCGCACTTTCAAAGTATGATCCGGAAACAGGTAAATTCGTGAGTGATATCGCAGATCATTCTTTGAGTACTGATAAAAAAACATATACTTTCACAATCAGTGATAATATTAAATGGCATGATGGTGAGAGTCTTACCGCGGATGATGTGTTTTTTACTTATCATGATGTGATTCAACATCCGGATTTTAAAAATCCGATTTTAAAATCCAATTTTGAAAAAGTTAAAATTGATTTGATTGATAATAAAACTGTAACTTTTACATTGGAATATCCCAATTCATTTTTTTACACAAATACAATCGTTGGAATATTGCCTAAACATATTTTGAAAGATGTACCTGTTTCAGATTTGGGTAATCATGAATTCAATAAATTTCCCATCGGTTCCGGTCCATATAAACTTGAAGAACCTTATAAAACTCTTGCCGGTGGAAGCAGCCAAGTTAATTTGATTATCAATGAAAATTATTTCGGAAAATTACCAAAAATCAAAAACTTGAGAATTACCACTTATCCTTCTGTTGATTTTTTAATTAAAGCCAAAACAGCTTTGCATGGTGTCCCTAAAATTTCCGAGGAAGATTTGTTGCAAAATTTGCGAGAGGATGAAAGATTCAGAATTTATAAATATACTTTGCCCCGTTATACCGCCTTATTTTTAAATACCGAAACAACCATACTTGCTGATAAAAAAGTCCGTTTGGCTTTATCTAAATCCATCAATAAAGATGATCTTGTAAAAAAATTGAAAAATATGCGGCGGATGGATACTCCTTTAATGGAATTGAAACAGGATGAATGGCTTCATAAATCCAATATTGAGGAGGCAAAAGGATCTTTGTTTGATGGCGGATGGAAAATTGAGAATAATGAAAAATTCAGAAAAAATATTCAAGGAAAAGATTTATCATTACGGTTAATATCCAAAGCATATTCAAGCGACTCCAAAAAATACGCGGAGATTAAAACCGTTCTGGATTATTTACAGAAATCATGGGAGGAGATCGGCATTGAACTGAAAATAGAGATTTTGGATGATTTAACTTTTAAGGAGGCATTAGTAAACAGAAATTATGATATTTTACTTTATGGTCAGGATTTAGGATATAATCTCGATATGTATTCTTATTGGCACAGCACGCAAGCGAATAAAGATGGTTTGAATTTATCCAATTATACAAATCCGAAAGCAGATGCTTTGATTGAGAGCATGAGAAATTTATTTGATTCTGAAAATGATGAAAAAAAACAGGATAAATTAAGACAACTGCAGAATGAAATCAGCGAGGATGTTCCTGTAATTGTGTTATATACTCCGGAATATTTTTTTGCTGCCGATGATAGAATAAAAGATATTGTAATCAGCAATATGATGTCAGCGGGTGATAGGTTCGCGAGTATAGCCGAGTGGTATTTTGTGAAGTAAATTTCAGTGATTAGCGACCAGCACTTTCTATTGAAATCTTTCCTTTTTGCATTTATAATTCGAAAGCTTTAGCCATAATCAATATATAATGAAAGTTATTCTTAAATCAGATATCAAAAATTTAGGTAAAAAATTCGAAACCAAAAAAGTAAAACGTGGTTATTTTGTTAATTTTTTATTCCCTCGCGGATATGCTTTGAGTGCTACTCCGGCTCTGGAAAAAGAAGCTACAAAAATTTTGAATATGAAAAAGAAGCGTTCTGAAGTCAAAGAAGAACATGTTCAGGAAATTATGGATAAATTAAAAGATATTCAATTGGTTTTTAAAAAAAATGTCAGCGAGCATAACAGATTATTTGATTCCATCGCGGAAAAAGATATTTTGGAAGCTTTGGAGGCTAAAGGTGTCAGTTTGAAAAAAGAAAATATTCGCATGAAAAGTCATATTAAAATTTTAGGAGAACATGATGTATTAATCCATTTAAAAGAAGGAGCGGAGTTGAATATAAAAGTCAATGTTGAAGATGAAGGGAAATAATGATGAAAAACAGATTAATCGGGATTGATTATGGTGATATCCGTACCGGAATCGCGTTGAGTGATCCGGATAATGTTATTGCAATACCATTGGAAGTCATTGAAACAAATGATGTTTTTGGTAAATTAAGTGAATATTTAAATAAGTATGATATCCAAGAAATTATTGTTGGTTTGCCTTTAAATTTAAAGGGTGGTGCTTCAAAGCAGACTGATCTTGTATATGCTTTTATTAAGCAATTAAAACATAACTTCAGTGATAAAAAAGTAATCAGTGTTGATGAACGTTTCAGTACAAAAGTGATTTTGGATAATATTAAAGGTAATCGAAAATTGCAGAAGTATAGTAAAGGAAAAATTGATATGTATAGCGCCGCTTATATTCTACAGGGTTATTTGGATTCCATTAATCGAGAGTGTTGAAAAAGCATCATCTGTGACTTTTTTTTGAAAAAAATAGTGATCACGTAGATTACTACGCTCACATTATTGTTTTCAAAAGAAAAGCCACATCTGATACTTTTTGAACACTCTCTTGTTTTCAAGAGCGAATAATTTTTTTGATTTTCCATTACAATTTCCTTTGTTTTACGCTATAATATAAAGATTTTATATAAGTCTTTTCATATGCGGAATGTTTTAGTAATTTTAGGGTTGATAGGCAGTAGTATAATTTTAATAAAATTACTTTTTAGTATTTTTATTTATTGGCAGAAAAAAAGATTTAAAAAACATGCTGAATATTGCGTTCTTTCTGTTCAAGTTTCCCGTGAAAATGAGCTTGGACCGATTATGGCGGAGCAAATATTCGCTACTATACATTCCACTGATGATAGAATTACATTTGGCCAGAAATTAAGAGGATTTTGTGTAGATAATATTAGTTTTGAAATCGCCAATATCAATAAACAGATAAAATTTTACGTTCGTATTCCGGTAACTTATCGCAGTTTAATTGAAGGTCAGATTTACGCACAATATCCTGATGTTGAAATTAAGGAAGTTGAAGATTTCGCCGTGGTGCAGATGGTTGAAGTTATAAATACAAAAAAAGATAATGAAAAAAAATCCGATAGCAAAGCTCTTATAAAACCGGAAATTTTACTCGGGGACAGAATTCCGAAAAGCGGGATAAAAATCAACACTTATAAAGGAATTGTCGGGGGTGAATTAAGTTTGTCATCTCCTGATATTTTTCCGATTAAAAGATATATTCAATTCGAAGATAAATTAAAACAAGTTGCCGTGGACCCGATCGCGGGCATTACAGCTTCGATTTCCAAACTGAATTCACCTTATGATCAAGCTTGGATACAGATTGTTTGCAGGCCTATGCCGGAGAAATGGAGAAAAATTTATGTTGATTGTGTGAGATTGCTGTCAAAAGGTATTTTTAGTTATTTTAATTCAATTCAAAGACTTTACGCCAATCTGTTTTGTAAGAAGGAAAAATGGTTTAGGTATGTTTTTTTCCCATTATATTTTTCTTTCTTTTTTCAAAGAATCCGAATTGGAGGAATTTTAAGTAAAAATAATAAAAGCGTGATTGACGAAAAAAGAGACATTGAAGAATTAAAAGAAGAAATTTCACGCAGCCACGATCGAGAATCTCCTTTGTCCGCGGCCATGGATAAGGTTGCAAAGCTATTATTTGAGGTAAATATCAGAGTTCTTTATATTCCGGAATCAGCAAAAATTTCCGAAGCGCAAAGCAAAGTTAGAGAAATCGCGGGTTCATTTAAGCAATTCAGCATTCCACATATGAATGGTTTTTTTCTGAAGGAATTTACAAAAGGGAAGGATGCTGTTGATAGGTTTCAATTTAGAAAAATAATCAAAAGTTTTGTCTTAAACACGGAAGAGATAGCAACAATTTTTCATCTGCCGACCAATGTTGTGATGACTCCGAATATTTTTTGGGTGCGATCGAAAAAGCTTGAACCGCCGTCTGATCTTCCTGATCCGAAATATTTGGATGAAGATGAATATACTTTGTTGGGGAAAACCAATTTTCGGGGAATTTATAATGAATTTGGAATCAAAAAAACCGATAGAAGGCGACATATTTACATTATTGGAAAAACCGGAATGGGAAAATCAACATTATTGGAAAATATGATTTTTTCGGATATTCAAAGGGGGAGAGGATTGGCAGTCATTGATCCCCATGGAGATTTAGCGGAAAATATAATGAATTTCATACCCCCATGGCGTACAAATCATGTTATTGTTTTTGATCCTTCCGATAGAGATTTTCCTGTCGCGTTCAATATGTTGGAGAATATAGATCCTCAATTTAATACAATTGTATGTTCAGGTTTGATAGGAATATTCAAAAAAATATATGCTGACAGTTGGGGCCCACGGCTTGAGCATATTTTAAGGAATACCATTTTGTCTTTATTGGAATACCCGAATACCACGATGTTGGGAATTACGCGCATGCTTCAGGATTCAGTATTTAGAAAAAAAGTAGTTGCAAAATTGACTGATCCGATTGTCAGATCTTTTTGGGAAAATGAATTTGAAAAAATGCAAGATAAACAGAAAATCGAAGCAATTTCTCCGATTTTAAATAAAGTCGGACAATTTTTATCAAGTCCGATTATTAGAAACATTGTTGGTCAGCCAAAAAGTTCCATTGATTTCAGATTTGCGATGGATAAAAACAAAATCGTGATCGTTAATTTATCTAAGGGGAAAATCGGAGAGGATGTTTCAAGTCTTTTGGGTTCGATGATTATTACAAAATTTCAATTGGATGCCATGAGCAGAGCTAATATTCCGGAAAAGGATCGTAAAGATTTTTATTTATACGTTGATGAATTCCAAAATTTCGCCACAGACTCTTTTGCCACAATTTTATCTGAAGCCAGAAAATACCGTTTGAATTTAACAATGGCAAATCAATATATCGCTCAAATGCCCGATGAAGTAAGAGAAGCTGTTTTTGGGAACGTGGGAACAACAATGGCTTTCCAAGTGGGATTTACGGATGCTGAATTTTTGTCTTCTCAATTCAGCGAGGAAGTTACTGAAAATGATTTAATCTCTTTGAGTAAATATACTGCTTACACAAAGCTTTTGGTTGATGGAATGCCGACAAAAACATTTTCTTTTGATACTCTTTCTCCTCCAATTCATGAAAACGACTCGGACCAAATAAATAAAATCATTAAAGTCGCGAGAGAAAAATACGCGAAACCAAGAGATTTGGTTGAGGATAAAATTAAAAGATGGCATGAAAATAAATGAGAAGGGCAAGCGCAGTCCGTAAAAGGATTATATCTTTACTTTTTATTAAGTTTATTCTAATTTTCTTATGTTTAGAATTATTTTTTTTATGCAAAAGAAGATTGCTGTTTTGGCGGGGGATGGAATTGGACCGGAAGTTATGAGGGAAGCGATTAAGGTTTTAGATAAAATCGCGGTGATTTTTGATCATAAATTTTTATATAATGAGGAATTGGTCGGAGGAGCGGCTTATGATGTTTATGGTGAACATTTACCTCAAAAAACGTTAGACGCGTGCAGTGATTGTGATGCGATTTTGTTTGGTTCGGTTGGCGGGCCGGTGGATAAACAAACTGAGAAAAAATGGCAGGGAGTGGAAAAAAACGCGCTTTTAGGACTACGAAAAAAATTTAATTTATACGCGAATTTAAGACCTATTTATTTGTATAAGCCATTAATAGAGCTTTCCGTTCTAAAAAATAATATTGTGGAAAATGGTGTTGATGTAATGATTTTAAGAGAATTAACAGGTGGAATTTATTTTGGGGAGCATAAAACTTATATGGATAACGGAGAGGAAGTTGCCATCGATATCATGTCTTATAAAGAGAGTGAGATTCGTAGAATTATAAAATTAGCTGTGGAAATAGCTGAGAAAAGAAATAAAAAAATTACTGTTGTTGATAAAGCGAATGTTCTTGATTGCAGTTTACTTTGGAGAAAAATCACAAAAGAATTCGCGCAAAAAAATAAGAATGTGGACTTTGAATTTATGTATGTTGATAATGCGGCCATGCAATTAATGAAAAATCCCAATTATTTTGATGTTTTATTAACTGAAAATATGTTTGGAGATATTTTAAGTGATTTAGGCTCAGTAATCAGTGGCTCTTTAGGAATGGCTCCTTCCGCGTCTCTTAATGATAAAAATTTTGGTTTGTTTGAACCTATCGGCGGCAGCGCACAGGATATCGCGGGAATAAATATTGCCAATCCAATCGCCCAAATTTTATCAGCAGCTTTGATGTTAAAATATTCTTTTTCTATGATTAAAGAAGGAGAAGCAATTGAGAATGCCGTGATTAATGTTTTGGAAAAGGGGATACGGACAGGGGACATTTATAGGGAGGGGTTGAGAAAAGTCAGAACAATGGAAATGGGGGATTATATTGCGGAGGCGATTGTAAGGGATCACTGATTTCTGATCATTAACTATGTTTTTTCTCTTTTCTGTTTAGCTTTTCTCCTGTAAGATTTAAAATCAATAAGATTTAATATATTATTTGTCATTTTATGGTGTATCGAAAATTTCAACCTATTCGTCAATGGAAAACTTTAATTCAAGATCAACACTTTAAATTTTCCTTTTTAATCGGATTATTGGTAATGTTTCTAGCTTTGATCATCAATGTTTTTGCCAGTCTTTATGTTTCCAACATTGAAGTTTTAGCTGTGCAGGATTTGATTCTGGATCATATCCCCACTTTGGATTTGAATTTTTTTTATGTTACCGGAATTACAATTATCATATCCGTAATTTTTTTATATCCAATTTTATTCCGTCCGGAAGTTTTTCCTTTTACTTTAAAAGCTTACGCGTCTTTTATAATTATTCGCAGTTTTTTCATTTCTTTAACGCATATCGGCATGCCTGAAAATTTTTTAACTCATGCCGGGCCAAATCCTGAAAACTCTTTGTTGATCAGTTTTTTTTATAAAAATGATTTATTTTTTTCCGCTCATACAGGAATCCCTTTTTTGGCTTTTCTACTTTTTAATAAGGATAATAAATGGATCTCATATTTTTTTCTCATCAGTTCATTTATTATGGCTTTAACTGTACTTTTTATGCATGTCCATTATTCTATTGATGTTTTTGCGGCTTATTTTATAACTTATAGCATCTATAAAGTTACTGATTCGATATTCAATAAATTGAATTTTCGTTTTCGCGTAAGAATTAGACTTTTATATGAAAAAAGTGTAAAACAAAAAAAGAAGCTTTTAAAAAGATTAAGAAAAGTTACGGGATATAATATAGGTTTGGAAAAATAATATTTTACTTATTTTAAATTTATAATTTAAATTATTATGGAATTTATTAAAACAAATAAGGCTCCGGAAGCTATTGGGCCATATAGTCAGGCCATAAAAGCAAATGGATTTATTTTTTGTTCCGGTCAAATTCCTTTAAACACTGAAGGTCTGCTGGTTAATGGTGATTCCGGAAGACAGACTGCTCAGGTATGCGAAAATTTGAAAAATGTACTTGAAAGTGCCGGTTCTTCGCTGGAAAAAGTTATAAAAACAACCATTTATTTGAAAGATTTAAATGATTTTTTTCTGGTAAATGAAGTTTATGCCAATTTTTTTCCGCATAAGCCTGCAAGGGCGACTGTTGAAGTAGCTGCGCTTCCTAAAGGTGCGATGGTGGAGATTGAATGTGTGGCGTTGGAGTAGTGATCACTGATAACTGACATCTAAATTTGCATTGTATTTCCCTCTTTTTCGTTATTTAATATATGTGTTTAATTTTTTGATTGTAATTTTTTAAAATGCCTACGAAATTTTATAAACTTCAATGCGTGTCATGTAAAACTGATTTTGATGAATCTCAAACTGTAACCACTTGTTTAAATTGCGGTGATTCTTTGGATGTTATTTATGATTATAATAGAATTAAAACGCGTTTGAATAACTTTTCATTAAGGAAAGCACCTTTATCAGCCATGAAATATGCGGATTTTTATCCGATTATGGATTTTGAAAAAATCGTTACTTTGAAGGAAGGCGGGACTCCTCTTTATACAACATCGAATTTAGCTAAAAAATATAAACTTAAAGATGTATATGTTAAAAATGAAGGTGCGAATCCTACAGGTGTTTTTAAGGATAGAGGAACTTTAGTTGAAATAACAAAAGCTTTGGAAATGAATGCTAAAGCGATTTGTTTGGCTTCTTCGGGAAATATGGCTGCGAGCGCCGCGGCTTACGCTTCTTTGGCACGCATACCATGCTATGTATTAGTGCCTGAAGGAACACCAATTGGTAAATTATCGCAATCTTTAACTTATGGAGCGAGAGTATTACAAATTCGCGATACTTATAGTGTTTGCGCGAAATTAGCCGAAGAAATGGCAAAAAAACATAAATTTTACTTGGCGGGTGATTATGTTTTTCGTAGGGAAGGTCAGAAATCACAGGCTTATGAAATTATTGAACAATTATATTGGAAGCCGCCTGATTATTTGATTTGTCCAATAGGTTGCGGAACAAATTTATCAGCTATTTGGAAAGGGTTTAAAGAATATTTTGAACTCGGATTCATTGATAAGTTACCTAAGTTAATTGGAGTTCAAACTGAAGGGTGTGCAACAATCGTTGAAGCTTTCAGTAAAAAACAACCTATTAAAAGATGGGATAAAGTAAATACTATTTGCAGCGCGATTGCGGTTAATTTTCCTTTGGATGGCAATTTGGTTTTAAATGCGATTAAAGAGTCTAAGGGAATGGCTATTTCAGTTTCGGATTTGGAAGCTTTGGAAGCAGAGCAGCAATTGGGAAAAGAAGAATCAATATTCGTCGAACCTTCCGGTGCATTACCTTTAGCGGCATTGAATAAATTAGTAAAAGATAAAAAAATTGATAATAATTCCAGCGTTGTTTTAGTGATGACCGGTGTTGGTCTGAAAGATCCGATCAGTGCTTTGAAAAATTTGCCTGATCCTGCGGTTTTAGATCCTGAAATCGAGGAAATTGATCGTTATATTGATTTAAAATTATATAATATAAGGTCTGCATTGATGAATAATAAAGAAGATATTTTATGGAAAAAAGTTCCTTCGGACAGCAAGGAATTACAAAAAATCATTAAAAAAGAATTCAATATTGATTTACAAAATATTTATTTGCAGAAAGTTTACGATAATATTAAGGAATTCAGTGAAAAAAATACTCAAATGCGCAAAGCGGATTTACAATATATAGTTGAGAACGCGTTGAAAGAGCATGCTTTCGCGGAAGAGGTTTTGAAAGTATTGGATTTTCATTTGAATGTGCAAATGCATGATAAACCTAGCGCGTCAGTCAAATTGAGATTTAAAGAAGAAATTTTTGAAAGCGAGGCAAATGGTGTTGGGCCTGTTGATGCGATTATAAATGCCATAAAGAATGGGATAAAAGGTAAAGATTCCCTTAATTTCAGTTTGGTTGATTATAATGTGGAAATTGATACTCCCGGAACTGACGCTGTGGTGGAAGTGAGAATAAAAATGCGCGATAAATTCGGTAATGAGGTTACGGGTTCCGGAACTTCTCCGGACGTGATAGTGGCATCGATTAATGCGTTTACAAGGGGATATAATGTTTTAAACGCGAGGAAATAATGTTATTTTTATATTACTCTATTAGCAAAATTTAATATTTTCCTATGTTTAAAGGTATTGTTGAAGAAATCGGTATGATTTCGAATATTGATGTCAAAGATAGTATTTTGAATTTGACCATTAAAGCAAAAAAAGTTTTTGAGAATTTAAAAGTAGGGGATTCGATTGCTGTTGACGGCGTTTGCCAGACTGTTACTTCGATTAAGGATCATTCTTTTACTGTTCAGGCTGTGGCGGAAACTTTAAAGAGGACTAATTTTCAGGTCTATGAGATTGCCACACAGGTTAATTTGGAAAGAGCTTTAACTTTAAATGATCGAATTGATGGGCATTTGGTACAAGGGCATGTTGATGATATCGGAAAGGTTCATGATTTTAAAAAAAGCGAAGATGAAAACATTTTGTATATTAAATTTCCCCCGAATCTAAGCAAGTTTTTGGCTTTTAAAGGTTCAATTTGTGTTAATGGCGTTAGTTTGACAATCATGGATTTGCAAAGTGATTTTTTCGGTGTTGCTTTAATTCCTTATACTTTGAAATTTACGAATTTGGGTAAACTGAAGAAAGACAATTTGGTTAATTTGGAAATTGATTTAATTGCCAGGTATTTGGAACGAATGTTAAATGAAAAAAATAATGAAGCAAAATTTGATTGGCTAAAAGAACGTAATTTTATTTAAATTTATGTTTATTGAAAATTCCAATGATTTAAATTCAGCAATAGAAAAAAATAGAGACTGGAAAGTTGGAGTTGTTGTCAGCGAATATTATTCTGAAATTATTTCCAATTTATTATTAGGAGTGGACAAGGCTTTGGAAAATTTACATTTGCCGAAAACTTATGATTTATATAAGGTTCCCGGTGCATTTGAAATTCCTTTAATGTGCAAGAAAATTATTAATAAATATGATGCTCTAATAACATTGGGAGTAGTCATAAAAGGTGATACGGATCATTATAAATATGTTTGCCAAAAATGCGCTGATGGAATTATGGAAGTGCAGTTGGAGAATGGCAAACCAATTATTTTTGAAGTCTTAATGGTGAAAAAAATCGAAGATGCTTTGAAAAGAGCTGATATTGAAAACTACAATAATAATAAAGGGTTTGAAGCTTTGATGTCGGTTTATAGGACTTTAACTTCAATAAAAAGAGCGATTAAATAGAGAGTGTTTGTTTAGAAACTCAGATTATTTAACAATTCATTTAAAAATTGTTGATCTTTTTTATTGTAAGGATCGAATTCTATGCGAAAATTATGAGAATCTTTGAAATTATAAATTATATAACCATTGTCATATTCAATTCTTTGAGCATTTTTTTCGGCAATTCGTACTTCTTTATTCGAAACCTCTTTGGCTTCAATTTTGGTTTCATAATGGCCTTCGGGAATAATTAAAATTTTTGAATCGGTTGGACTTACCAATGTGATCATAGAGGCATTGGCATCTTCAATGATTTTTGACGGGACTGAAGAACCGGCTTTTTCCAATGTCCAATTGTTTGGATATTTAACGGAAAATCCGTAATTCACACTGGAATAACTTTCCCAGTCGCCAGAATCCAATTTTGATTCATTTGTATCACTGATCTCCTCCGAATTATTGACTTCGTCTTCCTTTTCTTCTTCACTGTTTCCTTTTAAATTTTCGGTATCCTCATTATTATTTGAAAGTTTATTTTCCAAATCTTTAACTTGAGCTTCCAAAATATCTATTTTTTGACTGATTTCATTTTGATCTACATTTTTTGTTGGAATTATCAAAAAATTAATAAGCAATACCATGGTTAGGAGCAAAAAGGAGATTGTCAAAGCGGTCAGCCAGAAAATAATTGCTCCATGCGAAAAAATTTTCTTTTCAGGAAACATTTCTTTTTGATGCATTTAGTATGTTGATTAAATTTTAAAATCTGGCTGGGGTGGAGGGATTCGAACCCCCGAATAACGGCTTCAAAGGCCGCTGCCTTACCGCTTGGCCACACCCCAATATTTTAAAGTTCATAATTCATTGTTTCATTGCGCATTGCCATTGCTCTAATATTCCAAAATATCGTATGAATTTTTGATCCTTAGATATATTACCAAAAAATTTTAAAATTAAAAGAAAAAAGTATTTAAATATATAACTTCGCTTTTATAATATTTAGAACTTAATCACTCGATTATACATATTTTTCGATTTGCTGAATGAGACTTTCTTTATCTCTTAAGCCGATCATTTCTTCAACAACCGCGCCGTCTTTAAAGATCAATAAAGTTGGAATACTCATAATACCGTAATTGGCAGCTATTTCCGGATATTCTTCAGTACTCAATTTGCCAATAACCGCTTTTTCTTTTAATTCTTCAGACAATTCTTCAATAATCGGAGCCTGCATTTGGCAAGGACCGCACCAGCTCGCGTAGAAATCCACTAATACCGGAGTGGTTTTTGATTTATCAATTACTTCGTCTTTAAAATTTTGACCTGTAAATTGTGTTGTCATAAATTTAAGTTAAAAAATTATTTATAATTTAATTATTTTTTGAAGAAATTTTTTACAAATTTCTTCCTGTTTTTCACTGGTTGAACATTTTTTTAAACAATCAAAAAAATTTTCTTCTATTACTTTGATTGTTAATGAATCAACGGCGGATTTAACGGATTTTAATTGAGTTAGGACGTCAAAACACTCTTTATTTTTTGTCAGCATATTATTAATTCCCTGAAGTTGTCCAATAATATTATTTATTAGTTGTTGATTGTTTTTCATGTTTTTTTTTAAAGTTCACAAAAAGAATAGCATACACCCCTGTAGGGTGTCAATGCTTTTTCGAAAATTGTTTTTTTCTTTATATTTTATTTTTTTTGATTTAATGTGAATTTAAATAAAAGTCAATTATGAAAATTTCCGTTACCATAGGAATCGTGAGTTTCGCTGATATGGATTATTTAAAGAGAACTTTGCCTTCCGTGTTTGATCAGAATTTTAAAAATTTTGAAGTATTGATTTTTGATAATAATTTAAATTTAGATATTTATAATTGGATAAAAGAAAATTATCCGAATATTAAAATTTATCGGGAAAATAAAAATTCAGGGTTTTCAAAAGCTCATAATTATTTGATAAATAAAGCTAAGGGTAAATATTATTTATGTTTGAACTCTGATGTTTATTTAACTCCTGATTATTTGAATTTATTGGTAAAGAAATGCGAAGATAATGAGAAAATCGGAGCAATATCAGGTACAATTTTAAAATGGGATGAATTTCCTAAAATGCCAATATTAAATAAAAACAATAAAATTGATAGTTTAGGCTTGGTTATTTATGAAAATCATCAAGTTAAAGATATCGGGCAGGGGACTGAATTTTCCATTAAAAACATTTATTCTAAAGAAATTTGGGGTATTAGTGGTGCGTGCGCTTTATATCGAGTTGAAGCTTTGAAAGAGATTTCCCATAATAATGAATTTTTTGATAAAAATTTTTTTATGTATAAAGAAGATGTGGATTTGGCTTATAGATTGCGATGGGCCGGATGGAAAGCATTTTATTTAAAGGATGCGGTTTGTTTCCATAATCGCACGGCTTTTTCACATTCAAATGTAATTAATTTTTTATTCCAACGTTTTAAAATGTCGAAAAATGTAAAAATTAATTCTTTTTTAAATCATATTTTGATGATTGTGAAAAATTTTGATGATAATTATTCTTTTAAAACAAAAGTAAAAACTTTTCTTTTTATTTTGGCTCACTTTATATTAACTTTAGTTTTAGCTCCAAATATTTTATTTAAATTAAAGAGTTTTATGTTAAAAATTAAAGAGGCAAAGCAAAAAAAATTAAAAATCAATAAAAAAATATCGAGTTTAGAGATGAGTAAATGGTTTTCTTTAAATTAAATTATGGATTTATCTATTATAATTTTGCAGCATAATTCAAGTGAAGACACAACAAAATGTCTGGAAAGTTTTAAAAAGGCTGTCTTGCCCGAAGAAACTGAGTTTATAGTGGTAAATAATGGAGGGAACAATGCCAATGATAAAATTTTAGAAGATTCTTATAAAAGTCTAAATATCAAATTCTCGGATATTCCCAATAAGGGCTTCGCTAATGGCAATAATGAGGGTCTTAAACTTGCTTCCGGGAAATTTTGCGCGTTTGTAAATCCGGATATTATAGTTGAAATAGATACTGTTAAAATTTTAATGGAATATTTCAAAAAACAGCAAAGCGTAGGTATTGTTGCGCCTCAACTCTATTATCCGAATGGGAAAATTCAGGATAATTTCAGGGTTTTCCCAAAATTCAGAGATTTAATAATCAAGAGAACCAGAATATTTCATAAGATTTTTTTAAAAAGATTACGAAAATATCTTTTATGGGATAAAGATCCCAATAAAAATTTTCCGGTTGATTGGGTTACGGGCGCTTTTATGATTGTTAAGAGAGAATGTCTTGAAAAAGTAAATAATCATGATGAAAGATTGTTTTTATTTATGTCTGATTTAGTGATGTGCAGAGATGCTTGGGATAATGGGTTTGAAGTGCATTTTGTGGGGGTGGCGAAGGCTTTGCATCATGAATCAAGATTGTCAGGGGGTAATATTTTTGATATCTTTCGCAAAAAATCTCTACGGATTCATATTATTGATGCTTTTAAATATTATTTTATTTATAAATTTAAAAAATTTCCGATTAATAGCCCTAGCGGGAAAAGGGAATAATCAGAGATTTTTAATTAAGATTTATTTTTTTGTAATTTTTCTGAAGGGGTTACGTATATGTTATCTGGTAAATTAAAATACCGGAATAATTTTTATACTTAAAACCTAAAAAAAATGTCTAAAAAAGTTATTATTTCCTTTGTGCTGTGTGCAAATTTCCTCAGCTTTAGCGCAACAAATTCCGTATTAGCCAAATCTAACGGCAATACCGACAAGCAAAATTCACAAATTTCAAAGCAAGATAAAAAACAGAAAAAACCTTCTTATAAGGAAATTCAGAAAAAGGTGGAATATATTGTAAACAGCAAACCTGAAGATTTTGATGAATTGAAAATTCAAATTTCTTATTTTTACAATCTATATACTTTATTAAAAAGTACTGAAGATTCAACAGATAAGCTTCAGATTATTGTAAATGAAGTTTGCGCTAAAAAAGCGGAAAACGAAGATTTAGCGGCAAAATGCAAAAAGATGTCTGAAATAATAATTGAAGATTTAGAAAAACAATATAATTTGCCTGAAGATCAAAAATTATCGAATAAAAATTTAATGATCTTGATACTGACTGATCTGGTTTTTAGCGGAATTATTTCGGATGAACTTATAAATGATATTGATAATTTAGAGAATGATTTAGATTTATTAATTGATGCTTATAAAAATTATTCAGCTGACGAGGGTTCAAAAGAAGAGATGTATATGGCTTTAAATGCTTTAATCGAAGATATTAAAGCTTTAGCAAATAAAAATGTTGATGAGGAAAATGTAATTAATTTGATCTGCGAGAGGCAAGAATACGAGAAATTTTGTTTAACAGTCTTAAGCGATGTTCTCACCGGCTTCACAAAATATGAAAGCGGTGAATTTGATCAAAAAGAATTTGCGGATGATTTAGTGAAAGATATTGAAAATTTAATTGATGAAGAAGTCAAAGTAAAAATGGATATATTTATTAAAACTCAAAATGAATATGCAAAAACATTAATCGGTTTGAAGGAAATTATAGAGAATAACTTGGGAGAGAATGAAGGATCAAAAGCATTATATATAGATTATCAGGATTTAATTTTAAAAATTGAGAATTTTTCAAAAGCTTTCAATGAATTTTATAATCAAGGGAAAAAATTGATGAAAGATAAAGCCAATTCAAAAGAATATGCTGATGATGATATTTATACTTACAAAAAGGAAATTGAAATTATTAATCTTGCAAAAGATTTACTCAGCTCATATTTAGCTTTGAATGAAAATTATGAAAGATATTTCATTCACGAAAATTCCGCTTTGCATTTAATCAGAACTATCAATCAGGAAAAAATAATTGAAAATCACGGATTATATTTTGAAGATTTATATGACATTGTTGAAATGGCAGAAATTTATGGGGAAAAAAGTTTGGAAGATTTGAAAAACAGTATTAAAGAAGAAAAAACTGTTTTAGTGATAGAAAGCGATAAAATAAGCCAAACTGAACGAAGTTTAATGACGATGTTAAGAGATATTAATCCGATTATTTCCAATTTAAATAAAAATTGGTTAGATTCTTTTAATCTTAATACTATGAGTGAGTATTCGGCAAAGAAAGATGAATTACATATTGCCCAACAGCAAGCCAACAATCAGATATTTAATATTTATGAAAAAGAATTGGTAATTTTAAAAGAAGTTTGCGAAAAAATGAATTCAGAACAAAATACTTTATGCACTTATGATTATGGTTCAGTGATTGAAGTCATAAAATCTTCAGAAGACAAGAAAGATTTAATTAATGGTTTATGCGATTTATCTTCTGATCCTGAAAAGTGTAAACAGAAAGCTGCTTCCATGCAAAGTGTAAAAGAGAAAATTGAGGCTACGGAAGAAATAAATTTAAATATTGTTTTAGGTATAATCGCCAAAGAATTTTTGGCTGAAGCAGGATATGAAATTTATGTAAATATATCTTCTGAATTGGAATTAGCTCTTAATGACGGAGAATTGTCTGATGATGAATTGGCTGATTTAAAAGAAGTCGCAAAGCAAGAAGTAAAAAAATCTGATTTTATGAAAGAAAATGTAGATGTACTTCTTACTCTGATTTGCAGGGACGCAAAAAATTTGGAAGAATGTAAAGAAGATTTGGCTCAAATTAAAATGTTGATTGATGCTTTATATAATAAGGAAATTTCTACTGATGAATTCGCTTCCGCAATATTTAAAGAAATTATTGAAGAAATGAAGGAAGATCCAAAAGGAAATATTTCTGAAATTAACCGCAATGTAACCAACTTAATTAATTCTTCAATCATTTTGAATGACTACGTTATCAGACTTCTGGAGAATAGAGGTTTAGATAATTTAATAGAAAATTTAATTGCAAACTTAAATAATCTAAAAAATGAAAAAATAAAAATTCAAGATAAGTTTGCGGCCATTGAAGAATTGATTAAAAAAATAGATGTTACAACCAATAAAAAAGAAAAAGCGAAATTAAACGCTGAACTTGGAAAAATGATTATTGAATATACTGATATGATTATGAGTTTGCAAAATTATTATATTGAAAACTATTATCCAACAATTTATTCAGGATTTTATAGAATTGGAAATGATTTTTATGGTAGAAATATGGACAGAACAATTTTGGAAACTAATAATGCTTTGAATTTAGTTTTGATTTATGAGGATAATTTGAGTAAAAAGATTTCGGATTTAAATAAAGTTAAACAAGATTTTAATGGGATTTTAAACATTGCGGTCAAAAACAATGATCTAATTGAAAAATCCAATGAGAATTTAGAGAATGTTCTAAAAGCGGCATATCCGGATATTTCTAAAAGATTTGAAGATCTAAATGCTCGAAATATTCAACTTGAAGTTAATAAAGGTGTTGAAGATTTGATTGCGAAAAAAATTCAATTAATCGCATATTTGTACGCTCAGGCTCAAATTTAACAAATTAATGAAAAATCAGATTGGACTTAAAAAGCCTTGGTGAAATCCCATGGCTTTTTATTTGGGTGAATTTACATTTCATTATATAATTTAGCCTTTAGTCCGGCGCATAAAATTTGCACTCTTTTTGAATAATCAATTTTACTTAATAATATTTTTTCTTCATTTACAAATTGATCTAAAAGTCCCAGTTTTATAGCGATCATTTTTAAAGTTTCGTAATTTTCTGTATTTTGATGATTCGTACCCCCAAACCTAGACGTACTAGTCATTAAGTTTTCTAATTCTTTCGTTAATCCATCTATATCTTTAATCTCCTGTACTTCATATGTAATTTCTGTTTCTTTTTGTAAAAAATTTTCTAAATCACCTAAGCTCTTTGCTTCTTTTTTTAAATCAAGATATTTTTCAGTATTTTCGTGACATGGAAGCCCATAAACTACTGAACATCTTATTAAATCTTCCAGTTCATCTAAAATTTGACTTAATTTATTCTGAACGTTTATTTTTAATCCTTTATCATACATATTTATATAATTAATAATTATGTTAATTTCTATTTTTGCGTAACAAGAATATCGTTTTTTTATTTTAAATCAACCATCATGCGGTGGCATAAACTTTTATTTTGTTTTTTTATAATATTTTATTATCTATAATTATTCGACTATGGCTTCAGCATTAGTTTCGCTGTATTTTTTAATTTTTTCTACCGGTAGATATTCAATTGGTAAAGCTTCCAGTTTTAGATAATCAAGAGGATCAACTTTTATGCCGCCTTTATGAACTTCAAAATGCAGATGAGGGCCGGTGGTGCGGACTCCCGCTCCCGGAGTTCCTATACCACCGCCGCTTAAACCAATAATCTGTCCCATTTCTATAAATTCACCTTCTTGAACTAAAATTTTGCTAACGTGTCCGTAAACTGTAATTAAGTTATTTCGATGAGCAATTACAATGTAGCTATACCCGAAGCCATTATCTCTGACTTTTAAAATTATGCCTTTGTCAGGGGAGAGAATTGGCGTACCTTGAGGAGTTGGGATATCCAAGGCTCTATGCGGCACACCAAACACTTTTTGATATCCCTGATCATCAAAGTACGCGCTTATGCTTCTAGGAATAACGGGCCATATTGGAAATGTAGATTGATTCGTCAAATTCAAATCAATATTTCCACTTTCAAATTCTTCTTTGATTCTTTTTATTTCTTCATAATCTTCAGGAGTCAGGGTTTCTTTCGCTTTTTCAATTTTCCCATTGAAGTAATTAATATTATTAAATAACATTGAAATTTCCTGTTCAGCTTCACGTTCTTGGTCCAAACTCTGCATCAGCATTTGGTGGAAAATTTCTTTCTGTCCTTTTGTTTGTTCCAATAATTTTTCTTTTCCCAATTGTTGCATCTCTAATTTTTTTTTCTGATCAACCAATTCATGATTGAGATTCACTAATTTTTTTCTTTCCTCTTCGAGTTGGATATGTTTGACTTCCATACCTTTTTTAATAATTTCAATTTGTTGAAAAATATCTTCGCCCGCGTTCTCCAATATTGAAAGATATGTTTCTTCTTTTAGGGTTTCAGATAAATATTTCGAATCCATTAATATTTTTACGGCATTGATTTCCTTTGTTTCAATTTCATAATAATGATTTTTATGGTAATAGATAAGCTCGAAATATTCGGCTATCAATCTTTTTTGTTCTTCCAATTCTATATTTTTTTTATCAATTTCTTCCATTAATATACGTATTCTATTTTCACTTTCTAAAATATATTTGGTAATGTCTAAAATTTTCTTTTCAGTAAGAGCTATTTGCCTTTTCAATAATCCCAACTGGCCATCAAGGGTATTGATATCTTCACTTAAATCAGTGATTTTTTCTTTGGTTTTTTCTATTTTTTCAGCTAAATTTTTCGTTAAATTCTTGTTGCTTAAAAGTCTTTTTTTCAATTGATCTATAATATACTGATTGCTTAAAAAATAGTTTTCTTCACTTGATAATTTATTTTCCTCGGCAGATTCCGTTACAGGAGAGATGTTTAATCCCTCATTATTTTGCGAAAAAACAGAATGAATTTGGATACCATTCAGTATTAAAATGCCGAGGATGAGATGTAATAACTTTTTATTTTTCATAATCTTTGTAAGTCTTTTCATATTAACATTTTTCAATCTAATATTCAATTAATTTATTGATATAATCATGTCAAAAATGTTTATAACAAGACAAATGCCCGATATATTTCCTTGACTTTTTTATAAAAACTATTATAATTGAGATGTCATTAAATTTTAATGATAAAAATCTGTCCATATCACTTGGTTATCCTCCTTCCGCCAATGATATGGACAGTTTTTTTGTAAAAAAAGGGCATCTATTGCTTCAAAAATTATTTTATGACTTCACTGTAGCGATGCTACGCCTCAGCCAAAAAATAATTTTTGAAGCAATATCTACCCGGTTTTTTACAAAAAAACTAAACATAACTTATTATTAAAATATTTTCATCAAATTTTTTATATGCGTTTTTTTTAACTTTCACAGTTTCTGTCATCTTAACATTATTCAAATAATCAAACGCTGATTTGCTATTTTTATTTCCGATGATAATAGGGGCAATAAAGGTGTAAATTTTATTTATTAATTTTGCTTTTAGGAATGAGGAGAATGTGTAGGCTCCGCCTTCTACTAATATCGAGCCGATATTTAATTCATAAAGTTTGCTCATTAGGATTTCCAAATCTATTTTTTCATCGAATGTTATAAATTTTATGCCTTGTTTGAGAAGTTTTTGATATAGTTCTTTTTGTTTGGTGGAAAAATTTTTTGGATTCAGGGTTACCGGAATCACTTTATTGTCGCGCAAAACCGCGGCATTTTCCGGAATTCTGAAATGAGGATCCAAAATTACGCGAATAGGATCTGCGCCTTTTACAAAACGAACTCCGAGATGGCTGTTATCAATAATAATTGTGTTAATTCCAACCAAGATCGCGTCGTATTTGTTTCTCAATTTATGCACGTATTTGCGTGATTTTTCATTGGTGATCCATTTTGAATCTCCTGACGCCGAAGCTATTTTTCCATCCAGACTTTGGGCTATTTTCAGGGCTACAAATGGTCTTCTGTTCTTGATGTGCCAATAATAATGTTCATTGAATCGGTTAGCTTCATTTTTTAATAAACCATATTTTACTTCAATTCCTGCTTTTTCCATAATTTTTAAACCTTTTCCATTAACTTTTGGATTTGGATCAATATCAGCGCAAACCACTTTTTTTATTCCGGATGAAATTATTTTGTCAGTGCATGGAGGGGTTTTTCCAAAGTTACAGCATGGTTCAAGATTAAGATAAAGAGTTGAATTTTTGACTGAATTGCCGTTTTTCTCCGCATCCAGTATTGCATTTACTTCCGCGTGATTTCCTCCAAATTTTTGATGATATCCTTGTCCGATAATTTTATTATTTTTTACTAAAATAGCACCTACTATAGGATTAGTATTTGTTTTTCCCTCGCCTTTTTTCGCTAATATGAATGTTTTTTTTATAAATTTTTCATCCATTTACACTTTTTTTAATAAATGGCCGAGTTTATGCTTTTTTGTATGCAAATATTTTTGATTCAATTTGTTCGGTTTTATTTCCAGAGGTATACGCTTGCTGATTTGCAAGCCATATCCTGAAAGACCGATTATTTTTTTGGGATTGTTTGTCATTAAATGTATTGAAGTTAGGCCTAAATCACGCAGAATTTGAGCGCCTATTCCGTAATCGCGCAAATCCGATTTAAATCCCAAATGATGATTTGCCTCAACCGTATCCAATCCCTGATTTGTCTGTAAATTATAAGCTTTTATTTTATTGGCAAGTCCTATTCCGCGACCTTCCTGATTCATATACAGAAGCACTCCTTGTTTATTTTTTGCGATTTTTTTCAAAGCGGCATCCAGTTGCTGGTGGCAATCGCAGAGAAGGGAGCCGAAACTTTCTCCTGTAATGCATGAACTGTGAACTCTGGTTAAAACATCTTTTTTTCCTTCAATGTCGCCCATAATCAATGCCGCATGTTCAACCTTTTCTACTTTGCTTTTATAAATTTTAATCTTGAATTCACCATATTTGGTAGGTAGCACACTTTCACTTTCCGGATATATGAGTTTTTCTTTTTTGCGTCGGTATTCAATCAAATCTCTAACTGTGATAATCGGAATGTCATGTTTTTTGGCGATTTTTTCCAAATCCGGAAGTCGTGCCATTGTTCCATCATCATTCAGTATTTCACAGATTACCGCCGCAGGTTTTAAATCAGATAAAATAGCCAAATCTACTGATGCTTCTGTCTGTCCGGCGCGAACCAAAACTCCTCCTTCTTTGGCAACGATAGGGAAAACATGGCCCGGTTTTACTAAATTCTGAGGTTTTGCGTTATCAGCAATTAAAGTTTGAATAGTTTTTGCGCGATCGAAAGCGGAAATTCCGGTTGTAACACCTTCGCGCGCATCAACAGAAACTGTAAAATTACATTGAGTGTTTTCCTCGTTTTTATTAACCATCGGATAAATATTCACTCGTTCAGCGATTTCTTCTGAAATTGGAGCGCAAATTAAGCCGCGTCCGAATTTGGACATAAAATTAATAATTTCAGGTGTTATTTTTTCTCCGGCTACAGCAAAATCACCTTCATTTTCACGCTCTTCATCGTCAATAATTATAATCACTTTTCCCTGTTTAAACTCTTCTATAGCTTTTTCAATAGTAATGATTGAGGACATTAAGCGGTTGATTACTTAAAAGAAGCATGAAAAAGATAGCAGAATTTGGGTTAAATAACAATACTTATGACTATATTGCAAAACGGGCAAATCTTTTCACCTTTATGTTTTCTCCTAATTTTCCAACGACATCTGAAATCAATTTTTCTATTGTAATTTCAGGATTTTTAACAAAATTTTGAGTAAGCAAGGATTGTTCTTCGCGGAATTTTTTTTCTTTGCCTTCCATAATTTTATCAATGATATTTGCAGGTTTTCCTTCTTTGGCTAATTGGGCTGTCCAGATTTCTCTTTCTTTCGCAATTAACGATTCCGACACTTCATCAGGGGAAATACATTCAGGGTTTGTGGCGGCAACTTGCATGGCAATATCGTTAGCCAAACGGATAAAATCTTCATTTTTCGCCACAAAATCAGTTTCACAATTAAGTTCAACCAATACGCCCAGTTTATGATTAGAATGAATATATGATGTAATTATTCCTTCTTTAGCCTCACGTTCCTTTTTATCAACAGCTTTTGCCATACCTCTTTTTCTTAAAAGTTCAATTGCTTTTTCTTGATCGCCATTTGCTTCTTCCAATGCTTTTTTGCATTCAGTCATTGAAACTCCCGTGATTTCTCTTAAATTTTTGATATCATCTATAGATGTTGACATTTTTGATATGTATTAAATTATAAATATGCTTCTTAAAAGTTATTTGATAACCGGAGGATTTTGATTATTTGATTCCGGAGGAATTTTTTGCTCGGGAGGGTTATTGTTTGCAGTTTGATTTTCGTTTATTTTGGAATTTAAACCCGGAATATTAAGTCTATTAAGATCTATTTGATTGAAGTAAGGTTTCAAAGAAGGGAATATCCATTTCTCTCCTTTTAAGGCTTTGGAAGCTGCAAATCCCGCGAGTATAAAATACAGAATTACGTATAGGTCTATCAAAAAACTAAAAATGCCGATCATGACCGACAGAAAAAATAATCCGATTATTATTATGATACTTACACCCAAGAAAATAATTGACTGCTTTATATGAAATTGACAAAAAGAGCTGTTTTTTAACTTATTTTTTGTATATATAAAGCCAAACGGTACATAAGAAATCGCTGATAATTTTTTTTCTTCATTGCTTATTGAATTTCCTGTTTGAGGAATAGAATTTTGTTTTTCTTCTTGGTTATTTAAATTTGTTCCTTCCTGCATAAAATGTTGTTATAAATTAAAATACAGCCATTTATTTGCCGGATTGCATGCTGTCTTTGACAATCTGCATGAAAAATTGAATTGCTTTTAAAGCATCGTCATTTCCGGGGATAGGATAATCTATTCCTTTTGGATCAGCGTTTGAATCTACAATCGCGACAATTGGAATATTCATGCTTTGAGCTTCTTTTACGGCTATTTTATCGCGAACCGCGTCAAGAACAAAAATCGCGTCAGGTATTTTTTTTAAATCGATTACTCCGCCCAGAATACTTTCCATTTTTTCTTTTTGCTTTTTTCTTTGCATAGCCTCTTTTTTTGTATATTTCTCAAGTTCGCCGGTCTGCTCTTGTTCTTTCAGTTCATTTAAAAATTTAATACGTTTTTTAATGGTATCGAAATTCGTTAAGAAACCACCGATCCAACGCTCTGATATGTAAGGCATATTTAAAGCTTTTGCTGTTTCCTCAATAATTTTTTTCGCCTGCTGCTTGGTACTCACAAGTAAAACCGTCTTTTTCTCGCTGGCGCATGTTTGTAAGAAATTTTGAGCTTGTTTTAATAATTCAGCTGTTTTAAATAAATCAAACACATGAACACCGAATTTTTCACCGTAAATATATTTTTTCATTTTAGGATTCCATTTCGATGTCTTATGTCCGAAGTGAACGGCATTTTCAAGCATTTTATTGACAATGTCAGTATTAGTCATAGAATTTATTTGTTAGCTTTATTAATGTAAAAATTTGACTGAAGCTAATTTAATATAATATTGTGAGGTTTGCAAGGGAATAATTGATCACAATCCGTAATTCACAATTTATAATCCGCAATCCGTATATGGATGATAAAATAAATAAATTTAGGCTAAAAATTGATAGGGTGGATGAGAAACTTATTAAACTTATAAATAAGCGAATTAATTTGGTGAAAATGATCGCGGTTTTAAAAAATCATGGAAATGATAATATTTATCAGCCGAAAAGGGAACTAGAGATAAAAAAAAGAAATAAAAAATT
The DNA here is from genome assembly GCA_000989565.1 of Candidatus Peregrinibacteria bacterium GW2011_GWA2_33_10. Classification (GTDB taxonomy): domain Bacteria; phylum Patescibacteriota; class Gracilibacteria; order UBA1369; family GWC2-33-13; genus GWC2-33-13. The sequence goes on along the minus strand of LBOO01000001.1, from coordinate 19,059 downwards.
AGCGGAAAAATATGGGATGAGTGTTGATTTGATCGATGAGGTTTTTTCGATTATAAAAAAACATTCCCGTGAGATCCAGAGGGAATGTTTTGAGGAGAATGAATGAAATTTTCTAATATTCTAAGGTTTTATCAGGAGGTGCTTTTTTAGAGATTTGTTCTTTATACATTCTTCGCATTTCAGATCCCCACCAAGAATTTTCAGGGAATTGTTTTTCTATTTCTGCTTGGTTTCCTTCTGCTTCAAGCATATCCAATAATTGAAAAGCTTCATCTTTGACAGCATCTAGATGCTCTTGTCTTAATCCCTGTTCCCAGTTAGGCATTTTTGGAGGATTTGAAATAATTTCGTTTGGATCAATACCTCTATCTATTATTTCTTTTTTCTCGAAGTCCAAAATTAGCAGTAAAGAACCATGCATTATATATGGTATATCGTATTGATCATCTTTTTCCCTGTAATTAATTTTCAATTCTTTTCTTATCTTTTCATTTAATAATTCAAGCATTTTTGTTTTTGAAATACTAATATCACCTGTATATTCATTTTGTAACTGATTAATAATTTCTCTAAAAGCTTCAATTACTTTTTCTTGATTTTCTGGGGTTTTATCAGTTGGATTTACAAATCTATTATAAAATTGTATTGCTAAACGTTGATGTGGCTTGAGTATACTTTGTTCAACTCTTATTGTCGCATAAACTGCACAATATAGAGCTTTATTTTCTTTGTCATCTCTGCAATCTTTTAATCCCTGCCAATTTTGGGAAATTTTTTTTATATTTTCGGGTAATTCTAAATTATCAAATAATTGAATTGCTGTTTCCAATTCATTTTTTGGTTTTTTCTCATCGGGTAATTTATTTAGTATGCCTTCTTTATATTGTATAGATTCTCGCCATTGTCTTTTTCCAAGAAAATTTGCCAATATAATGTTAACTACTAAAGATGGATCAACTCCTATTTTTTTAGCATAAAAAGCGGCAACTCTACAAACTAACATTAAATGATGAATTAAGCCTCCCCATTGACGGTTTTCTTGTAAATTATCAGATGCTAATATACCAGCTTTTTCAATAACTAATCTCCTTTTTTCATTTGTTTTTTCTCCGTTATCCATACGTGTTAAATGTGTTGGCTCTGAATATTTTCCATGTAATGCTTCTGTTAATTTAGGATCTGGAAGCTCTTCTAATTCGTTTATGAATTCATGAATGGGAAGATCTGTGCCTTCAGTGAGCGATGGTGAATTATTTTTTTTATCTTCTTCTCCCAAATTTTCATTTTTATCATTAGTCGTTTTTTCCATATGTTTAGTTTAATTTATTATATAATTTTAGAATTTGATTATTTGACCTTATATAGGAAAGTATGATAAAATATTTTGAAATGTAAATCAAGTTCATTATAGCAATTGTAGCTAATATGTCCCAAAAAACCATAAATCAAGAACAAAATTCAGGTTTAAATTCCGAAAAACCTATTAAAATTTCTATAACCTTGCCGACAAATGCTTATTTTATGTCAGGTATTAGGGATTTTACTTTGTCTTTGACTAAGAATATTACCGGTTTTTCCGGTCAATGGTCATATAGGTTTCAATCGGTTGTAGATGAGCTTTGTAACAATGCGATCGAGCATGGTTCTTCCAAAGATCAAGAAATTAAAATTACTTTTTTCAGTATTATTGGAAATTTCATTGAAATATATGTGGAAGATACGGGAACGGGACCATCGCAAAAATCAGCGGCTGAAATGAATAAGTTGATGAGAGAACGAAAAAGTGAAGAATTTTTACAAAATATCGGATTAAGAGGCAGGGGGCTTCCTCAAATAGTCTCTTCGTGGACGGATGAACAGGAATTCATTGACAGAAAATCAGGAAAAGGGTTAATTGTAAGAGTAAAAAAGTATTTGCACGATGAAGAAAATAAAAATCTTGAAAAAGACGGGCTATCAAATAAATCATCAAATATTATTCTAAAATCATAGTAAATTAACTTAAATTAAAATGACTTATGTAAATATTTCCGTAGAACAGGTTGCCACTGCAGATAACACAAAAAATATAAAAATTGTGAAATTCGAAGGTCAATTGGATGAGAGTAATGTTGATGAAAATTCTCAGAAAATTTATAAATTAATTGAAGAGGTCCCTCAAAATTTACATTTGATTTTAGATTTTTCAGCTCTTGAATACATGAATAGCAAGGCGATCGGTTACCTTACTGACTGGTATGGAAAAGTTACGGCAAAAAACGGAAATATTGTGATTGCTCAAGCTAAAGAAAATATTATTGATATTTTACAAGTTGTAGGTTTAACGCAATTGGTTAAATGCTATACATCATTGGAAGAAGCAAAATTGGCGGTAATCAGTTGATAGTGATGGCTGATTACTGATGACCTTTTTCTCATCCTTGCATTTTTTCCCGCCTCTCTTTATTATGGGTTTTGATTTAATATTGATAAAATTATGCCTAAAATAGCAATTATTTGCGATTGGCTGACTAATTATGGTGGGGCGGAAAGAGTGATTGAGACCATATCCAATCTCTATCCTGAAGCTCCTATTTTCACGAGTATATTCAATGAAGAAAAAATGCCTTCATTTAAAGGTAAAAATATTATTACTTCATTTATTCAAAAATTACCCGGATCAAAATTAAATCATAGGCCTTTTTTAAAATTAATGCCTTATGCATTTGAACAGTTTGATTTAAGCGGCTATGATATTGTGTTGTCGAGTTCTCATAGTGCCGCTAAAGGCGTTATCACAAAGGCTGAGACATTGCATATTTCTTATTGTCATAATCCCATGCGTTATGTTTGGGACGATTTTCATGATTATATCAATAGACAAAGAATTCCGAAATTTTTGCGCGGTTTTGTTCACTATGCGCTTTCCGATATCAGAGTTTGGGATAGAATGGCAGCTGATCGAGTGGATGCTTTTGTCGCGAATTCCAATTGCGTGAAAAAGAGAATTAAAAAGTTTTATCGAAGAGACAGTGATGTTATTTATCCGCCATGCAATATTGATAAATTCAATTTGAGTGAAAAAGAAGGAACTTATTTTTTGGCTATAGGCAGATTAATTGCTTATAAAAGATTTGATTTAATAGTTGAAGCTTTCAATAAGAACAAACTTCCTCTAAAAATCGTAGGGGAGGGAGGGGAATTGGAGCATTTGAAAGAGATGGCAAAAAGTAATATTCAATTTTTAGGCAGAGTTCCGGAAAATGAACTTTCTTTAATGTATGAAAATTGCAAAGCATTGATATTTCCCCAATTTGAAGATTTTGGCATTATTCCTGTTGAAGCAATGGCTTGTGGAAGGCCGGTTATTTGTTTTGCCAAAGGCGGAGCTTTGGAAACTGTTATTGATAAAAAGACAGGAATTTATTTTCAAGATCAAACTTCTGAAAGTCTAAACCACGGTATCAAAGAATTTTTGGAGACTGAATTTGATTTTAAAAAAATTCGAGCTCATTGCGAAAAATTTTCCGGAGAAAAATTTGAAGCACATTTTTCTCAATATGTGAGAAAAACTTATAAAGCATATAATAATAACGAATTTATTTTTAAATAAAAATCTTTTTAATTAAAATACTATGGAAATATCATCTCTTTTACATTTTGGACGAAGAAATTTATTGTTTATTAGTTTGATTACTGTTTTTTTTATTTTTATGTCAGGATTTTGGACTTATTTTCTGGAAAAAAAACAGCAGGAAATTTTGATCTTTGTTTCTTTAGGTACTGAAAAGTTAAAGAGTGATGCTCTTTCAAAATCAAGCGATGTTGATCTGATCGAAGCTGCTGATAAATTCGGAGAAACAATAATCGGATGGTTTAAAAATCCGGGTTTCATTAAAAAAATTCAAAATGATATTGGCACAGAAATTCAGGTTGTCGGAGCCAAAAAGCAAGCCATGCAAAATTTGGCCATTACTTTGAAAATTCCATTTTCCTCTGAGAGTCAGATCAATGATTATGGTTCCGGAGTGCTGAATTTGTTAAAAAACGAGATCAATGAATACAATTCCATCACAAAAAACAATTATGCGATTGCCACTAATTATATTAGCGGCAACACTGTTTATCCCAATTATAAAATGAATCTTGTTTTAGGATTTTTATTGGGATTATTTGTTTCGATTTTTTTAATTTATTTTTGGGAATTGTTTTTGGGAGTAATATCTTTTGACAGCCAAATACAAAGCATATTTCCGGAAACACCTGTTTTTACCTTAAATAAATCCAATTCAAATGGCATTTTGGAATTGTGTAATTTTATTGCGGCTCAGGATAAAATGATAATATTGGCTGCCACACTTTCTCCCATTCTTGAATTTATGCCTTCAATAATCACTAAAATTAGTGAAAAAGTTAAAGGAAAAACACTTTTAATCGATCATGAATTGAAGGAAAGAAAATTGAAAGAATTGTTCGCAAAAGACCGAAATTCACATTTGGGCATTAGTGACGCAAAAAATGAGGACGATCTAAAAAAATATTTAATTGAAGTTAGCAATGACGAAAATATATTTTTAATTCCGGCAGGGGAGGGAAAAATCGTAGATTTGAATTTATTTGAAATATTAAAAGGACAATTTGACAAACTTTTGATCTATTCGTCGCTTCCTTTACATTCCGAATTAACAAAACTGGAAAATAAGGTTATATTTTTGTTTGTGAAGGTGGGACAAACCGAATTTAAAGATCTTAAATTAATAAATGAGTTATTCAAAAAAGATCAAATAATTCCGGTATTGATTTAAAAAACGAATTTTTTAACCATAATTATGAACATCGTAATAGATATCAGACCGTTAATTCACGCTAAAATCAGCGGAGTTACCGTATATATCAGCAATTTATCATTGCAGCTTTTGCGAACAGACAAACACAATAAATATTATTTTTATTACAATTCTTTTTCAGGCTTGGAATTTGAAAAAAAAGCCTTTAAAAAATTCAAAATGATCGGTACGCGGTATCCCAATAAATTTTTTAATTTATGCTTGTCATTATTAAGATGGCCGAAACTTGATAAATTGGTTGCTAAAAAAATCGGAAAAAATATTGATGCTTTTGTGGTTCTTGATCCCAGACCCGCGCCGGTTTCAAAAAATTGCAGCAAAATAACGGTTTTTCATGATTTATCTTTTGAAAGATATCCTAATAATTTCTCTTTAAAAACACGATTATGGCATAAAATTCTCCGTCCGAAAAAAGAAGCTTTAAGCAGCGATAAAATCATAGCGGTGTCTGAATTTACTAAAAATGAGTTAATCAATTATTATAAAGCGCCGGAAGAAAAATTTGATGTAATTTATCATGGGGTGTCGCGAAAATTTCAGAAGATTGAAAATGCGCAGCGTTTGGAAGAAATTAGAGAAAAATATAGTTTAAAGAAAAAATTTATTTTAACGATTTCCACGATTGAACCCAGAAAAAATTTACAAACTTTAATCAAAGCAGTTGAAAAATTAAATGAAAAACACGAAGAAAATGATTATGAATTGATAATTGCCGGACTCAAAAATCCAAAAATTTTTAAAACACCGGTTTTAACGGAAAAAAGCTTTGTGAAATTTTTGGGATATGTACCATTAAGTGATAAATTGCTTCTTTATAATGCGGCAGAATGCTATTGTTGCGCGTCTTTTTACGAAGGCTTCGGTTTTCCAATTTTGGAAGCAATGAAATGCGGTTGTCCTGTTGTTACCTCACGCGCCGGTTCCTTATCGGAAATCGCAGGCGAGGAAAATGCATTATTTATAGATCCTTATGATATTAATGATATTACAAATGCTTTGGAAGTCGCGATACTTAGAGGAAGAGAAGATGAAAGAGTTGAAAAAGCCCGCGAATATGCCCGAGGTTTTTCGTGGAGAAAATGCGCAATGAAGACGGTGAAGGTAATCAGTGAGAGGTCTGCTATATGATTACTTTTCCTTCTTTACGTAATCGTAAACAAAAATCGAAATTATGGTAGCTACCGGGACGGACAAAATCATACCCAAAATGCCTAAGAATCTGTATCCGACGAGCATGGCGAAAATAATTATGATTGGACTCAATCCTGTTGATTTTTTCATAATCAAAGGAACCAAAACATTATTTTCCAATTGTTGAATAACAATGAAAGCGATAGCCACCCAAATTATCAAAATCGGATCCTGATTGAGAACGATCGGAATACTGATAATAAAAGTCAAAATAGGTCCAATTACCGGAATAAATTCCATGATTCCGGAAATCATTGATAGAGTTAAAGCGTATTTCACTCCAATAATTGACAACGCGATCATAGTCAGAACACCAATAAAAATGCCCAGGATAATTTGTCCTCGAAGCCAAAATCCGACTTTATTTTTTATATCTTCGGATTTATTTAAAATATACTGAGTATGTTTTGAAGGAAACAGTGAAGTGAAAAATCTCTCAATGCTTTTTTCATTAACGCTCATAAAAAATGTTAATACCAAAACGACCACGGCATTTGCTATGCTTTGAAAAATTGCCGATAAAGCCCTAAATGCATTGCCCGCAAAACTTTCCAATGTACTGCCTATTTTTCTTAATGTCTCAGTAATACTGTTTGTCAAAGTCTCTCTATCAATAGTATCAATAAATTGATTGAGGAGAGGTTTAATTTTATCAAAGAACGGTATTTTGCTTTCAGGATTGTCTCTGGTCAAATTGATAACCATATCTTGAATTTTGTTTGCCAATTCTAAGATTTGCGTGGCGATCAGTGGAGCTAAATTGGAAAGGAAAAAAATCAGACCGCTAAATATTAAGAGAAAAATAAAAAGAATGCCCGCAGATCGAGGAATTCTCTTTTTTTCAAGATAATCGATTGTAGGATCAAGAGCTGCGGATAAAAAATACGCGATAAAAAAAAGAATCAGTATGTCACTTATTTTAGCAACCCACAAAGAAAGTACATACAATAAAATTATTACCACTGTTGCCTTGGCAACGCTTATTGAGGATATATGCACTAATTGACCTTGTTTCTGCTGTAATTTATCAGGTAAATTAATCTTACTTATTTTTTCCTCCTTATTTGCCACAGTTTTTTTGTTAGTGCTGATTTTTTCTTTAATATTTTTGATACTTTTTTTTGTATCTTGAACGAATTTTTGTAATTTGGAATCTTTATTCATAATAAATTTAAAAAATAAAATAAATTGAATATAATCTAAAATTTAAAATACATAAATGTGATGATTTATTCAAATATTTTTGAACCAACGCGAATCATATTCGAGCCGCAATCCAAAGCAATCATATAATCAGAACTCATACCCATTGATAAATATTTCAGATTTTCTGAATATTCATTTATTTTTTTACAATCATTAAATATTTTTTTCATTCGCTCAAAGTCATTTTTTTTTGATTCATCGCTGCCATTATTTTCCAAAATAGTCATTAAACCTGTTATTGTCAGATTCGGCAATTTGGAAATTTCTTCAAATTTATTTAAAAAATCATCAGGATCAAAGCCAAATTTTGCCGGATCTTTGGAAATATTGATTTGCAAAAAAATTTCCATTTTTTTTTGCATTTTTCTAACAGTTTGATTGATTTTGTTAGCCAAATTCAAACTATCAACAGATTGAATCAGATCAAAAATTTCTACTGCTTTTTTGACTTTATTTCCTTGTAAATGACCGATTAAATGTTTTTTTACGCTTTTTTTCAAAAAAGGGAATTTCTTTTGCGCTTCCTGTACGCGATTTTCCGCGATATGATTGATGTCTGAATTTAAAGCTTCATTTATTTCATCAATACTTCGATTTTTGCTGACACACACTATGATTGAAGCAGGTGATTCGGAATTTTTAATTTCTTGCTGAATTTTATTTATATTTTGTAGAATTGACATGAGAAATAATTTTTAATGAATAACTTTTAATTTCTCCTCTCTTGCATATCGATAATAAATAGAATAGAGTTTTTATACAATTTTAAATTTTAAATACTTCATTATGGTGCCCTTGGTGGCGCTTATCGGTCGTCCAAATACCGGCAAATCAACTTTGTTTAATCGGATTGTGGGCAAAAGATTGGCTATTGAATCAGATATACCCGGTACAACAAGAGATAGGATTTTTGAAAAAGTCAGTTTAAATGATAAAGATTTTATATTTGTTGATACAGGTGGTTTGGAATTTGGGCAAAAAATAAAAAGGGAAAAAAGCGATTTTAGTAGCCAATAAATGTGATAATAGCCGAATTTCGGATGGATGCTCTGAACTGTATCAATTGGGATTTGGCCAGCCTATACCCATTTCAGCTTTACATGCGTTTGGTTTGGATCATTTGAAATCTGAAGTGGTGAATCATTTAAAAGATTTTGATTTTCAAGAACAAGAAAGCAAAAAAAATTTAAAAGAAATTCCCATTGCCATTATCGGACGTCCAAACACAGGAAAATCAACTCTTGTCAATGCGCTGATCAATGAAGATAAATTAATTATGTCCGATATCCCGGGAACAACTCGCGATTCCATATCCCATTATTTGGAATATAATGATAAAATTTTAAAACTAATCGATACTGCGGGAATCCGAAGAAAAGGGAAGATTCGGGAAATTTTGGAAAGATTCAGTGTGATGAGAGGTTTGAACGCGATTAATGAATCTGAAATAGTATTTTGGCTTATTGATTCCGTGGAGGGAATTACGAGTCAAGATAAACATGTGATCCAATTTGCTTTGGAAAATCATAAAGGAATTGTGATTACAGTGAATAAAACCGATACGTTTGAAGATTATCAGGAAGAAAAGAATAAATTTTTAAACATTCTTAGGCGTGAATTGCCTTTTTTGCCATTTGCTCCTGTTATTTTCATTTCAGCTTTAAAAAGAAAAAACTTAACCGAACTTTTAAATATTTCTTTGCAAATTGATGAACATCGAAAAATGAGAATTCCGGATGATGATTTCTCGTTATTTTTGCAGAAAATAATCATGCAAACAGCCATACCCAGAAAAGGAAAGAAAGTTTTAAAAATTCATTCCGGAACTCAGGATGGAATCAATCCTCCAACGTTTACTTTTCATGTTAATGATCGGACATTAGTACATTTTTCCTATCGCAGGTATATTGAAAATCAAATCAGGCAGGAGTACGGGTTTAATGGAACCGCAATTAAAATGCTGTTTAAAAACAAATAATCAATATTCAAAGTTATTATTCTCATTTTTTCATCCAAACTCGGATTGATTCAATGCAGTCATTTATTTTTGTTTCTTGGCTTGAAAATCTTTGCTCGCAAAAGTTAGTAATTTCATTTATGTCGGCTACTGAGTGATATTTTTCTTGATAGGTTTTTACAGTAAATAAAGCGAAAAACAAGACTACGAATCCGGAAATAAGGAACCATTTGAAATTTATTATTTCGTAGGCCGGTTTTCCTGTTTTTCTTGATAAAATTGCCATATTGAGATAAAATATATAGATAAATCCAACTAGAATAACATTTTTTCATTAAAAATGCAATTTGATACAATTTATATAATAAAATTAGTTTCAGTAATATTTTTGGCTTCTTTACCTGCCATTATCTGGTTCGATTTATTTTCGTATATTAAAAAAAATGATGAACAAGCCAGAAAGCTGGCTAAAGTCGCTTTTATTTTAGGTTGTTTCAGCGTTTTGGTGACTCTTGGAATTCAACACCTCTGGTCGATTCATCCTGAATTCAATCTGGAAGTCGGTTTAATGAAAAAAATTGCAAATGTGACTCTCAGCACAATTGCCATAACTTTTATGTTCGCGACTTTTGAAGAAACCGCTAAGCTTGGCATGATTGTTGTTTTACATAAATTTATCGCAAAATTGCAGACCATCAATCAAGTGGTTTTTTTAAGCATGGCATCGGCTCTCGGATTTGCATTTATAGAAAATATTTTCTTTTTTATTGAATCTGTTTTGAAAAATAATTTTGTGGATTTATTTTTTATATTTACTTTCAGATCATTAATCACAGTTTGCGCTCACGTTGTTTTTACGGGCATTTTTGGTTATTATTTTGCTTTGGCAATCTTCTCGGAATCTTTTTTCGCTCAAACAAAATGGGAAGGGAAAAAATATCCTTTTATAACATTTTTCAATAAAATTTTTAAAATCAAGGGAGCGAATATTTTTAAACAAAAACAAATTTTAACGGGCTTTTTAATCGCGACTTCATTACATACTCTTTTTAACATTTTTTTACAAAAAGATTTTTTGACCGAGACTTTGCTTCTGGTAATTTTTGGATTCTTATATATTTTATATTTAATGAAGCATAAAGTCGGTTATTTGATGCTCGGAACGGAAACCTTAAAAAAGTCTTTGATGGCTAAAAATGATGAAGATGTCATTATCGAGCTTCTCGGCATGTGGCTGAACGAGGAAAAATACGCGGAAGTTGAAGAAGTTTGTGATCGTCTTTTGAAACGCGATCCGGATAATAAAGTTGTGCAGCTTTTTAAAGCAAAAGCGCATGAAAAGAAAAAATTCAAGAAAGCCATGCATTACCTTAAAGGTTTATTCAGCGATAATTTGAAGGATGAAAATTTTGAAGAAAGTCTTTTTGAAAAATTAAAGAAAGAGAGGGATGAAAAAAAATCGGATATTAAAGATCAAAGATCAGGAATTTGAGATAACCTTTTTAAATTTTTATTTCTAATTTATATTCATAGATGAATAATTTTATTTATGAATGAATTTAAAAATTGGCAAAATAGAGTTTTGGAAATATTGGTTTTTTTTGATCTTTTTGATTATGTATTAACTTTGGAGGAAATAGTTTTTTTTCTTGGTGATATAAATATATCCGGCAAAAACATACAAAATTTTTGCAAAAATAATAAAGATATTTCAAGTTATGATAATTTTTTTTATTTAAACAAAAGAAAGAATTTAATTCCCAAACGATTAAAACAGGAAAAATTAAAGAAAAAAATGTGGAGAAAAGTAAAATTCGCGCAAAAATTGATCAGTTTTTTACCTTTTATCAATAGTGTTTTTGTTTGCAATAATTTAGCCTTGGGTAGTTTTGATGAAAAAAGCGACATTGATTTATTGATTGTGTCTAAAAATAATCGGCTTTTTTTAGCCAGATTTTTTATTACTTCAATATTTCACTTATTTGGTTTGAGAAGGCATGGGAGAAAAATCGCGGGCAAGTTTTGTTTGAGTTTTTATATAAGCGAAAATGAACTGGATTTGGGTAAAATTAAAAATAGTCATGATATTTATTTGGCATTTTGGATGAAAACTTTGCATTCTATTTTTGACCTGAATGATATTTCTACAAAATTATTCAAAAAAAACGAATATTGGCTAAAAGATTATTTTTATGATTTAAAAAGGCATGAATTAAAAATTGAAATTCTTAAAATTAAATCTTTTTTTAGAAAATTTATGGAAGCCTTGCTTTCAGGTAAATTTGGAAATAAAATTGAAAATTTTTTAAAAGAATGGCAAATGAAGCGGGCGTTTGAAAAAAAAGAACAATTGAAAAATACTTCAGGCACAATCATCAGTAAAAATATGTTAAAATTTCATGATTTTGATAAAAGAGCCGAGATCCAAAGAAAATTTGAAAATAAATTGAGTCAGTTAAAAATTTGAAATTTTTGCGTTTTTATTATATTTTGATTTTTGATCAATTAAGTATTCTTTTAGTTTATGAGCAATAATGAAATTTCCATAAGAGAAAAATTAAGGCAAATTCCTTTTGAACCTGGAATTTATAAATTTCTGGATAAAAATAAGGATATTTTATATGTTGGCAAGGCAAAATCTTTAAAGAAACGTGTAAAGTCTTATTTTCAAAAAAATCATAAATCCGAGCGAACCGTTAGCCTTGTTTCGCAAATTAAAGATATTGAATTTATAATTACCAATACGGAATTGGAAGCTTTAATTCTGGAAACGAATTTAATCAAAGAAATCAGACCTAAATACAATGTTTTGATGAAAGATGATAAAAATTACGTATATATAAAAGTGACTAAGAATGAGGATTTTCCCAGGATATATTTAACCAGAAAAATAGAGAAAGACGGAGCGAAATATTATGGTCCCAAAACATCGGCAAAAAGAGTGATTCAACTTTTGGAATTAATAAGAAAAATTTTTCCGATTCGTAATTGCACTCTGGAAATGGAATTGATTCAAGATTTTGAAGATAAGAGCGAGGTTAAAGTTACTAAAAAAACAATTAATTATCCTTGTTTGGAATATCATATTAATCGTTGCGCCGCGCCATGTATCGGCTTAATATCGAAAGTTTATTATCAGGAGATGATTGATAATATCTGCAGATTTTTTGAAGGCCATACTAAGGAAATAGAAGACACTATTCGATTAAGAATGCAAAAATTCGCTGAAGAAAAAAAATTTGAACAAGCAGCGAAAATTCGCGACAATCTGCAAAATATTCAGAATATTACCGAAAAACAAATCATTTCGGAACCTTCATTAATAAGCCGTGATATCATAAATTATGTCATTCATGAAGATACCATTATTTTGACGGTTTTTGTGATTCGTAATGGGAAGCTTATTAATCAGGAAAATTTCAAACTTGGAACCGTGTCATTGAATTCAATGGATCTGCCTGACATTTTGACTTATTTATTAAAACATTATTATCAAATTGCCGCGGATTTTCCGAATGAAGTCGTTGTACCACATGAATTTGAAGATCGTGAAATAATTGAAGAATATTTGAAAAATGAAAAAGGGAAAAAAGTGAATATATTAATTCCTCAAAAGGGGATTAAAGATCAGCTTTTGGAATTGGCTCGAAGAAACGCGCTTATTTACAGCCAAACTTTGCGGGCTGATTTTGAAAAAGAGAAAGAGAGAACCGTGGGAGCAATTAAAAATTTAGGAAAAATTTTGGGAATAGATAGGAATTTAAAGCGCATAGAAGCGTTCGATATTTCTCATCTTGGAGGTAGTGAAACTGTAGCATCCATGATAGTTTTCGACAGCGGAAAGCCTTTAAAATCCGATTACCGGCGTTTTAAATTAAGAAATTTTCAGGGAAAAATAGATGATTTCGGATCTATGCAAGAAATTTTAAAAAGACGATTAAAATATTTGAAATTTGAAATGGAAGAAGAAAAAAACAGTGATATAAAAATTAAAACACCAAATAAAAAAGAGTTTGAAGAAATAAAAAAAATTATTGAAAGTACACCGACTATTTCTGATTTTGATTTAAAAAAAGAAGATTTTCTTGCAATGTTTAAAGAAGATAAGATTATAGGTTTTGGCAGAATTTATAATTATGAAGAAAATGTTAAAATTTTATCTTCTTTATGGATTGATGAAACTTTTAGAGGTAAAAAATTTGGTTATCTTATAATCAAAAAGTTAGTCGAAAAATTTAAACCAAAAAGGCTTTATTTAATTTGTAAATCAGAATTAAAAGATTATTATGCTGTATTTGGATTTAAAGAAATTAAAATCGCACCCGAAATTATAGAAAAAAATATTAACAATTTCTGCAAAGAAACCTGTTTATGCAGTGGAAATATTTTAAGAATGGCTTTTGAGCCTAAAAAAATCGATAAATCATTTTCAAGTAAACCTGATTTGATTTTGTTAGATGGAGGAAAAGGCCAACTTTCTTCAGTAATGGAAATTTTGCGAGAAATGGAAATAATTAATATACCGGTAATTTCAATTGCTAAAAAGAATGAAGAAATTTTTATACCTAATGAGAAAGACCCATTAATCATTTCAAAAGATAGCTCTGTTCTTCATCTGCTTCAAAGAATTCGTGATGAATCGCATAGATTTGCGATTACTTATCACAAAAATTTGAGGGATAAGAATTTATTTGAAGTGTGAAATTTTAAAAAGCCATTAGTTTTAGACTAATGGCTTTTTGTTTTACTTTCTTAAATATTCTTAGTTAAATAAAATTTCTGCATCTTCGACTGATTTCTTTAAACGTTCGATTATGCGGAGTATGTCTTTAGGTAATTCCTCCCGCTCTTCTGAAACCATTACTATTTCTTCAGGTTCAGGGTTTTTACCAAATAATTCTTCAAATTCTAAGCCCTCCATTTGTAAATTTTCCATACGTTTGCGAAGTTCCTGCATTAATTGTTCATTTAGATCCGCAATCTCTTTCTCTTTCAGAAAATTTCCTTCAGGCATTTCTTCTATAGCTATTTGTAAACTCATATATCTCAAACTATCCTGAATTTGATGAGGAGTTTTTGTATTCAATAGAGTTACCAAATCCTCTTCTATCGGATTCATAGTCGCAAATTTCGAATTTCTAGACGCTTCCTTGTCCTGCGACAGGGCATTAGCAAATTCAATCACATTTGGAATTGGTATTTTACTTTGTGACATAAAATCAAAAATTCTGCTTTCCTCTATTGTTGACGAGTAGAGGACCTCCTTTTTTTGGTTTTCCATTTCAAAAAAAGAGTTAAAAAAATAAAAAATAAAAAATTAAGAGAAAGTTTTTAATAAAATGCGAGTTGGCTGGTGCCGAAGGAGGGAATCGAACCCTCACAGGATTGCTCCTACACGATTTTGAGTCGTGCGCGTCTACCAATTCCGCCACTTCGGCTTGATTACTTCAACATGGCCTTGAACCATGCGCCCCCGCAATGCGGGGCAATTCCGCCACTTCGGCTTGATTGCTGATCGTTGATTCCTGATGGCTATCTCAGGCAATTTTAAAGTGCAAAAACTCTTTAGTCTATTTTGCCGGATTGATTATCCCTTTTTTACCGATTTTCTCAGCTCTTGATTGAAAATTCTCTGAAGATTTAAACAAGAATTAAAATATAGAAAAATCATATTAATGTAAAGATGATTTTTTTCGGGTAGTGATAACCGGACAAAAAATATTCTCCTTGAATCTAAAAATCATTTAATATATAAATATAAAGGTTTTTTAAAAAGTTATTAAACAATACTTTTATAGATTTTAAAGATAAAAAATGGAAATTATTCATCATATTTTAAAATTTAGTTCCAAAACCAAGTTAGAATTTATCGATATAACTGATGATGTTCAAAGATTTATCGAAAGATCCAAAATAAAAAACGGTTTGGTAAATGTTTTTACAATGCATACAACCACTTCTATTAAAATAAATGAAAGGGAAGAGGGTTTTCATCAGGATTTTAAGGCGTTTATTCAGGAACTATTGCCTGTTTCGAGGAATTATCTTCATGATGATTTTGAAAAACGTGATAAGTCGACTATGTGCAATATCAGCGATGAATGCGCGAACGGACATTCTCATTGCCAGCAAATGCTTATAGGAACGAGCAGCGAGCATGTCCCGATTATTGATGGAAAAATGGCTTTAGGTAGATGGCAAAGGATTTTTTTAATTGAACTTGATAAACCGAGAAAAAGGGAAGTGATGGTGAGTGTTATTGGGAAGTGATCAGGAATCAGGAATAATGCATTTCATTCCTGATTCCTGATCATTTTAATCATGCTGAAGTGGCGGAATTGCCCCGCATTGCGGGGGCGCATGGTTCAGGGCCATGTAGAAGTAATCAAGCCGAAGTGGCGAAATGGTAGACGCGCATGGTTCAGGGCCATGTAGAAGCAATTCTGTGAGGGTTCAAGTCCCTCCTTCGGCACCAGCCTTCGCTTTGCGACGAACAAAGTGAGTCGGAAACGGAAGGCTGTCCACCGTAGCTTTAGCGAAGGTGGACATGGTCAGTGCTAAGCTTTAGCCGGCACAGCTACATCATTTAATCATATACAATGAATAATATTCAACATATAGCTATTATAATGGATGGCAATCGGCGTTGGGCTTTGATAAACAATAAAACTAAAATGGAAGGTCATACGGCCGGCGCAAAAAATATTAAGAGAATTGCGGAAGAATGTATAAATAAAGGAATTTCTCATTTAACTATTTGGGGTTTATCCACGGAAAACTTGAAAGAACGGGAAGCAAATGAAATTAAACACATTTTTTCATTGGCCAAGAAAATATTGGAGCATTTTGATTGGTTAAAAAAAAATAAAATCAGAGTTAAAGTGATTGGGACAAGAGAAAACCTTCCGAAATTTCTAAATAAAATCATGGATAAAGTAATGAATGAAACTAAAGGCAACCAAAATTTAAATTTGATTTTGGCTTTTAATTATGGCGGAAAAGATGAGATTACCAGAGCAATCAAGAGTATTGTTGATTCCAAAATTTCAAGTAAAGATGTCAATGAAGAATTAATATCCAAATATTTGGATACAAATGAAATTCCTGATCCTAATTTAATAATCAGAACCGGCGGTTCTATTCGCCTTAGTGGATTTTTGCCATGGCAAAGCGTTTATAGCGAGCTTTATTTTACAAAAACTTTTTGGCCGGATTTTGATGAAAAAGAATTAGACAAAGCTATTGAATATTATAATGGGGCGAAGAGGAATTTTGGGAGGTGAATTGTAGTGATTACGATCACTGTCCTTGCCATTTCTCGTTTTTTCTGTATCTTTAATTTAAGAAAATTTATTTTAAAATTCAATTTTTTATGTTTTGCGATCAAGTTAAAGTCAGATTGGCGGCCGGAAAGGGAGGGGACGGTTGTAAAAGTTTCCGTCGGGAAAAACATGTTCCTTACGGCGGCCCCAATGGAGGTGATGGAGGAAGGGGAGGAGATATTTATTTTATTGCCGATGCAAATTTGAATACACTTTCTGATTTTAGAAATAAAATAACTTTTCGGGCCAAAGACGGAGAAAGAGGTTATTCAAAAAATATGACAGGGGCTGAGGCTCCCGATATGTATTTAAAGGTACCATGCGGAACAATGATTTATGATGTTACTCATGATAATTTGATTGCTGATTTAAAAGTTCATGGAGAGCTTTTCAAGGCTGCGGCCGGAGGAATTGGAGGAAAAGGCAATGCAAATTTTACCAGTTCTATACGAAAAACACCTGCTTTTGCTGAGCTTGGTGAGCCCGGTGAAGAAAAGGAATATTTTTTGGAACTGCGTTTGGTCGCGGATGTAGGTATTATTGGTTTTCCTTCTGTGGGAAAGTCCACTTTGATTTCGCGAATTTCTGACGCGAGGCCAAAAATCGCTGAATATCATTTTACAACTTTGATACCTAACTTGGGTGTGGTGGAAATGCGCAGATATGATAAAAAAATGGCTGATACGTTCGTTGTTGCCGATATTCCCGGCTTGATAGAAGGGGCAAGCGAGGGAAAAGGCTTGGGATATGATTTTTTGCGTCATATCGCAAGAACAGCGATTTTAGTTCATTTGATTGAAGGAAATTCGCCTGATCCGATTTCAGATTTTAAGAAAATAAATATCGAACTTAAAAAATATGATCCGAAACTATTAAAAAAAGAGCGCATTGTTGTCATCAGTAAATCAGATTTAATATCAGATACTGAAAGAAAAAAATTAAAAAAAGATTTTTTGAAACTTAAAGTTCGAGATCTAATTTTTATTTCCGCGGTTACAAATGAGAATATTACTGAATTAATATTCAAAATGCGGGAAAAAGTAAAAGCAAACAAAGCTGAATCAGAACCGATTTCCGAACTGAACATTGAAGAATTTAAAATATTTCGTCCGCATTTGGAAAAATTATCAAAGCATGTGGATATAATTGATTTTGGGGTTATTGATGGCAAACATAATTATGAAATTTCCGGACCGCGTTTTGACCAAATTATAAAAATGACTGATTTTTCAAATGAAGAAGCTTTGGGCAGGGTATATGACGTGATGATTAAATTGGGAGTTAATCCGAAATTGAAAAAAATCGGAGCCAAAAGGGGTGATATTTTAATTTTGAAAAACGGACATAAAATAATTTATCTAGATTAACGTTATTTCATGAAATTGATTGTAGGTTTGGGCAATCCGGGATCAAATTATCTTGGAACTCGGCACAACGCGGGATTTGAATTCATCAAAGTTTTAAAAGATAAAATTGGCTTTGGCGGTCTTATTGAGGATAAAAAATTAAAATCAGCGATAACTGAGGGTCTTTATAATAACGAAAAAATTATTTTAGCCATGCCTTTGACATTCATGAATTTGTCAGGAGAAGCACTTAGTAAATTAAAATATTATTATAAATTTGAAGATAAGGATATTTTAATTGTTTATGATGATTTGGATTTGCCAATCGGTAGTTTTCGCTATCGTGAAAAAGGTTCGGCCGGAACGCATAACGGCATGAAATCAATTATTGATTTTTTGAAAACCGAGGAAATTCAAAGGCTTAGAATAGGGATCGAAAGCAGAGGGGAAACATCAAATCCAAATATTAATACTTCTTCATTTGTTTTAAGTAAATTCAGCGATACTGAGAGAGAAGTTTTTGATAGAGTTGTTTTGGAAGTTGTAAATTATGTAAAAAATAATTTTTTAATTCAATGACAAACGCCTTTTTTTTAAGCTTTTTATTAATTTCTACTTGATTTTTTTCCTATAATTACGTAATTTAATATGGAAAAAATTATGTTTTTAACTAATTAAAATATGTTTGCAGTAGTTAAGTGCCAGGGACATCAATATATAATCAAACCGTCAGCAAAAATAACAGTTAATCGTTTAGCTGATAAAGAAGGGGAGACTATTCGTTTAAATGATGTTTTATTGTTTGATGATGAAAAAGGAGAGACTTTAGTCGGAACGCCTATTTTGGAAAATGTTTTGGTGGAAGCAAAAGTTGAAAAGCATTATAGAGGCGAAAAAGTAAGGGTATTTAAAATGAAGCCGAAAAAAAGGTATAGACTTACTCAAGGTTTTCGTGCTGAATTAACTGATTTGGTTATTGAAAAAATTGAAGTGAATGGAAAAAAAACCGAGGATAAAAAGGCAGTTAAGAAGAAAGAAAAGGCAGATGAAGAAAAGGGGGAATAAAGAAGTCGATAAATCAGGGGATACTAATTACTTTGCAATTAGGGGTTGGGATTGTAAAAGTCAACTAATTCGTTGACAAATTTTCAAGAATTTTTTTTGGGGTCAGTCCATTCAAAGCTTGGTGAGGTCTTTCATAATTATAGTAC